>NZ_JBLIAB010000013.1:0-14640 GCF_047631575.1 Halopseudomonas sp. | reverse complement strand
AACGCGGCGATGACGAGTAGAACAATGATCTTGCCGGCTTTCATGGTGCGAGTACTCCTGACGGTAAAAAAGGTGACTGAACTCAGCGCAGATAGAGTTCGGTCAGACGTTCGTAGCGCTGGCGGTTGAGGCCCAGATCCGACTTGCCGGCACGACTGGCCGAGCGAAAGTGTACCTCTCGGGTATCGGCATTTAGATAAAACTCGGCGTCGTCACGAAAGCGCATTGTGGGCGTGACGAACACCACTCGAAGATAATCGGCGTCTTCGCGCACGATCTCTGTCTCGGCTCCGTCATAGTCAGCCAGGGCGTCCTTGATAGACTGCATTGTCGTTGCCTGATCAGCCTTAAACTGCCATGGCAGGATCAGAGCAGCTTCATCAGCGGTCTGGGTGGATACGCCGTTCGGGTTACCGCTCAGCGGTGTCAGAAGCCCATCAGTATGGCCCAGCTCGGGCGTCTGGCTGTTTTGCCAGTAGATGAAGCCAAAAGCAGCGGCAACGAGAGACACAATGATCAACAGCACAATAACCAATATTTTCATTTGAACACTTCCCTGAGAGATATCCTGGATAAGATCATCTTGTGCACAAAACAATAAGCGACAGCTATTGACGGGTCAATACCTTGTGCGCAAAATAAATACAGTATTCCTAAGGCACGAGGTCGTCCCATGTCTGATTCCGCCAGCCGGATGTTGTTACGCAATCAGCTCTGCCATTCGCTGTACAGTGCCAGTAACGCGATGATCCGTGCGTACCGGCCATTGCTTGAGCCCCTCGGGCTGACTTACCCGCAATACCTGGTGATGCTGGCCCTCTGGGAGCACGATGCGGTGCCGATCAAGCAACTGGTCGAAGATACCCGTCTGGATGCAGGAACCCTGACGCCGATTCTCAAGCGGCTCGAGCACAAGGAACTAATCCTGCGCTGCAAGGGCATCGAAGACGAGCGGCAGTGGTTGATCGCGCTGACTGCCACGGGGACTCAGATGCGCGAGCAGGCCACCGATATTCCAGTAAAACTGTTCTGCCTGACCAGTATGACGCCGGAACAGGCCTTGGCGTTGAAGCAGGCCGCCGAGCAGATTTATCGCGATGTCACCCGTCGCGCGTTCGACTCTGCCAAACCAACTTCAGCCCAGCGCACCACCACAACTTGATCCCTGGCCCGCGGTACAGGCAAAGCAATGGTCGCGGGTCATGATGGGGTTATTTTTCAGGTCACTGCCAAGCAGATCGCTCAAATGACTGCGGTCGCGTGCGAGCAGGTTCATCGGCAGATCGAGCATTTGATTGAAGTCGCAGTCATATAAATAGCCTTGCCAGTCCACGCTGACCATTGAACGGCACATCAGCCCGGCCATATTGTCTTCGCTGAAATTATCGCGCAGCAGCTGCATGTAATCATTGAACTGCCCCTTGCTCACCAGGGTGCTGCCAAAGCGCGCGATGGGCTGATTGGTAATGGTGTGCAACTGGTTGAAAGTAATCCCGAAATCTTCCGCCAGATGGCTTTTGTATTCCGCTTCAAGCGCGGCCTGAGGCGGCGGCAAATTCGGACCCTGGGGGTTGAACACCAGGTTCAGGCTCAGAGCCTGGTTGTCCTGCCCATAGCCCAGCTTGTTCAGCATTTGCAGGCCCTCGATACTGCGCACGAACACGCCGTCCCCACGTTGCTTGTCGACGTTATCGCGCGAATAGCAGGGTAAGGAGGCCGATACCATGACCTGCTGCTCAGCCAGAAACTCCGCCAGGCCTTCGTAGCCAGGCTCGGTGAGAATAGTCAAGTTGCAGCGGTCAATGACCTGCAGTCCCTCGCGTCGGGCATGGATGACAATCTCGCGAAAACGCGGATGCATTTCTGGCGCACCACCGGTGAGATCAAGGATCTGAACCGAATGGGCATCAATGACGTTATACAGGGTAGCGAGCACTTCGTCGCTCATCGCTTCGGTACGCGTCGGGCCCGCATTAACGTGGCAATGCAGGCAACGTTGGTTACAGGTATAGGTCAGGTTGACCTGCAGAGTTTGCAGGCCTGTACGGGCAATCGCCGGGAATGACAAATTGTCCAGCAGGGGTAGCGTGTCGCGCACAGGATGCTCCTATCTGGGGATTAACTGTTTGGAGTCAATGTATAGCTGATTGTTACAGCTTGTTTGGAAAAAACCCATGGCAAACATGAACCTTATGTATCCAACTGTTAGTCTTGAATTAATTCATTACCACTCAGGAGAGTGAAATGCGTCATTTATTAATGGGGGTTATCTGTACCGTCGGCGTGTCAGTCGCCGCCTCCGCACTCGCGCAATCTGCCGAGACCAGTCCGATTCCACTCGCAACCACCCAAGCGCCAGTGCTAGCGTTTGAAGAGACCACGGCGATTCGCGATGCGGTCAGTAGCTCAAGTCGCTCGATTTCCAATGTCATGCGCGACGCCCATCGTAATCCGCAAGCGACGCTGGAGTTCTTTGGCATCCGGGAAGATCAGACGGTGGTCGAGATCTGGCCGGGTGGCGGGTGGTACACAGAAATTCTTGCGCCGCTGCTACGCGATGAAGGTAAGTTGATAGCGGCGCACTTTCCCGCGGAGTCCGATGTCGCGTTTTTCGTCAAGTCGCGTAAGGATTACGAGCATATGCTCACGCGCCGGGCGAATGTATACGACGCCGTGCAGATGACCACGCTTGATTATAGTTCGGACAACGCAATCGCCGAACCAGGTACCGCCGATCGTGTGGTCACCTTTCGCAGCGTGCATAATTGGCTTGAAGCTGGCATGGATGAAACCCGCACCGTATTCGCCAAGATGTTCGACGTATTGAAACCCGGCGGCATGCTCGGCCTGGTCGAACACCGCGCCCGGCCCGACGTTGATCTGGAGGAAATGATCAAGACTGGTTATGTCTCGGAGCAGCTTGTATTGGAGCTGGCACTGGAAGCCGGATTCGAACTGGTCTCGCGCAGCGCGGTCAACCAGAATCCGCAGGACCTGCGCGACCACCCCCACGGCGTCTGGAGCCTACCGCCCACCTTGCGCGGTGGTAACGAGAACCGCATCCATCTGATGGGCGTTGGCGAAAGCGACAGGATGACCCTGTTGTTTATCAAACCGCAGTAGAGTTAAGGCGGTTAACGCAGAGTGTTTCAAGGGTGAGGGTTGCTAGGCGACATTGGCTTGAGCGCCCCCTGATTTACTCACCTCGCCGGCACGCTGCAGGGTTCGGAAAGCGGTCGGGCTCATCCCGATCCAGCGCCGGAAGGCACGGGTAAAGCTGCTCGGGTCGAGAAAGCCCAGCTCGTAGGCGATGCTGGTGAGGGATAGCTGGTCTTGACTGATCATTCTGATCGCTCCCTCCTTGCGCACCTCATCTACCAGTAACTCATACGAGGTGCCGAACAAGCTCAGTTTGCGGCGCAGATGTCGTGGGCTGATATTCATGGGTACTGCAATGCGCTCCTCAGACATATCGCCAGAGCCAAGCAACACCTGAATCCGTCGTTTTACCTGCTCCACCAGGTTATTACTTGGCATATTCGCCAGCAGACCTTCCATGGTCTCAACAAACCGTGGCAACAAGAAAGGATCGGCGCTGGCCAGGGGTTTGGCGAGCAAAGAGGGATTCAGTGAGATGCAATAGTCCTCATCACTGGCCGTGACGGGACATCCGAGCAGCCGCGCGCACAGCTCCAACTCTTGATCGTCCTCGCGGATCAGCGCGACACTCTTTATCAGGCTCAGATTATCCAGATCCAGATGATGCAGCAGGCGGCACATATACCCAACCAGCGCCTCGATGTGCTGACGATGGGGTTGGCCTTGCGCACGCAACAGGATGTGCAAAAAATCCTCGCCCTGCAGGGTTTCCAGCTTGATCTGAGTACTGGCGATTGGAAAAAAACGGACCAGATTGGTTAACGCAGCGCCCACTGTGGAGCAGGCCTGGCTGGTCAGGGCGATCGCATTTAATGCCGTCGGTATGAAGAGCCGATTTATACGCAGCCCGAACAGCGGATCGTCTGACAACCTTAATGCCTCGGTCCAAATAAGGGAGCACGAAGCCTGATCGACAAAGCCAGAGGAGGGCGGCATGCCACCAAACACGCTCTGAATAACATCGGAGTCGGTGAGTGATCGCTCATACTGGCGTAATGCCTGATCTATCAGCGGTATCCACAGCGCCCGCTCACCCATGCGCCCGCTTGCCTTTGAATTGACGGTATCCGCCATGACCCCGTGCCTCGCGAAAGTGCGTGAACAGAACTAGGTTCTATCTATTATTAGAAAGGTAGATCTCGTTCATTTTAAAGCTGAGACCTCGGAACTCCGTTTCGCTAGGCGAAATACTAAAACGCACCCCTGAACTATCCGGTTAATCCTTTCTAGCCCAAACGGGTGAGAACTTTTTGCCGGGTACAGAGCTTTCATACGCTTTTATACTAAAGCTGTCATTCTTTCGTGAAAGCCTACGCTAGACCGGGTGCTGATTAACATGTCAAGCTCGCGCTAACTCCGATAGGACTTCAGTCTTGCGTTTCATTCAGCGCCTATCAAAGCACAATTTTAATTTCAATTCATCGACTGAATGGCCGGTAGAGTCAAATAAATTGGCCTTCAGGGGCAAGTCTTTCATGGGGAGTGCGTGCGAGACTGCGGCTGTCCTGAACGTGTCTTCAGATACACAGGTTCATGTCACCCTAACGGAGCAGCACAATGACAAAAAAAATGCATGCTTGGTCGCTCGCGGCCTTGCCATTGGCTATCGGTCTGGCCAGTTTTACCGGTTCAGCTAACGCAATTACGTATAATTTTGGTGAAGTCCAGGCCCAGTTTGATTCGCAGTTGTCTGTTGGCGCCAGTATGTCGACTCAGAGTGCTGACAAGCGTTTTATCCACATAGCCACCTCCCGCGACGGCGTTCCACAAAACGGCGAAGCTGCAGGACGTACATCAGACGACGGTCGCTTGAATTACGACGCTGGCGACGTATTCTCCAAAATCTTTCGCGGCGTACACGATCTTGAATTGAGTTATGGTGACTCAGGTGCGTTTTTCCGTGGCAAGTATTGGTACGACTTTGAAACCAAAGACGGCAGTCAGCGTTTCTATGACATTGACGATTCCGGTCGTCCGCCGCTGGTCAAAGGTGCAGGTACTGCATTGCTTGACGCATTCGTTTATCACAACTACACCATTGGCAACACGCCAGGTAACGTTCGCCTGGGTCGTCAAGTGGTTAGCTGGGGTGAAAGTACTTTCATCCAGAACTCGATTAACTCGATCAACCCGGTTGACGTAGCGGCTTTTCGCCGTCCAGGCGCGGAAATCAAGGAAGGTCTGTTGCCGGTCGAAATGCTCTATATCTCCCAAGGTCTTACAGACAATCTGTCGATGGAAGCCTTCTACCAGTTGAAGTGGGCACCTTTTGCCATTGATAACTGCGGTACTTTCTTCGGTTCTGACACCCTTGCTACTGGCTGTAATGACCGTTTGGTAGTGGGTGGCTCTGATAATCCGCAAGGTCAGCAGCCAGCCTTTTTGATTATCAACCGAGCTGATAAAGACCGTGAGGCCAGTGATGATGGGCAGTTTGGTGTTGCGTTCCGTTATTACGCGGCGCAACTGAATGATACTGAGTTCGGCTTCTACGCAATGAACTATCACAGCCGTGCGCCTCTTTACTCCAGTATCGCAGGTGTCCCTCCTGCAACACCCTTTGGAAACCCGATTGTTGGCATCGATGGCCGATCCTCGCCTGCAGGCTATTTCTTTGAATACCCAGAAGACATCCGTCTTTACGGTGTCAGCTTTGCAACCAACGTTGCCGGAACTGCGTTGAGTGGCGAAGTAAGCTATCGCCCTAATCAGCCGCTGCAGATCAACACGGCTGACCAAAGCCGTCTTGCTCTGGTTAGTGCCGCCACTGGCCAAGACAACACCCACCGCGGAATATCGATAGGTACTGGTGGCATAGGGTCTGAAATCACCGGTTACGAGCGTAAGGAAGTCTACCAGGCACAAATCACAGCCATTCACTTTGTTGAGCGGGTACTGGGTGCCAGCCGTCTCGCATTGGTTGGTGAAGTTGGTGTCAACTACGTAGGTAGCTTGGGAGATACTACTAAGTTTGGTCGTGATTCCTTGTTCGGTCAAAGCCCTTATGTTGCAAGTGACGTTGGTCCTCCGGGCGTTGTAGCAGGTCAGTGCTCTTCGTTTCAAGGCACGGCTCCTGCAGGACGTTCGCCTAATGCTGCGAGCTGGTGTGAAAATGATGGTTTCGTAACTCCATGGTCATCGGGTTACCGTGTTCGTGCTTCACTTGACTACAGCAACGTGTTTGCCGGTATCAACCTGAGCCCGAACCTGACCTGGTCCCACGATGTTGATGGCTATGGTCCTAACTTCACTGAGAACGCCAAGGCAGTCAACATTGGTCTGAACGCTGATTACGGCAATAAGTACACTGCCAGTCTGAGCTACACTGATTTCTTCGATGGCAAATACAACACCAACGTGGATCGCGATTTCGCATCCGCCAGCGTCAGCGTGAACTTCTAAGACAGGCAACTGGAGATAAAAATAATGATGCGTATGCAAAAAACCCTTATGGGTGCCTGTGGTCTGGCCTTGAGCCTCCTGGCAACCAGCGTTATGGCTCAAAGCCTGACGCAGGACGAAATCAATCAGTTGGGCAACAACCTGACTCCGATCGGTGCTGAAAAAGCCGGTAATGCTTCAGGCACTATTCCTGAATGGACTGGTGGTATCGGTCCGGATGCAGGTACCAAACTGGAAGACAACTTCTCCACCAACCCGTATGCCAATGAGCAGCCAGAGTTCGTGATCACTGCTCAGAACTATCAGCAGTACAGCGAAAATCTGACACCTGGCCAGATTGCTTTGTTTGAGCGTTATCCTGAAACCTACCGTATGCCGGTCTATCAGTCGCATCGTTCTGTTGGTTACCCGCAGGCAGTATATGACCAGGTCAAGCGAACTGCAGGTCAGGCCAAGCTGGTTAATGCTGGCGACGGTATCGATAACTTCGCCCATGGCACCTTCGCCTTCCCGATCCCGAAAACCGGTGGGGAAGTCGTCTGGAACCACCTGACTCGCTATCGTATCAACACCAAGCGCTGGTACATGCAGGCCATGCCGCAGACCAACGGTTCCTACACCCTCATCAAGCTGGAAGAGGAAGTGGGCTACCCGCAGTTGATGGATGATGTTGATGAAGCAAGCATCCCTAACACCTTGCTGTTCTTCAAGCAGAGTGTGAATGCGCCCTCGCGTCTGGCAGGTAACGTACTGGTGGTACACGACACCCTGGATCAGTTGAAAGAGCCACGCATGGCGTGGGTTTACAACGCCGGCCAGCGTCGCGTACGTCGCGCACCACAGGTTGCTTATGACGGACCAGGTACCGCTTCGGACGGCATGCGTACTTCCGACAACTTCGCCATGTATAACGGTGCACCTGATCGTTACGACTGGAAGCTGGTTGGCAAGAAAGAAATCTACGTGCCGTACAACAGCTACAAGATGACCCAGCCCGGTGTGAAGTACGAGGACGTGCTGAACGCAGGCCACATCAATCCTGAATACACCCGCTTCGAGTTGCACCGTGTGTGGGAAGTGCAGGGTAACGTGAAAGACGGTCAACGCCACATCTACGCCCAGCGTAACTTCTTCATGGACGAGGATTCCTGGTTGTTGAACCTGGCCGATCACTACGACGGTCGTGGCACGCTTTGGCGTGTAGGTGAAGGCCACGTTGCCTTCAACTACAACGTCAGTCTGCCGGGTTATGCCATCGAGACCCTGTATGACCTGTTGGCCGGCCGTTACATTGCCCTGGGCATGTACACCGAAGAAGTCTCTGCACCGCAGTTCGACTTCAAACCAACCTACAACCAGTTTACCCCGGCAGCCCTGCGCTCCTCGGGTATCCGCTAAGCTGGTCGCCTTCGGGCAATAAGAAAGGGAGCCAATTGGCTCCCTTTTTTTTCCTTTTTTTACACCCTAGCCACCCACGCCACCGGTTTGCCGTACCTCACCGCGAAATGCAGTAGGGCTCATGCCCGTCCAGCGGCGGAAAGCGCGGGTGAAGCTGCTGGGGTCAAGAAAGCCCAGTTCAAAGGCAATACGGCCCAAGTTCAGCTTTCCATCCTCAATTAAACGAATAGCCAGCTCCATACGCACTTCATCCAGTAGCTTCTCGTAGGTTGTTTGGGTTTCGCTCAATTTACGGCGCAGGTGGCGCGGGCTCATATTGAAGGGAGTAGCGACCAGATCTTCCGACACCTCCCGTTCTGACACCAGCACCCGTATGCGTTGTTTTACCTGCTCGGCAAAATCGATATTGGGAACGGCGCTGAGCATATCTTCCAGGGTGGAATCGAGGCGTTTGACCAGAAAGGCATCGGCTGCGGGGAGGGGGCTGTCCATCATGTGCCTGTTGAGTTTGACTGCGATCCGCTTGCTGCCGGGGCGGATACGCTTGCCGAATACGTTTTCGCAGGCAGAGCGGGTTTTATCATGATCAGCGGTCAAGCGTGTTTCCAGCACCATCGAGCTGTTAGCCGGGTCAAGCGCGCGCCATATATGCTGACAATGGGAGAGCAGTGCTTCCATATGCATCGGGTGCGGTGTGCCACGGGGCTGAAAGTAAACCGTCATGTGCTGGTCATCTTCTACTGAGTAAAGTTGCACTTGGGTGCTGAATACCGAGAAGAAACGGATAACTCTTTGCACTGCCTCACCGATAGTCGCGCTAGATACTGCCGCTAGCCCAAGCACCTTCAGGGTGTTGGAGCAGTAGGTTTGGCCCATCCGGAGTCCGAAGCACTCATCCTTTGCTAGGGTCGCGGCGGCATGCCAGAGCCGGTTCATGTCAGTTTGGCTTATCTGTACTGAACTCAGGTCCTTTGAGACGAAATAATGTTGTAGGTCACCGGGCAGGTCAGTCGTCGATTTGCCGTATTCACTTGTGAGAGTCTGGCTTATGCCTTGAGCCCAAAAGGCTCGCTCTTGCAGCCGTGCGCATGGCAGCGGATGGAGTGTCTGGTTCATACTCAGAAGTTCTCTTGTGCTTTATTGTTGTATTTTTATCTCAAATTGATTGGATCTGTCTTAAAGATAAATTAAATTGATTTATTATGCAAAAGAATGGAACAGATAATTCCGCGTTAAGAAACTGCCCTATTCAGTACATGAATGTCCTTTCGGGGCTACAAATTAGTCCTTTTCGGACAAATCAAATGCATTCTCCGTGACAGAATTACTTCCGATGTCAAAGGCCTAAGGGTCTGCTGGCATTCATGAATAAATCTAACGGAGCAGCACAATGACAAAAAAAATGCATGCTTGGTCGCTCGCGGCGTTGCCTTTGGCAATCGGTCTGGCCAGCTTCTCGGGTTCAGCAGGTGCGGTGGCTTTTAATATTGGCGAAGTTAAGGCCCAGTTCGACTCCCAGCTTTCACTGGGTGCCAGCATGTCGACTGAGGACGCTAACAAGGATTTCATCCATGTTGCCTCCGGCGGTTTTGCTGCATCGCGGACATCCGATGATGGCCGCCAGAATTATGAATCCGGTGATTTCTTCTCCAAGATTTTTCGGGGTATTCACGATCTAGAATTGAGCTACGGTGATTCCGGTGCCTTCTTCCGTGGTAAGTACTGGTACGATTTCGAAACAAAAGACGGCAGTCAGCGTTTCTACAACATTGATGACTCTGGTCGTCCGCCGTTGGTTAAAGGTGCCGGTGTTGCTCTGCTGGATGCCTTTGTTTACCACAACTACACCATTGGTGATAAGCCCGGCAACGTTCGCCTGGGTCGTCAGGTAGTTAGCTGGGGTGAAAGTACTTTCATCCAGAATTCGATTAACTCGATCAACCCGATTGACGTAGCAGCATTCCGTCGTCCAGGTGCTGAGCTCAAGGAAGGTCTGCTGCCAGTAGAGATGTTATATATCTCCCAGGGCCTGACCGACAATTTGAACGTTGAAGCCTTTTACCAGCTCAAGTGGGCGCCATACGCCATCGATAATTGCGGCACGTTCTTTGGTGCTGATACCTTGGCTACTGGTTGCGTAGATCGTCTGGTCGTCGCTGGTGCTGATGCACCCCAGGGTGATCCCAGCCTGGCTTCACCCAATGGCCCCGGTGGTCTGTCCCGTTACATTGTTCGGGCAGAGAAAGATCGTGAGGCGAGCGATGATGGTCAGTTTGGCGTGGCATTCCGTTACTACGCAGCCGAGCTGAACGATACTGAACTTGGCTTTTACGCCATGAACTATCACAGCCGTACGCCCTTTTATTCGAGCATTAATGCGACCAGCGCTTCTTTTGTGTCTGATCCGATTGGCGGGATTAACGGTGAGCCGGGTGCAGCAGGTTATTTCTTCGAATATCCTGAAGACATCCGTCTGTACGGCGTAAGCTTTGCGACCAACATCGCCGGCACCGCTGTCAGTGGCGAGATGAGCTATCGTCCAAACATGCCTATGCAGGTGACTACCGGTGACATGAGCGTTAGTGCTTTGCCTGGTGCCTTCAAGGGTGGCGATGCGTACGATCCAGCTAACCGCGGTAACACAGGAACACACCGTGCAGAACTGCAAGGTTACGACCGCAAAGAGTTTTATCAGATCCAGACTACGGCAATTCACTTCATCGAGCGCGTACTGGGCGCAAGCCGTCTAGTTCTGGTCGGCGAAGTGGGCTACAACTACATCTCCGGCTTGAGCACCAGCCCAGGTTCGACCATGTACGGTCGGGACTCGTTGTTCGGTCAAAGCCAAGTAGCTGATGGTTCTTGCTTCTCTCAAGCCACTTCATCCAAATCAGCTAGCTGGTGTGAAAGCGATGGCTTCTACAGCACTCACTCCTGGGGCTACCGTGCGCGTGCTGTGCTGAACTACAACAACGCGTTTGCCGGCATCAACCTGAGCCCGGGTTTGGCTTTCTCGCATGATGTCAAGGGTTGGGGTCCTAACTTCAATGAGGGTTCCAAGTCGGTTGGTCTGTCGGTAAATGCTGATTATGCCAGCAAGTACTCGGCAAGCCTGAGCTACAACACCTTCTTTGACGGCAAGTACAACACCGCCAAAGACCGCGATTTCGCTTCCGTCAGCGTCAGCGTGACGTTCTAAGACTGGCAACTGGAGAGATAAAATAATGATGCGTATGCAAAAAACTCTATTGGGTGCTGGTGGTCTGGCCTTGAGCCTCCTGGCAACCGGCGTCATGGCGCAAAGCCTGACGCAGGACGAAATCAATCAGTTGGGTAATAACCTGACTCCGATCGGTGCTGAAAAAGCCGGTAATGCTTCAGGCACTATTCCTGAATGGACTGGTGGTATCGGTCCGGATGCAGGTACCAAACTGGAAGACAACTTCTCCACCAACCCGTATGCCAATGAGCAGCCAGAGTTCGTGATCACTGCTCAGAACTATCAGCAGTACAGCGAAAATCTGACACCTGGCCAGATTGCTTTGTTTGAGCGTTATCCTGAAACCTACCGTATGCCGGTCTATCAGTCGCATCGTTCTGTTGGTTACCCGCAGGCAGTATATGACCAGGTCAAGCGAACTGCAGGTCAGGCCAAGCTGGTTAATGCTGGCGACGGTATCGATAACTTCGCCCATGGCACCTTCGCCTTCCCGATCCCGAAAACCGGTGGGGAAGTCGTCTGGAACCACCTGACTCGCTATCGTATCAACACCAAGCGCTGGTACATGCAGGCCATGCCGCAGACCAACGGTTCCTACACCCTCATCAAGCTGGAAGAGGAAGTGGGCTACCCGCAGTTGATGGATGATGTTGATGAAGCAAGCATCCCTAACACCTTGCTGTTCTTCAAGCAGAGTGTGAATGCGCCCTCGCGTCTGGCAGGTAACGTACTGGTGGTACACGACACCCTGGATCAGTTGAAAGAGCCACGCATGGCGTGGGTTTACAACGCCGGCCAGCGTCGCGTACGTCGCGCACCACAGGTTGCTTATGACGGACCAGGTACCGCTTCGGACGGCATGCGTACTTCCGACAACTTCGCCATGTATAACGGTGCACCTGATCGTTACGACTGGAAGCTGGTTGGCAAGAAAGAAATCTACGTGCCGTACAACAGCTACAAGATGACCCAGCCCGGTGTGAAGTACGAGGACGTGCTGAACGCAGGCCACATCAATCCTGAATACACCCGCTTCGAGTTGCACCGTGTGTGGGAAGTGCAGGGTAACGTGAAAGACGGTCAACGCCACATCTACGCCCAGCGTAACTTCTTCATGGACGAGGATTCCTGGTTGTTGAACCTGGCCGATCACTACGACGGTCGTGGCACGCTTTGGCGTGTAGGTGAAGGCCACGTTGCCTTCAACTACAACGTCAGTCTGCCGGGTTATGCCATCGAGACCCTGTATGACCTGTTGGCCGGCCGTTACATTGCCCTGGGCATGTACACCGAAGAAGTCTCTGCACCGCAGTTCGACTTCAAACCAACCTACAATCAGTTTACCCCGGCAGCCCTGCGCTCCTCGGGTATTCGTTAAGCTGTAATGCTGCTCAAGTAATTGTTTGAGTTTTAAGGGGCATCCTCGGATGTCCCTTTTTTTGTGCCTGAATTCTAACCCTTCGCACCCAGGCGGACGCAGGCCCTGTCCAAACACCAGGCCCTGTCCAAACACCAAGCCCTGCCGACATCAGGGTGTTACACTGTTCGCCATTCAATTCGATTATCGTCGTCCCAGAGGGAAGCATCCTTGTTTAGCGAATTTGCCCTGCACGAACGTCTGCTCAAAGGCCTTGAAGAACTGTCATTTGATACGCCCACCGAGGTCCAGCAGGCAGCGATCCCTCCTGCGATAGCAGGGGACGACCTGCATGTGATTGCTCAGACTGGCAGCGGCAAGACGGCAGCTTTTGTATTGCCCCTTCTGCAGCGGTTGATGACCGATGACAGTCAGGCCATGGTGCCCCGGGCATTGATATTGCTTCCCACCCGCGAACTGGCCCGGCAAATCATTTCCGAAGTGCAGCGTTTTGCCAAGTTCACCTTTATCAAGGCTGAGCTCATCACCGGTGGCGAGGACTTCAAGGTTCAGGCCGCCAAGATGCGCAAGAACCCTGACATCATTATTGCCACCCCCGGCCGTGCGCTCGAACACCTGGCCGCCGGCAGCCTGATATTGACCGGTGTTCAGGTACTGGTTCTGGACGAAGCCGATCGCATGCTGGACATGGGCTTCACCGAAGACGTTATGAAGCTTGCCAATGAGTGCCCGGTCGAACGCCAGACACTGCTATTCTCCGCCACCAAAGGCAGCGCCGCACTCAAGCGCGTCGTTGATGAAGTACAGCGCACCCCGCGGCTATTGCAGCTCAACACCGTCCGGGACGACACCCCAGCTATAACCCAGCAAGTTATCGCTGCTGATGATCAGGGTCACAAGGAAGCGATGCTCAAGTGGCTGCTGGTTAACGAGAGCCCCGGCAAAGCGATTGTCTTTACCAATACACGGATCATGGCTGACCGCCTCAACGGCGTACTGCGGGCCATGGACCTGCGGGTCTATGTGCTACATGGCGAAAAAGATCAAAAAGACCGTAAGCTGGCCATTGAACGCCTCAAACAAGGTCATGTCGGCGTGCTCGTCGCCACCGACGTAGCCGCTCGTGGTCTGGACATCGATGAGCTCGATCTGGTCATCAACTTTGACATGCCGCGGAGTGGCGACGATTACCTGCACCGTATCGGCCGTACGGGCAGGGCAGGGGCCGAAGGTGTCGCCATCTCCCTGGTGGCCCCCCACGAATGGAATCTGATGTGCAGCATCGAGCGCTACCTGCGCCGGCAATTTGAACGCCGCACGATCAAAGAACTTGTTGGTAGCTACAAAGGCCCCAAGAAAACCAAGGCCTCCGGCAAACCGGTCGGTAGCAAGAAAAAGAAAGACGACAAGAAAAAAGACGGCAAAAAACGGCCGAAGTCCAAGCCAGCTGCCAAGCGTAAACCGGCAGTACCCACAGGGCAGGTGGTCACCAGCTCAGACGGGTTCGGGCCGCCCAAGAAGCGCAGCTGAGGGATTAGTATAGGGTCACGAACCAACGCTGGTCCGAAAGCATAATGCTAAACCCCGCTGTTTTACGCTCAAGATGGGTTCCCGCGTGCGCGGGAATGACGAGGTTTTTGGCGCACACGGTGTGCCATGCCAACCCTCTGTGCTACCCCCAAACGTCATCCTCGCGAATGCGGGGACCCATTTTCGGGTGTAAAATGAGTGAGGTTGTGCCTTAGTGCGGGTTAGCGGGAATGACGGGCGTTTTGTCTTGCCCGCCACAACTGAAACAACCCAATCAATACCAACCCCGCCAGCACCCCGCCGGTATTAGCATACATATCAGTAATATCAGCCGACCGCGTCGGTTGAAAGCTTTGCACGTACTCCACGGCCACCCCCACCATAAACATCAAAAAACCCCTTACCCACCAGTACCATCTGGGGAATGCCAGGAAGTTAAGGACGGTGCAGGCAAACAGGCCGCCGGCGTGGTAGAAGTAGGCGTGCCAGCTGGCAGTGGCGGGAGGTGGTGTGGGGCTCATGCCCAGATAGATGCCCAGGCCTAATACGGCGA
>NZ_JBLIAB010000012.1:0-46027 GCF_047631575.1 Halopseudomonas sp. | reverse complement strand
GCGGCAGCAACGAAAATACCAATGGCTTGTTGCGCCAGTTCTTACCAAAAGGAACGGATCTGTCCGATGTGAGTCAGGAGCGCCTTGATGAGATTGCCCACTTGCTGAATACTCGGCCACGTCAGACCCTAGGCTGGAAGTTCCCGGTCGAGGTGCTTGTGGAATACCTGCAGCTTTCGCAGAGCAATAACCTTCAGACCATCAACTGAGTGTTGCACTTGGACCCTGAGACCGCCAGGTCTTCAGGTCATCCGTGGTTATGTAGCACCGGTTGCGGTGGGAGATATGGGTGTGCTGGAAGATGAAGATTGCAGTTTTGTTATTGAGTTCTTGAGTGCCCTGTCTGCTGAAATGTGATCATTTCTTTGGCCGGCACAGGTTTGCTGAAGTAATACCCTTGCGCTATGTCGCAGCCTAAATCATCAAGCAAGTTAAGCTGCTCACGCGTTTCAACGCCTTCGGCAACAACAAGTAAACCCAGACCATGCGCCATGGCGATGGTTGCGATAACCAGATCGAGGTCCTTTTTTTCTGAGGTTATGCCACTGACAAAACTGCGGTCAATTTTTAGAATGTCAAATGCGTATTCGCGCAAATAACTTAGTGAAGAATATCCTGTGCCAAAATCATCCATCGACAATTTTACTCCGAGTTCGTGAAGTTGGTTCAGTGCAGTATTTATATAAGACTTTCCAGAGATAAGTAACCCTTCGGTAATTTCAAACTCCAATTGATCAGGTCTGATATTTAACTTGCCAATGGATGCGTTAATGAAATTGACTAGTCCATCGCCCCTGAACTGACGAGGAGATAGGTTTATTGCGATTGTATAATCTGTGCTTTGAAAATTCTGCCAATCAAACAAAAAATGGATGGCTTTCTCAATAACATATTCACCTATATTGACAATCAAGCCAGTATGTTCTGCGATTGGGATAAACTCGTCTGGTGGAACATTACCAATTTTATTATTATGCCAGCGAAGTAGTGCTTCGGCACCAACGATGCAGCCGCTTCTTATATCTATTTTAGGTTGATAGTACACCTCGAGCTCGTCACGCTCTAATGCGCCGTGCAGTTGTGCTTCTACTTCCAGTCGGCGCAAGATTATATTGTTCATTTCTTTTGTAAAAAAAGAATAGGTGTTTCGGCCGGCAGCTTTAGATTGGTACATTGCCGTATCAGCATTTCGCAGTAGGTCAGAGGCACAATCACCATTTTCCAGATAAAGAGAAATGCCGATACTCAAGGTAAGAACAAGCTTTTATCGCCTATTTTGAAAGGTTTTTTAAATATATTAAGCAGGTTTTTTGCAGTACTAATGACATCATAAGTATCGGTTATAGACTGCAGTAAAACAATAAACTCATCACCACCTAGGCGGCCTACAGTATCTGTTTTACGTACCGCTAGATTCAATCTATTAGCAGCCTCTGTAAGTAACTTGTCACCTACTTCATGGCCTAACGAGTCGTTTACTTTTTTAAAGTCGTCTATATCTAAAAAAAATACAGCCCCTTTTTTGCTGTGTCTTTCCATCTCTTTGATCATTTGTGATAACCGATCTAGAGATAGGAAACGGTTCGGCAATGAGGTCAAAGCATCAAAATAAGCCTGCTTTCGTATTAGTTCTTTTGTCTTGTGTTGTTCGGAAATGTCTCGAATGATGACGACTAGCTGTTTATTCTCAATTAAGCATCTAATTCGTGCTTCAAAAAAACTTGGGCCTTTTGGTGTGCTTAACTCATATTAAAAACTTACGAGGCCCCCCTGATGCATCGCTTTTTTGCTGTATGCCTGTACGCTAGCAACTACCTTTTCAGGAAGTATTTCTGCTATGGATCTGCCGATATAATGTATTGGATGAGAATATAAATTTTTATTTTCGCCAGCATGATAATCGATAATAGTGCCATTTTCTTCCAGCAAGAAAAACAAGTCGGGAGTTGCTTCAAACACAGATTTCAGGAGGTTGTCTTTTAGGGCTACTTGAGCTTGGGCTCTTTTGATGTCAGCAAGGCTAATATCAATGCAGTACATTTCATGACCATGCTGCTTGCTGTAGTACATTATATGACTTGAGAACACGCTGAGATTTTGACCGTTTTTGTTTTTTAATATAAGTTCAGCAGCAGGTATTTCAATGCCATGATCAAGCCAATTCTTATGTGCGGTAATGACTTCCTTTTGCATCTGCTGAGGAATGATCAGATCTTGCAAGGTTTTGCCTAGCGCTTCTGCTGCAGTATAACCGTAGAGCAGTTCGCTACCTGTGTTCCAATAAGTAACCTTAAGTTTTTCGTCGTATCCTTGGACAGAAATAGCTGCGACGGCATCAAATAGTTGATGCATTGATTCTCTTATGGTTTCTTGAATAGTAAACATTTTTCTGGGATGCCTCTTAGCTATACAAAGTCATAATCAGTTTTAAATATTTTTTTACTTTCTATAGAAATACTGATGTGTACTCTGTTCTTTATATTCATTGTAACTGCTTGTCAGGGGGGCGTCGGAGGAATGCCAAGGATTGAGATGAACCCATGCTTTAGAGTCGATTTGTAGCCCAGCGTCAGATAGCCCATTTGGGCAGTCCTGTAAATCAAGCTGGGATGAGAGAATTGATTTGAGTATCGTCGACATCTGCAGATTTTTGACGCTTTGTTTTGATGATCTAAGCTCCTATTGCACATAGATGAGCACGGGTCTCGACTACTAACGCTAGGCTTAATATTGGAGAGAATAATGATAGTGAATAAAATATTGAGGGTGATTGTCGCACTTCTTGGAGTTCTGTTTGTCCTGATTGGCTTGCGGTGGCTGATAGATCCCTCATCTGCGGCTGTTCAATTGGGTATGCCTTTGCTCGATGGATTGGGACGCAGCACGCAGATCGGCGACTTTTCCGCGTTTTTCCTGACACTGGGAACGTTTATTTTGATTGCTTTGATCACGTCAAAACGTGTTTGCTACTACCCCGCTATCATGTTGTTGGGCATCGCTGCCGTGGGTCGAATACTGGCGTGGTTGATTCATGATGCGGCGCTGGCGATTGATATGATCGTTCCCGAAATAGTGATCGCCAGTATTTTGCTGTTCGCAGCACGCCGCCTCACTGTTAGCTCCCCAGGTCAGTCGACCTAACCCAGCGTGTAACCAATCAGCCGAAGCTGATTATTTCTTGCCCCAAAACATCGGCCAGCAACGGGCTGGCAGCGGCGCGCTCAAAGGCGGCATCAATCGCCTTGGCGCGGGCTTGAGTGGTGGGGCGATAGTTGGGGTGGGTGAAGATGTAAAGCTCCCTGGCTTTGAGCGCTTCAGCCACGCGTTCACCGACAATCTCTACCGGTAGTCCGTTATCAATGATCTGCTGCATCTTCGCGGCCATGGCAGCCTGTTGCGGGGTAGCCTCTTTTTTGGCGCCGTCAGTTTTGTAGTCGCTTTGTTTGTTACGCATGGACAGATTGATGCGCGTTTTGACAAAGGCAGGGCAGAGCACAGACACTTGAATGTTGTGCGGCTGCAGTTCGGCAAACCAACTTTCCGACATGCCCACAACAGCGACCTTACTGGCGGTATAGGCGCCGCCGTGAGGTATGCCTCCCATGCCGGCCATGGACGCGACGTTAAGCAGCCAGCCGCCTTCACCATGCTGCTTGATGTGCGGGATCATCACCTGGGTGCCGTTGATGACGCCCATCAGGTTAACGTCCATTACCCAGCGCCATTCGGTATTGTCAATTTGCTCAATGCTACCGGTGCCGCCACCCACACCCGCATTATTGACCAGCATGTGAATCTTGCCGAAGCGTTTAATCGCTTGTTCCGCGAGCGCTTGCCATTGATCCAGCTGGGTCACGTCCATCTGTGCAGTCAAGACCTCGATTCCGGCTTGCTGCAGTTCTTCTTCGGCGAGCTTCAACTGTTTGCCATCAATATCGCCTAGCACTACCTTCATGCCTTGTTTACCCATAGCCATGGCAATACTGAAACCGATGCCCTCGGCACCGCCACTTATAACGATGGTCTTGCCTGCAAATTCGCTCATGTTCTTTTCCTTATGGTTATCGCCATGGGTTATTCGCACAGGTATTAGCTGCGGCTATTGGCGGTGATCGGTAGCCAATGTGCGCCCGTGCCCCAGACCGGGTACAGCACTATCTGCATCCATTATTCTGAGGCATAAGCGCTCAAAACCTTGGTCCGTTTGCATTCCATCTCTGGGTTGATGACTGTGGCAATGGGAGCTTCATCCCGATAGGTCAAGCCGATGTGAATGCAGTAGCTCAGATTGTCGTCAAGATGCTCGTTCAAGGCGCTCAGTACCACGCGGTTGCCAGACATATCGATGATGACAGTTGCTTCTTTATCCCTGAGTGGATCCCACAGACAGGATGTTATTGGCAGTGAAGGAAAAGCTGTCTGTGGGAGCCAAATATCTCCATTCCTGACAATGATCACGTTTGCATTCGATTCAGTCAGCAGTATATCGGCGAAGGCCATGCCTACCGCGCCCGTTATATACAGCTATTTTCAAGGTAAACAGGGCATCCTCGATACCCTATCCATCAATGCACGGTTTTGTTGGACTGAAAAATCACGCTCGGGCAGAACTGGTAGACATGCCCTGCTGGAAGGAGCGTGCCATGGACGCAGTGGTGATACAGGTAGATGGAATCATCAGCCGCGGAAAAACAGAATTGTCATGACGGTGCCGGTAACGATGACTACCATCCGCACTATGGTGGCTGAGAGCCGCCGAGCGAGCCTTGCCATGACATAGCCACCGATGGTCGCCGCGACCATCATGACGAGGGCTTCGAGCCAGACAATGGCGCCGCCGAACGCATAAACCGCTACGGCAATTGCCGTGAGTACCGAAGAAACCAGGTTCTTCAGAGCTTGCATCTGATTAAGGTTGCGATGCCCCAGCAAGCCAAGTGCGGCAAGCAATACAATACCTAGCCCGCCATTAAAGTAGCCGCCGTAAACACTGACGGCTGCCAATGCCGAGCCTTGACTCAGTCCGTTTGCCTCGCTGCCGTCACCATTGCGTTGGAAGACACGCAGCAACCAGGGTCCGCCGGCAAACACCACTGTAGCCACTAGCAATAACCAGGGCACGACTGCGCGGAAGACCGCATCGGGTGTTGTAAGCAGCACCACTGCGCCCAGAGCGCCGCCAAACAGACTCACGCTGATCAGCGCAACCATGGGTAATGTGTCGGGCGCCTTAAGCTCTTCTCGATAGCCCAAGGTGCTGGCGATATAGCCAGGCAAAAGTGCAAGCGTACCAGTCGCATTCGCAGCGACGACGGGTATTCCGGCGAAAACCAAAGCCGGAAATGTAAAAAAGCTGCCGCCGCCCGCGATCGCGTTCAAGCCACCGCCAAGAAACGAGGCAACAATCAGCAGGCACCAGGTCAGAATATTCTCTTCCACAGGAATGGATCACTTTTTGATATCTAATCAGGTATCAGATGATATTGCCTAGTGCATTGCAAGTCGCCATCAGCCGCTTTACATATTCTGCTGATACATTTGGTGAAATTCATTCAGGCGTGAACTGCCATCTTCTGCCAGGGCCAGGGCCAGGGCCAGGGCGCGGGTCAGCATCTCTGGCTCCACCACAAGATGGCCACTGCACTGATTGGCCAGTTGGAACTGTTGATCCTCTGCCATTCCCTCAAAGTAGTCATACAGTCGCTCGACTAGTAACGGCAGGTCCGTTGGCTGGCGGTCAAGACTCTGCTTGGGTTGCACACATCTGGCCAGAAAAAACAGACTGTCGATCATTCGGGCAAGGCGGTCGAATTCTTCCAGATGGGATCCCAGTAGCTGCTCATATTGCTCGGCCGAGCGGGGTCGACTCAAGGATTGCTGGATCTATCCGATCAGATTATTGAGGGGGTTGCGCATTTCGTGCGCCAGATCGCCTGAAAATCGCGTCAACTGCTCGAAGCCATCCTCCAGCCTTCTTAAGGCGTGATTAAAACTGGGCTTAAGAGTTTCTAACTCGTTGTAGTGGCCAAGCCGTGTGTAATCGCAGGTATAGATTTTCGCTGTCGATTTTTCCTGCCTACAGTGCCAGCTTTCGTAGCGTTAGCAGACCTCGTTGGCTTATCCAGAAGCCCAGCAGAAAGACCAATAAACTGCCGGCACTCAAAACGGCTATCAGGGTGGATCGATAAGCGGAGAGCATCAACTGACGCCCGGCTAGCAGGTGCCCGGTAATCAGGGTCAATGATTGTTGATTGATTTCAATCTGCTGAATAACCAGACGGGCGTCTGTCGTTTGAACCTGTCCTGATGGAATTACACTTTTATGAGCAACCCACCCAATATCGTTATCAGTAAGCTCGAGCTACAGTGGCTTGATAAAATTCTTGATCCAATGAAATATTCTCTGGACTCCCTTGAGACATTGGAAAACGAAATCGCCCGCGCACGCATCGTCAGTCATACACGTATTCCGGCTAATGTCGTCACCATGAACTCGAAGGTGCATGTGCTGGATGAAACTACAGGTCGTGATTTTTTTTCACGTTGGTTTATCCCATGGATGCGGGCGACACTGAAACAGTTTCAGTTCTTGCGCCAGTGGGCATGGCGCTTCTTGGTCTCAAGACAGGACACAGTATCGAACGGACGTCGCCGCAATGCCGGCCATTGAAAATCAAGGTGCTGGATATTCCCTGCCAGCCTGAAGCTAACCTAGAATACGACCTTTAAGACAGCGCAACCGCCACGACTAAAAGGCGGTTTGCAAGAAGGCGCAAGCTTATTTTTTCGAATCCTTCCCCATCAACGAAAACAGCGAGCCGGCGGCATGTCGTGCGCGTTGCCACTCCTTCGAAGCCGAGAAGCCACTGGCTTCGCGGCGCCTGCGGTTTAGTTGTACGTTCAAGGCCTTGTCGTACTTGTCTTTCAATAACTCACGCAGGGTTTCCACATTGTACTGTTCCCGCTCTGTAGATACCGACAGAGGTATGATCTCATCCAGTTGGAGCACATTCTTGTTGAATGCCAGCGCCTCCCGAATCAGCGTTGCCTTGGCGCTGCTATCGCTCAAGTCATAGGGGGGATTCCAGTCATTGGTCGAGCCAAGCCGGTCAACCTGGTTGAGCAAGCCGATGATAGCGGGTGGCTGGTAATGGATCTGTTTACCCTGCCACGCCTGAAAGCGGTCGCCGAACTCCTGATCCAGTTTGCGCGCAGGCTGATTGGCTCTGAGCACCCAGAGCACCATGTCGGACTGAACCATCTCCTTGAACAGGGTCTTCTCGACTTTCGGATCGCCATTGAGGCCTGGTAGATCGAGCAGTCGCAGAAAGGGTATGCCATCGATCTTGCATTCATACACCAGACCGCGATCTGTCGAGGGTAAGGCGCTGGTTTCAGCCTGCCAGCCTTCAGTCAGCGCATTGATTACCGATGACTTGCCGGCGCCAATCTGACCAAGCAGACAGATACGAATAGGCTCCGGTTTTTCTGCAGGGCGGGTATCGTCCTTCAGAGTGGTAGCGCTAATGGAAAGTTCATCGTCATCGAAGCGGAAATGGCCGCCATAGAGGTCGATCGCAGCACGCAGCATCTCAAGCAATAGAAGGCGCTTGAGCCGCAGTTGCATTTCATCGCTCAAACCCTCGAACGACTGTCCGATTGCCCGGCTGCCGAGCTCTGCCAGCATACCCTCGGGCGTCAGCAGGCGGATTTTGCGATAAACATTGACTAGTTTCAGAGCGGGGACGAATTGATCGCTTTTTTCCTCAAGCCAGAGGACATGGGAGATTTTCAGATGATCTATGCCCGGCACGTTTTCCTTGAGGGTTCGCCGGTAGCGTTGCGTCAGCCGTTCGGCTATTGCCAGCAGTGCAACAGGTGAAAATGCCCATTGGGCATGCCGTTTGCCGCTGCCGTAGTGCGTTGCCACGGCGCGAGCGACCTCGAGTGCAGCGTCCGGCATTGCGCGCCAATCGGGACTACGCTGTGATAGCTCGCTAACCGCTCCGAGCAATTCCTGCTGCGCCTGTCGATCACGTGGTGTCCAGTAATCTGGCGTATCCATTGCCTCAATCAGGGCTGCGTCGACCTGCGGCAATGTCTTGCGCCTAGGCCTGCGTACAATGAACAGAAGCAGCATCGCGGCCAGCGTAAACAGCCCCAGCAACCCAACAAACGTCAGGATGTAGTTATAGCGAAAGATCGCGTAGAGACCAAAAAGCGCGAGTAGGAGGATCGGTATGAGCACGGTAATCAACACGAATGGTTTGATCCGATCAGAGAATCCGACTAGGGCGCGCCAGGCGTTAAAAGTTTTTTTCAGAGTCATCTTTGGCGACCGGCATGATGTGTTCGAAGGCCTTGCGATAGGTAGCCTTGAGTTCCTCGGAGGAGGTCGGCTTGCCGCAGCTCTTGTTGAAGAAATAGATACAGCCGACGCGACCTAGCGCATAGGTCACGCAATAGCTTGTGGCGGCCGCCGAAGCGGCGCCAACCGTCTGACCGTAAACAGGAATCAGTTTGACCAGCTGCTGCAGCCCGAGGCGCGATGCATATTGCACACCGAACCCCATACCGAATGTGCTGGCCAACTCAGCCAACAATCGTTTATCCCATTCAAGTCCGTATTGGTTAGCCAGACTGTGCAGCATCTTGGTCTGGATCGCCGGTACCGTGACCAGTCCGACCACTGGAACCGCATCGGTGGCCCCCGCTGCGCCGGCGTACCACATGATTTCGGTCTTGAGTTTGCGGAAATTGGATTCTTCCGCCGAGTGCTTGCCCTGGCGCTCGAACAGCTCAGCTACAATCGGCAGGAACTGCCCCAGTTTTTCAATCAGCCCCTTCATCCCGACCGGATGATCATCCTGACCAATAAGGTCTATCGGCGCGCTCTCGATCGCGCCCCAGACCTTTTCCACCACAGCTTGGTTTAAGGCGATACATTTATCGCGCTCCTGAACACTGTCGAGAAGGTCGATACCCGTATGGACCAGCAGGGCGTTGCGGACCTTGCCAGACTGCTTTATCTTTTCAAGAGCGCTTAGCAGTTCTGACTGCTCGGGATCGTCGGCGCGCATAACGATGACCAGTGCATGACTGCTGCCTTCGCAGGCTTCTATATCCTCAGCCGGGTCGTAGCCGGCCTCAGCCAGTCCGCGGGTGTCGATAAACGTCAGTACCGGAGTCTCCGAGGGGTAATCGTAGCGCGTGGCGGTACTGGTACAGGGTCGAAAGCCCTGGCCTACTTCAATATCGCTCAGTCCGGTCACAGCCTTGATCAATGATGACTTGCCAGCACCAGTCTTGCCTATTAACCATAGGGTGGGCAAATGCGCTGCACTGTGCCGAAAAGCCCGCTCCAGGTCCGGCTTTTGCGCTGGGTTGAGTGCGTGATATAGCCGATTGAAAAAACGCATGGACTGTCCTGCTTGTATCAGTGAGCAAAGGTGCTGGCGTACGGCAGCGCCTGTTGATACCAGCCTACATCGATATTGCCCGGCTGTAACAGGAACGCCCTGTAAAAATTGGGTTCAGATCAGCTTAGTTGACCGTCGCAGTCTGGAGTGTGTTTGTGGACGCGCGGGAGTAGCACGGTTTTGCGAAGGATCAGTTCTCGCAGGGTATTCCGGCTCTGACAGCAGCTGAGACCAGTCGTGATGAACTGGTTCTCACTGGAGAACGTTCTTGTGATAAAGCGCTCTAGCATTATTCGCGTACGCGGCGAACAGCATCGAGCCAGCCCCGGTACAACTCATTGCGTTTTGCCTCGGGCATGGCTGGAGTAAAGGCGCGTTCGCATTGCCAATGCTCGGCGATTTCCGCCAGATTCTGGTAAAGACCCAGCTGCAATCCTGCCAGGTAGGCGACACCCAGCGCGGTGGTTTCAGTTACTTGCGGACGGTCGACGGGTACGCCAAGTATGTTGGCCAATGCCTGAACTACCCAGTTATTGACTACCATGCCGCCGTCAACACGCAGCGCTTCTGTGCTGCTGGCACCATCGGCGGTCATCGCATCCAGCAAATCACGTGTCTGAAAACATACCGATTGCAGCCCGGCGGTAACGATCTCGGCGATACCAGTGTCCCGGGTCAGACCGAAAATGGCGCCGCGCGCTTTGGGATCCCAATAAGGCGCACCCAGGCCGGTGAACGCGGGGACAAGATAGACACCACATTGATCACCGGTTTCTTCCGCCATGGCTTCGGTTTCGTCAGCATTCTGGATCAGCTTGAGGCCGTCGCGTAACCATTGTATTGCGGCGCCGGCCACAAAGATGCTGCCTTCCAACGCATAGGTTGTCTTGCCCTGAAGACGATAGGCTACGGTGGTCAACAGTCGGTTTCGGGAAGTAACCGGAACGTCGCCGGTATTCATCACCATGAAACAGCCAGTGCCGTAAGTGCTCTTGACCATGCCTGGCTCAAAACACGCTTGGCCAATGAGGGCGGCCTGCTGGTCGCCTGCCATAGCCGCTACTGGGATGCTGGCGCCAAGCAGGCTGGCATCGATATGGCCAAAATCCGCCGCGCAGTCCATCACCTCGGGCAGCAGGCTGGCTGGAATATCCAGCAGGGTCAGCATGTCCTGATCCCACTGCTGTGTATGAATATTGAACATCAAAGTACGTGAGGCATTACTGGCATCTGTGCGGTGTACCTTGCCGCCGGTGAGGCGCCAAAGCAGAAAGCTGTCGACCGTACCAAAACGAAGCGTCCCTTGCTCTGCCCGTTGTCGGGCGCCTTCGACATTGTCCAGCAACCAACGCAGTTTGGTGCCTGAGAAGTAAGGATCGATCAACAGACCGGTACGTTCCGTTACCATAGACTCGTGCCCAGCAGCCTTGAGGTCACGACAGAAGTCTGCGGTACGGCGGTCCTGCCAGACGATAGCGTTATGCAGCAGTTCACCACTTTGGGCATCCCATAACAGAGTTGTTTCCCGTTGATTGGTAATGCCAATGGCGCTTATATCCTGCGCACTCAGGCCGGCTTTCGCCAACACGTCTCGGCAGACCTTGAGAGTGCTTGCCCATATCTCCTCACCATCATGTTCAACCCAGCCGTCCTGCGGAAAATATTGCTTGAACTCTGTCTGGACCACCGTTTCGGGCTGACCCTGGGCATTAAAGATAATGGCGCGGCTGCTCGTGGTGCCCTGGTCGATGGCGAGAATATGCTGGGGCATAAAGGTGGCGCTCCCGTCTGTATGCGGTTGTTATGATTGTGTAAGGCTATTGGCCTGCGCCCATCGCGGGGAGGCGAGCAAGGGAAGTGGTCTGCGCACCGGTTTGTAGCGCAAGTTGTTGTGGCATGAGTTCTATTTCCAGGCCCCTTCGGCCGCCGCTAACGTACAGGGAGGACCATTGGGTGGCACTACTGTCGATAAACGTCCGCAGTGCTTTTTTCTGTCCCAGCGGACTGATGCCGCCCAGCAGGTAGCCGGTGCTGCGCTGGGCCGCAGCCGGATTAGCCATGGCGGTCTTCTTTACCTTGGCAGCTGTGGCGAGTGCTTTAAGATCCAGCATGCCAATCACTGGAACCACGGCTACCAGCAGCTCGCCGCTTTCACTGGTGACCAGAAGAGTTTTGAACACCCGCGCAGGATCTAGACCGAGCATTTCAGCCGCTTCAGAGCCGTATGATTGTGCTTTAGGATCATGGTCGTAGCGGTGTAGCCGGTAATCTATACCGGCTTTATCCAGCGCTCTGGTCGCGGGGGTCATGGCACATTCCTGATTGGGATGGCTACAGAGTAATGAGTCCCCGCCAGATCGCCAAGTGCCGGATTAGCTATCGGCGATTTTGACGACTAATTTGCCAAAGTTTTTACCTTCCAGCAGCCCCATGAAGGCTTCAGGTGCGTTTTCCAGACCGTCGACCTGATCTTCCTTTACACGTACCTTGCCCTCGGCAACCCACGGCGTCATGGTTTTCAGAAACTCGGGATAATGCGGGCCGTAATTATCAAAGATAATGAATCCCTGCATGCGAATGCGCTGGCTGAGCATCAGGCGCATCAATTGCGGCATACGGTCCGGACCGCTGGGCAGTTCAGTCGCGTTGTACTGGGCAATCAGGCCGCATACGGGAATGCGTGCACGGGCATTGAGCAGTGGCATAACTGCATCGAATACCTTGCCGCCGACGTTTTCAAAGTACACATCAATACCGTCGGGGCACGCCTCGCCCAAGGCGTGGGCCAGATTGTCCTGTTTGTGATCGAGGCAAGCATCAAAGCCCAGCTCTTCGACTGCGTAGGCGCATTTCTCCGCGCCGCCGGCAATGCCGACTACCCTGCAGCCTTGGAGCTTGGCTACCTGGCCAACCACTGTGCCTACTGGGCCGGTGGCAGCGGCGACCACCACTGTTTCGCCAGCTTTGGGCTGCCCGATATCCATCAGGCCCATGTAACCAGTAAAACCGGGCATACCGAGCACGCCCAAAGCCTGGGATGGATTTTTCATATTGGCATTAAGTTTGAATACCATGCTGCCATCTGACACTGAATAATCTTGCCAGCCAGCGGTGAAGGACATGACCAGATCGCCCTGGCTGAAACCATCAAGATGGGACTCATGGACCCTGCAGACGGCGCCTGCTGTCATGACTCCGCCCACGGGTACTGGATCAGCATAGGACTTTGCGTCACTCATGCGGCCGCGCATATAAGGGTCGAGCGACATCCACAATGCGCGCAGTAACATCTGTCCGGCTTGTGGAGTTGGGATTGAATTCTCGACCAGTTTAAAGTTGTCTGGACCTGGCGCTCCAACGGGGCGGGAGGCAAGCAGTATCTGGCGGTTGGTTGTATTTGACTGGGGCATAAATATCTCCTGTAAGGCATGAAACGTGCCTTATAGGATGGTCCGCGGTCAGGTAATGGTCAACCTGCGCCCGATTGGCTGATGGCGCGCTATTGATGAGGGCGAGATAGCTTCACACGGAGATCATGGGCTCATCATGAGCTGCCCGATTCCAGCACTCGATGAAGTCGATCGCGCTGGCGTCGTGGTGTGGATAGATAAGATGCCAGAGCTGTGCCAGCTCGTTGATATCCATGTTATCGCTCAAGTCGAGAGGTTGCTGTTGGTACACAAGCCAGGCAATTGCTGTTGCGTAAGCAAGGTTATAACCCAGCTCGCCGTGGGGATTCTGGAGGAAGCAGCGCTGGCTGGCGAGTCCACGAATCAGGCTGGCGACCTCGGGATCCTTGGCGAGGTAATCGTCCCAGATACGAGTGTGCAAACCCCGGGAAATGCTATAGGGGCCTATGCCGCCGTGTGGCTGCTTGCCTGGCGGTAGCCATGCCATGACCATCAGGGTACCCAGCAACAGGTTTTCTGCAGAGCGCGAGGATATTCCCAGATAACTCAGGGCAGGGCGAATGACCGCCTGCCTTAACGTTGCCGGAGGCACCAGGGCCAGGATGTTGACTGCGCTGCCAAGATTCAAGGATGGGTCAGCTTGGGTGATACATTTATGTGTCAGTGGCGTAACTGCTGTCACAAATTCACCTTTAGATCGAGTTCATGTTTGAAGCATAGTCGCAAAAGTACAAAGTAATGTATTGTTTTTTAAACGATTAAACTTTTCATACTGTTCACATATCGCGCAATGGTATAAAAGTGGAATAAATCGCCCCCACAAGACGGAATTTACCCATGCTTGGCGGTCCGACAATAACAAAAAACGCCTCCATTGATGAGCCGGCTCTGGTGGCGCAACAACGGCATTTCGCGTCTCTTCGGTTCACCAGGCAGTTCGAGCCGGCCTTTCAGGCCTATTTACATGAAAAGATGTGCCGGCGTGTATGGCTGGTAGGGTTCTCGAGTATCGGCTTCATGCTGATGTTCGTTCTGATCGATTTCGCCTACCTCCCCAAGTACGTTCATAACTACACCGTGCCGGTGCGATTAGTTGTCATTCTCGTGGTGGTGTTCTGTCTCTGGTATGCCAATCGTCCGGGTAAAATTCCCACACGACGAGCATTTATTGTCGCATCGATTGGCTTGGTCTGCGCGGGCTGGATGGTTGCAATGATTATCGCCGTCAGCCGTATGGCCAACCTCAGTGTTCCAGTCACCCATGATGGTCTTTACCTTGTGCTGCTGTCGGGCTTTTTCTTGATCGGTATGCCTGCGCGGCATGCTGTAGTGTCTTGTTGGGGTATTGTGCTGGGGTATCTGTGGGGGGAGTACATGGTCGATAGCGGGCGCAGCTTGATCACGGCGAACGCGCTGTTTCTATCATGTTTTACGTTGATTGGCAGCTTTGGTGCGTACATGTATGAATACATGATGCGCAGCGCCTTTCTCAATGAGCGCCTGCTCGATGCAGCAAGATCAAGGGCTGAGCGAGAGAGCCAGAGTAAAACGCGCTTTCTTGCTACAGCAAGCCACGATCTGCGTCAGCCTTTGCATGCAATGTCCCTGTTCATTCAGCACCTGGATGAGCGCATCAGTGATCCGCCGGTACGACGTACGGTCATGCGTCTGGCTGACTCGACCCAACTGCTGCAAGCCATGCTTAATTCCCTTCTGGACATATCGCGACTCAGTGTTGGCATGGTCCGACCACAGATACGTTCTTTTAACCTGTATCCCTGGCTTCAGCGCATTCTCGGTACCCTTGAGGTGAGCGCTGAGGAGCGGGGAGTCAGTATCGAACTCGATTGTCCTCCGCGGATGGCGGTGAGCAGCGATCCGCTTCTACTCGAACGTTTGATGCGTAACTTTCTCAATAATGCATTACTGCATGCCGATTCGAGTGAGGTCATTATTCGGGTTTCGAGGGTAGAGGAACGGGTACGTTTGGCGGTTGAGGACAACGGCAGAGGGATGGACCAGACAGAGCAAGAACGCATATTCGAGGAGTTTACGCAGTTGCGCAATCCAGCACGGACACTGGAAAAGGGTGTGGGTTTAGGTCTGTCCATCTGCCGCCAACTGATCCACTTGCTCGAGTACCCTTCTGGCTTGCGGTCTGCCCCGGGTCAAGGATCAAACTTCTGGATAGACGTGCCGACAGGGGACTGGGCCGTGGATATAGCTGAAACCGGCAAGGTGTTGCAGGTAAACCTGGTAGGGCGTATTGCGCTGGTTGAAAATGATCTAATTAACCGCGAGGCGATGGAGACGCTGCTCAATCACTGGGGGTGTCAGGTGACGTGCTACGTGACCCCGGATGAAGCTCTAGCAGGGATTGAACCGGGCTCAATCGATCTGCTGATCAGTGATTATCGGTTGGAAGGCTCGAAGGATGGTCTGGCGTTGATTCGCGAGCTTCGCGCATCAACCCGTTATAATGGCCCGGCTTTACTGGTGACTGCAGATACTAGCGAAGAAGTGACTGAGTTAGCTCGACTGACCGACATAGACATTATTTACAAGCCTGTATTGCCTGTGCGTTTACGTCGTGCCATTCATCAGCTGCTTCCAGACACACTGCATGGTAGCGCCCGCTAGAAACTGACAAGACCGAGCTTGCGTGCATTGCTCACACACTCGGTGCGATTATGGCAGCGCAGGGCACTGAATAGAGCTTTGATGTGGGTTTTGACGGTATCTTCCGACAGGTTCAGACGCAGGCAGATGACTTTGTTGGGAAGTCCCTCGGCCAGGTGGTCAAGTATCTCCAGTTGCCGTGGCGTCACACCAACTTCCCGCGCCGAGCGTTGGCGGTCCATCGGCTGGGTGCCATTGCCGATGATTACTTGCTCACCGAGCAGCAAGCGCGTGACTGCGTCGATTAGCATGGCGCCGTCTGCTGTTTTGCTGATGAACCCGGCTGCGCCCAAGTGGATGGCAGCGTCGAGATCACTAGGGCTGTTACTGGCAGTCAGCGCCGCAATGGGCACGAGGGAATCGAGCTTGCGGAGTTTCTGCAGCAGGGCCAGGCCGCTGCTGTCGGGTAGCTGTAAATCAAGCAGGACCAGATCGTAGGTATTGCTCTGCACCTGTTGCTCTGCCTCGGCGGCCGTATGGGCATGATCCAGTATGACACCGGCATGCAGGTTTTGCAGTGTCAGGGTCAAGCCGTCAAGGTAGATCTGATGGTCGTCTATCAGCAAGACCCGGGTATTGGGCGGCAAGACAGAAGTGGGCATGCCAGAGTCCTCGCAAATGCTTGCTGGAGCCCACCGTGCCGGCTTCAGCATGCTTTTTTATTATTGGCGCAACAATAAGCAAAGCACCCCTTGAAAGCCAGCATCGACAGGTGTTCAGCAGGTCGCTGCTTGCTGTACTCTCTAGCAGAGTCCCTAGAAGGCGCACAGGGTGAAGGTGGGGATGTCCGCGTCCTGCATCTTGCGTGAACCGCCGAGGTCGGGGAGATCAATGATCGCCGCTGCTTCGTAAACCTGAGCCCCCAACTGATGCACTAGGCGTGCTGCGGACAGAAAAGTACCCCCGGTGGCAATCAGATCATCCAGTAGTAAGACTTGTTCGCCGCCTTCCAGTGCGTCGCGCTGAACTTCCAGTTGTGCCTTGCTATATTCGGTTTCGTAGGTGTCCACCAGGGTGTCGCCCGGTAGTTTGCCGACTTTGCGAAACAGGATCAGCGGCTTGTTCAATTCGTAGGCAATGACTGCACCCAGGAGAAACCCCCGGGCATCAATGGCGCCGATATGGGTAATGGGTGACTCTACATATCGCTGGATCAGGCTGTCAGCGACCATGCGCATTGCCCTGGGTGAGCGGTATAACGGAGTGATGTCGCGAAAGGTCACGCCAGGCTTGGGGAAATCGCGCACCGGGCGTACCAGAGACTTGATGGTGTATTCGTCAAAAATCATTCGGTTTTCCTGAATCGTCAGCTTATTCGGCGCTACCACCGGCTAGCGCGCACAGTTCGGTGTGCTTGAGAATGTCTATATTCTTTCCTTCCGCGGCAATCAGACCCTGTTGCTGGAACCGAGTGAAAACCCGTGAAACGGTCTCGACGGCCAGGCCCAGATAATTACCTATCTCGTTGCGTGACATGGCCAGCCGAAATGCCTGCGCAGAGTAGCCACGTGCTCGATATCGTGCCGAGAGGTTGATTAGCAGGGTGGCTATACGCTCGTCTGCGGTTTTTTTCGAGAGCAGCAGCATCATCTGCTGGTCTTCACGAATTTCCCGGCTCATCAGACGCATGACCTGTTTGCGCAACTGGGGCATGGTTGCGGTCAGGTCATCCAGTCGCTCGAAGGGTATCTCGCACACTGAGGTGGTTTCCAATGCGACGGCGGTTACTGGGTAACGTTGATTATCCATGCCAGAGAGTCCGATCATCTCGCTGGCCAGGTGAAATCCGGTAATTTGCTCTTCGCCCATGTCGGAAAGGCTGTAGGTCTTCACTGCACCTGAACGCAAGGCATAGATCGAGGCGAAAGTATCGCCCTGGCGGAACAACGTCTCGCCCTTCTTCAGCGGACGACCGCGTTTGACGATTTCATCCAGTGTGTCCAGCTCTTCTGTCTGAAGTGCCAGAGGCAGGCACATGCCGGACAGAGTGCAGTCCTTGCAATGTGCTTCCGGAAGGGCGCGAAGATGGAGGGAATTGCTCATGGGAATACCCTATATGCCAAAAACGAAAAACAAGATTACCTCAAGGTGGCAGCTTGTTCCATGAGCGCGACTAAATCATCGGCGGCGCTTACCTGGTCAATGTGTCAGTGCTGATGCATCGGACTTGCGGATTCCATGGTCGCAGTTTCGCCGTGTCCGGTATGTCCCATCAACCATGCCTTATGCGGACCGGGTAGCGTCCAGACGCCAAACAGGATCACCAGTAACGCCGCGGTGACCCTCACACTGCGTTTGCGTAGTATCAGAAGCATGCGTTGGGCTGCCAGCCCAGTGGCCAGCAGAGTCGGCAGCGTGCCGAGACCGAAGGTCAGCATCAGTGAAGCCGAAAGGGCGCTATTGCCATGGCTGCTGGCCCAGACCAGTGTACTGTAGACCAGACCGCAGGGCAGCCAGCCCCACAGTGCACCCAAAGCCAGTGCTCGGGGCGCGCTCGTTACGGGCAGGAGACGTCGTGCATAGGGTTCGATATGACGCCACAGTCCTCTGCCTACGCGCTCTATGCGAGTAAGGCCGGACCACCAGTTCGCCAGGTACAGCCCCATGGCTATCATCAATAGACCCGCTATAGTTCGCAAGATTATTCCGAGACCGAGGTCCTGTACCAGCCAGCCAAGGCTGCCTACCACTGAGCCGGCAGTTGCATAACTGCTGATACGCCCCAGGTTGTAGCTCAGCAGAATGCGCCACAATGGCCATCCTGTGCGCTGCTGTGGCGGAATGCTCATGGTCAGTGCACCCATCAGGCCACCGCACATACCAATACAATGACCACCGCCCAGAAGGCCTAGCGCAAGTGCGGTTAGAAAAAGGGGCAGTAGCTCAAGGCTCATAATCAGGACTCCGGTTCGTCATGTGCTGGCTTGGTTTTACTGTCTTGCGACTCCTGCACTTCTGCACGGGCCTTGAGATGCGCGGGATCTTCATCGTCGAACAAAATGCTGTGTGCCGGCCCGTCCAGATCATCGTATTGCCCCGTATCAACCGCCCAAATAAATATCCCGATGGCGGCCAGCACCAGCACCATCGCGACCGGAATAAGAATATAGAGTGCAGTCATGCCGGGGACTCCTGCAGTGTATGCGCGTCGGAAGCCGTACTTGAGCTTTGTTTGATGCGTGTCAGACGCAAGGCATTGAGAACCACCAGCAGCGAGCTTGCCGACATGCCAATCGCCGCCCATGCCGGCGTCACCATGCCGATTGCTGCCAAGGGTAATATGGCCACATTGTAACCGGTTGCCCAGGACAGGTTTTGCAGCATGATACGGCGTGTCTGCCGGGCCATATCCAGGGATCGCAGCAGAACGTTTAGTTGGCTGCTCAGTAGTATGGCGTCCGCACTGGTCTTGGCCAGATCAGATGCTTCACCCATCGCGATGGAAATATCGGCGCTGGCGAGCACGGGCACGTCGTTGACGCCATCGCCAAGCATCAACAGACGCGCTCCTTCAGCCTGAAGCTGCTGCACATAAGCAAGCTTGTCAGCAGGGCTGGCATTACCAATAGCTTCCGGAATGCCGAGGCGATGTGCCATCGCATCGACCACGTGCGGATAATCGCCGGACAGCAGAATGACTCGCAGCCCTCGGGATCGCAGGTTGCTGATCAGTTGCTCTGCGTCGTGGCGCACTCGATCATTGAGTACGAACCAGGCCAGAGGGCCTTCGCTGCTACCGAGCAATAACCATTGTCCTGGCTGGTCTGGTAAGCCAAGCGGGGCCTGCCCGCTGAGTTCTGCCACGTAATCTGGCTTGCCAATACGGAGCAGCTGGCCGTTGCATGTGCCTTCCAAACCGCGCCCCGGGTGACTGAGAACTGACTCGGCCTGTCCAGTGGCGCGGCCAAAAGCACGGGCTATCGGATGCTCCGAACGCGCTTCCAGCCTCTGCGCCAGATCCAGTACTGTATCGGAATCCTGACCGGGAAACGTCTCGATACGCTCAAGTGTCATGCGACCTTCGGTCAAGGTACCGGTTTTGTCGAGCACCACTGTATTGATTCGCGTCAGCCCCTCCAGAACGTGACCTCGGGTAATCAGCAGTCCCAGTTTCTGCAAGCTGCCAGTGGCTGTGGTTAGCGCTGTGGGGGTCGCCAGAGACAACGCACAAGGACAGGTGGCCACCAGCATGGCGAGTACGATCCAGAATGCAGTCTCGCCGTTGACCGTCCACCACCAAATCGAGCCGACGATGACGGCGGCACTGAGTACGGTCAGCAGAAAATACTGCGCCACCTGGTCAGCAAGACGACCCAGACGGGGCTTGTCGGATTGGGCACGTTCGAGCAGCTGAACAATCGCTGAGAGTCGTGTTTTGTCGCCTACGGCATTCACGCGAATGCGCAGGGGGCTTTCGACGTTCAAGGTGCCCGCTGTGACGCTGTCGCCCTTAAGCTTGGCCAGCGGCATGTATTCGCCGGATAAAGCCGACTCGTCAACACTGCTGATACCGTCGACAATAACGCCATCGGCTGGGATGGTTTCGCCAGGACGTACCTCTAGAAGGTCACCGGGCTGCACTTCGTCGAGCATGATCCGTTTGGGCTGACCAGCACTGTTGATCCGAACTGCACTTGGCGGTAGCAGGCTGACTAACCGTGCTGTGCTCTCCACTGTTCGCTGCCGCGCGCGACGCTCCAGATATCGGCCGGCAAGCAGGAAGAAGGCGAACATGGTCACCGAGTCAAAGTAGATCTCTCCCGTATTGGTAACGGTAGCCCATACACCGGCTAGGTACGCTCCGCCTATAGCCAGGGATACCGACACATCCATACTCAAGCGCCGGTTGTTTAGATCACGCCACGCACCGTAGAAGAATGGTACGCAACTATAGAAGACAACAGGGGTGGTCATCAGCAGGCTCACCCAACGCAGAATAATGGCCATGTCTGCGGTCAGGTCCTGATTGAACTCTTCATACAGGCCCATGGTTGCCATCATTACCTGCATGAACATCAAGCCTGCCAGGCCTAGCCTGCGCAGGTATCGTCGGTTTTCGGCGGCAATATGCTCGCTGGCCTTGTCCTGCTCCCAGGGCTGGGCGGCGTAACCGATACGTTTGATTTCAGCCAGCAACGTGGACAGGCGCGTCTGCAGTGGGTCCCAGCTTATGCTCAAACGGTGATTGCCCAGATTAAGCGTTGCCTGAGTAACGCCAGAAAGTTGGGTCAGACGCTTTTCGATCAGCCAGCCGCAGGCGGCGCAGCTGATGCCGTCCACCAGCAATTGAATATGTTGCTGATCGCCCTGGATTTGTACATAACGGGCCTGCACATCCGGCCGGTCGAGCAACTCCAGTTCTTCCTGCAGAACTTGAGGAAGGGCACCAGGATTGACGGAGATATCCGTGCGATGACGGTAATAGGAGTCGAGCCCGCCCGCCACGATCGCCTCGGCTACTGCCAGACAACCCGGGCAGCACATAGCCCGGCTTTCGTCGAAAATACGGCAGTGCCAGTCTGATTTGGCGGGTACAGGCTCACCGCAGTGGTAGCAGGGCTCGGCCATGGGTCATCGGGTATCGAGCTGATAGACGCGGTCGCTGGCCAGGGTGACCTCATCGGTCAGGCGCCAGCCTGCTTCGCCTGGACGGGCTGGATCGCTCAGATCAATGTAATTGCGACCCTGAATGCGCTGGGGCATCTGCCCGGCATACTCATTGGCTGCGACCCTGTTCAGTGCGATAGCCCGATCCCGATCGGAATGGGAGGGGGAAATCAGATCGAATTGCAGTATCTCTGGATAGACTTCCAGATCGCCATTCAGCGTCAGGCTGATTTCACCGGTCAGGTCGTCAATCGTGAAGGTGGCGACCAGACTCAGATCACGTGCCATCTGATCACGTCCCAGATGCATATTGATTGCGCGACCTTCCTTGTAATAGTTGTCACGCACCATGCTGTCCTGATAGACAAAAGAGATAAACAGCAGGCTCAACCCAACAGTCACTGAGAGTCCCAGAAGCCCAATCAGGAACCAAGGCCAAAACTGCTTGTACCAGGGTTCAATATCATTCTCGTGCATAGGATTACCTGATTCTGGGGCCCATGAAGCGGCTTTCCGCTTCGGCCGTTATATCGGAGTCTTCGGTGGCAATAACCCTGAACGTAATGGAGGTGTTGGTTCCGTCCATATATTGAGGGTCTAACCGGACGTTGACCGGAAGTTGCAGGTGTTCGTTGGCCTGCAGGGAGAGACTGTCCTGGCGAAGATCCATACGCAGTTGCGGATGACCTTCAACGCTTAGTACAAAGCTGCGCGGTACCTGACTTTTATTGAAAATTCGAACGATATAGATGTTTTCAATATCACCACCGCTGACTTCGCGGAACAACACGTTACGGTCTCTGGACACATCCAGTGAAACCTTTGCCAGTCCGCTAACAGTCACTGCAAAGAGCCCGATCATTACTGCCAGCAACGCGCCGTAACCGAGCAAGCGAGGCCGTAGCATTGTCGTCTTCTCGCCACTCAGATTATGCTCAGTGGTGTAGCTGATCAGTCCGCGCGGGTATTCCATCTTGTCCATGACTTCGTCGCAGGCATCTACGCAGGCTGCGCAACCTATACATTCGTATTGCAGTCCGTCGCGGATGTCGATTCCGGTAGGGCAGACCTGTACGCACAGGGTGCAATCGATGCAGTCGCCTAAACCGGCTGCTGCAGGATCAACCCCTTTCTTGCGTGAACCACGGGCTTCACCCCGGCGCGGATCGTAAGCGATGATCAGCGTGTCCTTGTCAAACATGACGCTCTGAAAACGGCCGTAGGGGCACATGTAGAAGCAAACCTGCTCACGCAGCCAGCCCGCATTGATATAGGTTGCCATGGTGAAGAAGAACACCCAGAACAGGCTCCATCCACCGATATTCAAGGTAAAGGTATCGGGTACCAGCTCTCGAATGGGTGTGAAGTAACCTACGAAGGTGAGTGCCGTGACAATCGATACAGTTAGCCAGATCCCATGTTTGACCGATCTACGGGCAAGCTTGTTGGCACTCATTGGTGCTTTATCAAGTTTGATTCGAGCGTGGCGCTCACCTTCGGTGACCCGTTCAGCCCACATGAAAATCCATGTCCAGACGGTTTGCGGGCAGGTGTAACCGCACCAGACACGACCGGCAAAGACGGTGATGAAAAACAGCCCAAACGCGCAAATAATCAAAATGAAGGAGAGGAGAAAGAAATCCTGCGGCTGGAAGGTCGAGCCAAACACATGGAACTGCCGTGCTGGAAGATCGAACAGCACGGCCTGACGCTCGCCCCACTGCAGCCAGGCCGTACCGAAGTAGAGTAAAAACAGAAAAGCCACGCCAAGCAATCGTATGTTACGAAACAGCCCAGTATAAGACCGTGGATGAATCTTTTCGCGCTTGGCGTACAGTTCGGCAGCCTGAGCATCACCCGGGGTGACGTTCTTAATGGGGATGTTTTCGCTCATGACGATGTGTCCTGGTGATATGCAGGAGTTGCCCGGCCGGTAATTCACCGGCCGAGGCGGGTAGCACTCAATCACACCAGAATAGTGCGACTGGTCAGGTAAAACCATGCGACAGGGAGTCGCGCCAGTTCTTACTTGGCCGCAACGTCGCGGCGCGAGAGACTGTAGACATAGGCAGCAAGCATGTGGATCTTGTCGTCGCCCAGGTGCGCCTGAGCGGGCATATTGCCGTTGCGACCGTAGCGCAAGGTCTGTTGGATCTGCAGCATGCTGGAGCCGTATAGCCAGACATCGTCAGTCAGGTTGGGTGAGCCGATCAGCTCGTTACCCTTGCCCTGGGGACCATGACAGGCAACGCAGTTGGTGTTGAAGACCTTTTCCCCGAGGGTAGTATCGACTCCATCGGTTTCAATGCCGGCCATCTGGCGGACATAGGCAGCAGTACTGCGCACGCCATCATCACCGATGATCGCCAGCCATGCCGGCATTGCGGCTTGTCGGCCCTGATACAAAGTTGTTTTGATCTGCTCCGGCTGGCCACCCCAGATCCAGTCGTTGTCGGTTAGGTTCGGAAAGCCGTAAGCTCCTCGGGCATCAGAACCGTGACAAACCGAGCAGTTGATGGCGTACAGACGCTGGCCGATACGTAATGCGCTTTCGTCCTGGGAGACCTGTTCCACTGTCATGCCTGCATACTTAGCGAAGATCGGCGCGTACTGCTCGCGGGCGGCAGTGACTTCGTCGTCGTATTGACCTTCTTTCGTCCAGCCAAGAATGCCGGGGAATTTGCCCATGCCAGGGTAGAGAATCAGGTAAAGCCCTGCGAACACGATAGTCACCATGAACAGCATGAACCACCAGCGAGGCAGGGGATTGTCATACTCTTCGATGCCGTCGAACGAGTGACCGACTGTTTCTTCTGTTTCCTCGGGACGCTGTCCCTTGCGTGTGGCGATCAACAGCCACAGTATTAAACCTATCATGGTCAGCGTAAGGACAATGATGTATCCGCTCCAGAAATTACTCATTGCTTGCTGCTCCTGGTCTCGTTCTGGTCACTGGGCTTGTGTTCGCTTTCGGGCTTTTTGATTCTCTCAGGCTCATCGGCGAAGGGCAGCTGTGCTGCCTCATCAAAGTCCTTTTTTTTGTAAGAGCTGTAAGCCCACACGGTGACACCGATAAACGCCAGCATCGCTAAAACAGTACCTATACCACGTAACGTATTGATATCCATGAGCTATTACCGGCGATCCGAGAGTACGGTACCCAAGTGCTGCAGGTAGGCGATGAGGGCGTCTATCTCACTAACGCCACGAACCATTTGCTGAGCGCCGGCGATGTCCTCGTCGGTATACGGCACGCCCAGACGGCGCATAGCAATGAGCTTCTTCTCGGTATCGTCGCCGCTGAGAACGTTTTCCTGCAACCACGGATAGGCTGGCATTTTGGACTCAGGCACCACATCGCGCGGGTTGTACATGTGCGCACGATGCCAGTCGTCTGAGTAGCGTTTGCCAACACGAGCCAGGTCCGGTCCGGTGCGCTTGGAGCCCCAGAGGAACGGATGTTCCCAGACGCTTTCACCCGCGACGGAGTAATGCCCATAGCGCTCGGTCTCGGAACGGAAAGGACGGATCATCTGGGAGTGACAACCTACACATCCTTCTCGGATGTAGATATCCCGGCCTTCGAGTTCCAGCGCGGTGTAGGGCCGTAGGCCCTCGATTGGTTGGGTGGTTTCCTGCTGGAAAAACAGCGGCACGATCTGCGTCAGGCCGCCGAAGCTGATCGCAATGACGATCAGCACAACCAGCAAGCCCAGGTTCTTTTCTACCAATTCATGCTTCATCGATATGCTCCTCAGACCATTTGCGCTGCAGCTTGTGCTTCAGCCGGCTGGTGTGCGCGAATGGTGCGCCAGACGTTATATGCCATCAGTAACATGCCAGTCAGGAAGAATGCGCCGCCGATAAGGCGAACGACGTAGCCCGGGTGGCTGGCTTCCAGTGCTTCAACAAAGCTGTAAGTCAGCGTGCCGTCGACGTTGACTGCGCGCCACATCAAGCCCTGAGTGATGCCGTTGACCCACATGGATACGATGTACAGTACGGTACCCACGGTCGCGAGCCAGAAATGCACGTTAATCAAGGCAATGCTGTGCATCTGTTCGCGGCCGAAAATTTTCGGGACCATGTGATACAGCGAACCCATGGTGATCATTGCAACCCAGCCCAAAGCGCCGGAGTGGACGTGTCCAATTCCCCAGTCGGTATAGTGGGACAGGGCGTTGACCGTCTTGATGGCCATCATTGGCCCTTCAAACGTTGACATGCCGTAGAACGCCAGAGATACCACCAGGAAGCGCAGGATCGGATCTGTGCGCAGTTTATGCCAGGCACCGGAAAGGGTCATCATCCCGTTGATCATGCCACCCCAGCTTGGGGCTAACAGAATCAGCGACATGACCATACCCAGTGACTGGGCCCAGTCAGGCAGCGCTGTGTAGTGCAGGTGGTGCGGACCGGCCCAGATGTAGATCGCAATCAACGCCCAGAAGTGCACGATTGAAAGGCGATAGGAGTAGATAGGCCGACCGGTCTGCTTGGGTACGAAGTAGTACATCATGCCCAGGAAGCCCGCAGTCAGGAAAAAGCCGACTGCGTTGTGGCCATACCACCACTGAATCATCGCGTCGGTTGCACCTGAGTACATCGAATAGGATTTGAACAGCGATACGGGCATGGCCATGCTGTTGACGATATGCAGCATCCCAACAGTGATAATGAAGGCGCCGAAAAACCAGTTACCTACATAAATGTGCTTCATCTTGCGCTTCATGACGGTGCCGAAGAATACGATTCCGTATGAGATCCACACCAAAGCGATCAGAATATCGATCGGCCACTCAAGTTCCGCATACTCCTTGGTGGAGGTGAGGCCCATTGGCAGAGTGATAGCGGCCAGAACGATGACAGTTTGCCAACCCCAGAATACAAAGGCAGCCAGACGGTCGGAGAAAATCCGTGCCTGTGAGGTACGCTGAACCACGTAAAAAGACGTGGCCATCAACGCACAGCCACCGAAGGCGAATATGACCGCATTGGTGTGTAACGGGCGTAAACGTCCGAAACTGGTCCATGGTAGGTCAAAGTTGAGGGCGGGCCAGACCATTTGGGCGGCAAGGAAGACGCCTAGGGACATGCCGACGATACCCCAGACGACCGTCATGACGGCAAACTGGCGTACAACCTTGTAGTTATAAGCTGTCGAAGTGGTAGCTGTGCTCATGCGAGATTCCACGGATAGCAATGGGTTTATGGGTTCTAAAGCGGCGGCAAGTATGATGAATGGTACCCCTCATTGCAATGACACAGATCAAGGTATCGACTGCTAGCAAGCCCTCTGGCAGGCCATCAGAGAAACACTTCTGTCCAATTGCAATGCTGGTGCACAACCCAGATTTCACATTCCACCTGCAAAGCGCAAGCAAGATTGGTAACCGACGCGGATATGTAGTTGTATGGTCGGCCCCTTTCCTTCCTTGTCGCAGAGACATGGAAAGGGCTAACGCAATCTTAGTGGTCAGAAGGGCACATGTGAAGTGAATACCCCCAGTGTTGGCGTGGCATCTTGTCGCATAGTTCGAGGAGGCGTAAGTCGATGCAATCTCATCTGCTGACTGATGTGCCTGCGGCTGGCCCGCAGCACGCAACACTGCTGTTAGCCCACGGCGCGGGTGCAGCAATGGACAGTATTTTCATGCAAATGCTGGCGCAAGCTTTGAACGCTGAAGGCATTGCAGTCGTTCGTTTCGAGTTTCCCTACATGCAGGCTCGGCGGCTTACCGGTACCCGCACACCGCCCAATCGGATGCCAATTCTACTCGATTCCTTTCGTCAGCAGTGGGCTACGGTGCGAACCTGGTATCCAGGGCCATTGCTGGTCGGTGGGAAATCCATGGGAGCGCGGGTGGCTAGTATGCTAGTTGATGAGTTGGGTGCATCCGGTCTGGTCTGTTTCGCTTATCCGTTTCATCCGCCGGCAAAGCCGGAAAAGCCTCGGGTAGAGCATCTGGCAAATATGCACACCCCCGCGTTGTTCCTGCAGGGAACGCGCGACCCATTCGGCAAGCCCGATGAGGTCCAGCGTTATGGGTTAGCCCAGTCAATTGAGCTGCACTGGCTTGAAAGTGCCGATCACGACTTCAAACCTCTAAAGCGTAGTGGTCACGATCAGCAAAATATCATCGAACAGGCGGCCAGTGCGGTCAGCCACTTTTGTCAAAATCGGCTGAACTGGAGCTCAGTTGGTACTTCGTTTCAGCTGCCCAGAGCTTGAGGCGGGATGCCGACCTTTATAGTTATACGGCTGCCTGTTCGGAATGCTGTTGTGGAATGTGTGAGCTCATCAACCAACGAGCCACTGTAGGAATGCGGTGTTGGTTTTTTTGTAAGATTAATTCGTCAGAGATGGCAGCCAGAGCGAGATCGAGGGAAACATGATCAGCACAACGGTCGCTAGCAGCAGTATGCAGATGAAGGGCGGAGTGCCCTTGATTACATCGAAGTAGGGCCTTCGAAATACGGCCATAGCAGTGAATATGTCACACCCGAAGGGCGGTGTTGCAGAGCCTATCGCCGCTTGCAGTGTGACAATAACCCCCACATGAATCGGATCCAGCCCGGCGATCTCGACAGCGGGCTTGAAGAGGGGGGTGAGAATCAGAATGACGACAATGGGGTCAACGAACATACAGCCGACAAAGAATGAAATCGCAATCAATCCGAGTACCAGAGTTTGACTGTCGCCTATGGTTTCAATTACTGGTCCGAGAATAGCCTGAGGAATACCTGCGAAGGAAATCGTGTAAGTGAACGCGTTACCGGCAGCCACCAGAATGAACACGACGCCCGTTATTAGACCGGTTGATAGAGCGATATCCCAAAGCTCACGCACCTTCACTGAGCGCAGGATGACCACCTCCAATACCACCGCATAAAGCACCGCAATTGCTGCTGCCTCAGTGGGGCTGAACAGGCCGCCGTATATGCCGCCTACAACGACCACAGGAAAGCCAAGAGGAAGTAGTGCTTTTTTCAACGCTTGCCAACGCGCTAGCCAGCTGGCTCGCTCTTCCGGTTCGATGCCCATACGGATTGAACCGATCCAGCAGTACACGGAGAACATCACCAGGATGAGAAAGCCGGGCAGAATGCCAGCGATGAAAAGGTCCCCAATCGACGCGCCGGACACTACGCCGTAGATAATCATGCCTATGCTCGGTGGAATGAGCAGGGCGATGTCGCTCGCATTAATGATCAATGCGATACTGAAGGCATCCGAATAGCCTTTCTGCAAAAGCTTGGGCCGCATTGGCCCTCCCATCGCCACTACCGTAGCCTGAGTAGAGCCCGAAACTGCCCCAAACAAGGTGCAGCCGGCGGCGGTGGTGATTGGCAAGCCGCCGCGCAAATGTCCTACGAAGCTTTGTACTAGATCCAGCAAACGATTGGCCGTGTGCCCGCGGGTCATTAGATCGGCTGCAAAAATGAACAGTGGAACCGCGGCCAACGCCCAGGACTGCACGCCGCTGATCATCTGTCCCATCAGCAGACCGACATTGGTCATGTCCAGTACCAGGAAGAGAAACATCAGACTGGCCACCAACAATGGCACCATCATCGGGAAGCCCAGAAGCAGCAATACGATCATAGCTACAATGATGAGTGTCAGCATGCGTAGGTAGCCTGTTCAGATTTGGTCAATGTCTACTTCCTCATAGCGTTCCTTTTCATTGAAGGAACGGTATATATCGCTGGAAATAAGGTTGCGTATTGCTGTCAGCCAATACTGGATACCGGCGAGCGCAAAGCCGATCGGTGCGACCAGATAGGGGATCCATAAGGGAATTTGCAATGCCGATGAGGTGCGTCCTCGCGACTGTATGGCTTCGACGTAATCCCAGGCGTGGATGCAAAAATAGAACATCAGCGCACCTGTAAGCAGGCTGATGCTGACCAGTGCCGTCTTACGCGCGAGCCCTCTGAGCTGATCATAAAAAGCTGACATGCAAATGTGACGGGCCTTGCGTACTCCGTAACCGAGACCGGAAAAGGTCATGATGATCAGGCTCATCTGCGTAAGCTCGACCTGGCCGGTGACGCCGGTACCCAGTAGTTGCCGGCCAATCACGTGAACCATGAGCATCCCCGCAAGGAACAGTACGGTACAGCCCAGAATGACTTCTTCGACAAACTCGGCCACCCGATCCAGCATAACAAAACCGGTTGTAATGGCGTTCTTCAAGGTCTGGGCTGCAGAGGGTGCGGCGCTCCCGGGCATAGGATTATCCTTTGCAAGAGCCTGGCAGGGCAGGCATGGCCGGGACATATAGCTGACCACGGACCGTTACAGTGTGCATGCCTGCGGTGGGGTCGCAATGGCACTGTGAGTGTTCCTTTTTTCAACATAGCGCATTTGGATTGTCTTTGCACAGAATGGACAACCCGCAGGCATGTGTTATGGTTTATCTGTTATTCAGAACAATTCAAAAGGAGAGTTCGATGAAATTGCGTAATGGATTCATGGGCATGGCAGTATTGGCCCTGGCAGCATGCGGGGGCGATGAGCCAACGACCGCAGCGCCAGAAACCGCAGCGGCTGAACCCGTCGAAACCACGGTGCAGACGTGGGGTATAGGCCTGGAAGAAATCGAAGGCAGTGTACAGTACGAATACGGTGCTAAATTCGCCGAACTGATCAATGAAAAAACCGACGGCGAAGTCGAGGTCAAGCTTTATCCTTACGGGCAGTTGGGAGGCCTGACCGACATATATGATCAGGTGCAGGCGGGTGCAGTGGAACTGGCTTTTGGCTCCGGTTTCCTGGGCGGCACGGTACCTGAGTCGCAACTCTTCAGTCTGAATTTCGTCCTTACCGATGACGAAATGAAAAATACGCAGATCCTCAATGATTCTGCTTTCCGCAAGAACGAAGATCTGGTCGAGTCTTTCCGCGAGCGCGACCTGCAGCCGCTAGCTATAGTGCCTGAAGGCTGGCAGGTATGGAGCGCGAACAAGGCAATTCGCACTCCGGCGGATTTCGATGGCGTGGCCATTCGCACCATGGATAATCGTTTGTTGCGCGAAACCTATAGTGCTTACGGGGCTGATCCAACCACTATGGAATATGGCGAGTTGTTCAGCGGCATGCAGCTTGGCCAGTTGGATGCCAATATTCAGCCAGTATTCGCGCATCAGGAAATGGACTTTTATCAGGTTCAGGACTATCTGATCTTTGCCAATCAGGCACAGTTCATCGCAACATTCATGGCAAACAAAGGTTGGTATGACGGTCTCTCGGAGGAGTATAAGGATGTCGTTGACGAAACAGTCGTCGAGCTTGTGCCCTACATCCATGATGTTCAGGTTCGCCTCAATGAGGAGCGCTTGAAGACCATCACCGAGAACAGCGACATCGAGCTTGTCTATCTTACTTCTGAAGAGCGCCAGGCATTCCGTGATCTTAGTTTGCCAGTACGCGATACATTCGCTGAAATGGTTGGCGAGCGTGGCACGCGTCTGATGAACGTTCTCATCGAGCAGGTTGTAAAGGCGGATGTCGCTGACATTGCAGCGTTAGCTGCCGCGGAACCTGAAACAGAAATGATGGAAACTGAAACCGAAGAAGCAGCGGCTCAGTAATCTGACAAGGATTACGTTGGCGGAAGAGAATAGGAGTCGAACCTACCAGACGCGCTTAGCGCATCTCACCGGGTTTGAAGTCCGGGCGCCCCACCGGGGACGATGCTCTTCCGTTGGCCGCTAGGCTAGCATAGAGACGGCGACAGGCCTAAAGCCTGTCGCCGTTTTTTGTGAGTAATGCAGGCGCTGCCCTCAAGTATCCCGTTGATGGTCTTTCACACCCGCGTATCCGCCAGTAGGATAGGGTCATTCTTCTCGCAGGCTGTTTATTTATGACCGAACTATCGCGCTTTTCTATAGAAAAGGCCCTGGCCCAGTACCAGGATCCCTACCTCAAGACCGATCTTATTACTGCTGGTTGTCTCCTCGAACTGCGGATCACAGGCACTGACGTGTATGCCGAGCTGGTACTGGGTTACGCGGCTGGAGGTATCAAAGGCGGTATTGAGCAGATGTTGCAGGTAGCAGTACAGAACGTCGAAGGCGTCGGTTCGGCTCGTGTGAAGGTACGCTGTGAGGTCCTTGCCGCACCGGCTCAGGGCACCATCGAGGCGCTGGGCAATGTGAAGAATATTATTGCCGTGGCTTCGGGTAAGGGCGGTGTGGGTAAATCCACTACCGCCGTTAACCTGGCACTGGCATTATCCCGAGAGGGCGCCCGAGTCGGGGTGCTGGATGCGGATATCTACGGTCCTAGCATGGGGTTGATGCTTGGCTTGCCTGAGGGCACGCGGCCTGAAGTAAAAGATAAGAAATTTTTTGTTGCACCACGGGCACATGGGGTTCAGGTCATGTCTATGGCCTTCCTCGTTGATGACAACACTCCGGTGGTCTGGCGCGGCCCTATGGTGTCTGGAGCGCTTATGCAACTGCTCAGCCAGACTGCCTGGGATGATCTTGATTATCTGGTTGTGGATATGCCTCCGGGAACTGGCGACATTCAGCTCACGCTGGCGCAGAAAGTGCCAGTGACCGGTGCTGTCATTGTCACAACCCCCCAGGATCTAGCCCTGCTGGATGCCCGAAAAGGGATCGAAATGTTTGCCAAGGTCAATATCCCGGTTCTCGGGGTGGTGGAAAACATGGCGATTCATATCTGCTCCAATTGCGGCCATGCCGAGCATTTGTTTGGTGAAGGTGGAGGCGAGCGCCTGGCGACCGACTACGGCGTGGATCTGCTGGCTTCCATGCCGTTGTCAATGATGATCCGTGAACAGACCGACGCGGGTACGCCGACGGTGATTGCCGAGCCTGAATGCCAGATCAGCATGGTCTACCAGGATATGGCCCGCCATGTGGGTGCGCGCATTGCCGAGCGTGCCAGGCTGGGTTCCGCAATGCCGGATATCAGCATCAGCGATGATTGAGCTCGCTTCTTGGGCGAGTGCCGCGTAGGCGGGGCTTTTGCCTGCCGGGATTACCCGGTAACATGCGGATTCTTTTTTGCACAGCGCAGGGCACATCATGAGTATCAAATCTGATCGTTGGATACGTCGCATGTCTCAGGAACAGGGGATGATCGAACCCTATGTCGAGCGCCAGATACGGGGCGAGGAGGGCAACCGTGTCATTTCCTACGGCGTTTCCAGCTACGGTTACGATGTGCGCTGTTCAAACGAGTTCAAGGTGTTCACCAACATCCACTCGGCGACGGTCGATCCCAAGAATTTCGATGAAAATAGCTTTGTCGATATTACCAGCGACGTGTGCATCATTCCCCCCAACTCCTTTGCCTTGGCGCGCACAATCGAATATTTCCGGATCCCGCGCAATGTTCTGACTATCTGTCTGGGCAAGAGCACTTATGCCCGTTGCGGCATTATCGTCAACGTCACGCCTTTGGAGCCGGAGTGGGAAGGTCACGTAACACTGGAATTTTCCAACACCACGACCTTGCCAGCCAAGATATACGCTAATGAAGGCGTGGCGCAGATGCTTTTCTTCGAGTCCGACGAGCCCTGTGAGGTCTCCTACCGTGACCGTGGCGGCAAATACCAGGGTCAGCGCGGGGTCACATTGCCACGCGCATGATGCGGTCGTAGTGGCGCACTACTTTGGTCTAATTGCCAGAAAGCGGACGAAGCCTCAGGCTGAATAGACACGTTGTCGGATGAGGTGTTGCTGTGAAGATTCTACGAACCCTGGGTTACTGTTTTCTGTTTGTGATGGTGCCTCTGGGTGGCTTGCTCGCTGCCTACCCTGATCAGATCAGTTCGTTAGTGTCTGCTTTGCTGCGCACCGACGTGAGCCGCGGCGCATTGGGGATCGGCTTTCTGTTTTTGTCTGCTGTTTGCATGCGGATAGATTTGAGTATTCGTCGTCGAACCGTCGGCGCTTGAACATAAAAAACCCGTGACTGTGGTGATACAGTCACGGGTTCAATTGCTGAAAAAACTGAACGGCGCCTCTCAAGCGCCGTTGTCGTTTTAGAAGCTCTTGGCGACGGACAGTGTAACGTTGGAGTCGCAGGAATCGCGATCAACGTAAATCTCCGTGCAATCATTACCGAGGTCGGTATCGCTGTACATCAACGCCCAATCTAAGCCGAGTGCAGTCTTGCCCAGAGTAATTGCCCAATCATTGTATTCGAGGTTCGCGGTTGATGTTCCGACGGGGTCCTTGGTATCTGTATTGCCGTAGTGCAGGCCCAGGCCTATGTCATAGGGCAGCTCGAAACCATAACCGACATAGGTGTAGAGTGCGCTGGATGGATCGTAAGCATACTTTGCGCCTAAAGTGAAACCGTACAGGTCGACACTGGCAAGAATCTCATCGACCGCATCAATGCCCTGGGGGAAGGTGTAGGTCGCCCAGGACACGTCGTAAGTGATGTCATCGGTGATTGCACCGCCGTAGCCAACATAGTAATCCAGCTCGATACTCGCCCCACCAAAGTCTTCGGCAGCAACGTTGGAGCCCCACGCTCCAATATAAATGCCGCTCTCATGGGCAAAGTCCAGGCTGGTCTGTACTGCACCAGCACCGTTGGTTTGAGACTGACCACGCCAGATATAATCGGATGCCAGGGTGGCAGTCATGCTTGCGTCGATCTCACCAATAGCGGTGTCGAAGGATTCGGCATGGGCCATGTTGGCAAAACCGAGGGTTGATACGGTAGCGATTGCGGCAGTCAATTTTTTCATCATTATCATGTACCCCATATGTTGTGATTCTTAACGTAGTCCAAAAAATGTTGGCACAGCACACATAGCATTTTGCTTGCCATGTTTTATTTATTGTTATTAATCAATCCGTTAAATTTTTATATGGGGTTTTTAGACGGTATGGCGAGTGTCGAGGGTAATCTGTGCGCACTGCCTTGGTGCATGCATCAAGGTAAGACGTTATTTGTAGTGCACGCGGATTCAGTGCTGAAGGATGTCACGTCAGTCGGAGGTCGTCATGGCTATGAGCGGCTTGCTGCGTTGATAGCGTTCAAGTCGGTCAGCGAGACGTTCGGGCAGCTGCGAGCAGATTTCAAAACCGCTTTTTACATATAAAGCCTGCAGCTGCGGGTTACAAAACAGCCAGACAGGGCCTGCAACGCCAATACGCGCAGTATCGATTAGCTGCTGGGCTATACCTCGCCGGCGGTGCGCGGGGTCAACAAATAGATTGGTTAGCCAGTAACCCTCTGCAACCGGCTGCAGGCACAGGCAAGCCAGTAGCGAATCCGATTGTATGGCCCAGACCTGATGAGCCGGGCGCGTTTTCATGCGGCTGCCATATCGGCGATAGAATTGATCAGCCAAGGTACGTTGGGTCGGATCAAGCAGTCCGCATTCAGTTGGCCCGATTGTCGAGCGCCCTTGACGTGGATCAAGCAGAATCACAGCAGGCCTGCCACACTGGAGTCGGTAAAATGGACAGAACAGGCTAAATGGAGGAAACGAGCATGCATACAGTATTGTTACCCTTTGACGGATCGGAGAGCGCGACGCGGGCGGTTGAGTACCTTATTGAGTTTTCGACCTCGCTTTCTGGCATCAGCGTGCACGTGGTTAACGTTCAGGCCGAGCCGAAGCTATTTGGTAACTATGTAACACCGACCATGCTGAATCAACTTCAGGCTGGTGCGCTAGATTACGCAGCCGAAATGACCGCTAAGGCGGCCGATGCATTACGCGCAGCGAATCTGGAGGTGTACACACACGAGATAGCCGGTGAGGTCATCAGTGAACTGGTCAATGCGGCCGTTAAATACAAATGTACGATGATTGTCATGGGCACTCGAGGAATGAGCAGCCTTAGCAATCTGGTGCTTGGCTCGGTGGCTACTCAGTTAGTGCACGAAGCGCCCATGCCGGTTTTGCTGGTCAAATAACAGGTGCGAAGACTGAAATGGACGTCAAGCTGACCTTCCTAATTGATCAGCGCTTGCCCATCGATCTGCGGGTACCCTTGGGCGCCATGCCGATCTTCTTTTCATGTCGCGCGTTGCTGCCTTTTTGCTGCCACGACGGAGCAGCCGTTTTTTTAGGCGCGAAGTTGGCTGGTGCGAAGGGAAACTTGAACGTTGGCACGGTGGTTTTAACTGACTCGTCGTGTGCCGAAGTCTGACTTGCGTCCGTGGCAACCTGGGAGTCGGTGGGCTTATGTTGGGTCATGGAGAAATCCGTGAATTGGAGAAACAGGCGCGCGAGTATACCCGTTTCCCACTCATGTGCCGCATTGATGGTTGAACTATTGTTTTGTGCTCTGGTCGATCTTGTTTAAGCCATTTACCAATGAGGTAAGCCATAAGCGATAAAGAAGACAAGTTAAAAGGCAAGATCAACGAAATTGTAGGCAAAGGCAAACAGGGCGTTGGCAAAGCAATCGATAACGAGGATCTTAAAGCTGAGGGCGATCTTCAAGAGACCGAAGGCAAGGCTCAGAGTTTGAAGGGCGAGGCCAAGGAGAAGGTCAAGAAGGGCGTCGACAACGCCTGACACTTGGTTGGGCGCCAAAACCTGAAAAGAGCTGGCAGCGAGTGTTGCCGGTTTTTTGTGCGTGACTGTCCTGCTTTTATCCTGCCCCGTTGTACGTATCCCTGCGTCCACCAGGCTGGCCTAATGCATTGTCATACACCGTTGGAGTAATGGCATGTCTTCCCGGGATCTGCTCCTGGCACTTGTAGTGATAGTGGTTTGGGGGCTCAACTTCGTGGTCATCATGACCGGCTTACAGCACATGCCGCCGCTATTAATGGGAGCCATGCGCTTCGCTCTGGTCGTATTCCCGGCGATCCTGTTCGTCAAGCGGCCCCAAGTGCCCTGGCGCTGGTTATTGGCCTACGGTTTGACTATTTCACTTGGCCAGTTTGCCTTTCTCTTCTCTGCCATGGCGGTAGGGATGCCCGCCGGTCTGGCTTCTCTGGTCCTGCAGTCGCAAGCCTTCTTTACTCTGCTATTTGCCGCGATGTTTATCGGAGAGCGTGTGCGTGTTGCGAACCTTCTCGGACTGGTGGTGGCTGCGGCAGGGTTGAGCATGATCGGTATGCAGGTCGATCGCATCATGACGTTAGCCGGCTTTCTGCTGACAATCTGCGCGGCATCCATGTGGGCGCTGGGTAATGTCATCACCCGTCGTATCGGAAAGGTCAATCTGGTGGGGCTCGTTGTGTGGGGTAACCTGGTGCCTGCCCTGCCTTTTCTGGCGTTGTCCTGGTGGCTTGAGGGACCGGCCGCTATCAAAGGCGCGTTGAGCGGGTTCGGGCTGGAGTCCATGCTGGTGCTTGTCTATCTCGCCTTTGGTGCCACCTTGCTTGGTTATAGTATTTGGGGTCGCCTACTGTCACGTTATCCGGCCAGTCAGGTAGCACCGTTCTCTCTTTTGGTGCCCGTGGTCGGATTGACATCGGCATCACTGCTGCTGGGGGATCGACTGGGCCAGTGGCAGATGATCGGTGCGGTGCTGGTAATGTTGGGTTTGCTGATCAATGTTTGCGGTGGCTGGGCGCTGGATCGTTTGCGCAGCAGAGCCGCCGCAGCCTGACGCTGCCGCGTTGATTGGATCCCGGATGGAACTGTTACTTGGCTGAAGGGGTCAATTGTTATGAATTTGTTCATCAAACCCGCTTTGGGACTGCGCGCAGATATACGGCGGGTCGAGCAGGGGCGGTGCGGAGGTTTCACCATGAAAAACCCACAGTCAACCAGGCTCAGTGCCTTCTGGCCCCATCTATTGGTATCGTTGGGGTTGTCATGGGCGTCTGGAGTGTTTGCCGAGCAGAATGCCGATCTGGTCAATAGGATCAATGAATACCGCAATGCACCGGCCGAATGCGAGGGTCGGGCAATGCCGGTTACCGGCCCGTTAGCGCCCAACCCTAAACTGGCAAATGTCGATCTTTCATCGTCTCAATGGCGAACGGCAATGCATGAAGCTGGCTACCAAGCTTCGGCTGCTCAGATTGTGCAGGTATCCGGACCGTCAGATGCCGATCAGGTAATGGAGATGGCCAAGCAGCGCTTTTGTGAGGTATTGCGCAACGGAGACTACGCGGAGATTGGTGTAAGACGTACTGGTAATGACTGGCAGATAATAATGGCCAGCCCACTGGTTTCGCAGGCGATAATCGGTCGGAAATGGATTGATGTCGGCCAGGAGGTATTGGCAGAGGTGAACCTGGCACGCAGGCAGCCCCGCACGTGCGGTAGTGAACAGTTCGCTGCAGCACAACCGTTGAACTGGGATACTCGGCTGGGGCAGGCTGCTCTTGAGCACAGCGGCTACATGGCCGAAAACAATATTCTCAGTCATGTCGGAGCTGACGGTGAAAAGGTCGCAGCACGGGTTGGGATGACTCGCTATGAATGGCGCAAGCTCGGAGAAAACGTGGCTGTAGGCCAGAGCTCGCCACAGCAGGTAGTGTCGGCTTGGCTGCACAGTCCAGGCCACTGCGCGAACATCATGAACTCCGAGTTTACCGACATGTGCGCGGCTTTCGAGACGCGACCGCAGAGCTCGATTTACTGGACGCAGGTATTTGCTAGCGAGCGATAATGTCAGGGCCGGCTTAAGGGCCGGCCACTGATTTAGTCTTGACGGCTGGTCACTTCAAGCAAGTGAAAACCAAACTGGGTCTTCACCGGCCCCTGGACGACATTGATTGGCGCGCTAAATACCACGGTATCAAATTCCTTGACCATTTGCCCCGGGCCAAAGGTACCCAGATCGCCACCTTGACGACCGGATGGGCAGGAAGAGTTGTCTTTGGCCACCTGAGCAAAATCGGCTCCGCCTTCAATGGCGCTTTTCAGTTCGTTACACTTGTCTTCGGTTGCCACGAGAATATGGCGGGCGCTGGCTTTTGGCATGAGTGCTTGCTCCTTTAATTAAAGTGCAGAAGGGTACCGCAATCGGCTGTTACCCGGAAGCATTGCAGGCGACAATACCATTACAGCCTCTGCCCGAGAGAACCATGTCCAGCACCGACCCTATTGTCCATAACGGTATCGAGACTTTGAGCTTTCGTCAGAGCGACCAACTGAACCAGCAAGCCAAAGGCACCACATTCAAGCTTTTCAAGGCTGCCAGGCAAGAGCTGGTTGAGGAGTACGATTATTTCTATTTATCGGCAACGTCTTATTCAAAACGAATTGAAACGTTGAAATCGACTGGGCAGATCTATGGGGCAACAGTCAACCTGGTGCTCCTAACGCGTGCAGGCTATGACAAGCTCCGTCAGCGAGCCCCTAAGATGGACTCTGGAGTCTGAGGGGGCTTGGGCGACAAATTTTGTTTAGCACTACACTCTGAGCGATGCTTAGTCGACATATCAGGGGTTGCGCATGGGATTCAAGATCAAGCCACACAAATCTGCCGCCAAGGAAGTGCGGCGCGCAGCCCTAGAGCGTTTAGGGAAGGCTCGGGAAGCATTGCTGCTTGTGCCTGAACAACAAACGACGGGTATTCATGAGGCGCGTAAACGGATCAAGGAGGTGCGTGCGCTGCTGCGGCTGGTGCGCACACCGATTGGACAGGCCTTCGCTCAGGAAAATCGACGTTTTCGCGATATCAACCGCAAGCTTTCTGTCATGCGTGATGTGGGTGCGCTATTGGAAACCTGGGATTCACTCGCCAGCGAGAATTCAGCGTTATTCGTCCGGCGCTCGATGCGCAACGTTCGCGCACGTTTGGACTCTCTGGGACAGGGAGGTGCGCCCAGTGGTGGTGTTACCTTGGAAGAGACACACCGGGTGCTGAAAGAGGTGCTTGCGGATGTGGAGATGGCTGAAGAGTCGGTTCGTGCCTGGCGTCTGCCCGGTAAAAGGTTTGCTCTGGTATCCAGCGGCCTGCAGCGGACCTTTGCCGATGGGCGCAGAGCACTTGGCGTGGCAGCCAACGCCGCTACCGATGATCACCTGCATGACTGGCGCAAACGGGTGAAAGATCACTGGCATCACACGCGGCTGCTGAGCATGGCCTGGCCGGCTGCATTCAAGGTACGTGCAGCGATGCTCAAGGATCTGTCTCAGTTGCTTGGTCAAGATCACGATCTATCGATGCTGCAGGCGCTACTGGAGCAATCGCCCGCTATCTTTGGTGCGGCTGCGCAGCGTCGTGAACTCGGTGAGTTGGTGGCTGGCCGGCGAGGCTGCTTGCAGCAACGGGCCTTCAGACTTGGAAGCAGGCTGTATGCCGAATCTCCTGCTGCACTGCGTAAGCGATGGCGTCGCTGTTGGGATCTGACGCGTGATGAAAAGCGCTGTCCGGGCTGAAGTGCGTATCTAGCAAGCATACGGATTGCCCGTCTTTACTATATATATGTTTTTCCGTATATTTGAAATATCATATATATTCTGACTCGGTGCCTTTTCATGACACAGGCTTTGCAAACACTCGATACCAGCACATCCCTGACTCCTGTTTCGCTGTTCAAATGCCTGGCTGATGACACCCGTGCGCGAATGATCTTGTTAATTGCGCTGGAGGCTGAGTTGTGTGTCTGTGAGCTCACCACTGCTCTGGATGAAAGCCAGCCAAAGATTTCGCGTCACCTCGCACAATTGCGCCAATGTGCCTTGCTGGAAGACGAGCGCCGTGGACAGTGGGTCTATTACCGCCTGCACCCCGACCTGCCTGAGTGGGCAGTAGACATGGTCAATCTGGTTATGCAGGCAAATCGGGGTTGGCTCGAAATCAATAGCCAGCGACTGAAACAAATGCGCGCCGGTTCTGATCAAGTTGGCGTCTGTACAGTGCGCAGCTGTTGAATTCATCCTGTTGTCTGGAGGAAAAAAATGAGTATCAAAGTAGGCATCAATGGTTTCGGTCGTATTGGACGTTTGGCGCTGAGAGCGGCATGGGACTGGCCGGAGCTGGAGTTTGTGCAGATCAATGATCCGGCTGGTGATGCTGCCACGCATGCACACTTGCTTAATTTTGACTCGGTGCATGGTCGCTGGCAGCACGAAGCTGGCAGCAAGGATGGTTATCTGCTGGTCAACGACAGAGTAATCAATTTGACAGCCAACAAGGCGATTGCTGATACGGACTGGTCCGGCTGCGATCTGGTTATCGAGGCCAGCGGTAAGATGAAAACGCTGGCCGTATTACAGGGCTACCTCGATCAGGGTGTCAAACGCGTTGTGGTCAGCGCCCCAGTCAAGGAAGCGGGTGCGCTAAACGTGGTGTTGGGAGTGAACGATCATCTTTTCGATGCAGCAAAGCATCAAGTTGTCACGGCGGCCTCCTGCACAACCAATTGTCTGGCACCTGTGGTCAAGGTTATTCACGAGAATCTGCGTATTCGTCATGGCTCGATTACCACCATCCACGACGTTACGAATACGCAAAGTATTCTTGATCAACCGCATAAGGATTTACGTCGGGCACGGGCCTGTGGAATGAGTTTGATACCGACATCGACTGGTTCGGCATCAGCGATCGCGGAGATATTTCCCGATCTCAAGGGCCGTTTAAACGGTCACGCAGTGCGCGTACCCTTGGCCAACGCCTCACTTACGGACTGTGTCTTTGAAGTGGAGCAGGTCACCACGGTGGAAGAAGTAAATGCGCTTTTCGAAGCGGCGGCCGCTTCCGGTCCTCTCAAGGATATTCTCGGTTATGAAGAGCGTCCACTGGTGTCCATCGACTATCGCACCGATCCGCGCTCATCGATCATCGACGCATTGTCGACCATGGTCATCAATGGTACCCAGGTAAAGATTTACGCCTGGTATGACAATGAATGGGCCTATGCCAACCGCATAGTGGAGCTGGCGAAACGGGTAGGCGCAGTCAACTGACTCGCAGGAGTTTTTGATGTGATCAAGGCGCTGACAGCAGTGAGCCCGCAGGTACGCCAGTATCTTCTGGTAACAGGCAACTACTGGGCATTTACGTTGACTGATGGTGCGCTGCGCATGCTCGTGGTGTTGCACTTTCATACCCTGGGCTACACGCCGCTGGAAATTGCTGCACTGTTTCTGTTTTACGAGATTTTTGGTGTGGTCACCAATCTGCTTGGCGGTTATCTCGGCGCATGGGTAGGCCTGAACCGCACGATGAACATAGGGTTGGCGATCCAGGTTATTGCCCTGTTAATACTGATAGTACCGACGGCCTGGCTTAGTATCCCGCTGGTGATGGGTGCTCAGGCTCTGTCAGGTATTGCCAAGGATCTTAACAAGATGTCGGCCAAGAGCTCGATAAAGCTTCTGGTGCCCGGTGACCAGCCGGGTATCTTGTATAAATGGGTGGCGATTCTCACCGGCTCGAAGAACGCGTTGAAGGGTGTCGGATTCTTTTTGGGCGGGATGTTGCTGGCGACGATCGGGTTCCGCGGTGCAATGCTGCTAATGGCAGGCGCGCTGGCATTCATCTGGGTTGGCAGCGTGATCATGTTGAAGAAGGATCTGGGCAAGGCCAGCGCCAAGCCTCGATTCCGCGATATTCTATCCAAAAGCCGGGCGATTAATATGTTGTCAGCGGCCCGCATGTTTCTTTTTGGCGCCCGCGATGTGTGGTTCGTGATTGCTTTGCCAGTCTATCTGAGCTCGGATTTTGGCTGGGATTTTTGGCTGGTAGGTGGTTTTATGGCTGTCTGGGTTATCGGCTATGGCATCGTGCAATCGGTCGCGCCATTGATTACCCGGCGCAGAGACAGGCAGGTGCCGGACGGACACGCTGCGATGGTATGGGCCATGATGCTTGCCGGTTTGCCGGCGGCTATTGCATTGGGGCTGGACACGCAATTGCCGGCTCAGAGCGTCGTTGTGGTGGGGTTGCTGGTATTTGGGGTGTTGTTTGCGGTCAACTCATCGCTGCACAGTTATCTGATTGTCAGCTATGCAAAAAATGACGGTGTTTCGCTGGATGTCGGATTTTATTACATGTCCAATGCCATGGGGCGTCTCATAGGCACTCTGCTATCAGGCTGGGTCTACCAGTCGTATGGGCTGGAAGCCTGCCTGTGGGTGTCGAGCGCGTTTGTTGCGCTGGCAGCGCTGATATCTGTTGGGCTACCTCGCCGTCAGGAGGCAGAGACGGGTTAAAGAAAAAAGCGCGAAACAACGCCTTGCGTCGTTCCGCGCTTAGAATTCGAGACAGATCTTGCCGAAATGGTTGCCGCTCTCTTGATGACGGAATGCATCAGCTATGTCATCCAATGCAAAGCAACGGTCGATGACTGGACGCATATCGATCACCTCAAGCGCACGTATCATGTCGAGCTGATGTCGGCGGCTGCCAACGGTCAGTCCCTGAATACGTGCCTGCCGATACATTAATTCCGCCGTCGGCACGTTGCCTGCCATACCGGTCAGTACACCGATCAGCGAGATATGACCGCCTACACATACGGCTCTTATAGATTGTGGCAATGAGCCTGGACCGCCGACCTCAACGATGATGTCTGCACCGCGGCCACCGGTAAGATCCCTGACACGCTCGCCCCAGTTTTTATCGGTTTTATAGTTGAGCACGTGATCTGCGCCCATGTCTTTCAAGCGATCCATTTTTGCCCCTGAAGAAGAAGTGGCAATCACCTGAGCGCCCATCGCACGGGCCATCTGCAGTGCACAAATGGATACGCCGCCTGTGCCCATGACCAAAACAGTGTCGCCTGCTTTAATGCCGCCATCTACCACTAATGCGCGCCAGGCAGTCAGACCTGCGGTGGTCAGTGTCGCCGCTTCGGCGTGACTATAACCGCAAGGCGCTCCGGTAAACCAATGGGCGGGGGTGACTGCGACCTCGCGTGCGTAGCCATCCATACCGTCACCGGGTACGCCTTGGGCAAAGCCCTCGACCGGGGCGCCTTCCTGCCACCACGGGAAGAAACACGAAACTACACAATCACCGGGCTTGAACTCGTCAACCCCTGTGCCGACAGCTTCCACGACGCCCGCACCGTCTGCCATAGGTATGCGTTTGTCCGCATTGGGAATCTTGCCCGTTACCACGAGATAATCATGAAAATTCAGGGAGCTGGCGTGAAGTCGAACGCGGATTTCGCCCTGACCCGGTTGGCCCGGATCGTCGCGCTGAACGATCTGTAATTGCTCAATACCGCCCGGTGCGTTCAACTGAATTGTCTTCATATATTCTCCGCATTGCTGGCTTTAAATCCTCTAAGTCTAGCAGGCACTAGGTAGGTCATCGTGAGCAATGATAGTTATTACTCCAAGGCCTCAATCCTAAATTCGCCGCAGGCGGCCAGATCTGGCTCGGAATATGGAAACTGCTTGGCCAGTTCACGCAAAGCGCTGCGCAAACCTTCTTCCAGCACGGGGTGGTAGAAGGGCATACGTAATACCTGATGCACGGTCAGTTGTTCACTGATGGCGAGCCCCAACAGGTGCACCATATGCTCAGCACCCGGTGCACACATCTCCGCGCCTATGAGTACGGCGTCCTCCCGAGCATACAGGCGCAGTAAGCCCTGATTGCGCTGCGCGGCCACGGCGCGACCCTGGTTGGCAAAACTGGCTTCGCCAATCAGTGCGCTCGGATCAAGATCGGCGAAACGTTGCCCGACAAAGGCCACCCCAGGCTCAATGAACACGATCCCCATGGGCGTTCTTCGCGGGAAATCGGAGGGTGTATCGGCTAGCGCATTGTGAGCGGCAATATACCCCTCGTCCGCGGCTTCGTGGAGAACCGGAGCATGGTTATTGACGTCCCCTACAATAAAAATCGGCAGGTCAGCGATCTGGGTAGTTACAGGGTCAAACGCAGGCATGCCGCGATCATCTAGCTCAATGCCCAGGTTTTCCAGGCCAAGATTCTGAATATTTGGCTGCCGGCCAACTGCGGCCAGCACGCGATCGACTTCGAAGGTCAGATCGCCAGCCTCCACCATGACGCCGTCGCCATGAGATGTCAGCTTCACGTCTGCGCCGGTATGAATGGTGAAATTTTCTTCCAGGGCTTCACGCAGGGTATCGGTTACTGTCGGATCGGTCAGGCCGGCTAATGCGCTGCTCTTGTCGAAAGCGAAGACCTTGATCCCCAGAAAGGCCATCGCCTGCGCCATTTCAAGGCCTAACGGCCCCAGACCGATAACGGCCACGCAGGCCGGGAGAGAGGTTTGCTCGAAAAAACTGTCGGTGGTGAGCACCCGTTCGCCGAGCGCCTTCCATGGTTCTGGCACAACTGGATGCGACCCGGTAGCGATGATGATGCGGTCAGTGTGGTAAATTTCGCCTTCAACTTCTACAGTGTTTGGACCAAGCAGTTTAGCCTGGCCAGAAATACTGCGTTCGCCAAGCGCTTCGGTTGGCTTCAGGGTGCCGCTTACAAAGTGGTCGCGTAGTTCGCGCACGTGGCGCAGCACCGCAGGAATATCGGCGTACAGTCCTTCGCTACCACGAATGCCAAAAGCCTCATGCCTGACGCGGTCATGTAATGCCCTTGCGGCTTCGATCAGTACTTTGGACGGCATACAACCGACTCGCGCACAGGTGGTGCCGTAAGCCCCTGCGTTGATCATCAGGACGTTATCGGTCTGCTTGGATATTTCTCGCAGCGCTGCCAGACCTGCTGTGCCAGCGCCAATAATAATGACATCCCAATGGGCGACCATGAGAGCTCCTGTAAAGGTATGTAGCTGTAGCCTAGGCTACCAGACCAGGGTTGGTATCTGTTGAAACCCGCTGACACTAATTGATGGCCACAAAAAAGCCGCTTGTGGAGTGTTCCGGCAAGCGGCTTGAGATACCTACTGTGTTACGCCGTCCAGGTAGGACGGTAACATCATTCAGTCGGTAGTCTTGTCGGTGGTTTCTTCCACTTAATCAACCATGTTCTCTACGCCTTGCATGGTGCTGTTCCAGGCGGAAGAGGTAGCTTGCTTGGTGTTTTCCCACGCGCTCGAAGTGGTTTCCATGGTGTTTTCCCAGGCCTTATTCAGGTTGTCTTGGGATTCGTTCCACCACTGTTCGTTAAATTGCTGGACACCCTTGAGTTCCTTGCCGGCAGACGTCATATGCACGTCGTAGTTGATGTCGTCGAACATCATCTCGCCTTTGGCTACACTGACGGTAAATTCACCACGCTTGGCTACAACATCATTCTCGCCAATACCGAGAAACTCGTTGGTCTGGATGACCAGCGCGTGCAAGCTCATATCGTTGCCCAACAGGATATCTTCGACGTTACCGACTTCTTCGCCGTTCGCGTCGAACACTTCGGCACCGATGAGATCGTCTGCAGAATACAGACCCTGAGCGTCCATATTGTGGTCATCAGCTATGACAGAGAAGCTCAGGCCCATGGCGCCTGCCAGTAACGGAATGCCCAGTTTGCGGATAGTGTGTGTGGTCATAGTCAGTCTCCTCAACTGTTATTAAAATGATCGTGAGAGCCTTTTGAAAGACGTCTCGGTCATGTGTACTGATCAGCCGAGTTACGTGACTGAGCAGCTAAATGAACCTCGTTTTCTGACTCTGGATAGCCTTGGCGAGAGCCAATAAAGGCCTCCCGACTAGCCGCGTTATTCCAGGACTAGAACAGACCTAACGGGTTACAGTTAATCGGACGACAGGAGTGGCGGTTAGTTCAATACACAACGCATATGGCTCGATACATGACTGCGCTGAAGTGCTTTCACGCCAGTCTTGTTGTGCTGTTAATATGGAAGCCTTCTCATTGGCCGGAACCCCGAATGCGCAACTTAATCAATGTATCAGTCAGCCCCAGAGGCACTCTGGAAACGCTCTCCCAGGTCGAAGTGCAGCAATTAAGTGAAGCAGGATCAGGCAGTACCTACAGGTTGTTCCGCCAATGCGCATTGGCAATTCTCAATACCGGTGTGCAAATCGATAACGCCAAAACAATTCTCGAAGCCTATGAGGATTTTGACGTGCGGATTCATCAGCAGGAACG
>NZ_JBLIAB010000011.1:0-64267 GCF_047631575.1 Halopseudomonas sp. | reverse complement strand
GCAGTACCTACAGGTTGTTCCGCCAATGCGCATTGGCAATTCTCAATACCGGTGTGCAAATCGATAACGCCAAAACAATTCTCGAAGCCTATGAGGATTTTGACGTGCGGATTCATCAGCAGGAACGTGGTGTCCGCCTGGACCTGATAAATGCACCGGCCGATGCGTTTGTTGACGGCGAGATGATTGCCAGCACGCGAGAAATGCTTTTCAGCGCACTGCGCGACGTGGTTTACACCGAGAGTGAGCTGGGCAGCCCGCGGATTGATCTGACCAGCTCGCAGGGGATTACTGATTACGTATTCCACCTGCTGCGTAACGCTCGCACTATGCGGCCAGGCGCGGAGCCAAAGATGGTTGTCTGCTGGGGTGGGCATTCGATCAATACCGAGGAGTACAAGTACACCAAGAAGGTCGGCCACGAGCTCGGCCTGCGCAGCCTGGATATTTGCACCGGTTGCGGGCCAGGGGTGATGAAAGGGCCGATGAAGGGCGCGACCATTGGCCACGCTAAACAGCGTGTCACCAATGGTCGGTATCTAGGTCTGACTGAGCCCGGAATCATTGCTGCGGAGGCGCCCAATCCGATTGTTAACGAACTGGTGATCCTTCCAGATATCGAAAAACGGCTTGAAGCATTCGTGCGCGTTGGCCATGGCATCATTATATTTCCTGGCGGCGTAGGCACTGCGGAGGAGTTTCTCTATCTGCTGGGCATTCTGCTGCACCCGGATAATCAGTCGCTGCCATTTCCGGTTGTCCTCACCGGACCAGAAAGCGCTGGACCCTATATGCAGCAACTGCATGAATTCATCGGCGCAACACTGGGTGAAGCCGCCCAGCAACGCTATCAGATAATCATGAATGATCCTGCTGAGGTGGCCCGGAAAATGGCACGAGGCCTTGAAGAAGTGACCGAATTTCGTCGTGCTCGCAACGATGCTTATCACTTCAACTGGCTGCTCAAGATTGAAGAAAGCTTTCAGCGCCCCTTTGATCCTACCCATGCCAACATGGCGACCCTGCAGTTGAGTCGGGAACTGCCTCCCCATGAATTAGCTGCCAATTTACGCCGCGCGTTCTCGGGCATAGTGGCCGGAAACGTCAAGGACAAGGGTATTCGCCAGATCGAGGAGCATGGCCCCTATGAGATTCAAGGTGATCTCGCTGTGACTCGGCCTCTGGACAAGCTACTGGAAGCTTTTGTGGCCCAGCACAGAATGAAACTGCCTGGTGGTGCGGCCTACGTTCCTTGTTATCGGGTTGTTGCCTGACTAAGTGACTCGGTGAGCATGTCCGTCTCAACGCGAACGGAGAATGCGACCCGTGCCTATCAATTATCAGATGACAATGCTGGCAACCGTAAAAGCGAAGATGGGCCCTCGGTGGCCCATCCTGCATTGCTGTCAATTGCATTAGGTTTTTCGGTGGATAATGATCTCGATTTTTAATCCACCCAAGGGACTGTGCGAAAAATGTATCTGCCCACTGTAGCGATCGATTATATCGCAAACGATTGCCAGACCCAGGCCATGTCCGGGCGTCTGCTCGTCCAGTCTCAACCCGCGCTTGCCCAGCTCACTTATCGCGTCTTGTGCTACTCCGGGGCCGTCATCAGCTACGACGATCAGCATTTGCTCATTGTCTTCGCTGAGTGATAGGTCGACGAAGGTTGATGACCACTTGCCGGCGTTATCTAGAAGATTGCCGAGGATTTCGCTCAGGTCGTGTTCTTCAATAGGCCAGCGATGTTCTTCCGTCATGTCCGTGGATAACTCGAACGACTTGTCGGGATGCAAACGACCAAACATCCATGAAAGATCTCTTGCCTGTTTCACCGGAAAAGCGCTTTTTCCGACCTGGGGTCCAGCAAAGCGGCTACGCCGCATCTCTGCCTCCAATTGCTTGTCGATATCGCCGAGTCGCGATCCCATTTCGCGCCTCAAGTCATCGTCCAGTGGGCGACTGGTGTCTTCCAGAATCTGCCTGACCGCTGCGATCGGCGTCTTGACACTGTGGGACAGATTAGCGAGCGCATCCCGCGAGCGTTCCAGGCGCCGGTCAAGAAAATCAAGCAGCTGATTGAGCTGTTTAACCAGAGGCTGTAGCTCCTCTGGCGCTTTGACGTGGATACGCGAGATCTCACCGCATTGCAGTTTTTTCAGCGAGGACTGGAGCGATATAACCGGCCGCATAGACAGGGTGATGCCAATCCAGATTACGCCCACGAGCAGCAAGATCAGCATGATGGATACGATTGCAGTCCAGGCATGCAGCTCTGCCTGGCTGGCCTTCAGCGCTGCCATGTCTTCGGACACGATGACTACTAAAGGCTGATCATTCACTATGAATGCTTTTCTAAAGGCAATGACATCGGATGGCGCACCGGCTGCAGTGGTGTTGCGCACTCTGATCGCGCCCTGCTGATCTGATTGCAGCAAGGGGCCCAATAATGCCTCCCAGGTACTTGGTGAAATAATGGTCTGGGTTGGAGACTGAATGGCGAAGGCATGGTGAAAAACCTCTTGGAAATAGTCGCCTGTGCGCAATGTATCGATCTTGCCATCGGAATGGCGAATCTGCAGCTCTAGAAAGGCCACTTCATCTTGCAGCCGACTTTCAACAAAGTCCCAGGACATTCTTTCCAGCAGGATGCCGTGGACAAGCCAGGCAGTTGCCATTAGGGCTATACCCGATGGTAACAACAACGCCAGCAGCGTTCCCTTGACCGAGGTCGGTTTTTTAAACAGCATCATCGAATAAATACCCCTGACCGCGTCGTGTCGCGATGGTATTGGCTCCCACAAGTTTTCTGAGGCGGCGTATGTACGCCTCGATTATATTGTCGCTCGGACTTTCGCTCAGGTTGTAGAGCTGCTCAATGAGCTGTTCCTTGGAAAAAACCTGCCCAGGCCGGCTCATCAGACAGCGCAGCAGGCGGAATTCCGTGCCGGTCAGGCTATGCTCTGAGCCGTCTTGGATCTTCAGACTCTGGCGATTTTCGTCCAGTTCAAAACCGCCCGCTTTCACCGACGTGTGAACGCGCCCCTCACTTCGGCGCACGATAGCGTTAAGCCGTGCCACCAGCTCTTCCGTCCGGAATGGTTTGGTCAGGTAGTCATCGGCGCCTGCCTTCAGGCCATTGACCTTATCTTGCCAATCCCCGCGCGCCGTCAGGATCAACACCGGGAAGCCGGCGTTACTTGAGCGCCAACTGCGGAGCACATCCAGACCGTTGCCATCCGGTAGCCCCAAATCCAGAACGCCCACCCTATAATCCTCTTGCTCACCCAGAAGGATTGCCTCTCTAGCGGTCTGCGTCCTGTCCACGCTAAAACCCGCCTTCTCAAGTTGGCTGGCAAGTCCTTCGGCTAACAAGCTGTCATCCTCTACCAGCAGTAATCTCATCAGTTGTTCTTCCGCAATGTGAGCACAGTCGATTTGAGTGTCACTGATTAACCTGAACTCTGCCTGAATAGAAAATAGCTGGATATTTTCAGAAAGGATTCAGGTTGATGGACGATTATAATCATCAATTCGGACGTACGTGCTTGCAACCAGCAAGCCCAACGGCCCCTGAATGGGGCCAAATAACAGGAGAGGCTTTGATGAGCTTATCAAGATTTGCAGTTGCAGCAATGGCTATGTCGGTTTCGGTTCTTGCGCTGGGTGCTGGCGCTCACGATGGTGGGCATGGGCAAGGTGTGAAAATCGGTGAGCCGGGCAACGTGTCTGAGGCTGATCGCACCATCAACGTCGTCATGCATGACAACTACTACGAGCCTGAATCTATTGACGTCAAGCCGGGAGAAACCGTGCGCTTTGTGATTGAGAACGAGGGTAGCCTGGTCCATGAATTCAATATTGGCACGGCGTCTATGCATGAGGCTCACCAAGCCGAAATGATGATGATGGTTGAGCACGGGGTCATCCAGGGCGGTAAGTTGAACAAAGAGATGATGGATATGGATCACAGTATGATGGGCATGGACATGGATATGGATATGGGCAAAGGCCACTCCATGAAGCATGACGATCCCAATAGCGTGTTGCTGGAGCCGGGTGAGAACAAGGAAATCATTTGGAAATTTGCAGAAAAAGGCGCCATCGAGTTCGCCTGCAACGTTCCCGGCCATTACCAGGCTGGCATGTACGGCGATGTGAATTTTAACTGATCTGTTTTCTAGCCAGATGAATGCCCGACATGTTGCATGTCGGGTAGATTTCTATGCATTCAAGCAGTTGGGAGTAATAATCCATGAAGACAACTCTTTTGGCGGGCGCATTGGGCCTGCTTTTGCCGGCTATTGGTCTGGCGGGTGAATACAGCCTGACGGTCGATCGAGTACAAATCGATACCGGCGACTTCGCTAAAGAAGGTATTGGTTACAATGGTAAATCTCCAGGGCCGGTTATGCGGTTCAAGGAAGGCGAAGAGGTGTCCATCAAGGTCACTAACAACCTGGATGAGATGACCTCCATTCACTGGCATGGCTTGATCCTTCCGTACAAGCAGGATGGCGTCCCGGGGATCAGTTTTCCGGGTATCAAGCCGGGCGAAACTTTCACCTATAACTTCCCCATCACACAATCGGGAACCTACTGGTTTCACAGCCATTCGGGTTTCCAGGAGCCCGATGGCGCCTATGGAGCCATTGTTATTGAGCCTGAGGGGCGTGAACCTTTTCGATACGACCGCGATTATGTAGTGCAGTTAACCGACAAGCATCCGCATACCGGCGACCGCATCATGCGCAATCTAAAAATGATGCCTGACTATTACAACCGCGAGCAGCAAACGGTTGGTGAGTTCTTTTCCGACGCGTCTGAAAAAGGGTTTATGAGTACGCTGAAAGATCGGCTGGCGTGGGGCGATATGCGCATGATGAAAGCGGATGTCGAAGACCTGCAGGGTTTTACTGGCCTCATTAACGGCAAGGGTCCGGAGCAGAACTGGACTGGCATTTTTGAGCCGGGTGAGCGAATTCGGCTGCGCTTCATCAACTCCTCAGCGATGACGTACTTTGATATTCGTATTCCCGGACTGGAAATGACCGTTGTTCAGGCGGACGGCAACAATGTTCAGCCCGTCAGCGTTGATGAGTTTCGTATTGGCGTTGCTGAAACCTTCGATGTGATTGTTCGACCCAAAGACGCTCAGGCGTATACGATTTTTGCTGAATCCATGGGGCGTTCAGGTTATGCCAGGGCAACCCTTGCACCTGAAATGGGCATGGTAGCCGAAGTGCCGGAACTCCGTGAAGCTGCCCGGCTGACCATGGCCGACATGGGCAGCATGGAAGGTATGGATCACGGCAGCATGGCCGGCATGGAGGGTATGGACCACTCCAATATGGCTGGTATGGCCGGCATGGAGGGCATGGAGGGCATGGATCATTCGAAGATGAAAGGAATGGACCATTCGAGCATGGAGGGCATGGATCACTCCAATATGGCCGGCATGGACCATTCCAAAATGGGTCAAGGGTCAGCGATGGCGGACACTGGCGCCAGCGATCCCTTCTACGCTCAGGGCAGTGGCCTGATTCCAACGGCAGCCAATGGCGGCAAGTTTCTGTCTTATGCAGACCTCAAAGCCCAGAAACCCCTCTTTGAGGAGCGTGAAGCTACTCGGGAAATTGAAATGCGCCTCACCGGAAACATGGAGCGCTATACCTGGAGCATCAATGGCGTCAAATACGAGGACGCTGATCCAGTCCGTCTCCAGTACGGCGAGCGCGTTAGGTTCAAATTTGTCAACGAAACCATGATGACTCACCCCATGCACCTGCACGGCATGTGGTCTATTCTGGATGTTGGCGCTGGCCAATTGAACCCAGTCAAGCATACGATCAGCGTTCAGCCGGGCACTACGGTCTATATGGAGACCGAGGTAGATGCGCCGGGGCAGTGGGCATTCCATTGTCACTTGTCCTATCACGCCGCGGCGGGAATGTTCCGCAAGATTATTGTTGAAGGTGGACCTGAGACTCCAGCGGCAGCCGTGAGCGAGCAATCGGTCAAAGTGGGAGGTGGGGCATGAGTTTTTTCAAGTCTTTGGCGGTGACCACATTAGCCGGTCTGGTGATGATGCCTGCACTGGGATTTGCCCAGGAGCGGAGGCAGGATACAACCCCGCGTAAGGAGCCCTTGAAGGTCTGGGGCGCTCAATTCGAAGAATTTGAATACCGCTACAGTGATGACGACGAAGAGCTGGGTGTATGGAGTGGAGATTTTTTCTATGGCACAGACGCTCTGAAGGTCCGTTGGCTGACCAAAGGCGAATATGCTATTGAAGAGCAGGCTTATGAAAAGCTTGAGAATCAGCTGGTTGGGCAGATTCCTATCTCGGATTTCTTTGATGCCAAAGCGGGAATTCGGTTTGACACCCCGGAAGGTCCAGACCGTACCTATGCTGTTCTGGGTATTGCCGGCTTAGCTCCTCAGTGGTTTGAGATTGATGCCAACTTCTACGTCAGCAAGGATGGAGACACCTCCGCTGAACTGGATGCGGAGTACGAGCTGTTGCTGACCAACTACTGGATCCTGGCGGCCGCTTTTGATGCAACTGTCGCATTCAGCGAGGATCGCGAGATTGGCGTGGGTAAAGGTCTGGTATCGACTGAAACGGGGTTACGGCTGAGGTATGACCTGATAGATCGTTCCTTCTCCCCCTATATCGGCGTCGTGCATGAGCGCAAGTATGGGGACACTGCTGACTTTGCCAGAGCCGATGGGGCTGGTACCGAACAATGGTTTGCCGTTATCGGCGCAAGACTGTCCTTTTAAGGGCCTGAACCGTTATTGGGCCTGCGCGGCCCGGGTTGAACAACCTCGGGTTGCTTGCTGTCCAAATATTCTGTTCATGAGTATTTAACAGGAGGCTGTATGAGCAAGGAGCAAGACAGGACCACGCATTACAACGAGGGTAGCCTAACCCTGGCAGGTACTGTCATGTTGGGCACTGGCGTCATGATTGGTGCTGGTATCTTTGCGCTTACAGGTCAAATGGCAGAGATGACAGGTGCGCTTTTCCCCCTGGCCTTTCTGTCTGCGGCTGTCATTGTGTCTTTTAGTTCTTACTCCTACATCAAGATTTCCAACGCCTATCCGTCCGCTGGCGGCATTGGCATGTATCTGCACAAGGCATACGGTGATCGGCTACCGACCGCATTTCATGCCTTGCTGATGTATTTCTCGATGGTGATCGCCCAGAGTTTTCTCGCCCGTACATTTGGCTCCTATACGATGCAGCTGTTTGGCGGCGATGAGAGCGGACTTATGGTGCCGATTCTCGGGGTATCACTGATCCTGGCTGCATTTGTGATTAACCTGCTGGGAAACCAGATGGTCCAGGGCGTTGCATCTTTTATTGGTGTGTTAAAGATCACCGGTATTTTGATCATCGGCTTGGTAGGTGTCTGGTTGGCAGACAGTCTTGCTGTCGACTTTTCCAGCACGGGCAAGACTGGGGTCGCTGGCAACTTCTTGGGTGCAACTGCGCTGGGCATACTGGCGTTTAAAGGTTTCACCACCATTACCAACAGTGGGTCCGAGGTGAAACACCCGCGTCGCAATGTGGGCCGTGCCATCATCATTTCCATTGTCGCCTGCGTGGTGATCTATACCCTGGTTGGCTTCGCTGTCGCCAGTAACCTCTCGCTCGCCGAGATTATCGAAACCCGAGACTACTCCTTGGCTGCCGCCGCTCGTCCGGTACTGGGTGAGTATGGAGTATGGTTTGCCGTGGCAATCGCCATGATGGCGACAGCCGGCGGCATCCTCGCCAGTATCTTTGCCGTATCGCGCATGCTCGCCATGTTGACCGAAATGAAACTGGTACCGCATAGCCATTTCGGTATGTCGGGCAGCATTCAAAAGCACACACTCGTTTACACGGTGGTGTTGGGTCTGATCCTGACCGCCTTTTTTGATCTTTCCCGGATTGCAGCGCTCGGGATTATCTTCTACCTGATTATGGACATCGCCATTCATTGGGGGGTGTTGCGTTATCTGCGCGAAGATATCAAGGCGGTGAGGTGGGTACCGGTAGTAGCCATTGTGCTGGATCTGCTGGCGCTTGGCGGCTTTGTCTGGGTCAAGCTGAACTCGGATCCCTTCATGCTTGCCGTGGCCGTTGTGGCCATGATCGTGATTGCAATTGGCGAGCAGATATTCCTGACATCGTCAGCACGGAAAAAAGCGGTGGACGATGAGAATACTCACGCAGACCACCATTAATATCTACGATTTGAAAAGGAGGTCAACACCATGATGAACGAGAGCATGTATGGAAATGCCATGTGGAGTGGGCACTGGCTATGGATGCTGGTGGTAGCCATCGTCGTCGTCGTGCCGGTCTGGCGAATATGCCGGCGCACTGGGTATCCGGGCTGGCTGGGACTGTTGATGCTGGTTCCGATGGTCAATCTGGTTTTGTTGTACTTTATCGCCTTTGCCGACTGGCCTGCGAGTAAAGTAGGAGCACGCAATGAGTGATCCCCAGCACGATCATCATGATCATGAAGGCCACGGCGAAAACGCTGTAAAAGACCCTGTTTGTGGCATGTCGGTCGATCCCCATACGGCAGAACATCGCAGTCAGCGTGCAGGCAAGAGTTGGTACTTTTGCTCTTCTCGATGTCAGTCAAAATTCGAAGACGATCCAGAGAAGTACCTCGGCGAAAAGAGTGCCGAGGCAGAAACGGTAGCACCCGGCACCATGTACACCTGCCCGATGCACCCCGAGATCCGTCAGCAAGGCCCCGGTGATTGTCCCATCTGCGGCATGGGCCTGGAGCCCGAAGAAGTCAGCCTGGACGACGGGCCCTCCGCAGAACTCACTGATATGACACGCCGATTCTGGATTGGTCTCGTTCTGGCGTTGCCTGTTTTTATACTTGAAATGGGGGGTCATCTTTTTGCGATTGATCACATCCTGTCTCCGCAAATATCCAACTGGATTCAGTTACTACTGGCCACCCCAGTGGTCGTTTATTGCGGCTGGCCGTTCTTTGTTCGAGGCTGGAAATCTCTTCTCACCCGCAACCTGAATATGTTCACGTTGATTTCCATAGGCACCGGCGTTGCGTTGTTTTATAGCCTGGTCGCAACATTGATGCCGCAGATTTTCCCGGGTGCCTTCCGCCAGGACGATGGCTCGGTCGCTGTGTATTTCGAGGCCGCGGCCGTTATCGTGGTGCTGGTATTACTCGGACAGGTACTGGAGCTGCGGGCCCGAGAGAAAACCTCCGGCGCCATCAAGGCTTTACTGGATCTTGCACCAGCAACCGCTAGGAAGCTGGGAGAGGAGGGCGCAGAGTCCGATGTGGCACTCGATCAGGTAAAAGTCGGTGACCGCCTCCGGGTGCGCCCCGGCGACAAGGTACCACTGGATGGTGAGGTTCTTGAAGGCAGCTCGAACGTGGATGAGTCCATGGTGACGGGAGAGCCCTTGGCAGTCAGCAAAAAAGCAGGCAGCCAAGTGGTCGGTGGCAGCATCAATCAGCAGGGCAGTTTCATTATGCGCGCCGACAAGGTGGGCCGCGATACGATGCTGTCCCAGATAGTGCAGATGGTGGCTAGCGCCCAGCGCAGTCGAGCGCCGATTCAAGGTCTGGCCGATAAAGTAGCCGGCTGGTTCGTGCCGGCGGTCATCGTCATCGCCGTCATTGCGTTTGTCGTCTGGTCAATATACGGACCTTCGCCGCCAATGGCTTTTGGGCTGATTGCTGCGGTGAGTGTATTGATCATTGCCTGCCCCTGCGCCCTTGGTTTGGCAACTCCCATGTCGATCATGGTGGGTGTTGGCCGTGGCGCTCAGATTGGGGTGCTGATCCGTGACGCGGAAGCCCTCGAGCGCATGGAGAAAGTAGATACGGTCGTGGTGGATAAAACCGGAACGCTGACCGAAGGCAAGCCGCAGGTGACCCAGCTGGTGCCAGCAGATGGCTTCAGCGACGAGGACCTGATGCGCTACGCCGCTGGTCTTGAAAAGGGCAGTGAGCATCCGCTGGCGCATGCCATTCTCGAGAAAGCCAAGGCCATGGAGCTGAAGCTCTCCGATGCCGAGGATTTCGACTCCCCTAACGGTAAAGGGGTAACGGGCAAGATCGATGGTAAACGGGTCCTGCTCGGTAATCGGCTGCTCATGGAGTCTGAGGATGTCGATACATCCGCTTTTGACAAAGAGGCAGACGAGCTGCGCAAGGACGGAGCTACGGTCATTTTTGCCGCAGTGGACGGGAAGATCTGTGGGGTACTGGCGATCGCCGATCCGGTCAAGGAGACCACCGCAGCGGCTATTGCCGCGTTACAAAAGGAAGGTGTTCGCGTGGTTATGCTGACGGGCGACAATCGCACCTCCGCCGAGGCTGTAGCCCGCAAACTCGACATCGATGAGGTAGAAGCGGAAGTGCTGCCTGAAGACAAGGGCAAGATCGTCCAGCGTCTCAAGGATGAAGGTCGTATTGTGGCAATGGCCGGCGATGGTGTGAACGATGCACCCGCCCTGGCCACCGCAGACGTCGGTATCGCCATGGGCACCGGCACGGATGTTGCCATTGAAAGTTCGGGCATTACGCTGCTGCGCGGTGATCTGATGGGGATTGTTGAAGCCCGGAAGTTGTCACGCGCTACGATGCGCAATATCCGCCAGAATCTGTTTTTCGCCTTCGTTTACAACGCGGCGGGAATACCGATTGCGGCGGGGCTTCTGTACCCATTTACCGGCCTTCTGCTGTCGCCAATCATTGCGGCGGCGGCTATGTCGTTGTCTTCGGTCAGTGTGATTACTAATGCTTTGCGATTGAGAGTTGTGAAGCTCTGATGCTAGTCCTTCCAGAGATTGACTCGGTAGATAATGGTTTCGTCTCAGTCTTCGGCTATCAGAAGTAAGGGTAGGGGATTGTAAGAATCTCCGAAAATAAAAAAGGCACGCTACCTATTGGGTAGCGCACCCTTATTTCTTCCCTGTATTTTACAGCTCGGCATTGCTCTGATCAGCGGCTTAACGCATCGTTTTCAGCTCGCCATAATCACCACTGGTCCGCAGTACCAGGGTGATGTCATTACTGTTCCGGTTACGAAAGAACCAGCCGTGGTTGCCATCGAACGCGGCCTGCAGCTCGCCTTCCCCTTCCAGCACTTCACGGCCTTTTTCATAGGAAATTGACTTGCCGCCGCCGTCGCCATGAGTGTCGTAGTTAATGGGCCCGCCCTCTGATGTCCAAGAGAAACGTGCAATGGCACCTTCATCCATTGTGAGTTTGAACTCGGTCCCTTCGCCGGGGGTGAGAACAACACGGATCTCATCTTGCCATTCGACTTCAGCAGTGGGTGCAAAGGCAAGCGCTTGCGTTATTGGCTCGGCTTCAAGGACAGGAACTGCAGGTGTTTCGGAGATGAGCTTAACTGGCGCTGTTAGGTTTTCATCGCTGGAGGATTGTATTGGCACCCGCTGGGCGGCTTCGTCAGCGGCTGCATCCAGCACCAGTTGCTCCTTGATCTCGCCCATCGTTGTCAAACCGAGCAGACGACCAGCGCCTGTTGGGTCCAGAGCGTATTCGGCTGGCATTACCACAGTGACTAGCAATACAAGCGCTATGATAAAAGCGATGATGGTAGAGCGAATCAGCTTTGTGGTGCTGGGTAACTCGTTAGCGGTTGGCATATCAGTGTTGTACATAAAAAGTCTCCAGAGTTAGGCAACGAAATAACCGGTTAGCTGATAACCGATGAGCAGGAAGCCGGCGCTCATCATGGCTACGTTGGCGGTATAGGCGTGACGGAAAAAACTATTGGTTTTACGCCAATAGCTCATGACAATGAGGATCATTGCCAAGGCCAGAAGCTGGCCGATTTCCACACCCACGTTGAACGCGAGCAGATTGGGCAGGAGTCCATCCGGAGAGATGTCGTACTCAATAATCTTCGTCGATAGACCAAATCCGTGAAAGAAGCCGAAGATCAGCGTGGCCGCTTTGGTATTGGGTTGGAAACCGAACCAGCGCTGATAGGCGCCCAGATTATCCAGTGCTTTATAGACCACCGACAGTCCAATGATGGCGTCGATGATGTAGCTGTTGATACCGACGTTGAAGTACACACCCAACAGCATGGTGATGGAGTGCCCCAGCGCAAAAAGGCTGACATAGATTGCGATGTGCTGCATGCGATAGAGGAAGAAAACGACCCCCAGAAGGAACAGCAGGTGGTCATAACCGGTGACCATGTGCTTGGCCCCCAGATACATGAACGCAATAAGGTTGACCCCGGATATTTCCTGGATATATCCCTTGTCTCCCTGAGCAATAGCATGAGCCAGGACATCGGCGCTCATTGCGAGCAAGCCGAGTACCAAGAAAATCCAGACAAGGTGACGACCGCCGGCGGCGGCGCTTGCGCGCCAATGGCCGTCAAACAAAGTTGACAACATAAAGACTCCAATTGTTTACGTTTAGGAAGCTGCAGTGCAGCAAGACTTAAACAATCAGCGAGTTCTTTGGCGGGCGGTCGAGTCGATAATGAATACTGCGGGGAGCGTCCTCAAGGGGGCCGGATTGTTGCAGTGAAACTGGATTTCTGGAGATTAAATGGATCGTCAATTGATCTGCGGATTCATGGGAGTGGTTGCTAGAGTCGTGGTGCGGGGACGACTCCGTCATTGACTCAGCACCCTGGAGGTGAGCATCGTGATCGTGCATGTTGTCATGCTGATCTATTGCCATGCCGTGAGTCAGGTAAACGACACCATGGGAAGAGGCACCACCGATGACCGATAGATTCATGCCCGCTAGAGCCAGCAGCATGACAAGCAGTGGAAGCAGTTTTTTGCGGTAGGTGCCTATAATCATGGCGGGAAGTTTAACATCCGGCCGAGTGATATAGGAATCAGGAGCGCAAGAAAATCCTACATAGCGAAATGCCTGACCCCCTTAGTCCGGCATTCCCCCATTGACCAAACCGCGATACTCGGCCGTTTCGTATCAATCACGCCCCTGACCGGGCTTAATCGTGAGCTGTTCTGATCGACTACGTAGTCTAGAGCACTGTTGATCTGGCGTGCATGGCTGGGCGGCTGATCGCTAGTTCAGCCTATTAGACTATGTCCAGCCTTGGGCTTGCGCACAGGGCCTTTCGATAGCAGTGCCGTTACATTGCAGGTAGAACGGTAATATCAATAATGCCATCAGGCAGATCGGTGATGTTGACCAGTGGTGTGGGGGTGCCAGTCTTCAGATCGATTGTGTGTAGAGTTTTACCGGCCAGCACATAGGTGATGGTGCTGCCCATGCCGTCGCTGACAATATCCATTGCCCCTGTCTCGAGACCCTTGGCGAGTTAGCCCACGGGCTGCTGTACACCATTGTTCGGTGGGTTCTGCAGCATCAACATGCCGGTGGTCAGATCGACGGTATACAGTTCGGTTTTTTCAGTTCCTGCGTAAGAGTTGGTGTAGGCGCCTGCGACGACTTTCGCCATCATATCGGCGTCATCAAAATCAGCTGAATAGGCAACGCTGCCGTCGGTAGCGACCTCACCGGTCTCAACGTTAGCGCGCAGGTTGGTGCCGTCGGCCGCTAGCAGACGCAGGCGGTCAGCAACAGGGTTAAAATCAACGACAGCGTGTCCCGAGCCGGGCAGAGCAACCAAGAGTTCCACGCCTGGGGTGGCTTTGCCGGTTGCTGGGTCGAGTGTATATAGCTGGGTCGCGCCGCCGATGGCATAGATCATGCGTTCGGCAGGACGCACGTCCATCCCACGCAAATCTTTTGCGCCGGCAACCTGCATGCTGGCGGTAACGCTGACCATGTCAGTGTCTATTGTGTGCAACATGCCGTCTGAACCCAGAGCTAGCAGCTGGGCAGCGCTGACGGCACCCGCAGCCAGTGTCAGTGAAGTGGTCAGGATAAGTTTGTTGAAAGTTCTCATCTGTACATCCTCGTGTTCGCAAAGGGTAGGTTTAGCCCACCTGGCAAGATGCTGTTACTAGCCACTTGCCAAGTAATACACGCGAACAAGGACTCTGGATGTCGACCACTATAAAAATTTTTCCCGGTCACTCAATTACTGGCAATCAGCACAGCACGACCGATGTACAGCACTGGCCCCGTCGGTTTCTTAAGCGGTGAGCCGCCAATGGGTTCAAGGGTCAGTTCAAATAGCTGTCCTGCTTCCACGGCGCCTATTTGTGTTCCATGCTGAGTCCCGTACTCCATTGCTTTACCGTTCATATAGGTTTTACCCGCTAGAAGCTAATACAGATGTCTCACGCGTAAACAAAGATGTTTGCACGTGTTTAATTGTTTTGAACGTGAAATTTTTTTGGAATAGATCTTCTGCCCAAACGTTACCTTGATGAAGACAACGAAAATCAGGAGTTTGACGATGATGAAACGCACATTAGCACTCGCAATTTGTTCCATTTTTGCTATCTCCGCACATGCTGCGGAAAACGCTAGCTCTGCCAATGCCAATGCCAATGCACGCATGAGTGCTCAGGGTGGCGGTGGTATGGATGCCGGTAATGGCACAAACGCTAATGCTGGTGGCCAGGCAGGAGCATCTGTGGGGATGTCAGCGAGCTCGCAAGGATCGGGAGAGAATAGCGGGGTCGATCAACGGGAGCGCGCTGAAGCTATGGGCGATGCCGCTGCTGGTCAGGCTCGTACGTCAGGTCAGGCAGCGCGTAACGCGGCTACCGGACAGATAGATCAGGCCCGCAGCACAAGCCGCCAGACTGTGGAAGCCGGTGTAGCGACTGGACGTGCGACGCAGGGTGAAGCCGAGTCACGAGCCCGTTCAGGCTTGAATGGGATATCTGAGCGAGCCGGTGATGCTAAAAGTCGCTTGAACAGCAGCTCGCGTTCTGAAGTGGGGGTCGGTATTAACCAAGGGATGGGTACATCCATTTCGGGCGGTGCTCGCTCTGAATTCCGCAGCAATATGGGTGCCACGATACGCACGCCTGCTGGCAATGGCGGTCTGCTTTAAACGCTCGCACGAAACACAGCTTGAGTGACATCAGCCGGGCCTCTAGGCCCGGTTTTTATTCGCCCACCAGACCATGGCCAAATACAGAGTCGGGCCCCGCTTCCCCCAAATCAACGGTGTCTCTTGCCAGACTCTCAGTCAGATTTGAAGATGAAGTTGGACTGCTGCCCATGGAGCACGCCAGGTAAGCTGTCACTACTGGCGTTGCTATGGATGTTCCGCTTTGGCTGCTGAACTTGCCTTCCCCATTAGCGAGTACAACATCAACTCCGCGTGCGGCAAAATCCACATGGGTGCCTTGGTTAGCCCACCGATAAATTCTATTGAACGAATCAACAGCGGTTACAGCTATTACATGGGGATATGCTGCTGGATAGAGTGGTGGAGCGGCGGGCCCTTGATTGCCCACCGCGGCTACTAACGGGATACCTGCTTCGACCATGCGTTGCGTTACTACCGCCAATAATCGGTTGTCAGGGCCCGCCATGCTGATGTTTACAATACTGACTTCCTGGGAGATCAGCCAGTTGAGACCCTCCACAAGATGCATTAGCGTCGCTCCGTTGGTCAGGTCCTGTCGGCTGAAAAAAACCGAGGCATTGACCAGTGTCGTTTGCGGCATCCGAACCTCAGATCGACCGGGCAGCCGCCCGACCAGTACGCTCGCGACAGCCGTGCCGTGTCCTGTGGGCTCAGCAATGTCAGCCAAAAAGCGTTTCTGTACGATAGAGGCATTGCTAAAGCTGGGGTGTTCAGTCTGGATAGCGGTGTCGACCATGCCCACGACAAGGGGCTTATTGCAAACATAGGGACGGGAGGGCCTATTGGTACCTTGGCTTTGCCCGGTCTGTGGGCTGTAGATATGGTTGCGATCCAGGCGTTCAAAAATAGACGCTGGCAGCATACGAGCCATGGCGGCCGGCGAATCCAGTGTTTCAGTCACGCTAAAACGCACCACGTTCAAGCCAAGCGACGCAAGGGGTACTTGGTCGATGATTCGGATGCCGGGTTGATCCAGCAGCTTTATCTCGCTCGACTCCAGCACCACCAGCCATTGCTTTTCAACGGCGCGCCAGCCATCTTCCACGCGGACATCAACAAAAGCCTGCGAGCCATCTGTTGCCATAACTAGGATGCGATCGGGTAATTCGGGTGTTAATTGCGGTAGCGGTACAGATGTTTCCACGACGGGATCGGCTATCGGCATCTCTCTGCGCCGCTCGGCTGCCCGTTCGATTAGTCGGTCAGTGCGATCCTCCACCCGCTGCTGGATGATACCTCCAGGTTGCTGCAGTTGGCCAAGACCAAGGGCATGGCTCGGTGCCGCCAGGCTAAAGCTGGCGAAGAGAAGGGCAGTACCGTAAAGAGTAATGTGTTTAGATTTCATAGAGTGAAAACGTCCCGGCAAGCAAAAAATTCCCTGATCAATGGAATAAAACTCCCTGAGTTTCGTTAACTGAATATAACGATGAGAGACGGCTCAATGAATCAAGAATTGAACCAAGAATTGAAGCAGTTGTTACCCGGGCTACGACGCTTTGCCTATTCGCTCACTGGCACGGTGCCGGATGCGGACGACCTCTTGCAGGGTACCGTTGAAAAGCTGCTGCGGCGAGCGCCGCCCGAGGGGGTGGAGCTAAATCGATGGGCGTTTCGAGTTTGTCGGAATCTGTGGATAGATGAATGTCGGTCCAGAAAGGTTCGCCATGAAGCCGCGCAGAAACCTGAACTGAGCGATGGACACATAGTGGATGGCGAACATGCGACGATCAGTCAGATAGAGTTCGAACAGGTCAATGCGGCCATGGCGCGCTTACCTGCCGGCCAGCGAGAAATTATTTCGCTGGTCGCGTTACACGGGCTGTCCTACCAGGAGGTCTCCGACACTCTGGAGGTTCCCAAGGGCACAGTCATGAGCCGTCTGGCCCGAGCGCGGGTTGCTTTGAGTGCGTTGTTGAACGTTGAATCTGCGAGGGCGCTGCCATGAATATCACCGACGAAACCCTATCGGCTTTTCTCGATGCTGAATTGTCCGAGCAGGAGATGCAGGCTGTTCGTGAGCTTTTACAAGTTGATCCCGAAGTAACTGATCGTCTGGCGCAGCTTGCCATTGTGGATCAGCAATTGCTGCGTCACTTTTCGGCTATCGATGCTCAGCCACTGCCCCAGGCTGTCATGGATTTGCTGGCGCAAGCAGAGCATGACGAAGCTTCTGACTTATCCGCTGCTGTCAAAGCGGGTAGCGTGCTGCCATTTCGCCAGCCCGCGCAGATCAAATCGAGATCTCGTCGATACTCCGGCATGGCTATCGCCGCGGCCGTGGTCATGGCACTAGGCCTGTCACAGCTGCTGGGCACTAACTCAGATGCGCAGTGGCAGCGTGTGGCAGGCGCGCTTGAGTCTTTTCCCAGTGGCGCCGCTCTGGAGCTGGAAGATGGGCGATTGCTGACGCCAAGATTGACCTTCGAAAATCAGCAGGGTGACTATTGTCGTCAGTATCATCTGCAAGGGGCTGAGCAAGCCTCCGAAAATATCGCCTGCCGTGCAGGGGGTGACTGGACTCTGACCGCTTCGATGGAGGTGGTGCAAACCGTATCAGCGGCTGAATATCAGACGGCCAGTGGTGGTTTTATTTTGGATGGTGAGCTGGATCAGATGATGTCAGATCAAGCGCTCAACTCAGATCAAGAACGTCTGTTGATAGCGTCAGGCTGGATCAAATAAGGATTGTAATGCATGAAATGCCCTGGCCTAGGACAGGCCAGATCAGTCTGATTCTGGAGCCTGTCAGCATGGGTTTGGGTTTTACCGTACTGCCAGCTTATGCGGTGGATGCTTTTCAGCACTTTGAGCTCGTGAGATCACATCGGCTGCCTAATCCAGTGAGCGAAACGCTTTATCTGGGGGTTCAGCGTCAGAAGGCCCTGCAGCGCAGGATGCAAACGGTGATTGTTGAAGCTCAAAAATGGCTTTAGATCGAGGAACGAGATCCTTTCAAAGCTTTTCCCTTTTTTATAGTGCCTCGCGCATCAACTCGATATAGCGCTTTGCTCCAAGCCCCAGCGGCCGATGCTTGACCCAGACCATATCTACCCAAAGCCACAATTCGTTAGTCATGTTCTCGAATTCGATCTCTACCAGACTACCCGAAGCGATCAGAGGCTGGATCAGGGTTCTGGGTAGCCAAGCCCAGCCGAGGCCAGCCTGAACCAAGCTGAGGGTTGCGAGGTGACTGTCGGTCAACCATATCTGTCTGGAGCGCACCATGCGCGGGTCGGACTCCGTCACATCGCCACTGGCCACGACGATCTGGCGCATATTCATCAGCTGTTCTTCTCTAATCGGTCTGCCATCAGCAGTCATGGCCGGGTAGCCGGGGCCCACCACAGCGACCAGCAGTTCGCTTCCGAACTCCTCAAAGCGCTCGCGCTCGTCGATAGCTGGGCGCTCAAACACCAGTGCAATTTGTACCGAGCCTTCGTGCAGCAGGCGCAGTGCATCCGCTTGGGGTTCGGACCGAATTTCAAGCTCCAGAGTAGGGAACTCGCTTGCCAGCGTCGCGAGTGGACCGTTCCATGAAGCGGAAAGCAGTTCTGGTGCGACTGCCAATGTTAGCCGCTTTTCGAGTCCTTGATGCAATTGTAGCGCCTGAGTCTGGAGCTCACGTAATTGCCGCTGTACTTGCCTGGCATTTGGCTCCAGGGCGCGAGCGGCGGTTGTCGGAATGGCTTCACGGGCCGAACGGTCAAACAGCTGGATATCCAGTTCGGCTTCAAGTTGAGAAATGCTCATGCTGATCGCTGAGGGTACGCGCTTGAGTGTGCGAGCAGCGGCCGAGAAGGAGCCACTGTCGAGCACTTCGAGAAAGACTTTTACGGTTTCGCTGGTGAATGCCATGATCTATCAGTTTTTCTGATTGGAGGTTTCTTTTTCTATCAGAAAATAGCACGTATATTCCAGCTATAAATGCAACGCAGTTGACATTCAACGCGCCATCGGAGTTCTTCATGCAAGGTTTAAAACGCAAGCTGGTTTATGTAGCGCTATATGAGGTGCTTGCGATCGCCGTTATCACGCTGACATTGCTGCTGCTGGAGCACCCATTGCTCGACGCGGGCATCGCCTCAATCATGACCTCGGCGGTAGCCGTCAGCTGGAACCTTATGTGGAATACGCTGTTTGAAGCCTGGGAGAGCCGGCAGCCAGACCGAACGCGCACCTTCAAGCGCCGCGCAATACATGCGCTGGGTTTCGAGTTGGGCTTGTTGGTCACACTGGTGCCATTGATGGCCTGGTGGCTGAGTATCTCGCTGCTACAGGCTTTGTTGTTGGATCTCGGTCTGCTGGTGTTTTTTGTGATCTATACTTTTTTGTTCAGCCTGGCATTTGACAAGATTTTTGGCTTGCCGCTATCGGCTCAACCTGAATTATCTGGGCCGCCTTGAAGAAAACGAACGCCGGGTTGAGGTTGAAGGACAGATATATCCGGTAATGCGACCTGGGCGGGATCAGGCCTTCAGCCTGTTACCATCGCGCCCTTTATTACATCTCACCTAATCGAGCAGCCGGCCCACAAGGCTGGCTGCTCCGGAGACATACCATGTCAAAAGCATCTGCGTACGCCGCATTAGATTCGTCCACCCCCCTTGAGGCCTATGAGTTTGAGCGTCGTGAGCCTGGCGATAATGACGTTCAGATCGATATTCTGTTCTGCGGTGTTTGTCACTCAGACCTGCACACCGCACGTAACGAATGGAATAATACCCAGTTTCCGTCAGTGCCTGGCCACGAAATTGTCGGCCGCGTGACGGCTGTGGGCGCGCATGTAACCGGCTTCAAGGTCGGCGAGTTGGCTGGTGTGGGCTGCATGGTCGATAGCTGCCAGTCCTGTGGCTCTTGCTCAGAAGGGCTTGAGCAGTACTGTGAGAATGGTTTCACTGGCACCTATAATGGGCCGGCCTTTGGCGGTGAAAATACCCTGGGTGGGTATTCTGACCATATTGTTGTAGATCAGAAATTCGTGCTGCGTATCAGCCACAAGGACAATCTGGCTGCTGTTGCGCCGCTGCTGTGCGCGGGCATCACTACGTACTCGCCGTTACGCCAATGGAACGTTGGGCCCGGTCAAAAGGTCGGAGTGGTTGGTCTGGGCGGCCTGGGGCACATGGCGGTGAAGATCGCTACAGCAATGGGCGCGCATGTTGTGCTGTTTACTACCTCGCCAAGCAAAAAAGAAGATGCCCTTCGCTTGGGTGCCAAGGAAGTCGTCATCTCCAAAAACAAGGATGAGATGAAAGCTCACCTGAACAGTTTTGATTTCATTCTCAACACGGTGGCAGCGCAACATGATCTTGACCCCTTCATGGCGCTACTCAAGCGTGATGCGACCATGACGCTGGTGGGTGCGCCCTCCGAACCGCATCCCGGGCTAAATGTGTTTGGTCTGATTTTCAAGCGCCGCCGCCTGGCTGGCTCGCTGATTGGCGGCATTGCCGAAACCCAGGAAATGCTCGACTTCTGCGCGGAGCACAACATCGTTTCCGATGTGGAAATGATCGATATTCAGGGCATCAACGAAGCCTATGAACGCATGATCAAAAGCGATGTGAAGTACCGCTTTGTGATCGATATGGCTTCGCTGAAAGCCGCTTAGTCAGGCTGGGTGTCGAATAGTTCTTGCTTTACTTGCCATCCGGCTGAGCAAAGCGAGGACTGCGTTTTTCCTTGAAGGCCGCAATCCCTTCCTCAGCTTCCGCACCACCCAAGGCAATTGCCATCAGCTGCTTTTCCTGGTCGAGTTGGCGTGCAAACGCCTCTCGGTCCGGGCCGTCAAGCAATTTCAGAATGGCACTCTGCGATTCGCGTGCGCCTTCGGCCAGTTGCTGACCCATCTCCAATGCGACTTCTAACGCAGACCCGGGCTCGACCACTCGGTTAACAACGCCTGCCTGGGCAAAACGCTCTATGGGTAAGCGACCACCAAACAGGGCAAGCTCCGCTGCTAATTGATGGGGCAATGATTGCGCCAGGAATACCGAGCCGCCACCGTCCGGCACCAGCCCTGCCTTGACGTAGGCCATGGAAATATAGCTGCCTTTGGCTGCTACGATCAGATCGGCGGCGAATGCCAGGGAAGCGCCGGCACCCGCCGCGCCGCCCTCAATCGCCGCAATCACGGGCTTGGAGCAAAATTTTAACTTCAGCACCAGGTCATGCAATTTTTGAATGAGCGCGGCGCGTTCTTCAACGGGCAGTGCTGCCCGAGTTTCAAGCGAGCGCAGATCGCCGCCCGAGCAGAAAAAGTCACCGGTTCCGCGCAATATGATATTGGCGATCTGCGGATTTGCTACCGCTTCATTGATATGGTGCTCGAGCAGAATGTACATCGCCGTTTCCAGAGCATTGCGCTTGTCCGGCCTATTTAGCGTCAGCACGAGTGAGGGGCCGCGGCGTTCAGCTAGAACGATGTCGTTGGTAGCGGGCAATGTCATGATGGCTCCTTAGGCGATGATTATGGGGTATGAATATACGCCTTTGACGCTCTGCGGCGGTGCGTATAAGTGGGTTGAATGGTGCGCAATCCTGGTGCTGTAGTAACAGCCTGTTGCAATGATACGAGTGCGATTCGGAGACAGCCTAAGGATAATAAAATGTTTTACGGGAGCTAAAAAAAATGTCCCAAGCGAGTAGTTGGAGCGCCGTGGATGAGTCACGCATTATTGAGATGGCGTGGGAAGATCGTACGCCCTTCGAAGCAATTGAAGCCCTGTACGGCCTCAACGAACCGGCAGTCATTCAACTTATGCGCTTGCAACTCAAGCCAGGCTCTTTCCGTCTGTGGCGCAAGCGCGTCAGTGGGCGCAAGACCAAACATGGCGCATTGCGTGATCCGGGTGTGATCAGGGGGTATTGTCCTACGCAATACAAACGTTAGCGTTTGCAACGCGCTCGCTCGTTATATCACCCCCCAAAGTATCTGAGCATCCAGATTCCCATTCCCATCATCATCAGATTTTCTGTCAGTGAGACAAATCCCAGGGGTACATTGCTGTCGCCGCCGGTGCAGGCGCATTTGAGTTTGCGCCTGTCGATATATACCGCCTTGAGCACCGATGCTGCGCCGATGGTCCCGATGAATAAGGCCACCGGAATGGCTAGCCAAAGCAAGCTCCCAGCAACCATGAGCACGCCGGCAAATAATTCAGCGTAGGGGTAGATGTAGGAGTAGGGCACTTTGCGGCGGGCGAGCAAATCGTAGTTCAGAAACATGGTAGAAAAGCTTTCCACATCCTGCAGTTTGAGTAGCGCCAGAATGCACATGCTGAAGGCGATAAACAGCTCAATGCTGCGCAGACTCAACAGCGCACCACCCGCCATCCAGATCACCGCTAGAGCCAGCAAGACCGAAACGGCGAATACCGTCAGGACGGGACGATAACTGGTTTCATCTGCAGATTTCACTTTCTTGCCAAAGTGCTGGCGCAGTTCGTCATAGCCACCGATACGGTTCTCACCGATAAAAGCCTGGGGTGTGGTATCAACACCATATTTTGCCATGAAGGCATCGGTTTCTTCCCGGGATGTCAGCCAGTTGTCGTCAACGGTGTAGCCTTCACGTCTGAGCAAATCGAGGGACTTGAGGCCAAAGGGGCAAAGATGCTTCTTCATCACCATGCGGTAAAGGGTGGCCTGCTTGTACGATTCTGTCGCCACTGAATTCGATGTCATTGGGTTCTCCTTGATGAACAGGGGTCTTGCGGACCCTAGAACGAGGCGACCATATGCCCGGCTAACCAAGTCTGAGGATCCTGGCCTTCGCTACTAATGTTGGCGTTGAGGATAAACTTGACGGGCGAGAGTTTCCAAATGCCGCCGACGGAAGCGCGCAACCAGGTATTCTGATCGCTATCAGTGTTGATGTTGAACTGATTGCCGCCGAGTAGTGTGCCGTTGATACCTGAGCTGGACTGGTTGAAGCGATGCACCGCTTCCAGGCCGGATGTCAAACTGAAACGCGGGCTGAGCGGTTTAAGTGTATTGACCCCCGCACGCCCCTCTGACGTCGAGAAATCACTGTCATTAAGCTTCGCCGGAGTTGTGCCGGAGCGCTCGGTGTAGCCGTCGATATCAGTTTTGATATGAGACAGATCTACGAACGGTGACAGTGCAGCCCCTGCAAACATCCCTGCGCGCTCCCAGTCTGTGCGTGCGCGAACTGACCAGGTCGTGGCATCAGTCTTGCCCACGGAACCGTCCAGATTATTGGCGGTTATGTAGCCGCGCTGTATGTCGAGATCAGCATCGCTGTAATAGGCTGTGAAGGTGCTCCAGGCATTGCTGCTCAAAGCCGCTACGGGAGTGATCAGCTCGAGTACGACGTATTGCCCGGTTTGCTCTTGCGACCCACCGAAAGCGGTATCCTGATCACTCCAGGATTTGCCCAGACCCAAACCGATCTGGGTGCGATTGTCATCAATGATCCAACAACCGCCCAGCTCCGCTAGCATGATTGATCCATCACCTTGATCACGGCTGTTTGAGCCCCAGTCACCCGAGGCCCACAGGCACGACTGGCTGCCAGGTTCGGCGCGCATGTCCAGAGGGTTGCCATGGCTGCCGTGCATCACGAGTGCAGCCTGATTAACCGCAGCCTGCAATAAACGTGTCTGCTCGGACAGGCTTTGCAAGGTTATAAAGGGCGTTAAGATCGTTTGCAGCGCCAGGTTTAACGTAGACTCTTTCTGAATATTGTAATCGGCCAGTGTGCGACCCTCTTCCAGAGTCTTGCCTTCAAAGACCAGCCGCTGCGCAGCTATTGGAATGTTCTCCTTTTCCAGAATCTTCTGTTTGACGTTGTCGATGCTATCGCTTGGTTCCACCTCCAGAGCAATAGTCTTGCCGGTCAGCGTCTTGACAAAAATCTGTAGGGCATAACTGGGCAGGGAGTAGGACAGGATAAGCAGTAAACCCATGACGTTTATTGTGTGCTTCACAGATATATCCATATCGAACAGAGTTATGCGCTTAATGCGCCATCAATAGTGCGTCCAGCACTTTAAAGTATATGCTCTAGCTATAATGCGCGAAAAGCTGAATCACAAGGTCAATGAATGGTGCCGGTCTTCCATATGGGCGCTGTCATGCTTTTTAGCCAAGTAATTCAACGCTTCAAACTGATCCAGGTGGCTTCAGCACAGGCCACACGCTCACCGTTAGTGCGGTACAGCGCGCTGCCAGCATTATGCTTTCGGCCGTCATGACTGATTGCCCAGGCTGAGACTGTGAGGATTTCGCCGGCGCGGACCGGTTGCTTGATACGCGCACTATAACGTCCCAGTAGGGCCATGCCCGAGATCGGTTTGACCGCAAAAAAACCGGGGCAATCCAGTGCTGCCCAAAGATACTCGCTGGCCACGTTGCCGTCGGCAGTGGCCAGATCGGCTTCTGGCTGCCAGAGCGCCGCAACTTGCTCTTGATGATTGCAAACATCACCGGCAAAGATACGCAGGCCGTCGCCCACGTCGCGGTTGGTACCGCACACAAAACAATTTGGTAGCTCATGGCCACCCTCGCGGCTCACACCGACAAAGCGTTTTTGGGCTTCTTCGGCTTCCTGCATTGAAGGCGATGTCGGGATATCCATCTCGAAGGAATAAGGTCGTGCGGTGGCCAGCAGCTGCTCACCGAGTTTCAGCTGCAGGCTGTCTTGGTAGGGATGCAGCTGCAGATCAGTATCCAGTGGTGGTGGTGCATGCAGGGTGACCTGACAGGGTTGCTTCATATGATTGGCCACAAGACCGCAGACATAACCGCCGTTGCCGCTGTTTGGCGGTCCGCAAAAGCGCCGCGCAATATGCAGTGTTGTACTGTTCATGGTAGCTTCAGTCCAAGAGTAATGCCCCATGTTACCTGTATGGCGCATTTATGCGGCCGAGAAATACGCGCCATCCAGAACGCTGATGTTGCTGTATCAAGACAGATATCCGCTCAGACTGTGGCCACTTCACCGACTATGTTGACAACGCCAGGGTAGGAGTCGAGGCCCCGATACGAAGGTTTTTGCACGCAGATCCTGATGAGCACAAATGCCGTAAGCCTTTACCTCACGGCACCTAACGACTAACGTCAGGTTTACTGATACTACGCGAAATCCCACCACTGCGTGCTGGCGGATGAGAAAAACACCTGAAATGACGAGAACTATTCTGAGAAATCTGTCGGTCGCCTTGTTTGTCCTTGCGGTGGCTAGCTGTAGCAAGATGCCGACGGGTGACCGCGGTAACTGGGTTGGTTATACCGAATCGGGGCAGGCTTCTTTTTATGCGGATAAATTCCAGAACAGGAAAACGGCCAGTGGCGAGCCCTACAGGCATAACTTGGAAACGGCCGCGCATAAAAAAATGCCCTTCGGATCCATCGTCAAGGTAACGAATAAGAACAACGGTAGAAGTGTCATCGTCAGAATTAACGATCGCGGGCCTTTTGTAAAAGGCCGGGTTATAGACCTGTCAAAATCGGCGTTTAGTCGTATCGGGAGTCTGTCTTCAGGCTTGGTCAACGTAAAGATTAATGTCATTCGTTAGGACAAATACGGGCTACCGATTCTCTCGGAGTCTGAGCAGGCCAGGTATATCGGCTGATCTGAACTGGCCTGCTCACGGCTTGCTCCGTTACTTGGCTTTCTGCCATTCAAACTTTTTGAATGCGCCATCGATCGGTGTTTTTGCGATGTGGTTGATGTAATTACTCATGATCTTCTGGGAAAGCACCAGGATCACTTCCAATACCTGCCGTTGGGTATAGCCGGCATCAAGGAAGCGCTGTACCGCATCAGAGCTGACTTCGCCACGCTGACGGACGACCGCAAGAGTGAAGGTGCGCAGGGCCTCTAGTTTATCGCTAGGCAGCGGTGTTTCATCGCGCAGTGCGTTGGTGATGTCGTCTGACACGTCCATCATTTTTGCGATACCGGTGTGTGCAGGGACGCAATAGTGGCAGGCATGCTCCACATTTATTGTCTGCCACACCACAGTGGTCTCGTCGTTATCAAAGCTGCAATCCAAAATCAGTTCATGCAGTTGATTATAGCCTTTCAGGACTTGAGGGGATTCAGCCATGACTGCGTGTAATCCGGGAATCATGCCGAAGTTTTTGAGGGAGTCCTCAAGCAGGGGCTTGGATTGTTCTGGAGCGGACAGCTTATCGTGAAGGGTAAAGGTAGGCATTGATGAATCCTCTTGAAGAAAGTTGTTGATTGATCACTCAACAACTGCAGCCTATCTATTTTTGAGCGATTATTCAATATATAATTCACTCACTAAAGTCTTCTGTACAGTCACATCGAGACGTTGAACACCATGGCAAGAATAGCCCGCTACGATCGACAATCGGCAATCGACAAGGCCGTCGCCCTGTTCTGGGAAAAGGGTTACTACAACGCGTCAATCAAACAGATCGAGCATGCTCTCGATATGCGCCCGGGAAGCATATACGCGGCCTTTGGTAGTAAAGACGGCTTGTTTCTTGAAGCACTGGCTCGTTATTCCAGAGAGTCTGGAGACTTCCTTACCAATTACTTGGCAAAAAGTCCGCAGGTCATTGATGGTCTTCAGGCGTATCTTAGGGAAATCGCGTCGGCCTGTGTGTCAGGTGGGCCAGTCCCCTCCCGCGCCTGCATGATAGTAAAAACCCTTCTGGAAACCAGTAGCACCCACCTGCTGATCAACCAAGAGGTTAACCGGGTTCTTGATTCAATCGAGCAGCGCCTCGGTGAGGTGCTTGAGCAAGCCAAAAGTAATGGTGAACTCAAGGCCGATATTGACTGCAAACGTCTTGCACGCCTTCTTCAAGCGCAGATCATTGGCTTGCGCTCCTTCGCACAACGGGATATCGGCGCTAGCGATGTCGTCGAGCTTGGCGAGGACATGGCGCGTATTCTCGACTCTTACCGAGTTTAACGTCTCGCCAAAAAGGCATGCAGTTTGACGCGATTCAAACCCTTTGCGGTCTTATGAGGCGTCGACTAAAGTATCTTGAAGGCGCATGCTGTATTTTGACAAGGCGTGTTTTTATTAGAATATTAACTGCCTGCAAGGTTCATTGGAAAACAACCAGAGACCACAATAATGTCTATTAGAATCAACGATGTTGCACCCGACTTCACGACGGCTTCCACTGCCGGTGAGCTCACATTTCATGATTGGATCGGCGATAGCTATGCCATCCTGTTTTCACACCCTAAAGATTTCACTCCCGTGTGCACCACCGAATTTGGCGCGGTTGCTCAACTTGCCCCCGAATTCGCCAAACGCAACACTAAAGTAATGGGCGTGTCGGTAGACAACGTCGAAGAGCACAAGAAGTGGAAACGCGATATCGAGTCTTTCTCCGGCGCCCCTGCTGATTTCCCGATCATAGACGACACGTCTCTGCAGGTATCCAAGCTGTACGACATGTTGCCCGCCGATGCCTATATGCCCGATGGACGAACGCCAGCTCACAGCGCCACTGTGCGGACTGTATTCATTATCGGTCCGGACAAAAAGATTCGCCTGACCATGTCTTATCCCATGGCCGTGGGCCGCAACTTCGCGGAAATCATGCGGGCACTGGATGCTATCCAGGCGACTGACGGCGCATCCATTGCCACCCCCGCCAACTGGGTACCCGGTCAGGACGTGATCGTTGCCCTGTCCCTGAATGATGCCCAGGCTGAGGAAAAATTCGGCAAGCTTGATATCAAGCTCCCTTATTTACGATTCGCGAAGGCTCCGAAGACATCCTGAAGTGAGTTAGCACCTGCTTGTGGGCAGAACAATTAAAGCTGCGAGAAGCCAAGATCAGTATGCCCGCATCGAGTCACGACACTGCGCAATCCCTGGCCGCTGCCACCTTGGCAGCGCAATTGCCTCATGGTATTCGCTCCCGGCAGGTGAATAACGGCAACGGCTTGAATATGCATATTCTCGAGGCCGGATTTGAGCAATCGGGCCGTGAGTGTGTATTGCTCTTGCACGGCTTCCCTGAGCTCGCTTATACCTGGCGCAAGGTAATGCTGCCTCTGGCTGCAGCGGGCTACCACGTGGTCGCGCCGGACCAGCGTGGTTACGGCATGACCGAAGGGGCCGATCTGCGCTACGACGGCGATCTTAGCCAATACCATGCGCTCAATCTAGTACGGGATGCCTTGGGTCTGGTGCTGGCGCTTGGCCATGGGTCCGTTGCAGCGGTCGTGGGCCACGATATTGGCTCGCCGGTGGCGGCAACCTGCGCCCTCACACGGCCCGACATATTCCGATCAGTAGTGCTGATGAGCGCTCCCTATTCAGGGGTGCCCGCCTATCGCTTTGACGGGCGCAACAGTGCTGAACGGGCGGCCCGTGTGCATCAGGATCTAGCGGAGCTCGCCACGCCGCGTCTGCACTACCAACGCTATTTCTGCATGCCCCAGGCCAATACTGATCTGCTCGATTGCTCGCAGGGGTTGCATGATTTCCTGCGTGCCTATTTCCACATGAAAAGCGCCGATTGGGCAGGCAATACACCCGCGCCCTTGGCATCCGCCAGTGCAGCAGATTTGGCCACCATGCCTGAGTATTACGTTATGGCGATGGGCAACACGATGCCCCAGACGGTCGCGTCTTGTATGCCGGCGGAGGCGCAGGTGAGTGCTTGCCATTGGCTGCCCGAGGAGGATCTGGCAGTGTACGCGCGCCTTTTCGCTACAACTGGATTGCAGGGTGGTCTGCAATGGTATCGGGCTTTTGCTTTGGCAGCGTCCCAGGCCGAATTGCTGCTGTTTACGGGTAAGACTATCGACGTACCGTCCTGCTTTATAGCTGGTGCCAGCGATTGGGGTATTTATCAAAGCCCTGGTGCTTTTGAAGCAATGCAAAGCCGCGCATGCACGGATTTGCGCAGCTGCGACCTGATACTTGACGCAGGACATTGGGTTCAGCAGGAGCAGCCCGAGGCTGTGGTGGAAAAGCTACTGGGGTTTCTGGCCTCACGGTTGAAATAACTGATCGGTTTCATCGAAAGAATGCATTTGGCTTCTGATTGGTTGGCGGTCAGACTTGTTCTTATCATTTATTTAGTAATTCAGAGGCCAACCCTATGAGCGATGTAATGCAGAGCATTCGATTTACCAACCAGACACTTGCCAACCGGTTTGCCCTTGCGCCCATGACACGTACCAGCGCCGAGCCTGACGGCGCGCCCAACGAGGCCATGGCCGATCACTATGAGGCTTATGCCAAAGGCGGCTTCGGTCTGCTAATCACTGAGGGTACTTATACCGATGGTGGCGCCAGCCAGGGTTACGCTAACCAGCCAGGCATTATCAATGACGCTCATATCGACGGTTGGAGGACGATCGTTGATCGTGTCCATGCGGCGGGCAGCACAATTTTTGCTCAACTTATGCATGCCGGCTCCCAGTTCCAGGCTAACCATTACACAGACCAGCCCATTGCCCCCAGCGCGGTAAAGCCCAAGGGAGTTCCACTGGGTATCTATGGCGATCAGACCGAATGGAAAACGCCGAAGAGCATGACCGAGGAAGACATCGAGTTCGCTATCAGAGGGTTTGTTCAGTCGGCATTGAATGCCAAGACTGCCGGATTTGATGGCATTGAGTTGCACGGCGCTAACGGTTACCTGCTACACCAGTTCCTGAGCACTTATTACAACCAACGAGATGATCGTTACGGTGGCAGTCTGGAAAATCGTTTGCGCGTTGTGGTTGACGTCATCAAAGCTGTCCGGCAGGCAGTAGGCAACGACTTCACGCTAGGGATACGCCTTTCACAAGTGACGGTAACGGATCCAGACTATCAGTTCCCGGAAGGAGAAGTCGGCTTCCGTCAGATTGCCGAAGCGGTACGCGACGCGGGTGCGGACTTTGTGCATACCACCGATGGCGATGTGCGCCGGGCAAATTTCATCGACGGGAACAAGACCTTGGCCGACGTAGTGGCTGAAGTGGATAACCTTGAGTTGATCATCAATGGTGGCATCGACGAGATCAATCTGCAGGATTGCGCCGCTGACTTCCCGCAAGCATTGTTGGCAATCGGCAAGAAAGCCTTGGCCAACCCTGACTTTGTTCAGCGCCTCAAAGATGGCAAAGAAATTGTTGATCTAGACTTTGCCATGCTCAAGCCCAAAGCCACCATCACCAATGAACTGGCCTGGCGCGCAAATCAGGTCGTCTGACCCCACTCCCCGGTAATCTGAACCCCCGCGCTGCTCTATCAAGGATTTGAGCGGCCGGGGGGTTCTCGTTTCTCTGGGCTGAAAGCTAGCGGCCGTTATTGCCCATCCACTTAGCTGTCGGGGGCGCTTCGTAGGCTTTTACTCTGGCCAATATCGATTCCACATCCGCTGCGACAATCAGCATTTCGCGGTAGGATGGCTTCATAAAGCCTTCGTTCATGGAATGATCGAGGAAGGCGATCAGTTTGTCGTAATAGCCGTGCACATTGAGCAGCGCGCAGGGCTTCTGGTGATGGCCGAGCTGAGCCCAGGTCCAGACCTCGAACAACTCCTCAAAGGTGCCGACGCCGCCAGGCAGAGCGATAAAACCGTCGGACAGATCCGCCATAATCGCCTTGCGTTCATGCATAGAGCCCACTTCGCGTAGCTCAGTCAGACCGCTATGAGCCAGCTCACGCTCGACCAGCTGACGGGGGATTACGCCAAGGACCTCACCGCCAGCGGCCAGCGCCGCATCCGCCATGGCGCCCATCAAACCGACTTGCGCGCCGCCATACACCAGACCGATGCCTGCCTTGGCCAGCGCCGTACCCAGCTGCTGGGCGGCTTCAAGGTATACAGGTTGATTGCCGGGACTTGAACCGCAGAAAACACAGAGTCTCACAAGCGCTCCTCAGATGGAGTAGGGGAAAGGCATGTCCGCCAGGTATGGAGAGCAATGCCGCACATTAACTGAAAAAGGTGCGTTTCTCAAAGCGGCGCGCTACGTCTGGGGTATCATCGCATTCGGCATACACACTGAATATATATCCGTCATAGAGAGGTTGCTGGATGGCGCTGAGAGTTGCAGTGGTTCTGTTGGTCCTTACCGCACTGGCGGGTGCCTGGTGGTTATTACAGATACTGGGAATGCCCGCGAGTCTGGCACCGGATATGCTCTCCGAGTGGCTTTCCAGTCAGGGCAGTGTCGGGCCACTTTTGCTTGTCATGCTGATGATTATCGCGGTGGTGGTCGGCCCCATTCCTACGCTCCCTGTAAGCGCGACTGCGGGTCTGGCCTTTGGTGTGCTCACGGGCACAGCAATCGCCGCTAGCGGTGCATTGATTGGTGCTATGGCAGCCTTCTGGATTGCTCGATTTCTTGGGCGTGAGGTAATCTGCAAGCGCTTTCCAGACAACCCGGTATTTGCCAGAGGGGGCTCACAACGCTTTCTGACCATCACCATTTTTTTGACCCGACTGATACCGGTTTTTTCCTTTGCCCTCATCAGCTATGCCGCGGGTGTCACGGCAATACACGCCTGGCGCTTTGCGGCAGCGACCTTGATCGGCATGCTGCCCATGACGATCGTTTTTGCTGGCCTGGGCAATACCTTCACGCTGCATCCCGTCTGGACCGTCCTGGCCGGGTTGGCCATTCTGGTCGTGATGGTTTGGCTACCCTGGTCCATCAGCCGTCACCCGAACTCCCGGCTAGCCCATTGGTTGAAGCTGCGATAAAGGAATAGCTCCTGAGAGGGCCAATTTTTAGCTCGGCCACCGAGCATAGCTCTTAGAAAAATCGATCCTCTTTCGATGTTATACCTTGTAGTAAGCCAGCAAGGTGCGCAGCTTATCGGCCAACAGTGTTAGATTCTGGCTGGCATCTCGCGTTTGGGCGACCAGTTCACCATTCTTCATCGCTTCGTCGCTGATACGCAGCACATTGCGATTGATATCTTCGGCTACGTGACTCTGCTCCTCTGCCGCACTGGCAATCTCAGTGTTCACTTGACTGATGCGCGTTACAGCCGCCATAACATCGCTGAAGGCCTTGCCTGCGCCTTGGGCTGCCTCGGCATTACTCACCGCGAGCGTACGGTTTTCAGCCATCATCGACGAAGACCGACTCACACCTTGCTGCACGCGTTCAATCATGCCGCGAATCTGTTCGGTTGAAGCTTGTGTGCGCTGGGCCAGGGAACGCACCTCGTCGGCAACGACCGCAAAGCCACGTCCTTGCTCTCCGGCGCGTGCTGCCTCGATCGCAGCATTGAGTGCCAACAGGTTGGTTTGACCGGCAATATTCACAATGACTTCCAGCACCGATCCGATGTCGTGGCTTGCGGAAGCGAGTTCATCGATCACGACCATGGACGAAGAAATCTCTTCCGCCTGGCCTTGAATACTACGAATGGTTGCAGCGAGCGAGTCTCTGCCTTCAAGCGCCTGTGCGCTTGCTTGATTGGCGGCGTCCTCGCCTGTCGCTGCACTTTGCGCGACACTCTGCGCGGTCAGACTCATCTCGTGCATGGCCGTCGCGACCATCTCGGTTTCAGTATTTTGAATATCTATTGAAGCATTCGATTTTTCAGCGACTTTCGACAGTTCATTAGCCTGAAGCAGTAGAGTGTTAGCTGATCCCAGCGCCTCACTAATAGTATGTTGTATGCGGTCCAGAAGCCGATCAAACGCGCGGGCCAGAATGCCGAACTCATCTTTGTTGGCACTTTTGAAACGAACGGTCAAATCGCCATTGCCGTCGGCTATGTCTTCAATGGCTTTGATATTGGCTTTCAGGGGTTGGCCGATCATAAGGTTCATCAACAGACTGATACACACGGCCAATATGACGCCTGCCAGGGTGATCATAAAGGCGATCGAAGTTGAGCTGGAGAACACCAGTTCACGTACTTCAGCCTTGGAGTATCCAGCGATAATGTTATATCCCCATGGAGTAAAAGCGCGTGTATCGACGTGCCAATCTGCATTGTTATCCGCGACGGCTGCATTGATGTCGTCTTCAGTCAAATGATCGGAATACATTCTGAGCTTACCGCTGGGGTCGCGTAGAGCAACAAAGCCATCTTCCAGTATCCGTGCACTGGAGATGGCTTCGGACAGGGCGCTCAGGTCTGCAGAGTAACCCACATACCAGATGCCCAGCGTATTGCCCTGGGCATCTTTGATGGGCTCGTAGCCGGTCAAGTAAGGCTTGCCGAGTATATCTACCTGGCCATAGAACGCGTTGCCCGCAAGGATCGCCTTGATTGCTGCACCATTGGGATCCAACAGCGTGCCAATGGCCCGTTGACCATCGCGCAGCACGTTGGTGGATACACGCACAAAATCGTTACCCTGCCGCGAAAAAAGTGTTGCCGTGCCGCCCATGATCTCGGTAACGCCATCTACCAGTTCAAAGTCATTGGCCTGTGGCAAGCCGCCCAGCAGCAGTTGCGGGGGGGAAACCGAACCCACACTCACATTGCTGCCAAGCGCAGGATTGCCTAACGTGGTGCCGCGTTGAATCAACAGCTGCATGCTGTTCTTGACCCGGTCGCTCATGATCGAATCGGTCAGGCCCAGAAGCCTCGCCGCTTCGCTAAGCCTGCTGGAGGCGCCCTCCAAGGCCTGATTGTTTATTTGTTTACTTTGAGTGACGGAGCTAAAGGCAACCGCGGCAATAATAAAGATCAACAGTAGGCAAGCCAGGGTAAGGACAAACTTTTTTTGAAGTGTCATCAGCGGTCAGCCTTTATGAGATATAACAATGCGATTTTTGTATCATCGATATCAATTATTAATAATAGTATTCGATTATTTTGATCGGCAACACTTTATTAGCTAAACCTCAAGATATTCAAAATCTGTTTTATGAATATTGCTCAGAACGACTGCATGAAAAATCAATCGTCCTACTCTGCGCTGCAGACAACTCAGCCCTAGATTATTCTCAATTATCTGCTGGTCTGCGATATCAGTTACGCTCTCTTATCGCGATCGAGATGATCAGCGTTTATTGGTCCAGGTTAAACATTTATGGCTTGAAAGTGGCGACGTGTATGGTTATCGCAAGATTCATCTGGATCTTGGTGACGTTATCGATGGGTCGATGAAGCCACGCATGACTGCTGAATTAGTGCTGGATGCTCTATTAGCAGCGGTCTGGCGCCGTAAGTCGTAAGCTTGTGTCATCGGTCGAGTGCGAAAAGCATCACTCCCAAGGTCGGGTGAGCGCCTGGAATATCCGGGGCGATTTACCGACATGTTATGCACCAGCAGGCAATATCCAGTGCTGCCGGTTAAAGGCACAGACGAAGAGGCTCACAATTGCCTCTGCAATAGTAGCGCCAATTGGAATTCTCCCGCATGCCGCAGAGCGGCGGCCTATAATCCGGTCTAATGATTACTTTATAAATGAGGGAATATGCACGAGATCATCTGTCCGCATTGCGGCAAAGCTTTCAAGATTGACGAGGCCGGGTACGCGGACATTCTCAAGCAGGTTCGCGACAGCGACTTCGACAAGCAACTGCACGAGCGGCTTGAGCTGGCGGAGCAGGATAAGCGCAACGCCGTGGAGCTCGCGCAAACCCGGGTTGCCAACGAATCGCAAAAGATTGCCGCGCGCAAAGATGCCGAGATACAGGAGTTGAAGGCCAGGCTGGAGGCGGGTGAGGTCGCACGCAAGATGGCTGTGACCGAGGCGCTTAACGCGGTGGAGAAAGAGCGTGATGCCCTTGTCAACGAACTTGCCCAGGCGAAGTACGATAAACAGGCGGTCTCTCAGCTAGCTGAATCGCGGCTTGAAAACGAACGACAAAAAGCCGCTGCTACGTTGAGCGCTGAGACTCAGAGCCTGAAGGCGAGGCTTGACGCAAGCGAAGTTGCGCAGAAGCTTGCGATCAATGAAGCAGTCGGTGTGGTTGAAAAGGAGCGCGACCTGCTGAAAAACGGGTTGCAGCGCGCCGAGCTGGAAAAGCATCTTTCCGAGACAGCGCTGAAAGACAAGTATGAGACGCAGATCAAGGACCGCGACGATGCAATCGAGCGGCTGCGGGACATGAAGGCGCGCCTGTCGACCAAGATGGTGGGTGAAACCCTGGAGCAGCACTGCGAGACCGAGTTCAACCGCATACGAGCAACTGCGTTTCCTAAGGCTTATTTCGAGAAGGACAACGACGCGCGCACCGGTAGCAAAGGTGATTATATCTTCCGCGATCTTGATGATGCCGGCACTGAGATCGTCTCGATCATGTTCGAGATGAAGAACGAAGCTGATCGCACCGCTACGAAAAACAAGAACGAGGACTTTCTGAAGGAACTCGACAAGGATCGCATCGAGAAGGGCTGCGAGTATGCGGTGTTAGTTTCGCTGCTTGAACCTGACAGTGAGCTCTATAACACGGGGATCGTTGACGTGTTCCATCGCTACCCGAAGATGTACGTTGTCCGGCCACAGTTTTTTCTGCCCATGATCACGCTGCTGCGTAACGCGGCGATGCACTCGCTGACATACAAGAAGGAGCTGGCGCTAGTGAAGGCGCAAAGCATTGATATCACCAACTTCGAAAACGAGCTCGATTCCTTCAAAAACGCATTTGCGAAGAATTACGACCTCGCTTCTCGGCGCTTTCAAACGGCGATTGATGAGATCGACAAGTCGATCGATCACCTGCAGAAGACCAAGGAAGCCCTGCTTGGTACTGACCGCAATCTGCGTTTGGCGAATGACAAGGCGCAGGACGTGACGATCAAGAAGCTGAACCGGGGCAACCCGACCATGGCGAACAAGTTTGCTGAACTAAAAGGTAAAGATCCTGCCGATGAAGAGTGATATGTGATAATCGTCGCATTCACTTGCCTGGCTTAACCTGGGCACTGATTCGGCGAACCGCTCACAGGGATTTCAACGGGGTCATCTTGGATGTCGGACTTTATGGCAGTAAACAGCAAGCAGGGCGCTGCAGCCCCGGCGTTTCATTTACAGCTACCCGATGGCTACCAGGCACCGGCTGAGTGGCGTGGTCAGAGCTGTATCATGTTGCCCGCTGCTCCGTGCTGGGCTGTGTTGGATTATGCCGCCGTGATGGCCAGCCGTGAGCTGCTGCAGGGCTTGTTTGCCGAGAATGATGCCTGGCCACCTGCTGATCTCACGGCCGCTGATGATGCCGCCGACCTGGCTTGGCATGAAGTTGAGTTTATCCACGGGAAGTCCTTTGCTTACAGCCTGCTGAGTACGGATTTGCAGCGTTGCTTGGGATGCCTCTATCTTTACCCCACAGCCAGTCGCGACCATCAGGCAGAGGCTTACCTGTGGACCGCGGTAACCGAAACGGAGTTACTGCGTTGTGCCGTGGTCGATGAAGTTATGCACTGGCTTGAAAGTTACTGGCCATTCAGTGCGCTGGCGTGGCCTGGGCGCTCCATTGCTTTTAGTGACTGGCCCCACGCTAACTACTACGCAGTGCAGCGGAACGCAATCTAGGCCCACCGACGAAGCGCTCGATACCTGCGCTCTTGAAGAAGGGTGGTGGTGCCTGGAATACGGTGAATGTTTACTACCTGATTGAGGATGTCTGAATGGATTGGCGTGGCAGGCGGCAAAGCCGCAACGTTGAAGATCGCCGGGGACAGCCCCTGCGCAGTGCCGGGGGTGCCGGTGGCGTTGTGATGCTGGTTCGGTTTCTACCCATGATGTTGCGCAGCAAGATCGGGCGCGTCGTTCTGGTGTTGGGGGTAGTAGTCTTCTTCGGTGCTCGGCTGCTGGGTATCGATCTGCTCCAAGTAGTGGACGGCAGTTCGCAAACTGCGTCGCGTCCGACCCAGCAGTTTTCCCCACAGGAGCAGGAGCTGGCCGAGTTTGTATCCGTTGTACTGGCAGATACCGAAGATACCTGGAATGGTATTTTCGCTGCTTCCGGCCAGCGCTATGAGGAGCCGCGCCTGGTGCTGTTTTCCAACCGGGTGAAGTCAGCCTGCGGCACGGCGAGCTCAGCGGTTGGACCTTTCTATTGCCCCGCAGACAATCAGGTGTATCTGGATCTGGTTTTTTTTCGGGATCTTAAGTCGCAGCTGGGTGCGCCTGGGGATTTTGCCCAGGCCTATGTGGTCGCCCACGAAGTAGGGCACCACGTGCAGAACTTGATGGGCATCAGCCAGAAGGTGCGTGCGTCCGGTGCTGGCAAGAGCGCGGCGCGGGTGAACGAACTGTCAGTGCGCCAGGAGCTTCAAGCAGACTGTTTTGCTGGTGTATGGGGTCATAACGCCAACAACCAGCAGCTGCTGGATGCGGGCGACCTGGACGAGGCGCTGACCGCTGCATCGGCCATTGGTGACGATCGTTTGCAAGGCCGTTCGGGTGGGGACGTTGTGCCCGATAGCTTTACCCATGGCACCTCCGAGCAGCGGGTAACCTGGTTCAAACGTGGCTTTACCAGCGGTGACGTGGCGCAATGCGACACCTTTAGCGCGCAGCTCTGAAGTCACTAATCGGTTTTGCTCATCCCTCGCGCAACAACTGCGCTGGATTGAGTCTCAGTGCCCGCAGTGTCGGCAACAGCCCACCTAGCAATGCCAGCGCGCTGACCGTACCTGCCACAAGAGCGCCAATCCACCACAGGTCGCTCACCGGCAACTTCAGCAGCGTGGCTGCCAAGGGCAGGGCGATCAGTGCGCCGAGTGCGGTGGCGAATAACGTTGAGAGAGCCGTGAGCAACCCGGTTTCCAGCAGCATGGATGCCGCAATAGCCTGGTGCCGGGCACCTAGACAGTGCAGCAGGTTGGCTTCATAGAGTTGACGCCTGCGGCTGACACTGACCACGCTGGAGAGTACCAGCAGGCTGGCCATGAGGCTGACTAGGGCGACGGCGGCAAGACCGGCAGCCGCCTTGTTAAGAAGACCGCCTGCTGTCTCGAGCCAGTCGGCGGTGCTGAGCGTCATCACATTCGGAATGTTTCTGGCTAGCCACTGCTGTGAGCTTTTCGCGGCTGGGTCGCTCTGATAGACCACGCCAACGTAGCGACCAATCAAGTCATCCAGTGCGCCATCCTGGAGTACACCTTCAAACCAGAAGCGGGTCTGCAGACCTTTTTGTCGGTAGATGGCCTTTATTTCAGCGGCAATGGGCTGGCCTACAGCGAGAAATTCCACCTGGTCGCCAACAGTCAGGCCGAGTTGGTTTGCTTCCCGGTCCTCCATCGCCATGAAGGCCGGTTCACCCGCTGATGCAGGGGCCTTCCACCAGCTACCGGCAACCAACTCGAGATCTTCCGGATTGCCGGACAGGTAACTGAGTTTGTATTCATCCCCCATGGCTTCGCGCCTGGCTTGGGCATTGTTTGCGAGCACATCGGCGATCGGTTGCTGGTTGATAGTTGCCAGGCGGCCACGGACCAAGGGCAGCAGCTCAGTGTGGCTCGCCGGGTCAAGCGAGGCAAGGCCAGACTCAAGCATTTCGATTTGGTCAGGCAGTACGTCGTACAGAATCAGGGCAGGGGATTCGGCCGGTATGGTGGATTCTAGCGCGCGCAGAAGGGTGCTCACCAGCAGGGTACACGCGACTACCAGCGTCAGCGCCGTGCCCAATGAGAGTAACGTTGCTCGCAGGGGCGAATCGGGTCGGTGCAGATTTGTCAGTGCTAGTCGTCGGGCAAAGTTGCGACCGGCAAAGCCGCTGTTTTCTAGGGCTTTGGCACCCCGTTGTAGACCTTTGATCAGCACTTCCAGCAGACCCCAGAGCACGACTACGGCGAGCAGGAACAGCAAGCCAAGTTGCGGCGATGGTAACCAGAATACCGTAGCCGTTATGTATACCGCCAGCAGCAGATAACTGGCGATGCGCCAACTGTGTGGTTCATGGCTAGCGGCCTGAACCTGGCCGCGGAACAGCCCTGCCGGCGAAGCCGCCAGGGCTCTGGCCAGCGCTGGCAGCGCAAAGACGTAGGCGGTGAGTACCGCAAAGAGCCAACTTAATAGAAGCGGTACTATCCATAAACTGATCCATTGGTCAGCGCTGCTTGCTCCGGACACGGCAAAGGCGTTGCCCGCAAGGGTGATGGCGGCAGCCGACAGTAGCAGGCCGATGGCGCCGCCGATCAGGCCAGCCAAGCTGCCGAGTATGCCAATCTGTAGCAGATAAATGCCGACCAGCGGGCGCCGACGCAGGCCAAGGGTTTGCAATGTGGCGATGGTGCCAAGTTTTTCGTCCAGATAGGCTTGGATGCTGTTGGCGACACCCAATCCGCCGATGAACAACGTGGTGAAGGCGATCATAATCAACGCCGTGGCAATCTGGTCCAGCCGCTCGGCGATGCGTTCGCTGCGCTCGGCAAAGGTGGTGGTATCCCAACGTGTCTCGGGAAAGGCCTGCTCGAATTCAGTCAACCAGCCAGTTAGCTCGCGGTCGGTCTGTACGCGGTATTCGTAATCAATGCGGCTGCCTGGGCCGATCAGCGTGGCTGCATGCAGCCCCTCTTCGGATATCATGATCGGCAGGCCTCGCCAGTTGGCGTTCAGACTGCGATCTGGTTGCGCTTGAATCAGAGCGCTGATGCGAAAGGTTGCGGTGCCAATCTGAATGGTGTCGCCAACCGACTGGCCCAGTCGTTCAGCCAGCAGGGGGTCCATGACGGCGCCCCACAGATCATCCTGACGTGCGGTAAGTTCGCCAAGGGATTGGTTTGGCGTGAGCAGCAGTTCGCCGTATAGCGGGTAGGCCGCATCGGGAATTAGGATCCCGGCCCTGAAGAAGTTCTCGCCTTGCTTGTCACTGACCATGCTGTCGAGTTCGCGCACCAGTGAGATGCGTCCGGTCCCGCGAATCCATGCCAGCACGCCCTCTGGCAGCGGCTCACTGGCATCCAGTTCGACATCGCCGCCCATTAGCGCACGGGTATCTGCCAGTAAACTCTGCTCGATCACTCGGTAGAGGCTGGCGGTGGCTGCTACCAGGGTGACGCCGAGTATCAGGCAGGCCAGAAAGACCTTTAGGACGGAAATACGCGAGCGCAGATCAGTGATCGCGAATCGCAACAACCACAGGGCCTTAGCGGACCTAAGGGGTTTGGCGGTTTTGTCAGATTGCATGCAGTCGTCCGCCCTCCATCCGCACGCGATGTTGACAGCGCTCGGCCACACGCTCGTCGTGGGTCACCAGCACCAGTGTGGATTGGCTTTGCTTGTGCAGGTCGAACAGCAGCGACAGTATTTTTTCGCCGGTTTCCTGGTCCAGATTGCCTGTTGGTTCATCGCCCAGCAGCAAACTTGGCTGGTGCACCAGTGCGCGGGCTATTGCGACACGCTGTTGCTCACCGCCTGAGAGCTGCCCAGGAAGATGCTGCACACGGTGGCTAAGTCCCACAGCATCAAGCATGTCCATGGCGCGCTCACGGGCGTTGGCCTGGCCGGTAATGTCCAGCGGCAGGCTGACATTACTCAGCGCAGTGAGGCCCGGCAGCAAATGAAATGACTGGAAGACGATGCCCAAGTGTTCACTGCGCCAGTCGGCCAGCGCGTTCGCATCCATGCCGCCCAGGCGTTGGTCACCAATCAGTATCTCGCCCTGATCGGGCCGCTCTAGGCCTGAGAGCAGCAGAAGCAGGGATGTCTTGCCGCTGCCGGAAGGGCCGGTAATCGCCAGTGTCTCGCCGGGTAGGACGGTGAGCGATGCATCTTTAAGTACGACAACGGTCCCTGACTCTGTTGGGTAGGCGAGATGAATTCCGTTCATTTTGACGCTGCTGGTCACAGGGTCTCCTTTGGCTGGTCTTGGCTCAAGAAAGATACCATGCCAAGCCAGCGTTGGTGTGTGATCTTGGTATTAGCGTTCAGAGGGAGTTGATTTGTGGCAAGGGGTTGCGTTTGCGATGATGCCGAGCATCCGTGTCGGGACCGCCGCCCCTGCCGGGGTGGTGGGAGCGCAGGAGTAGTTGTGGTTTCAGTGAGTCCGGATGTTGAAGTGGTTTGGGAGGAGCCGAGGCCTCGAGGCGAAACTCTGACATTCGCAGCGGGGCCGTCGCTCCTACCTGGGGAGTGTGTGTGCTGAATCTTTAAACGTAGAAGTCCAGTTCTTCCTGGGCTTTGAGCAAGTCCCTCATCGTGATGGGGTCTTCGCCGAAGAAAAAGATCAGGCCCCAATGGGTGCCGAAGGCCGATCGATCCGGAACCGTTTCTTCTGCGGGTGCAACCAGTTCGTGGGACTCGAAGTAGGGGTGATCAATCGTTTCCGAAGGCATTTCCAGCTTGCTGACCACACGACGCCGTGGATACACACCAAAGCACCCTGCATAGCCCTTGGCATCGACCACTTCGCGTGGGAAAAAGGCATCCACTTCTTCTTTAGTGCTTTTGGGATCGAACACCAACATCGAGGCCTGGTACGCGCTGAATCCATAAGCTCGCTCAATCAACTCAAAGGCCTTGAACCCTGGCGGACGGTAGGCGACTTCACCAAAGTACATCTCACCGTCTGCGGTGACGAAGTACTCGGGATGAATCAAACCGAACTGGATGTCGAAGGTTTTGATCAGCAGTTCGATCTGCTTGGTGATCGCTGGACGCCAGCTCTCGAGCTGCTCGGTAGCAGGGACGAATACCGAGTAGCCCAAGGTGACGTATTCGGAAATATTCAGGAATTGGATTTTACCGTTATGGATCCAGGCCTCAACAGCAAACTCCCAGCCATCCAGATGACTTTCCATCAACAGCGGATATTCCTCGACGGGAATGGCGTCAATATCTTCAATTTTGCGAATCATCCGATGGCCGAGGCAACCGGCTTTGTCGAACGCTTTGACATGAATCGGGTCATCGGGGTCGCCGTCCAGTTTGAGCAGTGTCTGGTTGACGCGCTTCATGAAGCGAATGATGTCTTCTTTCTTGTGGGCTTCCTCGAAAATACCGACACGAATACCGCCAAGCTGAGCGCGGCGCTTCATTAGCGATTTGTCGCGAAACAGAATGGATTGACCATACATGCGCGGGCTGTCCATCAGGACCGAGTTGATGGCACCAGACCATTCGACCGTTTCTTCGAAAAGCGGTATGGCGACGTCAACGCCTTCAGCCTTTAGCTTTTCGGCAATCTCCATGGAGCGATCATTAAGACGGGTGAAATCCCAGGATATGTAAGGGATCTTGTTTGCAGTACAGAAATCTGATGCCCAATCCGGAGCAACCACGATATAGCGACGGTCAAACTTCTGCGCGGCCTTGATTGCATTGACACTCCAGCCAAGCAGGGCAATGTAGCCTTTGTTCGGGTCCTTGGCGGTTTCGGTTCCTTTGACAGAATCCATGTTGGGATCGAGCTAGGAAGCTACATCAGCGGATAGTTGAGTTTCTGACATTTTAGACATGTACATTTTCCTTGTTGACGACTCCTTACAGACTGCACTTTTAGGGTGTGCATCGGTCTGGTGGAGTCTTGAGATAGCCTCGACTACTAGAGGCTGGGTGACCACGCATTGGATGGAAGACGATGGCTCGAGACACTTCGCTTGGAGCACAATTGGCGGGTCAATTTGTTTCAATATTAAGAACAGTGTAGACGAATTTTCGTCATCTACCCATTTTGGAGTATGAAATGGATTGAAAGTTGACGGCGGCCGTTGAAATATTCGATAGCAGGTTGACCAATGCATTGAGTGGTTGGCTACCGCTCTGGCACGCTATCTCGGGGCTCTGAGGAATTTAAGAGCTACGGTTATGACCACGACACAAGAAATGACAATGCCGACATAAAACAGGAAAAACGCAATGCCGTTGGCGATGGATGAATCGGCATTAAAGATCAGCCCGCGAGCATCAGGGAATATCGGATCCATTACCGATGCAATCACGATGGTCCATGCCACAATAACCATGGCTGCGGCCAGACGATAAATGGGTATCACACGCGTATGTATGATCGGCACGATAGCCGCCAGTATCCATAGCAGCAAGCCATTGGTGATGCCTTCCATGTGGGCCATCCGCCAGGAATCATAGGTGCCGGGTAGCTGGTAGGCGATTGCCCCGGGGAACGGCCAGAGTCTGATTTCGCCAATCAGAAAAAACAAAAAGGCAAAGCCCACGACAAAACCAAACATTAGCACCAGGGCGCCATGTCCAATGAGTAAGCGTTGGGCCCTTGCAAGTTCATCTATCATTATTGAGATCCCTTGTCTGGTGGTTATAGCTGAAGCTGGTTTTCAGGTTGTTGGTGTCCAGTACGGCGAGTTCACGATTGCCTCGGTTGTAAGTATTGACCCAGTCAATGCACCACTGGGGATCTTTGATCGTCGAGGGGTGATGACCGGGCAGGCAGGCAGTCATCAGCGCAGGCAGCATGTTGGCGAAGAATTTTGTAATTATCTTGAGCAGTGCCCAGCGTGAGCTCAGATTGGTCCATAAGCCGTCTTTTTTAAGCATGGCCTGATAGGCTTTTCTGCTGTACTTCACCACATGCGCCGTGGCAAATAGGGTGCCGTAGACGCGATAGAAGTAGTTGCCATACACGGTTTGGTAAGCATCGAAAGCGACGTTCTTGTGCTCTATTTCTTCGACAAAGTGCCAGAGTATCAGTGATGCCACGCGGGAGTCTGAGCCGCCGAACAAAGAGTCCCGATTATTGACCAGCCAGTGGCCAATGCCCAAGGCCATGGACTCGAAACCGCAGGCATAGGCCAGGTTGAATTTCAGTGAACGGTTTTTTTCGAAGTGCGCAAAGTCGGCTTTCATCTGCTCCTCAATACCTAGGAGTTCTGGGTATCCCTGTTTGATCAGCAGGTCATTGAATCTGCGATGTTGCTGATAGTGCTGGGCTTCCTGACCCATATACAGCTTCACTTCATTCCTCAGGGTCTCGTCACCGATCTTCTCGAGAGCCTTGCGCATGGTCTTGATCAGGTAGGGTTCGAGAAAGGGCATGGCCAGTGATGCGCCATTGACCATGTGGCTCCACTCCGGTTTGCTGTTATTCCAGTGCGGATCGAAGATGTCGGTAAAGCTGAACGGCATCTTGCGCACAAGCAGTGCGTGAGCTGATGCGGGTGCGAGATTAGTATTGTCTGAGTTCTGCTGATCGTTCATGACTGTGCTCCTCGTAAGAGGCTGTTGTTCGCCCGCAGCCGGCTTGCTCGTTTTCAATTCAATCCTAGCGAAATCATCACTATTGGGGAGGTTATTAGGTGACTTCGTGGGGTTAATAGATGACAATAAAACTTTGAAGGAACTTGGGAATGGGTTTGCAACCAAGTGAGTGGCGGGTTCCGAGTAGCTACTCGCGAGTTGTGGCGCGGGAGCTTGATTTGGCCGAACGTGAGCTTGCGTTGTTGCTAAGCGGTACGGGTCTACCTACCACTATCCTGTTGCCGGGAGACGAAAGTCACCTAAGCGCAGCGCAGCAGCTGCGCATTCTGGAAAATGCCCAGTCCATCATGTCCTCACCCGAATTTGGCCTGCGCCTGGGTTGTCGACTGAAACCGTCCAGCCACGGGCCAATGGGATATCTGGTGCTTAGCAGTCCCGACGTGCTCACGGCCATGGAATCTTTTGCCGAGTACCTGCCGTTGCGATTGCCTTTTTCGGCAGTGCAGATCACTCAAGACGCCGATTGGCTGACTTATACCCTGCAGTTGAAAGTAGATGCCAGTCCGGCTGTGCGTCGGGTGTTGCAAGAATGCTTTGCGCTGATGTTGCAGTCGGTAGTCGAATCAGTTGTGGATCGCGAACTGACTGAATCCCGTATTGGTCTGGCGCATGGGAAACCGGCTTATCACAGGTTGTATGCCGAATACCTGCATTGCCCCGTGCAGTTTTCCCAGCCGGCTAACACCTTTCAAGTTCCCATCGAACTTGCTCTCCAAGCCAATGCGGCGGGTCATTCTGAGTCCTATGCGGTGGCTCGAGCTTTGTGCCGCGGACTGCTGGAGCACATGCCATCCAGTCAGTTGTCGACCCGTGATCGGGTTCGGCGTCTGTTGTTATCCAATCCGGCAGGAACCATGACGGCAAATGATGTGGCTCGGGCCTTGTTTGTCACCAAGCGAACTTTGCAAAGGCGACTTGAGTTGGAGGGCACAAGCTATCGAGGCGTTACCGAATCGCTGCTGGCCGAGCTTGCCACCCGCCATCTGGGAGAGGGCGGGCTTACCATAGAGTCAGTAGCAGTGATGCTCGGATACAACGATACAGCGGCCTTTCGTAAAGCCTTCCATCGCTGGTTTGGGCAAAGTCCCAGCGACTACCGGGCAGCTATCAAGAGTGCAGCAGGGTTAACCGTTGCGGCGCTTGACCAGTGATTTTTGGAGTGATGTCGTTTCCTTGGTGGCCTGAAATACGGACAGTGCAGGGTCGGCTTTGCCATTGCGTCCAAGACGATCGATCTGCGCAAAATACCAGTACTGCACAGCGAAGGTAGCCATGGCTTTCAGTGCGTTGACCTTGCTGAGAAACGCTAGCCAGCTGGGGAACAGGGCCAGGCGGTTTTCATAGCGAGGGAGTTCAGCCAGTCCGGCGAGCAATTGCGCCGGAGCGTCAGTCATGACGCACATGGGGCGGCCCAGGCCTATCAAGTCGGCGCCGCCGCTGTCCAGTGCCTGTTGCATCACCACCTTTTGTCGGAACCCACCGGTGACCATCAACGGCACTGAAATCTTGCTGCGCATGGCCAGGGCAAAGTCGACAAAATAGGCTTCGCGTTGTTGGGTGGATTTAGCCACCTTTTGTGGCTCTTCCGCTTCGACGCCCTCGACGCCTAGCAGTTTGGGTTGCTCGTAGGTGCCGCCGGAGATTTCGATCAGATCGACCCCTGCCTGCTCTAGCCATTCGACCACTTGCAGACTGTCTTCGAAGTCAAAGCCACCTTTCTGGAAGTCGGCACTGTTGAGTTTGACGGCAACAGGGAAGTCCGCGCCGACGGCCTCACGTACGGCGGCGACGGAATCTAGCAGCACTCGGGCACGATTTTCCAGGGAGCCGCCGTACTCATCGCTGCGCTGGTTGCTCCGTGGGCTGAGAAACTGCGACAGCAGATATCCGTGGGCTGCGTGTATCTGCACCCCGGTAAAGCCAGCGGCTTTGACCGCCGTGGCGCACACGGCGAAGCGTCGGACGATATCGGTAATTTCTGACTTTTCCAGTGCGACCGGCTCACCGAACTGACCGCCGGGCAGGCCCAGCTTGATCGGCGAGGGCGCTTTGGGGTGGGGGTTGATCATTTTCATGGTTTGCCGGCCGGCGTGGCTGATCTGCGCCCAGAAGTGGTTGCCGTTGCGCGTGGCAGCGTGCGCCCAACGACTCAGAGCTGCCTGCATTGCAGCATCGGGTTCGCGGTCGATGAATACATTGCCTGGACGTTCAAGATGATCGCGGTCGATTTGAATGTTGCCCGAGAGCAACATCCCCGCACCCCCATCACTCCAAAGCCCATACAGCCGCTCAAGTTCAGCGGTAGGCACGCCATCGGGAGTGGCCAGGCCTTCGGTCATAGCGGCTTTGGCCAAGCGGTTGGAAATAACGGCGCCGCAGGGCAGGGTAAGTGGGTCGGCCAGGGATTTGCTCATGGGGTACTCTTTTTTGTTTTTGCAGGTACTGGAAGTGTATTCGGTTTTTTTACCTGGAAGATACTGTTTGTGCTGGGTGCATTCTGCTTCGCGGCGGGGCCGCCGCTCCTACCGGCGATGATGGAGCCTGCTGGGAGTTCGATATTACATTCGGCGTTGATATTGAAATTTATTGCAACAGATTTCTATATCTGTTGTCAGATCCTAATAACAAAGAATTATCCCGCTAAATTTAACAAAAGGAACTTTCGAGTAGCCCATGATTGAATGGACTTTGGCGAATCAGACACTCTTCAACGCTGGCGTTAGTGCCGTCACGGTGATCATTTGGGTCATATACGCACAGCTGCTGTACTCAGGGTTTCGTCGCCAGCGCACGCCCAGTGTGACCATCAATCGTGGCAGGCAAAAAGATCTGGACGCCCTGTGCATCATTAGTAATATGAGCCAGGAGGCTGTCTATGTGGAATATATCCTCGCTACCCTAAGAACATCAAAAGGCACTGTTTCAATGGATGTCACGGATTGTGAGCGGTTTTCCTCGGAAGAGCGCGATGACGAAAACGGACAAGGGCAGAACGCCTCAGCGCTTTCTGACAACCTTCATGACAATACCCGGCAAGGTCCTATGCTCTCAGGACGTTTTATGCATATCGGTACGTTTAATGGCGTAATCATGCGCCTGGCACGGGCGGCAGGCATCCCAATGCGGGGCAACCGCCCGGAGGGTGACATACACTTGGAATGTCTGACCATTCAGATTATTGCCCTGTACGGGCCGGACTCGCGGCCGATCAGCGCTAGCAGGAGCTTTAACATCAAGAACGAGCAAGGCGAGGGCATATTGACTCCCTCGTCTTGGCAAACCTATCAAGGTGTTTCATTCCTGCATCGTCGCCGGCTGACCAAGATCGTTGACGAAATGAACGAAACCAACTTTTCGATCAGCTCGACTATTCGCATGGATCGCGATTAGTTTGGATTGGAGGTCATCTTGTTGAGGCGGTATTGTTGATAAGCCGTTCTATGGCCCGGTTGATTGACGCCTGTTCAGTGAGTTGATCAAACAGATCTCCCGCCGGTCCACCGTGGATCAGACCTAGCAGTACGCCAAGCACGGAGCCACGGTGAACGTTGTCGCCGCCGACTTCCGCATTTAGCTGCAGCGCTTTCAGTGGGTCTTGCTGGTGCTTGCACGCGAAGTACAACACTGCTGGCCATGAATCGCTGATGTAGCAGGCGGTCGACAGTGTCCTACCGACTACTTCCCGCTCTGGGCGATTGCCTTCTACCAGTTTGGTAAGCTCGCGGCGGGGCAACCCTCTAGTGGCCGTTAGCAGCAACTCTTTTACAGATGTACTGTCGTCGCGAAAGAGTAAGCCGTCGATCAGGTCAACGTAGGCATCGCATACATCCGCCAGCGAGGCGTCGGGGTGGGTCAGAGCTAAGTACTCACGGCACAGCCGACGGGTATCAGCCAGTGATGTTCCGTTTAAACGCTCGCCAATCACCAGTGGGGCAATGGTTACCAAGCCGCCGACGGAGGGGGTGTCGTGGGTGACTGCAGCGCACTGGTCTGGCGCCGAACCTGCGTTTAAATTGGAGAAGAAGCCCCGGTGGTAGGACTCGGCGTAGGTATCCGGGTGGGCCGGTTCGTCCGAGGTCATCAGTTGTATATAAGCTTGCAGAAAGCCATCGCGGTCATAATGCCCGCCAGACTGGTGCATGACGTTCATCAGTGCCAGTGCGCAATGGGCATTCAGAGTGTTATCTCCGGCGCTCATGCCCTGATGGTAATGCACGTTCGAGCGATTCCAGAATGACGCTTTCCCTTTGAGAATAACATCGCCAACAATATCGGCTTTGCCTGCGGCGCCGGCGCTTTTGCGACCACCCTGGCTGGTCGAGTGCAGGGACATGATGGACGATGGGTGGAATTCGGGGGGCGCCTCAAAGGTTTTTATGCCTTTAGGAAATGCCTTGTCGAGATCGTGGACGTTATAGAACCAGTGTACTGGCATCGCCAAGGCGTCACCAATAAACAGGTTTTGCAAGGCGGCAGTCGCCCTGGCAGTTATGTGCTTTTCCATGATTTTGCCCTCTGGTGTATCTGGAATCAGTTACCTAGAATACAGGGTCTGATGGGCAATAGAGGGGCTTGCGTCTTCGTTTGCTTAACAGGATATGTACGATGCAACGTAGTGTCGGGAGGTATTCGACTTCCAATAGGATCATTTTGGTAAAAATGCCAACGGGACAGTCAAACTGACATGGTGGGGTACCTCCGCGCTTGTTGCCTAAAAATCAATTTTGGTCAGCCGTGAAATTAGTTAGATTTTTATTGAACTAATAAAAAAATATGCTGCCTTAGCGTTCGCACAGTTTCCTTCCATATACATCTTATATTTTAAAATTATTGCTTAGCCGCTAAAATAAAACTTCCCATGGCTGAGAAAGGTGTGTAATTAAGCTAGTGTCTTAGCTGGTTTTAAATAAGTTCGTCCCGTTAAAAATGTCTATAAAAAATAGGCGAAGCATACAAATTAATATATCCCTTTGTTATATTTTTGTGCTTTAAAAGTTCACACCTAAAAATCATGTAGTGCTACTTTCTTCGGTTTTTTGCCGGTGCGATCTGTTTTCGTGCGCTCGGAAAAAATAATGGGATCGTATGTGCTACTTAAAAAACCTCAGTGAAAATGAAATTGATCAGTATAGCGATTGCCTCCGCGATTATAGCCTGGGCGCCGGCTGGCTTTGCTCGCGAAGCAGTTGCGCTTCCTGGCGTAGTCGGTGCGGAAGGTGAGCTAAATGGTGTCGACACGACGGGTGATGCAATTTTGACCGTTGGCGATAATCAGAATATCAACACGTCTGATGATCTAGGTGGCGCGTTTACAACCGCAAGCGGCGGTACCGGCGAAATCTTGTTTTCGGGAAGCTCGACGGTAACCGGGGATACAGGTCAGACGGGTACCCGGTACCGCAATATAAGCGCCGGTGCGGCTGGCGAAACGGTGACACTTAATGGGGCGCTTTTTGCACAGACCTTATCAGTCAGTGGTACGGGCACTGTCAACCTGTTGGGTGACGTTATCGTGGCACCGAATTTTGTAGGCGATGGCGTTTTAAATTTCGGTGCAGGCAAGAGTCTGATTGGCGCAATCACGACCAATACAGCGAATACCGGTACCCTTATCCTGAATAATGGTAGTCGTGTGACTGGTGCCATTGGTGGTGCAAGCGGCCTGAAGTTCGTCAGAGTGTCGGGTGGGAATGCCTCCATTACCGGCTCGGTGCAAGCGCGAGGATACGAACTCGGCGCAAATACCTTGATTATTGATGGTGCGTTAACCACTAACGCCAACGGTACTATCGCGAGCACGCTCGCCGGCAACGCTCTATACGGTAATATCCAGCCAACCGGTTCTTCGAATATTGATGCCAGTGGCGTTACTGTTATTCCAACCGTCACGGGTATATTGACGCCCGGAACCACGTTTACGATCGTCAGGGGCCTGTCTGGCACCGTTGGCGCTACTGTGAACGTCCTCAACACCAACCCGCTTTATACCTTCTCCAGTGTGCCAACCACCACCGGTGATGTCCTTATTACTGTTGAAAGTGTGCCTCTGGCGCAGAGTGTCGCTGGCCCCGCTTCGAACCTTTTGGGCGCGCCTGGCCCAGCAGGTTACGACGTTCAGAGCGTCCAGAGTATAATCCTTGCCCTGCCAACGTTAACCAATGTGCCTAATGCTCTGAAACAACTGAACCCCGGCAGTACCAACCTGGCCGCCCCGTGGGTTGCCGGACAAGCCACAGGGCTCATGGATGACGCCTTGATAGCCCGCCTGGACGAGGTCCAAAGCCAGTGCAGTGAGACTGGCTACAAGCCCGAAACAGCAGATGTGTACACGTGTCAGCGCGACGAGCAGCCCAACAATTTTTGGCTGAAGGGCTTTGGTGGTCTAGGCGACCAGGACGATGTCGGTGCAGCTAACGGTTACGATACCAAGGCCTATGGCTTTGTGTTGGGCTATGACATGCCGGTGAGCGATACTACCCGTGTCGGTGTCAGTACGGGCTACGTGCAAAGCGACATCGAAGAAAACGGTTTCTCCGGCAAAACGGCGGTTGATTCTTATCAAGTGAAGGCATATGTCGAATATGCGCCGCAACCTTGGTACGTCCAAGGCTCTTTAGCCGCTGGCATAGACCGTTATGACGGCTCACGGCAGATCGTATTTCCTGGTTTGAGTCGTAGTGCTAAATCCAACTATGATGGCCGACAATATACTGCGTTGGTTTCTGCTGGTAAGCATTTCTCCCTTGATCAGGCGATCACCGTTACCCCGTTCATGTCATTACAGGCGTCCAATATTCAAGTGGACGGCGATACGGAGCATGGTGCTGGAGACCTGAATCTGAATGTGAGCGATCAGGACTACAACTTTGTTCAATCGAGATTAGGTATTAAAGCTGAGCGCGTTATACATGTCGGTAAAAATACCTACATCCCAGAAGTTCATACCAAGTGGCTGCATAATTTTAACTCAACGACTATGGAGCAAACTGCAGCCTTTGCCAGTGGTGGCTCGGCATTTGATGTCGAGGGTATAGATCAGGATCGGAATCTTTATAATGTCGGTGCGGGCATGACACTCCTGTCGTGTAATTGCGATAAAGACTCCTGGGCCGTCAAAGGGCAATATGACTACAAGTGGAATAAAAGTGATTATTCGTCAAATCAGTTTTCAGTAATCGCAAACCTCAACTTTTAATGATTTACTAATTATGGGTGTTTGCCAAATCGGGAAATCGGGAAATCGGGTTTCGGTCTTTGTGTGTGATTAACAAATCGAGATCTCCGGGCTTAACCGCGACAGGCTGCTGGTGCACAAACACCAGCAGCCTGTCAGGCGAAAAATGAAAGTCCGCCTTATGCGGAAACTGACGAATAGTCAGATTATTTAATACAGCAACGCACTGGAGTACGTCATATGAATACATCAAAATTGGTATTGACCGGTCTTCTGCTCACCTTTCTGGGTCTGAGCGGTTGTTCCAACATGTCGCACCAAGATAAGACCACCGCTGGCGGTGCTGTTGTTGGCGGCGTGGCGGGTAATGTGTTGTGCGGTACTGCGCTTTGCACCGGTGTAGGTGCGGCAATAGGTGGCGTGATCGGTAATGAGGTTGGTAAAAAGAAGTAGTCGTTGAGTAGAGCGTGTACACGTGCAGTACGGGCGCGCTCTACTTTAAAGAAAGGATGATGCGTTTGGCGATCGCCCTGATGGTTATGTTCTTCTCTATCAATTCTTTTTCCAGTGCTTTATAAGCTGTTGGATCAAGTCGCCTAAATCTGCAGATATGAAGTTTGGTTGTGGCAGCTCGGCCACTGGAAGAATGGCGTTGTGTGGTCGAGTCAGCAGCGCTCCGTGACAGCCTACAGCCTGGGCTCCTGCGGTATCCCACAGGTGACAGGCGACCAGAACAAGATCAATTGTCTGCATACTCAGTTCATCGGCAACCATCTGATAAGTTTCCGGTGCGGGTTTGAACTTGCCTATAGCGTCAACGCTAAAGCTGCGCTCAAAGAAGTCTCCCAACCCCGCACGCTCAAGTGGCGAAGGCGATGAGCCGCCTGGTGAATTGCTCAATGTCACCAGTCGAAAGCCGGCTTTACGCAAGGTATTCAGCGCCGGCGCTACATCTGTGTGGGCGGGCATTACACTCAACCGCTGTTTCAACTCCTCGATATCGGTCTGCTCAATGGCAATGCCGTGAATGGTGCCGACCATATGCAAGGTGCCGATGGCCAATTCGCCAAAGGGGGCGTAACGGCCAGACAAGGTCATGGTTTGCGAGTAGAGAATCAGTTGGGCAAACCACTCGCGCAGGACTACGCCATCACCAAATACGCGCTCAAACAAGGGACTAAGGGTAGTGATATCGAGCAAGGTTTCATTCACATCGAAGACGATGATGGGTGTTCGCTGTTGATCGGTCATGCAGCACCTCTATGCGGACAATTGTGGGTGATTCGCTCATGTCCGGTATATGATTCGCGCCCCAGCGCTTAAGTTCAAATCTCAGGTCATCATGTCCAGTAACGCCATCTACACCGATCTATCGGGTTTTTACGACTTAATGTGCGCCGATATCGATTACAGCGCTCAGAGCTATTGTGTTCAGCGCTTGCATCAGCTGCTCGGCGGCAATGGGAAAAGGCACCTCGATCTGGCCTGTGGTACTGGACCACATGTGCGCCATCTGCTCGATGCAGGGTATGAAAGCAGTGGCCTCGATATCAATCAGCCGATGCTGGACAGGGCGCTTATACGTTGCCCGGAAGCTGACTTTTCCCTGCAGGATATGTGTCATTTTACCGTGAATCAGCAGTTTGACCTGATTACCTGCTTTTTGTATTCGATTCATTACAGTGCCGAACTTATCAGGTTGCAGGCGTGCATCGCCAGCGTGCATAGGGCGCTGGTGACAGGGGGGCTGTTCTGCTTCAACGCGATCGACAAGCACCAGATCGACAACGGCTCTTATGTATCGCATACCACCACACAGGCTGACACTCTATTGAGTTTTAGCTCCTGCTGGCATTACTTGGGCGATGGCGAGCAGCAGTCTCTCAAATTGCGCATTGAAAAAAAAACGGCTGCCGAAAGGCATGTGTGGCACGACCAACACAGCATGGTGGCTGTCAGTTTCAGCCAATTACTGGCGCTGTTGGAGCCCTACTTTGAAGTACATGTGCTGGGGCATGACTACGAGATCATCACTCCCTGGGACAAGACGTCCGGGAATGCGATCTTTGCTTGTGTGAAGATTTAGAGCACGGCGCGGCTAGGGATGGGCACAGCATGACTGTGCCCCAGTCAATCAATCCCAGCTCAACGCACCCCCCGTCTGATACTCGATTACTCGCGTTTCAAAGAAGTTCTTTTCCTTCTTCAAATCCATGATTTCACTCATCCACGGGAATGGGTTGACGGTACCTGGGTACTCTTCCTTCAGGCCGATCTGTGTCAGACGCCGGTTGGCAATGAACTTGAGGTAGTCCTCCATCATGGCGGCGTTCATGCCCAGTACGCCACGGGGCATTGTGTCGCGTGCGTATTCGATTTCCAGCTGGGTGCCCTGCAGGATCATCTGCGTGGCTTCGTCTTTCATGCTGGCATCCCATAGGTGGGGGTTTTCGATCTTGATCTGATTGATCACATCGATGCCGAAGTTCAGGTGCATGGACTCGTCACGCAGGATGTATTGAAACTGCTCGGCGACGCCGGTGAGCTTGTTGCGTCGGCCCATGGAGAGGATCTGAGTAAAGCCGCAGTAGAAGAAGACACCTTCAAGTACGCAGTAGTAGGCGATCAGGTTACGCAGCAATTCCTTGTCGGTCTCGACCGTGCCGGTATTGAAGGTTGGGTCTGAGATGGAACGGGTGTACTTGAGGCCCCACGCGGCTTTTTTCGCGACCGAAGGGATCTCGTGATACATGTTGAAAATCTCGCCCTCATCCATGCCCAGTGATTCAATGCAGTATTGATAGGCGTGGGTGTGGATTGCCTCTTCGAAGGCCTGGCGCAGGATGTACTGGCGGCATTCTGGGTTGGTGATCAGGCGGTAGACGGCCAATACCAGGTTGTTGGCGACCAGGGAGTCGGCGGTAGAGAAGAAGCCTAGGTTGCGCTTGACGATACGGCGTTCGTCGTCGGTCAGGCCCTCGGCGGATTTCCACAGGGCGATATCGGCGGTCATGTTGACCTCTTGCGGCATCCAGTGATTGGCGCAGCCGTCCTGGTATTTTTGCCAGGCCCATTCATATTTGAACGGCACCAATTGATTGAGGTCGGCGCGGCAGTTGATCATTTGCTTGGCATCAACGTTGACGCGGGCGGCAGAGCCTTCGAGTTCTTCGAGCCCTTCCTGGATATCGAGTTGATCAAGGGCGGCCTTGGCGCGGGCAACGGCGCTGGAGTCATTGCTGGCAACCTGGCGGGCGTTATCAACAGCGGCGACGGCCTGTTGGTCAGGTTTGGTGTCTACGGCCAGGTCGTGGGTCGAGGTGGAACTCGGCGCTCCCAGGGGGGGTGTGGTGGTTTGGTTGTTGTCTAATTCGTCCCAGCTGAGCATGGTATGTCTCCAATATTCTTGTGCAGAAGCAACTTCAAAATGGGTTCCCGCATTCGCGGGAATGACGGGGCGGGGGCCCCTTAGTGTTACTGACAAGCCTCACAGTCGGGTTCATCAATGGCGCAGGCTTTTGGGACCGGGGCAGGTCCAGCGGGAGCGCCATTGGAGACGGCATTGAGTTTGCCGGTATCCACGGTGGATTTCTCGGTGCTGGTAGCCGCCAAGGCGCGCAGGTAATAGGTCGTTTTTAGTCCGCGGTACCAGGCCATGCGATAGGTCACGTCGAGCGCTTTGCCAGAGGCACCGGCGATATACAGGTTAAGTGACTGTGCCTGATCGATCCATTTCTGGCGGCGGCTGGCGGCTTCGACGATCCATCTGGTTTCCACCTCAAAGGCGGTGGCGTACAGCGCTTTGAGGTCGGCCGGGACGCGTTCGATCTGCTGTACCGAACCGTCGTAGAACTTCAGATCGTTGACCATCACCGGGTCCCAGAGTTTGCGGGCCTTGAGGTCGCGCACCAGGTAGGGATTGATCACGGTGAATTCGCCGGACAGGTTGGATTTGACATAGAGGTTCTGGTAAGTCGGCTCGATGGACTGCGATACACCAGTAATGTTGGCGATGGTTGCGGTCGGTGCGATGGCCATGATGTTGGAGTTGCGGATGCCTTTCTTGGCTCGCTGGCGCAGTGGTTCCCAATCCAGGGTCTGGCTGCGATCGACTTCAATGTATTTGGCGCCGCGCTGCTCGATGAGGATGTCCAGCGAGTCCAGCGGCAGAATGCCCTGGCTCCAGAGTGAACCATCAAAGCTGGCATAGTTGCCACGCTCTTCGGCCAGGTCACAGGAGGCCTGAATGGCGTAGTAGCTGACGGCCTCCATTGACTGGTCGGCGAAGCTGACGGCCGCGTCAGAGCCGTAAGCGATGTGCTGCAGGTACAGCGCGTCTTGAAAACCCATAATGCCCAGACCCACTGGACGGTGTTTGAGGTTGGAAATTTTCGCCTGTGGCACCGAGTAGTAGTTGATGTCGATGACGTTATCCAGCATGCGCAGGGCGGTCTTGATGGTGGCTGCGAGCTTGGTCGTGTCCAGCTTGCCATCTTTGATGTGGTTGGGCAGGTTGACCGATCCTAGGTTACACACGGCGATTTCATCGGCCGAGGTGTTCAGGGTGATTTCGGTGCACAGGTTGGAGCTGTGTACGACGCCCACATGCTGCTGCGGGCTGCGCAGGTTGCAGGCATCTTTGAAGGTGATCCATGGGTGGCCGGTCTCGAACAGCATGCTGAGCATCTTGCGCCACAGATCTCGGGCTTGAATGGTCTTGTGCAGTTTGAGCTTGCCGTACTCGATCAGCGCTTCGTAGTACTCGTAGCGCTCCTCGAAAGCCTTGCCCGTCAGGTCGTGCAGGTCGGGTGTGTCGGACGGGGAGAATAGTGTCCACTTGCCGTCTTCAAAAACGCGCTTCATGAACAGGTCTGGAATCCAGTTGGCCGTGTTCATATCGTGTGTGCGGCGACGGTCGTCACCGGTGTTCTTGCGCAGCTCGAGAAACTCTTCGATATCCAGGTGCCAAGACTCCAGGTAGGCACATACAGCGCCTTTGCGCTTGCCGCCCTGGTTGACCGCGACTGCGGTGTCGTTGACCACTTTCAGGAAGGGTACAACACCCTGAGACTTGCCGTTGGTGCCTTTAATGTAGGCACCGAGTGCCCTTACGTTGGTCCAATCGTTACCTAGGCCGCCAGCAAATTTGGATAGCATGGCATTGTCGTGGATTGCATGATAAATACCTGAGAGTTCGTCAGGTATGGTGGTCAGGTAGCAACTGGAAAGCTGTGGGCGCAGTGTGCCGGCGTTGAACAGCGTCGGCGTGGAGGCCATGTAGTCAAAACTGGAGAGCAGCTTATAGAATTCTATAGCGCGGCCGTTGCGATCGGCTTCTTCAATGGCCAGGCCCATGGCAACGCGCATGAAGAAGACTTGCGGCAGTTCGAAGCGTACGCCGTCATTGTGTATGAAATAACGGTCGTACAGTGTCTGCAGACCGAGATAAGAGAACTGCTGGTCGCGGGTATGATCTAACGCTGCGCCCAGAGCGTCCAGATCAAACTCCTTCAAACGCGGGTCTAGCAGTTCCAGCTCGGCGCCCTTGTTAATGTAGGCGGGAAGGGCTTTGGCATAGAGTTCGACCATCTGATGATGGGTTGCGCTATCGGCCACATCCAGAAAGCCCAGCGCTTCGGCGCGCAGGGTATCCATTAAAAGACGAGCGGTCACGTGACTGTAGTTGGGCTCGCGTTCGACCAATGCGCGGGCGGCCATGACCAGCGCCGTATTCACATCATGCTGGGTGACTCCGTCATACAGGTTCTTCAGCGTTTCGCGCTCGATCAGCTTGGCATCCACTTCGGCCAGACCCTCACAGGCCTCGTCAATGATGGTGTGCATGCGGCCCAGATCCAGCGGCAGGCGGCTGCCATCGGCTTGGGTGACATTCAGCGTCGGATGGGCTTCGACTGGCTGACGCGCCCGGCGCTGACGGGAATGCTCCTCACGGTAGAGTACGTAACTGCGGGCCACTTTCTGCTCGCCGGCACGCATCAGGGCGAGCTCCACCTGATCCTGAATCTCTTCGATATGCAGTGTGCCGCCGGAAGGCATGCGGCGCTTGAAAATACTGCTGATGGTCTCAGTGAGCTGACTGACTGTTTGATGAATGCGACTGGAGGCTGCTGCCTGGCCTCCCTCCACAGCAAGGAAGGCTTTGGTGATGGCAACCTTGATCTTGTCATCGGTGTAACCGACAAGGGTGCCGTTGCGCTTGATCACGCGAATCTGGCCCGGAGCGGTCAGATTCAGATCCTGCTCGTGCTGATTGCCTTGCTGTGAGCTCGGCCGGATGGTGTCAGTGGTGTCTAAGGTAGGATTAGAGTTGGGCTGCATGGTGATTTCCTTGGCATGGCCGGTAACACAATATGTAGTGTTTTATTCTTTGGGTGAAGCTCGTCTCTGAATAGATTATCTATATGTGGTGTCTATATAACCGTTTGGCACAAGATAGAGTGTGATCGGCTCCTGCGCAAGCCGATTTTTAGATGACTGAATCATGGCTGATTGACGGCTAGTCGCGTCTTAGCCAGTAAATTCGGGCTTTTTAATGCTATTAGCGGCGAAAAATCACACAAGAAAATTATGTAACCACTACATGTAGTGTTTATAAGGTGTGACGGCTATCTCGTTTTGACGTCGGCTAGGCGTTTTGTCGGAGAGTGTTACAATCGCGGCTTCCCGAAATGAGATAGGCAGGTTGGCGGACGCATGGCAGCTGATAATGAACGCATACTCATAGTCGAAGATGATCTTAAATTGGCTGATCTGATTCAGGCGTTCCTTCGCTCGCAGGGTCTGGAGGTCGATTTGTTGACCGACGGTGCGGGGGCGGTAGAACACATTCTTGCCAGCAACCCTGATCTGGTGGTACTCGATCTGATGTTGCCGGGCGAAGACGGCCTGTCGATCTGCAAGCGTTTGCGCGCGGCCGGATATGCGCGGCCGGTATTGATGTTGACAGCCCGCAGTGATGATGAAGACCATATTCGCGGGTTGGAGTTGGGCGCAGATGATTACGTTAATAAACCAGTGAGGCCCCAAGTGCTGCTCGCGCGCATCCGCGCATTGTTGCGTCGTAGTCCAGATGTGGAGGCATCGAGTGGTGCCCCGGTTAACCGGCTTACTTTTGGTCCGCTGGTGATCGATCACGCACGACGCGAGGCCTGGTTGCGCAATCAATTGATCGATCTAACCGGTGCGGAGCTGGATCTATTGTGGTTGCTGGCGATTAACGCTGGACGCGTACTCAGCCGTGAGGAAATCTTCAATGCGCTGCGAGGAATCGAATATGACGGTCAGGACCGCTCTATAGACGTACGCATCTCACGGATCCGTCCAAAGATTGGTGATGATCCTGAATTGCCGCGTATCATCAAGACGGTGCGTAGTAAAGGCTACCTGTTTGTTGCCGTGCAACCCTGAACTTCAAACCTGAACCGGGCGCCCTGTGAACTCCATTTTCCTGCGCATCTACGGTGGCATGCTGCTGATTCTGATTGTGGTGTCGCTGTTGGCGCTGCTGGGAATCCGTTTGGTCAGCGAATTCCGTGACGAAGCGTACCGGGAGGATATTGCTACCGGTACTTTTCGCTTGATGGCTGATAATCTGCAGCCAATGGAAGGCGCGGAACGTCTGCGTGCGCTGGCCGCCTGGACACGCTTGATCGGTGTTTCGCTGCAACTCAAACCATTAATTGAGCTGGATCTAGATTCACGTCAGCGCACGCAGCTGGCCCGCGGTCGAGTGTTGGTCAAACCGACGCTGGATGATGAAGTGCGGGTGTTCAGCCGCGTGGATGAGAATATGGTGCTAACCACTGACATTCAACGTATCACTGAACAGTTAGGCCGAGCGACGCTTTTTCTATTGGTGGACGAACTGGTCCGTCATCCTGAATCCGATATGCCCGGACGCCTTCAGCGACTGCGGCGCGACAAGCAGTTTGGTTATCCGTTGATGCTCACACGTATCCGCGAGACTGATCTGGATGCTGACCAGCGACGCCGACTGGAAGAGTTTGATACGGTGATGACCCTGGGCCCTGACGGCTACTCGGTGCTGTTGTACATGAAGGTGACAGATACTGACTGGGTGCTGCGTCTGGGTCCGCTTTATCAAATGGAAGACTATCCTAGAGAGCTGTTGTTGATTACCGTACTGCTGGTGCTCACACTGAGCGGGCTACTGATCTATTTGCTGGTGCGCCAACTGGAGCGGCGCCTGACGTCGCTGGAGGCGGCCGCTATGTTGCTGACCCATGGCAACCTGGATGCGCGGGTGGACGCTTCGGGGCAGGATCCGGTAGGGCGGGTTGCTCGGGCCTTTAACGATATGGCCAGCCATCTTCAGCGATTGATGAAAATTCAGCAGGAAATGATCGGCGCGGTATCCCATGAGTTGCGCACACCCATTGCACGCTTGCGCTTTGGTCTGGAGATGGTCGAGACCTCGAAAAACGAAGTAGACACAGCCCATTATGTGCATGGTATGGATGCAGATCTGAGTGAGCTTGATATTCTGGTTGATGAAATTCTAACTTACGCGCGGTTGGAGCAGGGAGCCCCTGCGCTGAGTATGGTGCTGGTGAACGTGCCGGAGCTGATCGAGCGTGTAGTGAGCGAATTGGCGCCCTTGAATAAGGCAGTTACCATCGAGGTAGTGGATAACAGTTACCACCGGGCTAAGGCAGTCGATGCCGAGCAGCGCTACCTCACCCGGGCAATCAGCAATCTCATTACTAACGCCATGCGCCATGCCAGCAGTCAGGTTCGAGTTAGCTGCCGGGTGGTATACGGCCGCTGCGTGGTAAGTATCGAAGATGACGGCCCGGGCATCGAGACTCATTTGCGCGAAAAAGTCTTCACACCGTTCTTACGTCTGGACGATAGCCGCACGCGCGCATCGGGCGGCTATGGGTTGGGTTTATCGATCGTCAGACGGGTTATGTACTGGCACAACGGAACTGCCCATGCCAGCAGTTCTGATGCCCTGGGTGGGGCGGACTTTGTGCTGGAGTGGCCACTGCGACGAGGTTAGGCCACGTGTTCAGCGGGTGTGACCATTCACTAGTAGGCGAAAAGCTGTACTCGCAGGTTTGGGATCGGGCGTGCGCCCACAAATCAGATCACAATAGATAGCCCCCTCACCAATGCGGATAATGAAGTAGGCCAGGCTATCGGCGTCCATCTCGGGATTGATCAGGCCCGCATTTATCTGTTCTTCGAACAGTTTGCGCCAGGTTTCGATCAACCGACTCTGCAGCCCGGAAATATTCGAGGTCAGTAGTTGCAGTCCCCACTGTGGCTCGGCCCGGAGAAAGTCATGCATGGCCTTGGCATTAATTAGCGCGATATTGATATCGGTATAGATCTGCACCAGAAACTCGATGCCCTTGAGCTTGGAGTCAGCCTCGGCCCGCTCGATTGCCTCATCGTACAAATACTTGTATTGGGACCAGAGAATCTCGCCCATCAGCAAGTCCTTGTTGCCAACCCAGCGCATCAGAGTTGCTCGTCCGACGCCCAATTCTTCCGCCAGTAGCGATAGATTCAGTCGGCGGCCTTCCAACCACCAACGGCGGGCCATGCGAAATGCGCTCATTGGTGTCGCGCGCTCATCGGACTTGCGCTGTGACAGGGCCATTGAGAGGGGGGTAGGTTGGCTGCTCATGGTTTCTAATCCGGATTGTGTATGGCATTTCGTATTGTAGCAACATCGATACCAAGATTATAAGTGTCCCGGTTGTGCTACGGCTCAGCCGCGTCCGATAAAGGGCATTTTGGTTGCCATGATGGTCATGAACTGGATGTTGCTCTCCAATGGCAGGCCGGCCATCTGTACAACGGCTTGCGCAACGTGTTCTACATCCATCACCGCCTCCACAGCAATATCGCCATTGGCCTGGGGTACGCCTCGCTGCATTGGTGAGGCCATCTCGGTTGCGGCGTTACCAATATCAATCTGGCCGCAGGCGATGTTGAAACGTCTGCCATCGAGCGAAGTGGATTTGGTTAGCCCGGTCATTGCATGTTTGGTCGAGGTGTAGGGCGCTGAGTTGGGGCGCGGCGCATGGGCAGAAATTGAGCCATTGTTGATGATGCGTCCGCCCATTGGTTGCTGACTTTTCATTATCTTGAAGGCCTGTTGAGTACAGAGAAACGCCCCGGTCAGGTTTGTTTCGAGGGTCGCTTGCCAGTGGGCGAAACTGACGTCCTCAAGTGGAACAGGCGGTGCGCCAGTACCAGCGTTGTTGAACAACAGGTCCAAACGTCCGAAGTGTTCCCGTGTTGCCGCAAACAGGGCTTCAACCGATTCGGGCTTACGGACATCAGTCACTACGGCTAATGCGTTTTGGCCCTGCTCGTCGGCGGCATCAATTGTGGTGTTGAGTTGCTCTTCGCGTCGACCGGCAAGTACCACGCGATAGCCTGCCTTGAGTAATGCTAGCGCTGTGGCGCGGCCAATACCACTGCCGGCGCCGGTTACCAGTGCGACGGGTTTGATCTCGGACATGGGTGATTTCCTGCTGTTATTGATGACTTAGCATAACGCAGATGCAAAAAAACCGGTTACTCAGAAGTAACCGGCTGTTGATGATTCGCGCGTTCTGCGCTGGACGCGTTCCTCTTAGTTGATACCTTTACGCTCAACGTCCCAACCGCGGTCGATGCACAAGCCACAACGGCTACCGTAGAAAGTGCTTTCGGCACTGCCGTCGTTCATCAGATGAAAACGGAACCAGGCCGTGGATGGGCCGCGGAAATCACCGGCGTTGCCGATGGGCTCAAAATGGCTGGCGTTGGTGCGCTCGCCCCAGAACACCGGCACGTTGGCGTTTCGGAAAACGGGGGCGGCGTTCAAACCTGGTGCTGCGATGGTGTCACTGCCGCCAGTCATCAGGAACATGGGACCATTTTGCTGGCTCTGTGAGCTGGAGCGGTGGCCCAGTCCAATGGTGTAGGGCTGGAAGGGCGCAGTAACTGTAATGCGACCATCACGACCGGCCATGATGGTTCCGCCACCACCCTGAGAATGACCTGCGGCGCCTACGCGATTGACGTTCAACTTGCCGGCGTAAGTACCGGAACTACGACCGTTCTGTTCGACGAGAAAATCCAGACAATCAATCATCTCATCGCCGGAGCCAGCGTTAGATGTGCGTGCTGCAGCGACTACGAAACCTTGGCTTGCCCAATGGGTGAGCAGGCTGTCGTAGGTCGACGGTGAAGCGCCGGTGCCGTTCCCCCAGATGATGATTGGGTGGCGTCGACCTTCCTCACCTAATGTGCGCGGGCGATAGATGGTACAACTTGGTCCGGCATTAACGCTGGTGGTTGAGAACGATCCCGAGCGGCTGAAATCGGAGACGGAGGGGAATATCGAGTCGCCGCCAGTAGGTGGCTCAGGCGTCGGATCGGGCGCCGGAGCGTAAGCCATGACGCTGGTTGACATCAGGAGGGCGGCGGTAAGGCTGGTCAGTTTGAATGTTGCCATTTTCATAGTGATCTCTCTTCAGTTTGTTGTTTTTGAAGTCACTGAGCCTTTGGGTGCTATCGGTTGTTAGGCTCTCAGCACGATCAAATATAGAGATAGAGGCTATAGTAGACACTCGCCTGTTTGGGTTAAATATGGGACATATCTATAAAAAGATAATAATTAGAGTCTTTTCCCATCAATATAAAGCAGGCAATAAAAAGGCCGGACGCTTTGGGCGACCGGCCTGGTAGACGATTTTTACTTTGGTATCAGTTGATACCCTTGCGCTCAACGTCCCATCCGCGGTCCATACACAGGCCGCAACGGTTGCCGTAGAAGGTGCTCTCGGCGCTACCGTCGTTCATTAAGTGATAACGGAACCACGCAGTGGACGGGCCGCGGAAATCACCGGCGTCGCCGATGGGCTCAAAATGACTGGCAGTGGTTCGCTCGCCCCAGAAAACGGGCACGTTGGCGTTTCGAAAAACCGGTGCGGCGTTAAAGCTCGGCGTGGCAATGTAATCACGACCACCCGTCATCAGGAACATCGGACCATTTTGCTGGCTTTGCGAGCTGGAGCGGTGGCCCAGTCCAACGGTGTAGGGCTGGAAGGGTGCAGTGACGGTAATGCGACCATCACGCCCCGCCATGATCGCTCCACCACCACCCTGGGAGTGGCCTGCAGAGCCAACGCGGTTGACGTTCAGCTTGCCGGCATAGGTGCCGGAGCTGCGGCCATTTTGTTGCACAAGATAATCCAGACAATCGATCATCTGGGCACCTGAGCCGGCGTTGGATGTGCGCGCTGCGGCGACGACAAAGCCCTGGCTTGCCCAGTGGGTGAGCAGAGCGCTGTAGGTTCCCGGAGAGCTGCCGGTGCCGTTGCCCCAGATGATGATCGGGTGACGTCGACCCTGGTCACCTAGAGTTTGTGGACGAAAAACGGTACAACTTGGGCCTTCGTTGCCACTGGTAGTGGAGAAGGAACCGGAACGGCTGAAATCAGATACCGATGGGAAATCCGAACTTCCGCCGGACGGCGGTGTGGGTGTCGGACTGGGGCTGTAAGCCATAACGCTGGTCGACATCAGCAGAGCAGCGGCTAGGCTTGTCAGTTGGAACGTTGCTTTTTTCATAGTGGTTTCTCTTCAGTTTGTTGTTGTTGTTGAGATCACAGAGCCTATGACATGCAACTGATGATTAGGCTCTTAGCACGGCTGAATATAAGGTTACTGCCGCTGTATCACACTCGCCTATTCGGGTGAAATATGAAACAAGACATAAAAAATGGCTCATATTGGATTGTTTTTTACATCAATTAGATGAGGACCATAAAATGGTCAGGCATGCGTGGCGACCAGCCTAACCAAGGGTGCGGCGCTGGGTGAGCTGGTCAACTTGAAAGCAAAGGACGCACTCATGGGTTGTCTACAGGTAGCATTATTGCTGTTTTTTACAGAGTTCTATGGCTTAAAGCTCATAACAATGCCTTGACGCAATGGATGCATGC
>NZ_JBLIAB010000010.1:0-78767 GCF_047631575.1 Halopseudomonas sp. | reverse complement strand
GCCAGATTGTTGGCATGGGCTTGTTGAGCCAGCATATTCTGACTGGCGCCCGTCATGGAGATGTATAGTGATTTATCCACGCTTTACTCCCGTTGCGACAAGGAATTGCCGCTTTGCTGCTATCAAGTATAAACTAAGCACGGATCATGCCATTTTCTATATAAAATCTATTTTCGTATTAAAATCAGCATAATAGGAAATATAAAAAAGAAAATCGGCAATAACGGCAAGCTCTCGCCCGCCAATATTGCCGCTCCAGAAGTAGCCTGCTTACAACCCAAAATTACCTCAGGTTAATAATGGTTTGTGTTACCGCGTCAGCTGTCTGAATAGTCTTAGCATTAGCCTGATAATTACGCTGAGCAATAATCAGATTGATCAGCTGCTCCGACAAATCCACGTTTGACTGCTCAAGAGCGCCGGACTGAATAGACCCTCGCGTACCGGAGCCTGGAGCGCCCACTACCGGCTCACCAGAAGAAAACGATTGAGCCCAGGCCGTTTTGCCTAACGGCGTAAGACCCTGTTGATTCGCGAAGTTGGCGAGCACAACCTGCCCTTGAGTACGTGTCTGACCGTTGGTATATCGCGCGATCAACAAACCGGTTTCGTTTATTTCTAATCCAGCTAGGTCGCCCGTAGTGAAGCCGTCCTGTACAACGGCGGTCACAGCAAAACTGGCGGCGAACTGGGTACTACCGGTTAGATTGATACTGAAAGAAGCAGGCGAGGTGGCACCCGTTTGTTGCCCAGCGCTGTCCAATGGGACCCAGTTCTGAATAATATTCATGGGCTGCGGCGTAGTCAGCTCACCTACGCTATTGAAGCTCAGCGCAGTTGGCACAGGTGCAAAGCTCGCGTCGGTAGGTCGGGCATTGTTGGTTAATGGATCATTAGTGACTTGGCGTCCATCAATCAGGTTGAAAATATCCCACTGATTACCGTCAGTTTTGACGAAGAATTTAGTCAGTGTGTGCGCATTACCCAGGCTATCAAAAATATTGACCGACGTGGAACTGTTGTAGGTCGCCGAATTAGTTGGATCGAAAGTATCGCGACCAGCAGCAATACCTGCGTTCTCAGCCGCAGTAATTTCCCCAGGGGTAGGCGCGGCCGGATTTACTGCGGTAGCTATAGATGCGGCGTAAGCACCGTCATAAGCCTGCTGCCAGACAGCCGGGCGCACATTGGTTGAATTCAAATTAAGAGTCGAGTTCACCAAGCTGGTCGCATTTGGATTTGCCGAACGGGTATCGACTCGTAGATCGCTCTGTACGACCTGGTTTACCTGTCCAGTCACCGGATTCACACCGAAGCCTTGCAGCCGCTCTCCAGAGTTGTTGGAAATAAAGCCTTCTCGATCAGTACCAAAATAGCCCGCGCGGGTATAACTGAGCGCGCCTTGATTACTGGTAACGAAAAATCCGTTACCATTGATTGCTAAGTCCAAGCTGTTTTCGGTGGTGCTAACATTACCCTGGGTAAAAAGTTGAGCCACGTCGCCGGGCACCACACCGCTGCCCTGCGCGCTTCTGCCGGAACCAAGAGTAGAAGCTGCATAGACGTCGGCAAACTCCGCCCGCGAGCCCTTAAACCCCACGGTGCCTGCGTTGGCGATATTATTACCGGTAATATTCAGATCGGATGACGCCGCCCGGATACCACTCAAACCGATATTGAAAGACATAGTTACTCTCCTAGCCGATGTTGGTCGGACGACTGTTATTGACCAATGGAAACGATGTTTGAAAGACTGATACTGCCCAAGCCGGCGACATTGAGCATCATTCCACCGCCCTTGCCGTTACCCAGAGAGACACTGTCGACATTGGCCGGCAGCAAGGTAGCCAGTTGCTTGTTGGCACCTTCGACGCTTGCCTGAGCATCGAATTTATAACGCCCGGACGGCATTAGATTGCCGCTACTGTCTTTGCCGTCCCACACAAAATTGTGCATGCCGCTGGGCTGGCTGCCGAGGTTAAGCCGGGTCACCACACTTCCCGCGGCATCTGTGACATTCACGTATACGTTATCGCTTGCGGAAGGTAACGCCAGCTGGCCTTTAATCCCCTCTGCCGTGTTCACTATCGCCTGATCGGCCGGCACGATAACAGTCCGCCCCACCAGCGACGACGCCTGCAACGCCTGCGATGACTGATAACCAGTGACTAGCGACTCCATCGACGTATTAAGCGTTTCAATCCCTTCCACTGTACTGAATTGCGCCAGCTGAGCGATAAACTCACCATTCTCTTGGGGCGACAGCGGGTCCTGATTGTTCATTTGCGTGACCAACAGCTTCAGAAATTCATTCTTTCCGAGCTCACCGCCCTTGGCGTCGCGGCTCTGGTCCACCTTGTACTGGTCCAGAACGCTTTCACCCACACTTAATGCACTAGAAATACTCATGGTCGGGAAGCTCCTGTCACTGACCCAGTGTGAGAACGCGCTGCAGCATGGTTTTGGTTGCGTTCATGATTTCGACGTTGGTTTGATAAGCCCGCGAGGCAGCCATCATGTTGGCCATTTCCTCGACAACATTGACGTTGGGAAAGAACACGTAGCCCTCCTCATTGGCCATGGGATGATCCGGTTCATAGCGTGACTGCAACTCGGCGTCAGATTCCACCACGCCAAGTACCTCAACGCCACTGCCGGCCTGGTCGCGAGATGAGAACAAGGATTGTCCGAGACCCTGCTGCTCATTGAACATGGTAGCGAACACCGGGTGACGGGCGCGATAAGTCTCACCTGTACTGCTAGAAACCGTTTCGGCATTGGCTATATTGCTCGCCACGGTGTTGAGCCGCAGCGACTGGGCGCTCATGCCGGATCCGGAAATATTGAAGACATCATTCAGCGACATGGCTTATTGTCCTTTCAGAGCTGTCATCAGCCCGCTAAATTTGCTGTTTAGAAAAGTGAAGCTAGCCTGTAACTCGATAGCATTCTTGGCGAACGCACTCTGCTCCAGTTCGGAGTCGACGGTATTGCCATCCAGCGCCGGCTGCGAAGGAATGCGAAAGCGCAGACCTGCGGCCTGATCGAGAAAGCCCTCGGTACTAATGTGGTGAGCATGCGTGGTGCTGGTCGCGAAACCCGTACCCGCTCCGGTCTGCTGAGCCTCCAGAGTCGCCGAAAAGTCCAGATCACGAGCCTTGTAATTCGGGGTTTCCGCGTTGGCTACGTTGTTCGCCAGAACAGCCGCACGCTGACCACGAAAAACCAGTGCCCTTTCGTGTATGCCCAGAGCATTATCAAAACTGATTGTCATTAGCCTGTTCCTCCTGTGGCAGAAATTAGCCACACCGTCTTCTCTGCGCAATAACAAAGCAGTTTCCATGCCAATAAAATAATGCATTATTTTTCATACGCTTAGGATAACTCTGCACGAAAAACGGCAATGGATTTCCGCTGGACGGCAACTATTGCAGGTAACTATTGAGCGGCAAAAGTTAAAGCTAGGGACAAAGCGGGGAAAGGGAATGCCCATGCAGAATGGCGCGGGCCAGTTCAACTCAACGGTGTAGCGCCCACGTTATTTCGCCTTGTAGACGATCCCGGGGCTGCACTGAACCATCTGATAGAGTTCCGGCAGGCCGTTCAATGCCTCGGAGGCGCCCAGCATCAGATAACCACCCGGCTTCAGCGTCGCGTGGATACGCGTAAGGATGTTTTTTTTCAGATCTGCCGAGAAATAAATCAATACGTTGCGGCAAAAAACAATATCGAACTTGCCAAGCATCGAGTAGCTGTCGAGCAAATTCATAGCACGAAACTCAACACGGCTACGAATCGGCTGCTTGACTGTCCAGCGCCCTGGGGTGGTCTGATCGAAGTAGCGCACCAGTCGCTCCGAGGAGAGTCCACGTGCGATAGACAGACTATCGTATTCTGCTAACTTCGCTGCGGTAAGAATCCCGCCGGACAGATCGGTGGCGATAATTTGACTCCCTCCTCGCAGTTGCCCGAGATTGCTGCGTTCAAATTCGTCAATCGCCATGCTCAGTGAATAGGGCTCCTGGCCCGACGAGCACGCAGCGGACCAGATACGCGGCCGCTGACCGGGACTGGCCTTGATAAACTCCGGTAGCAACCGATTCTTCAGTACGTCGAACGGATAGACATCGCGAAACCAAAGCGTTTCGTTGGTGGTCATCGCATCCACCACCAACTCGCGAAGCCCACTGCGCGGTTGTGCTTGAATGCGCGTGACCAGCTCCCCAAGACTCTTTATACCCTGCTGCTCTAGTAGCCTATTCAGCCTGCTCGCAACCAGATACTGCTTGTTGTCGCCAAGCACGATGCCGCACGCTTTTTCCAGAAACTCTCGAAACACATGAAAATCTTTGTTTACTGAGGTCACGCAATCCGTCCCGTCTTCAATTGATTTACAACCTCTTAGGGTCGCCTATTCCCGCAGCGCGTGCAGTCGGTCAATAACCCTCTGCGCCAATTCATCAGGCTTGAACTTGGCCAGAAAATCGTCGGCGCCGACCTTCTTCACCATCGCCTGATTAAACACGCCTGAAAGTGACGTATGCAGCAGTATGTGCAATCCGGTCATCCTTGGATCATTACGGATTTCAGCGGTCAGGGTATAACCATCCATTTCCGGCATCTCGATATCCGACACCATCATCAGCAAATCAGATACGTCTGCGCCACTTTCTACTAAATCGCGCAGCCAATTCAGCGCCTGACGCCCGTCATTCAGCGCAACCACTTCTACCCCGACCTCCTGCAAGCAACGTACAACCTGCTTTCGCGCCACCGATGAATCATCCACAATCAGCACTTTGCGCGCCAACGCTTCGGTGTGAGTCACCTCGTCAATAACGCCCGCGGTAATGGTCTCCACCGTCGGAACGACCTCAGCAAGAATTTTCTCGACATCAATGATCTCGACCATCTTGTCATCAACATGCGTTACCGCAGTCAGGTAATGGTCGCGTCCTGTGCCCCTTGGCGGCGGGTGAATATCGGACCAGTTCATATTGACGATCCGCTCTACCGAGCGAACAAGGAAACCCTGCACTCGGTAGTTATATTCGGTGATGATCACGAAGGTCGTGCTTAAATCATCAAGACCGGGTCCGCCCGTAGCCTTGTTCAAATCAATGATCGGCAACGTACCGCCACGTATGTGCGCGACACCGCGAACCACGGGGTTGAGTCGCGGCAGGATGGTCAGCTTCGGACATTGCAACACTTCCTTGACCTTGAAAACGTTGATGCCATAAAGCTGAGGGCCGGAAAGACGAAAAAGCAGCAATTCCAGCCGATTCTGTCCGACCAGTTGTGTACGCTGGTTGACCGAGTCCATTACGCCAGCCATGGGTAACTCCTCATATAAAGCATGTGAAACGGCATGCATCTTGCTGCACTATTGAGATAATACTCGTAACGGCGTTTTTTTGACATGCGCCAACCCACTCGTTATCAAGGTTTATTGTATGCGTTATCTCACAGGGTGCGCGTTATTGCCGCTATTTTTTTGTGCAGCTGCCTCCGCAAACCCACTCATTGATCAGGTTATCGGCGCTACTACCTCATTTCTTGAGCAGGAAATTGAGACCCATCTGCAACGTAGTGCGCGTGATGCCCGCTATGAAGTGCAAGTCAACCGCCTGGACAACAGACTACGGCTGCCTCTTTGTCCGGATGGCGCGCTGCATGCTGAGCTGGAAAGCCCCACAGAACCAGTAGGACGCGTTACTGTTCGACTGAGTTGCGAAAGCGAGGTGCGCTGGCGTCTATTTGTGCCCGCGCAAGTCAGCTTATTCCAGCCTGTACTGGTCACCACTCGGCCGCTGACGCGCCACAGCGTGGTCTCTGAACGAGACGTCTCACTGTTGGAGCGAGATGTCGGCTTACTGAACAACGCTTATCTGACCGACATAGAGCAGATAAAAGGGCTTCGGCTGCGCCGGCAGGTATCTGCTGACACTGTCCTGTCACCCAATCAGCTGGAGCAGCAGGAGGTAGTCAAGCGCGGCGACAAGGTTGTTATCAGTGCTGCCAATGCCCAGGTCTCAGTCCGCATGCCAGGTGAAGCACTGGAAAGCGGCAATCTAGGAAGCCAGATACGAGTGCGCAACAATCGCTCCGGCCGGGTAGTCAAGGCCCGTATCACCGGCCCGGGGCAGGTCGAAGTGGCTATGTGAATTTATGTGTTATTTGCTCTACAATACCGATCAATACTCGGGTAAGAATCGTGATCTGGCTCTCACTTTTTTTCCTAAAGTTTTGACTGCCTCGGCCGTTAAAGGTGTTAGTAAAGCATTTAGGTTTTGAGGAAAACAGAATGGTTATTGACTTCAACGCATCAAACAGTGCCAACCGTAGCGCCCAGACTGGCGCCACTACAGGCAAGCGTGATGCGGCCGCAGAAAGCACGCGGCCTGCCGAAAAAAGCGCTACACAGGAAACACCCGCAGCCGAGGCGCAGGTGAAACTCAGCCCGCAGGCTCAACAGCTACAAGCTGTGGAAGAGCGCCTACGTGATCTGCCCGTAGTCGATAGCGAGCGAGTTGCACAAATCCGACAAGCCATCAGTGAAGGCAACTATCAAGCGGATAGCGGGCGTATCGCCGATAAACTGCTAGCTTTGGAAAAATAGGCCGGAATAACATCCGGTGACTTTGCTCGGGTAATTAAGAGGCGGAGAATGCGGATGGAACACATGGACAAAGTCTTCACTCAAGCACTGATCGATTGTGAAGCCTTCGCCGATCTTCTCGATCAAGAGCAACAGGCTCTGATCGACCGCAACATGTCAGATCTCGAAATGCTTCTCAACGCTAAAACTCCTCTGGTGGATGCTTTGACTCGCCATGATCATGCAATCAGAGCATGGTGCAGCCAGATTGGCGTCTCGCCTGGTGAAAATCTCGAAAAGCATATCAGCGCGTCAGGAACTCCGGAGCTGGTAGGCAATTACTCTGCATTCCGTGAGGCATTGCAGCGTTGCCAAGCGGCTAATCTGCGCAATGCTCGACTCGTTCGACATAATCAGCAGGCAACCGGACACTTGCTAGATCTACTGCGCAATCAGGGGGAGTCAAGCCAGAGCGTGTACGATCGGCAGGGCATCGCCAGTCGCTCCGGCACTCCGCGTAATCTGACAAAAGTCTGAGAGCCGCCTATAACGGACATGCTGTATAGTTGTTCGCCTGTCCTTTTTTAATTCGAGATTTTTCAGTGTCTACATCATTCATCCAAGAAGCTGGTCCACAGCCGCCGCGCGACGTCCGCTCGCCTATTGAAATTATTTCGCTACTTCGAAATATCCATCAGCACCGTGATCATCTTCGTATCAACTTTGTTGACCGCGCGCTAAAATTCCAGAGCTCCATTGTATTGATAGACACCGAAAGGAAAAAACTCTGGATTGACGAAATGATGCCGCGCGACGGTGATCGCTATGCCACCGCGGGGGAGGCCTTCCGCGTCGATGCCTGGCGTGAGGGTGTTCACATCCGCTGGCATTGCGAGGGCGTGGAACGACTGATACTCGACGGCGTCCCCACCTATTGCGCACCCCTGCCAGAAGAGGTGGTTTACCACCAAAAACGTGGCGCTTTCCGGGCATCAATACGCCGCAGCATGGAGTTGGATGTGCGCCTGGGTCATACCAAGCGCGACCTGTCCCTCGATGGCACTTTGCTTGATATCTCCGCCACCGGCTGCAAAGCTCGATTTTCCGGCGACTGCACGCAGCAATTACCCCCAGGCGAACTGTTCGAGCGCAGCTCCATGGCCCTGCCGGATACCGATCGACTCAATCTACAAATCGAAATCCGGCATGCTCAACATGATGCTGTAACGGATGAAACACATGTTGGACTGGCATTTCGGCAAGCCCCGGCCAGCGCACAAAGATTAATCGATCGGTTTGTCAATTTTCTGCAAAGGGAAGCCCGTCGTGAGGAGAAAGAAGACCTTTTTTAAGCAGCGCAGTCAGGTCAACCTAGAAATCAGCCAGGTCGATGCTCAGCCTGGTCTGCATCCCGCTCGGCAGCGCTCGCATAGGCCGCCCCTTCATCACGCATCTGCTCTTCAACCTGCTGTTCGTCTACCCTTGGATCCATAGCGGCTGAAAGCGAAGATGTCACAAGATTGCCGCCTGCCGGCAGAAAATGGATAGGCGCATCCTCGGACAGATTCTCGCCTGTCACTCGTTCGGGCCGTATCCGCACAACCAGTATCAGCGTACAAACGGCCATGAAGACGTACAACATATTAGGTCCCAGCGCCTTCATTAGCACCGAACTGAGCAGTGGCCCGATACTTGCTCCGACGCCAAAAGTGACCAACAGCATGGCCGACAGCGCAACGCGATCTTCTGGATCGATGTGATCGTTAGCCAATGCCACCGCTAGCGGATAGAGGGTAAAAGCCAGAATACCGAACAGGCTAGTGAGCACCAAAAGCCCAAACGGCGGCATAGGCACTAACGCGATTATCAGAACCACTCCGGTCAGGATAATGGCATTCACCTGAATCATCCGGCTGCGGTCCAGCCTGTCCGATAGCCAGCCAGTTGGCCACTGGGCAAACAGACCTGCACCAATCGTAATCGCCATGAAGATACCGATCTCGGATGTAGCGAGACCTACTCCGGTAGCGAATACCGGTGCCATACCGTAAAAAGCGCCTAACAGAAGTCCCGATACAACCACCGTTGTCAGTGCCAGGGGGATACGACGGATAAACACCTGCACCTTCATCGGCGCCGGACGCAGTGGTGCTGGGTGAATACGGTTGGTCACGGCTACCGGCACCAGGCAGAGCGAGAAGCACATTGAAACGATCAGCAAATGGTTCAAGTCCAGCTCGGGCATAATTGTCAGTACCCCTTGCCCCATCGCCAGACCGAGGAAGGTCACCGACATATAACTGGCGAACACCATGCCACGCTGATGCGGCTCGGCTTGCTCGTTTAGCCAGCTCTCCAGCACCATGTATTGGCACATCATTGCCACACCTACGACAACTCTAAGCACAAACCAGATTTGAACGTCTGACGTCAGCGCATGACCGAGTACCGAAGCGGTTACCACACCCGCACTGGCAACGAACGCGCGGATATGACCCACCTTGGCAATCAGTCGATGTCCGACGGAAGCGCCACCCACCAGGCCAAGGTAATAGCCCGTCATCAACAGACCAATCCATATCTCGCTGACACCCTCTGCAGCCAACCGCAACCCGAGATAGGTCCCCAGCAGGCCGCTGCCGACCAACATCAGCAGGGTCGCGAAATACAATGAGGAAAAGGCCATGACGCTGCTAGGCATTCAAACTCCGTCTAGGGGAAATGGGTACATTGGACAGTCTGTGACAACTCATGTTGAACACGAGGAGAACACTGACGGGGACGATCAAAGGCCATCCCGGAGGACATGTATCTTAGCAGTATATATAGTCACTTCCCATGGACTCTTTGGGAACACATCGTCGCGCACAATGCCCTATCGCTCTGTATATCGTACAGGCTGTCAGAGCAGCTGGAAGCCCGATTAAATATCACTGTCCACCCGGAGTTGAGGCGTGCAGCCTAGCAAGTAAGTAAACCTGACCAACGGAGTGAGTAGTATGTACTTATCCCCCACCAAGCCTGATCTTGATTTACTCGAAGTGAATGCGCGTTATCGACTCGCCCAAGAGCTAGCGCAGCAGGCCGCGAAACTGGCTATGACGCACTACGGCGCGCGGAACGAATTAACCGTGGAACATAAGGCGGATGATCATCAGGACATAGTCAGCATTGCTGACAGGCAAGTAGAGGATTTTATTCGCCAGGGCTTGCAGAGCCGTTTTCCTGGGGATGGCTTTGTTGGTGAGGAAAGCGGTTCCAGCCGGATAGATGCTCGCTGCATCTGGGTGGTGGACCCGATTGATGGCACGGCTTGCTTCCTCAACGGGCTGCATTGCTGGTGCGTCTCCATTGGATTGATGGTCGATGGGATACCTTATCTAGGCGTTATAGCCGACCCGAATCATGACGAACTCTTCCATGGCTGCCTTGGGCAAGGCGCTTTTGTCAATGACATACCGCTGCGCATCAGCCAGGCGAAGGATGTAAGCGAAGGACTCACAGGCGCTGGCACCTTCCATCCCAGGAACAAGGCACATTTTCTGCCGTTTCTACACACACTCCTTGATAGCGGCGGGATGTTCATGCGTAACGGTTCGAGTGCGCTGACTATTGCTTACGTTGCAGCTGGCAGATTGATCGGGTATTACGAAACGCATCTCAAGAGCTGGGATTGTATGGCCGGTCTGGTACTGATCGCCGAAGCCGGCGGGGTAAGCAATGATTTCCTGCGCAATGACGGCCTGTATCAGGGCAACCCCTTTCTGGTGGCAGCACCCGGAGTCTATGCTCAACTTGCAGCAATGGTAGGTCCCTCCCTCGACCAGAATTGACCCGTCGATTAACACGTGCATCGGGGGTCGGTTGCATTAGTTTTTATTCAACAGACGTCCGAGCGGCTCTTTCGGCGTGCACCCCTCCACCCAGGGCAATGTATAACCCGACCAGATTCTCCACACGCTCGCGCTGGACTTGCAAGAACGCTTGCTGCGCGTCAAACAGACTACGCTCGGCGTCGAGTACCTGCAGGAAATTGACCACGCCTTCGGCATAGCGATCACCAGCGAGCTCTGCAATCTTGCCTAGGGTATCGACGTTACTTTGTTGGAGGACCAGTCGTTCAGTTAGAAAACGTCGACCGGCCAGAGCGTCGGCCACCTCCCTGAATGCGGCTTGCACGGTGCGTTCATATTCGGCCACGGCAATGTTATTCCGTGCTTTGGCCACTGTCAGCTCTGCGCGCCGGCCACCGAAATCAAAAATCGGTAAGCTAATGCTCGGCCCGATACTCCAGAACTCGTTGCCTGAACTGATCAAACCATCCAGCTCAGTCGAGGCATGACCCGCGCTACCGGTCAGGGTTATTCGCGGGAAAAATGCGGCACGGGCAACACCAATGTTGGCACGAGCCGCGCGCAAGCGCTCCTCGGCAGCAATAATATCCGGGCGACTATAAAGCAATTCCGATGGCAGCCCCGCCACGAGTGCTTCATCCGGAAGCTGATCGGTTAAAAGCAGCGCCTCGGGTAATGGGCCCGGTGGCTGTGCTCCGGTCAATAACGCAAGGAAATTTCCCTGCCTGGCCCGAATCAGTCGCAACTCAGCCAGTTGAGTTTCAGCCTGAGCCAACAATGCCTTGGCCTGGTTGTACTCCAAGGCAGAGGTAATACCCGCGTCGAGACGGATTTCCGAAATACCCAACTGATCATGTCGATTTTCCACAGTCGACTCCGCGAGTCTGAGCCGCTGTTCCTCGGATCTTATCGCCATATAGGTAGTAGCCACATCGGCAATGAGAGACAACCTGAAGGCCTGCTGTGCTTCTATAGTAGCCAAATACTGCGCACGTGCGCCTTCGGTCAAATTGCGCACCCGCCCCCAGAAATCCAGTTCGAAAGAGGTCATTCCCACTTCCACCGAGAAGCGTTCTGATATGCCGCTGCCAGCAGGCGCATTGGTGCCACCACCAGACCCTGAGGCGCCCACCGGAAATGCCGAAAGACTCCGGACTGCACGACCATCAAGACCTAGGGTGGGATAACGTGTGGCATTGTTGATGCGGAACAGCCCGCGTGCCTCTTCGATGCGCAGGACCGAGACCTGCAAGTCACGGTTGTGCTCAAGCGCTGTGGTGATAAACAACCGCAGCCGGGGGTCGCGAAAAAACCCCTCCCAGCTGATCTCTCTGGCTACCACGGCCCCCTGTCCGGGTTCGAATGCGTCCGGATACTGCGCACCCGCTGGCCAGGGTGGACGTTTGTGGTCAGGAGCAAGTTGACAAGCGCCCAGCAAGGCCAGATTGATGGCAAGCAATACATGCCTAAGCATCTGTCTCCTCCTGCCTGCTCGGCGGCTTGCGCTTGGTCAGCCAACGTCTCACGCTTAAATAAAACAGAGGGATATAAAAAAGACCGAACACCGTTGCTGCGAGCATGCCGCCAATCACACCGGTACCCACCGCTGCTCGGCTGGCAGAGCCCGCACCACTAGACAGGAGCAGGGGCAGCATCCCGAAAACGAAAGTAAGAGAGGTCATCAATACCGGTCTAAAGCGCATTTTTACCGCACTCATGATCGCGTCATTCAGCGACTTGCCCCGCCCCTCCTCTTCTATCGCAAACTCGACGATGAGAATTGCGTTCTTTGCCGACAGGCCAATAATCGTCACCAGACCCACGTTGAAATACACATCGGCAGGCATACCTCGCAGCATGGCGAAGAGAATGGCCCCCAGTGCGCCGAATGGAACGACCATCAGCACCGCGATCGGCATAGCCCAGCTCTCATACAGTGCGGCCAGCACCATGAGTACGACCAGCATCGACAGAGCAAGCAGCAGCCCCACCTGGCCCGAGGCCTGTTGTTCCTGGTAGGATGCTCCGGACCACTCGAAGGCAAAACCCAGGGGTAGCTCTCCGGCAAGACGCGCCATTTCGTTCATGGCTTCCCCGCTGGTGTATCCCGTCGCCGCGCTGCCCGCGATAGTCATCGAAGGGTAGCCATTGTAGCGTTGCAACTGGACCGGACCACGGATCCATTCAACTGTCGAGAATGCGCCAAAGGGGACGTTTTTGCCCATTTCATTGGGGATCTCCAATGATGTGACGTCTTCAGGGGTCATCCGGTAGGGCGAGTCGGCCTGCAGCAGCACGCGCAGCACTTCTCCGTCCAGATCGAAATCGTTCACGTAGGCACCGCCAAATACAGTACTCAGACTGGCATTCACTTCGGCAATAGAGAGACCCAATGCCCGCGCCTTGATCCGGTCAATGTCCACGCGCAACTTCGGCGCCTGATCCGCTCCCTCAGGGCGGACGCTCTCAAGCATACCGCTTTGCCCGGCAGCACCAATCAGCTGGTTGCGCGCCTGCAGGAGCGCGTTGTAACCCTCGTTTCCTCGATCTTCCAATTTAAAGGTAAAGCCCCCGGCTACCCCCAGTGCGGGGATCGATGGCGGATTCAACGCAAATACCCTTGCTTCTCGGATCTGTGAGAACACTCCCGACGCCTCCTTCACCAAAGCCGGCGCGCTTTGCTCGCGCTCGCCCCAGGGCAGCATCCGCACGAAAGCCATGCCATGGGCCTGCCCTTGTCCAAAAAAACTGTAGCCGTATACCGCCAGCGTCTGGTCCACCGCGGCGTTGTCGGCATAAAAGGCTTTCACTTGCTGCATCGCCGCATTGGTGCTGTTGATCGTGGATCCTGGCGGCGCCTGCACCACAGTCATCACGTTCCCCTGATCTTCTTCAGGCAAGAACCCGGTGGGCATACGCATGTAGAGAAAAGCCACCAGCACCAGCAGCACGGCAAACCCCAGCAGAAACCACAACGAATGGCCGAGAACAAAACTGACGGCACCTTGGTAACCGGCAGTGATGCGCTCCATGCCCCGATTGAAAGGGCCAAAGATTCGCTCACTCCAGCCCCGTTTGTTATCGTCCTCCTTGCGCGGTTTAAGCAAGGTGGCGCACAGCGCCGGCGTCAACGTCAGCGCCAATAAAGTGGAAATAGACACAGCGATGGACAGTGTGACGGCGAACTGGCGATAGATGCCCCCGCTGGAGCCTGGGAAGAATGCCAGAGGCACAAAAACCGCGATCAACGCCAGCGTGGTGCCAACAATCGCCGCGCTAACCTGGCTCATGGCTTCCACTGTGGCCTCATAGGGCCCCATCCCCTCCTCGTCAATCAACCGCTTAACATTTTCGGTAACAACGATGGCGTCATCAACCAGGGTACCGATCGCCAGCACCATTGCGAACAGGCTAAGTAAATTAATCGAAAAGCCCACCAACCAAAGCCCCAGGCAGGTGCCAACGAGGGCGATGGGGATCACGATGGTAGGGATGACGGTGGTGCGCCAGTTTTGCAGAAACAGCAGCATGACCAGCACAACCAGCCCAATCGCTTGGGCCAACGTGACGAGTACACGCTCAATCGAAGCGGAAATAAAAGGGGTCGAGTCGTAGGGCACCGTCCAGTCGATATCGGCGGGGAAGTCGTTCGACAACTCCTCCATTCGCCGCTTGACCCCTTCGGCGGTGGCCAGGGCGTTTGCTCCCGGAGCCAGCTGAATGGCCAGCCCAGCGTTGGGGCGGCCACCCAACTCACTGCGCGAGACGTAGTTCTGCGAGCCAAGCTCGACCCGCGCTACATCCTTCAGGCGTATCGCCGAACCCTCAGGATCGGCACGCAAAATGATCTCACTGAATTCTTCCGCCCTGCTCAGACGCCCCCGGGTTTCCAGCAACGCGTGTATCTCGACACCTTCACTCAGCGGTAAGTTGCCCAATGCGCCACCCGCCGCCTGGCTGTTCTGTGCCCGTATCGCGGCCATGACGTCGCTGGCTGCGAGGCCAAAACTGGCCAGGCGGTCCGGATTGAGCCAAATACGCATAGCATAGGGGGTATAGAACTCGCGAATATCACCGACCCCGGGGACCCGTCGCAATTCATTGACAATGCCGGTGGTGGCGTAGTGACCCAGCTCCAGGCTGCTCATCTCCCCACTAGTGGAAACGATGGCAACGATCAAAAGGAAATTTGAAGACGCCTGATAAACCCGGATACCCTGCCGCCGAACCTCTTCAGGCAAGCGCTGCTCGACTCGGCTCAGCAGATTTTGCACCTCCATCTGCGCGATATCGATATCCGTCCCCGGCTGCAACACCAGTTCGATAGAGGCCGTGCCATTCGAACGGCTGGTGGAATCCATGTGCAGATAGCCTTCCACCCCGTTGAGCTCCTCCTCTATTACCTGAGTAACATTGGCGTCGAGCACTGAGGCGTCCGCGCCCGGATAGGTTACGCTGATGTTCAAAGCGGGCGGTGCGATAGTGGGATATTGCTCCACGGGCAAACTGCGCAGCGCAATGACGCCGCCGAGCAGCAAACCCAGTGCCAGAACCCATGCGAGTACTGGGCGACGAATAAAGAAAGTCGCCGTCACTGTGTTGCCATCACAATCTCGACCTCTGTGCCGCTGCGCAGGTCTTGCCAGCCATCGACAATCACCTGCTCGCCGCCCTCCAGACCATCGAGAACAGTCCAGTTGCCCGCATGCATGCTGCCAACCTCAATATCCCGTGAGGCCGCCCTGCCATCCTCCCCAACGACCATCACGCTGGGCCCGCGGTCTTTCATGATGACTGCGCGCTGCGGGATCACCAATGCGTTTGGCCGCTCACCTGCGGTGATCCGCGCGCGCACGAACATGCCTGGCAGCAGTGCTCTGTCGGGGTTAGGAATCTGGGCTCTGGCCTGGACCGTGCCAGTCGACCGATCAATGGACATCGCACGAAAATCGACGAAGCCTTCGTGAGGATACTGCTGACCATTTTCCAGGGTCAACTCCACCACAATGCGTTGATTCTCCGTAAGATTCAGTTCACCCGCTGCTATCTGGGCGCGCAGATCAAGCAGATCAGAGCTCGATCGGGAGAAATTGACATAGACGGGATGCAATTGCTCCACCCGTGTGAGCAATGTGCCGTCCGCGGATCGAACCAGCGCACCCACGGTCACATCGGCACGGCCAGCCACTCCGTCGATAGGTGATTGGACCAGGGTATAACCGAGCATCAGCTGCGCGGTTGCAACATCGGCCTGCGCTTGCTCGACATCCGCGCGCGCCGCACGCAATCGGGCCGTTGCGGTGTCGAACTCCTGTTGGCTGATCGCCTGCTTTTCAACTAGGCCGCGATAGCGCCCAACGTCCTTGGCGGCATTCTCTGCAGTAGCACGGGCACGCTCCAGGCGCGCCTGCGCGGAGTTGAGACTTGCTCTCATTTGTCTTGGATCAATCTGGAAAAGCGCCTGACCTGCTTCGACGTCGGTACCTTCCTCGTACAGACGCTTCTGGATGATACCATTCACCCGGGCGCGTACCTCGGCAACTCTAATCGCCTGAACGCGCCCAGGCAGCTCGATAATATTTGCCACTGCCTGCCTTAATGGCGTAACAACTTCGACAGTTGGCGGCGGTGCAGGCGCCTGCTGCTGTGGGTCCTCACAGGCAGCCAGAAAAGCAAAAGCGGCCAGTGCAAACGTTCGCGGTGGTAGGCCCATCATATTCCTTTCGGCTTCGTGGGTAGCTGTCTAGGCAATTGCCTTACTATCCTATAGACCTTAAGAAATAACGGAGGTTCCACGATCAGCCAAAGGCCACCCACAGCCAGATGCCTGCCAGCACCAGCAGAGCCAGGCCGATCTGCTTCGAGTATCGCTTCCAAAGTCCCAATGCCGCGTCTCCAGCAAAATGCACCAATACCGCCAGACCGTAATAACGCAGCGATCGGGAGACTGTAACGGCAAGTAAAAAAAGCGGAAACGATTAGCCTGTGGCACCCGCAGCCAGCATGGCGATTTGTAAAGGGGTAGGCGTCACGCCCACCGCCAGTATCGACGCAAACCCATCAGTGTGAATCTGCTCGGCGAAACTCTGATAGGTTTCGGCACTTCCAAACAGGGCGATAAGCGCGTCGTAAGTTCCCATCTTTCTTCTTCATTACCAGGCCTGCTACGCTTTGTGAGCTACCAAACGCACACAAAAAATGACTACAATCGGAGCCAAAACATGAACGAACCGACACTAAGAGCCTTCCAGTTGGCCAGCGATGATCAGGACCCACTGGATAGCCCGGACGACCTAGAGTCCGAGAAACAAAACGAAAAAGAACCCGAGGCCTTACCTGATGACGTTGACGTCAACGGCGAAGACTGAAACTGTCAGCTGCACAGAGCGACCATCCCTTGCCTTGGCGCAGTTTCAAGCAGACATGATCTGCGCTAGGATGGCCTCACTGGTGAGGCAACAATAAAAAATGCGTCCTGCTTATACTCCACTGCTGGCATTACTCTTTCTGTTGACCTGTACAGCTGTCAGAGCTGAAGTGGGATTAACCCTGCACGCTCAGGATTCGCGCGTGAGCCTAGAAGGTCATTGGGAGTATATCGAGGACGCAGAGCTAACAATCACCGCAGAGATTGCCCACGGCCTGCCTCAGTCAGCATACCGCCGTATCGAAAAAGAAATGCCCAATTTCGGCTTCACCCCTGCGCGCTATTGGTTCCGCACTCAATTACAACGCGCAGACGATGCCGAGCAGCGCTGGGTCCTTGAGGTACGCTACCCGCCTCTTGATCATATAGGCGCCTACCTGATCAATTCGTCTGGCGATTTTCTATTGGCACAGGCCGGTGGGGACGCCATGCCTTTCGCCAGTCGCCCAATCAAGAATCGTCATTTTACGGTATTGCTTCCAATTCCGCCCAAAGAGCGCGTATGGCTTTACCTGAGCGTGCAGACCCAAGGATCAATGCAATTGCCCGCGGTGCTATTCAGCACACCTCGCTTTGTTGCTGATGTTCGCGATGAACAATATGTGCTGGGCCTCTACTACGGCGTGCTGCTGGCGCTATTGATTTATAACCTGCTGACCTTCCTCTCCATCCGCGACAACAGCTATCTGTACTACCTCCTTTACATCGCGGGTTTCGCAATATTCCAACTGAACCTCAACGGTCTGGCTTTTGAGTATCTTTGGCCGAATCTACCCGAGTGGAACAACCGCGCTTTGCCCATCACAATCTTTATCTCCATGGCCGCCATGGTCATGCTGACACGTGCTTTCCTGCGCACCCGCATTACCCTGCCACGTCTGGACATCGTTCAACGTATCGCACTAGGGGCTCTGGCGCTGGGCGCCGTCGCAGCATTTTTTGCGCCTTATCATATTGCCATTCAGATGGCGACTGGCTCTGCAGTCCTGGTTCCTTTTCTGGTATTTACTGCCGCTTTCAACAGCTTGGCCCGAGGACATCGAGCAGCCCGATTCTTTCTGCTCGCCTTTACATTCCTGCTCGTGGGCGTCGCTATGTACGCACTCAAAACCTTCCATCTGCTGCCACGCAACCTAGTGACGGAGTACAGCTTACAACTCGGCTCCTCACTGCAGATGATTCTGCTTTCCTTTGCGCTGGCAGACCGGGTCCGAATGCTAAAGCAGCATGCAGTCGACATTGACCGCGAGGCACGCGCACTGCTTGAACACCGGGTCACGGAGCGAACCAGTGAACTCGATAGTGCGCTGAAAGAACTGGAAGACAAGAACCGTATACTCAATGAGCTCAATACAACCGATGGTCTTACCGGCGTGCGCAATCGCGCATACATGGATCAGATGCTCCCTCTGGAGTGGTCACGCGCTTTTCGACAACGCACGACTCTTTCTGTTTTGATGCTTGATCTCGATCATTTCAAGTTTATTAATGACAGTGCAGGGCATCAGGCAGGTGACGACGTATTGAGGCAGGTTGCCCGCACCCTCCAGACATGCGTGAAAAGACCATGCGATATAGTGTGCCGCTATGGCGGTGAGGAATTTCTGGTCATTCTGCCCGATACCTTACCGGAAGGCGCAATGGACCTGGCAGAATATGTCCGTCAGGCTATAGCTAATACGCCTATCCAAGTACCAAAACAGACCCTGCATCTGACCGTCAGTATAGGCGTTGCAGGCACAGTACCCCATTCCGTAGACGAAGAAGCGATGCATGCGCTGCTCAAGGCAGCGGATTGCGCCCTCTACGAGGCAAAGTACAAAGGCCGCAATCAGGTTGCGCTGGGCATACTTGCCAGCACGAATAAATGAACACCTGTGCAAGGTCGGCAACAACCTGATTCCACTCAGAACCGTGGTCAGGCATAAGGGCCTACCTCTGACAGGATAGTCCGTATCAGTGAGCTACGAGAGGGTCGACCTCAACACGGTTTCGACCCAGCCGCTTGGCTTCGTACAGCGCCGTGTCAGCCCTGGCTACCACCGCACTCAAATCCTCCCCCACACAATACTGAGTGACGCCGACGCTAACCGTGACCGATAACTCCAGCTCCCCAAACACCCACGAGTGAGTTTCCGCCGTACAGCGAATACGCTCAGCAGTCAGCAGCGCCTGCTCATTACCGGTGTCGGTCAACACCACCAGAAACTCCTCGCCACCCCAGCGCCCGATAAAGTCCTGCTCGCGCAACGTCTGTGCCAGTACCGTACTAAGACGCTCAAGAATACGATCACCAGTATCGTGCCCATACCGATCATTGAACTGCTTGAAATGATCGATATCCAAGAGCAGAAAGCTCAACTGTTCGCCGCTGCGCGCCAGTCTAGCTATTTCATTTTCGGCCAGATCGGACATGTGTCCTCGGTTGAACAGTCCGGTGAGCACATCGGTTGTCGCTAGTCGTCGCAGGGCACGCTGAGACCTTGAAACGGTGGCAACGTAGAAGAGCGATAAATAGCTGAACATAAAGAAGACGACGGTCACATTGAACAGAAACACGCCTAGCAGAGCGCCGGAAGAAATCGGCTGCAGAGGTTCGACGAACCACATCAAGGCATAAAGACCAACGTAGAAACTCCACAAAATAATGGCCGCAATCCAGGCGTTACGGCCACGCATGCCAGCAAAGAGTGCGGGAATGAACATCAACAGAAAATAATGAAAGCCGCTATCCCAACCAATCAGCAGGGTTCCCAAAAAAGCATGAATAATCACTTCAAACCAGATAATAACAATAGCTGGTCGACCCCGACGGGTACTCAACAAGTGGTAGGCAAAAAGATATAAAGGCACGCTGACCACGTTGATCCAGGCCAGGACAGGTGAACCGAGAATATGAAAGAGAAAGAAAAGGCCGACATCGACCGACGCTGCCAGCTGACAGCAGCGTCTGGCCAGCTGCCAGAATTGCGGCCTGCCATTCCTAGGCGGAACCTCGGTCCTTATTATGTCCATTGAAGACTGGCTCCTTCCGTGGGATCTGCCCAGCGAGGTAAAAGGTCGTAGCTCAAACTGACAATATTAGAAGTATAACTTGAAGTACAAGCCATAGCCGTCCGCTAAATAACACCTGCATCAATGCAATATCTGGCTCAGGAACAGCTTTGTCCTCTCGTTTACTGGATTAGTGAAAAACGTATTGGGCTCTGCTTCTTCCACTATTTCCCCACGGTCCATGAAGATCACCCGATCCGCTACCGTTCGGGCAAAGCCCATCTCATGGGTGACACAGAGCATCGTCATACCATCTTCTGCCAGACCGACCATGGTATCGAGAACCTCCTTGACCATCTCCGGGTCCAACGATGACGTCGGCTCGTCAAACAACATGATTTTGGGCTGCATGCACAGCGCCCGAGCAATGGCGACGCGCTGCTGCTGGCCGCCTGACAATTGCCCTGGGAATTTATGCGCCTGCTCGGGGATTCGAACCCGCTCGAGAAAATGCATAGCCAACTCATGCGCCTCTCGCTTGGGCATTCGCCGCACCCACATGGGCGATAGCGTGCAGTTCTGCAAGACTGTCAGATGAGGAAAGAGATTAAAGTGCTGGAATACCATTCCCACTTCACGCCGCACTGCCTCGATATTTTTGAGGTCGTGGGTGAGTTCGGTACCGTCGACGATAATGCGTCCCTGCTGATGCTCTTCCAGGCGGTTCAGACAACGGATGGTAGTGGACTTGCCAGAGCCTGAAGGTCCGCAGATAACAATACGCTCACCCAGTTTGACGTCGAGATTGATGTCCTTGAGCACATGAAAATTACCGTACCATTTGTTCACGCCCTGCATCTGAACCATACGGTCGGCAATGACCGGCTCTGCATTTGTTTCGCTCATGTTACTACTCCTAATTCCGGTGGCTGGTATCGAGTTTGCGCTCCAGATGCATGGAGTAACGCGACATGCCGAAACAGAAAATCCAGAAAACCAGGGCAGCGAAGACATATCCCTCAGTAGCCATACCCAGCCAAGCGGGATCGGTAGTCGCCTGTTTGATGCTGTTGAGAAGGTCGAACAGGCCGATAATGATCACCAGGCTGGTATCCTTGAACAGCGAAATAAAGGTGTTAACAATACCCGGTATGACCATTTTCAGTGCCTGAGGCAGTATGATCAGCCCCATCACGCGCCAATATCCCAGCCCCATCGCTTCTGCAGCCTCGTATTGTCCTTTGGGTATCGCCTGCAAGCCCCCACGCACAACCTCTGCTATATAAGCCGACTGGAACAGAATTACACCAATCAGCGCGCGAATCAGTTTATCGAAGCTCATCCCCTCAGGAAGGAAGAGTGGCAGCATCACTGATGACATGAACAACACCGTTATCAGTGGAACCCCACGCCAAAACTCAATAAAGGTAACGCAAATAACACGAATGGCTGGCATATCGGAGCGTCGCCCCAGTGCCAGTGCAATGCCCAGTGGTAAAGCGCCCGCGATACCCACAGCCGCAATGACCAACGTGAGCATCAAGCCGCCCCACTGACTGGTCCGTACCACTTCCAGCCCCATACCGCCGTGCAGCAACCAATATGCCAGCAGCGGATAAATCACCAGAAATCCAATACCGTAGAACGCCTTACGTGGCATTATCGAGACAAACAGGGGCGCTGCACCGACGATCGCCAGAATCAAGGTCAAATCAACACGCCAACGCAACTCCGTCGGATAAAATCCATACATGAACTGCCCAAAACGCTCCTTGATGAAAACCCAGCAGGCACCCCCGCTGGTGCAGTCAGCGCGCGTCTGGCCGACCCAGTCCGCATCCAGAATCGCCCACTGCAGCAAGGGTGGAACAATCAACCAGATCATATAGAAAGCAACCAGCGTCAACATGCCGTTGAACCAGTTGGAGAACAGGTTCGCGCGCAGCCAGGCAATAGCCCCAATACTCTGGCGCGGAGGCGGAAGATCGGGTTTGAAATCGTGAGTTTGCATGGGCTGTCCTTACCGCTCGATCAGCGCAATGCGCTTGTTGTACCAATTCATCAACATGGAAATGCTGATACTGATGGCAAGATAAACGCTCATGGTAATCGCAATGACTTCAATCGCCTGACCCGTCTGATTAAGCACGGTCCCAGCAAACAGCGAGACCATCTCCGGGTAACCGATCGCCGCCGCCAACGAGGAATTCTTTGCCAGATTCAGGTACTGACTGGTCAATGGCGGGATGATCACACGCAACGCCTGGGGAATTATCACAAGACGCAGTGTCCTGCCTGGCGGCAAACCCAGCGAGCTTGCTGCCTCCGTTTGACCGTGACTGACCGACTGGATACCGGCACGCACAATCTCGGCGATGAAGGCCGCTGTATACATCGTCAGAGCAAGGGTCAGCGCAATCAATTCCGGAATCAACACCCAACCACCGGTAAAATTGAAACCGGTCAGCTGAGGAGCGGTCCAATCGATCGGGTTACCCGCGATCAACACCGCCAGACCAGGCACCAGCAGCAAAATGCCGATTGCGACAATAGACACAGGGAATATTTTGCCTGTAGCTTCGCGCCGGGCCTTTGCCCAGAACGCCAAAACAACGATCACCACAACCGACAAACCCAAGGCTCCCAGAAATAGCCCAAAGGTTTCCGAAAAGCTGGGGGAAGGCATGTAGAGGCCGCGACTGTTGAGATAGAATTTCTCGAACAGACCTAGACTTTGTCTAGGTCCCGGCAACGACAACATCACCGCAAAATACCAGAACAGAATCTGCAACAGCGGGGGAATATTCCGAAATGTTTCTATATAAACGGTTGCCATCTTGCTGATGAGCCAGTTCGGCGAAAGCCGCGCTACCCCCAGCAGAAAACCCAGCAGGGTTGCAATAACGATACCGATGACTGATACCAGCAACGTATTGAGCAGGCCAATGACAAAGACGCGCCCGTAACTGTCCGTTTCGGTGTAATCGATCAAGTGTTGCGCAATGCCGAATCCAGCAGTGTTATTCAGAAAAGCGAAGCCGGTGGTGATGCCTCGCTTTTCCAGATTGATCATGGTGTTGCTATACAAAAACCAGCCCAGTGCCACGACCACAACAATGGCTATAAGCTGAAAAATCCAGGCCCGCGCCTTGGGATCGGTCCAGACGGAGCCTTTACGACGTGGCGCTTTTGCAGCAGTTTGCATGAAAATCCTCTCGCAAATCACCCGCAACGCCTGCGGGCGATTCACATCAGCGAAACAATGCAATCAACCGTTCAAGGTCGATTGCAAGCAGGTATCAGCGCACTGGAGGCGCGTACTGAATTCCACCATTGTTCCACAACGCGTTCAGGCCGCGCTCAATTTTCAGCTCGCTTTGCGCGCCAACATTACGGGTGAAACTCTCACCGTAGTTACCCACTTGCTTAACGATCTGGACAGCCCAGTCCTTACGCAAATTAAGTTCTTTGCCGTATTCGCCTTCGGAGCCAAGCAAGCGTGCTACGTCCGGATTGCCTGTCGTTTTAGCCATCTCTTCAACATTCGCAGAGGTAATACCCAACTCCTCGGCGTTGAGCATGGCATACAGGGACCATTTAACGATATCAAACCACTCGTCGTCGCCGTGGCGGACAACCGGCCCCAAAGGCTCTTTGGATATCACTTCCGGAAGCACCACATAGTCGTCCGGAGAAGCCAGTTTGATACGTTGCGCATACAACTGCGACTGATCGGATGTCAGCACATCGCACCGGCCCGATTCAAGCGACTTGGCGCTTTCGTCAGAGGTGTCATACGTGATGGGGGTGAAATTCATGCCATTGGAACGGAAATAGTCTGAAGCATTCAATTCGGTGGTTGTTCCCGCCTGGATACAGACCGTCGCTCCATCAAGTTGCTTGGCGCTGGTGACGCCCAACTTCTTGTTAACCAGAAAACCCTGACCGTCATAGTAATTAACGCCAGCGAAGTTCAGACCCAGGCTCGCATCACGTGAACTGGTCCAAGTGGTGTTGCGCGATAAAACATCGACTTCACCCGACTGCAGGGCGGTAAAGCGCTCCTTTGCCGTCAACGGGCTGAAGCGTACCTTGGTTGCATCACCAAACAGCGCTGCGGCAACCGCACGGCAAACATCTACGTCCAGGCCCAGATAGTTGCCTTTCTCATCGGCGTAGGAGAAACCTGGCAAACCGTCGCTGATGCCGCATTGGACGAATCCTTTTTTCTGAACCGCATCAAGGGTAGCGCCTGCTTGAACGAAGCTGCTGGCCCCTAGTGCAGCGGCGGTAGCAAATACTGCAAGGGTCGTTTTCACCGTCTTCATTGAAAATCTCCAGATTAGAATAATTATTATGGAGTCTCACTCTCCGAGTCTGGCCCCAAACGGACCTTGAACACCATGACAGTCAAACTGTCGTGCTGGAAAGGAGAACATCCCGCGGCACGCGCGAGACAGCTGACGAACCGCCAGTCCACAGTCCTTTGTGACACTGCAAGGGCTGTACCAGTACAGTTAAGTGCATCAGGAGAGTTTTTTCCAAAGAATATGTACACAATTGCGACATTTATGTTTCTCCATTGTCGAATTGACGTTTACCTGTGCTCCCTGAACGGACACAGGGTTGCCTGCTACGCACCAATCCAGATCACCGTTACAGCGGACAGCTTTTCACCAGCTGCGTTACCGAATCGTATTGGGTAGCTTGTTTGTGCTGCGGATGGATCGGTGCGGTGATTGTGCTCTGGCTTTTGATGCGCGCATTAGCTTTGTACGCGATTAGAACAAACGACAGAGCCGGTTAGCTTCAGCCGCTGAATTGGGCGCACCCATGACGTCAAATCCGATACAAAATTCCACCTTCGGGATACCGGAGTGGAACAGGATTGAGGCGCTGCCCGTCTATCTTCGGGAATGTAAGTAAGATTCGCCAGATTCAAACCTGACAAGCCTCTTTTTAAGTGGTGCGCGAGCCCGGATTCGAACCGGGGACCTACCGCTTAGGAGGCGGTCGCTCTATCCAGCTGAGCTACAGGCGCACAGGGAATACTTCTGCGAGACCAAGCTTTTAAACAAGCAGCTTGAGCGGCGCATATTACCCGATCAATCAGCGACTTGGCCAGCTTAGTCCCCCTCCAGCCTTATGATGACTGATTGGTCTATGGATAGACGAGAGCAGTTCAATGTCGGAAATACGTCACAAAAATAGGGCATTTTTTTGGCGTATACTGACAAGTACTTATTAAAACAGGTATAAAGTATCAAAATATTTAACGGTGGGCTTGTTAGCTATCTGCTACACGGTGCATTCAAGCTATACTTGTAAAAGGCAATCTGGCGTGATGCAAACGCCAGTAGCGCTCATTCTCCCAGACGATTAATGTTGCCCATTATGAAAACAGCAGCTCAAAATTTCACCAGCCGAACCGCCGACAAGTTTGTTGTTCGACTTCCCGATGGCATGCGCGAACATATCGCAGAAGTAGCCCGGCAACATCATCGAAGCATGAACTCAGAAATTATCGCCAGGCTCGAACACAGCCTGCTTGATCTGCCCACACTTCCTGAACAGCCCTCCAGGCAAATACTCAATGACAAGCAGCTTGACGGGCTAAGTCACCCGGAACGGGATATGCTACTTCGCTTCAGAGAAATGAGCCGGCGCCAGCAGAACGCTTTACTAGCCCTGTTGCCCGGAGAAGAGTCCGTCTCCTGATCCAAGGCCAGCTCAACCGGCATAAAAAAACCGCTCAGATGAGCGGTTTTTTTATTGGCGGAATCAATGCCAGAACCCTGACTCAACCCACAAAGGTAAGCAGGATACCAGCCGCAACAGCAGAACCAATGACGCCCGCCACGTTCGGCCCCATGGCATGCATCAGCAGAAAGTTCTGCGGATTCGCCTCCAGGCCTACCTTATTGGACACACGAGCCGCCATAGGCACCGCCGAGACGCCAGCAGAACCGATCAGGGGGTTGATAGCCTGTTTGCTGACCGCATTCATCAACTTGGCCATCAGTACCCCTGAGGCCGTACCAACACAGAATGCCGCCATACCCAACACTAGAATACCCAGCGTGGTGAGCTGCAGGAACGACTCCGAAGACAGCTTGGAGCCTACCGCCAGCCCCAGCCCCAGGGTAACGATGTTGATCAATGCGTTGCGCGAGGTATCGGCCAAGCGCTCAACCACACCGCTCTCACGCATCAAATTACCGAAACACAACATGCCCACCAGCGGCGCTGCCGAAGGCAGCAGCAAGGCAACCAGCAGGAGCAACAAGATCGGGAAGATGATTTTCTCAGCCTTGCTCACTACACGCAGCTGCGTCATCACGATAGCCCGCTCTTTCTCGCTGGTCAGCGCACGCATGATGGGTGGCTGGATCATCGGCACCAAAGCCATATAGGCATAAGCTGCGACGGCGATCGGACCAAGCAATTGAGGCGCGAGCTGGGATGTAACGTAAATGGAGGTCGGACCATCTGCACCCCCAATGATCGCAATCGAAGCAGCTTCCTTGAGCGAAAACTCAAATCCCGGGATGCCCCAGGCAGTCAGTGCCAAGGCTCCAAGCAACGTGCCGAAAATCCCGAACTGCGCAGCCGCACCCAACAGCAGGGTACGCGGATTCGCCAGCATGGGGCCGAAATCGGTCATTGCACCCACGCCCATAAAAATCAACAACGGGAATACCGTGGTCGGCAGACCCACCTGATAAATAAGGTACAGCAGACCACCTGGGTCTCCCATCGCCGCTACAGGTAAGTTCACCAGGATCCCGCCGAAACCAATCGGAATCAACAATAGAGGTTCAAACCCCTTGCGAATTGCCAGATAAATCATACCCAAGCACACTAGGATCATGACCATTTGGCCCGGCTTCATCTGAAAGAAACCCGTGCTCTGCCAAAGCTGAAGAAGACTATCCATTCAATTCCCCTCAGCCGATTGTCAGCAAGGTATCGCCAACGCTGACCGCGTCTCCGACCTTGACGTTGAAACTACCTATAGTGCCTGTCTTGAACGCCTGCACTTCGGTTTCCATCTTCATGGCTTCAAGAATAATGACTACATCACCCTCCTCTACATGATCACCGACCTCGGCCAGCACTTTAAAGATATTGCCCGCCAAAGGCGCTAGCTGTGGGTCACCACCTCCAGCTGCAGGGGCCGACGGGGCAGTCGCAGAGGCATCACCAATGGGCTTGATGCCAGTGATATCGCCACCCTCGCTCACCTGGACAACAAAGTCTTTGCCATTGACGGTAACCGTATAGACTTCGGGCTCAGCCGGCTTGCCTGTCGAGGCAACTTCATTACCCGTCGGAACGGGCTCGAAGGCATCCGGATTACCGCGATTTTCAAGAAACTTCAAGCCTATCTGCGGGAACAGCGCATACGTCAGGACGTCGTCAATCTCGTCGACCGCAAGCTTGATGCCTTTTTCCTTGGCTATGCCCTTGAGTTCGGCGGTCAACCTCTCCATCTCTGGCTCGAGCAAATCGGCAGGACGGCAGGTAACCGGCTCTGCGCCATCAAGCACGCGGGCCTGTAATTCCTTATTGAACGGTGCAGGCGCTGCGCCGTACTCACCCTTGAGGATGCCCGCAGTTTCCTTGGTGATCGACTTGAAACGTTCACCGGTCAGAACATTAATAACGGCCTGTGTGCCGACAATCTGAGAAGTCGGGGTGACCAGTGGAATAAAGCCGAGATCTTCACGAACACGGGGTATCTCTGCCAGCACCTCATCAAACTTGTCGCTCGCGCCCTGCTCCTTAAGCTGGTTTTCCATATTAGTAAGCATACCGCCTGGAACTTGAGCGACCAGAATGCGCGAATCGACACCCTTGAGGGTGCCTTCGAACTTCGCATATTTCTTGCGCACTTCGCGGAAGTAAGCCGCACATTCTTCAAGCAGGAGAAGATCCAGGCCGGTGTCCCGCGGCGTGTTCTGGAATATGGCTACAACAGATTCGGTTGGCGAGTGGCCATAGGTCATCGACAGGGACGAAATAGCGGTATCGACATTATCAATGCCGGCTTCAGCAGCCTTGAGGATAGCCGCAGTAGACAATCCAGCCGTCGCATGGCATTGCATGTGCACCGGAATGCTTAACGTCTTTTTCAGTCGCGTAACAAGATCGAAGGCAATGTACGGGTTGAGGATGCCGGCCATATCCTTGATCGCAATGGATTCGGCACCCATGTCCTCGATTTTCTTGGCCAGATCTACCCACATCTCGATGGTGTGCACCGGGCTGGTCGTATAGGCAATAGTGCCTTGAGCATGTTTACCCTGGGCCTTCACAGCCTTGAGGGCGGTTTCCATGTTTCGTGGGTCATTCATTGCGTCAAACACCCGAAACACGTCAACGCCATTTACCGCAGCACGCTCGACGAATTTCTCTACCACATCATCGGCATAGTGGCGGTAGCCGAGAAGATTCTGACCACGCAGGAGCATCTGCTGGCGCGTGTTGGGCATCGCTTTCTTCAGCTCACGAATGCGTTCCCAAGGATCTTCACCCAGGTAGCGTATACAAGCATCGAAGGTAGCACCACCCCACGACTCCACTGACCAGAAGCCAACCTGATCTAATTTGCCGGCAATAGGCAACATGTCGTCCAGACGCATACGGGTCGCAAGAATGGATTGGTGGGCGTCTCGCAGAATGACATCCGTAATGCCCAAGGGCTGCTGCTTGGTATCGGTCATATTGTTATGGCCTTTCTAGTTTTAAATTAATAAACGCGCAAAAAAGGGATCAGCCGTGGCGGCTGCGATGCTGTTTAATAGCCGCCCCGATTACCGCAACCATCTCGGGATCGATGGCCGCTCCAGCCGCTGGCCTGGCCCGTTTAGACGGCTTGGCAACAGCTAGCGTCTCCGGGAAAAAGCGGGTTAAAATCGATGACATGGCGGTGGTGACCGCCACGAGCAGTATAAGGAATACGAATACCGAGCCCATGCCCAGTAACATCAATTCCAAGCCAATCATTATCAGTTCAGACGAATTCATTGTCTCTCCTGCAATAAGTACGATGCATCGCGGATGCCTTACGGCATGATCGGCCGCGCTGTCATCCCGCAAGCCTTCAGAGCCAGAAATCTGACCATCAGCAGATAGTCAGCCTGGTCACAAAACCGAGCCAATGTATCCTGATGTGACATTTTTGGCAAACAAAGCGACATCAAATTACAGCAAGAACACCGTCGCCAGACCCAGAAAAATGAAGAAACCACCGCTATCGGTAATCGCCGTTATCAACACACTGGAACCCAGCGCAGGGTCCCCCCCCATGCGTACACGCAATAACGGAATGGCCACACCCATCAACGCTGCCAACATCATATTGAGCACCATCGACGACATCAGCACTATTGATAAAGGCAAGTTGAAGTACAACAACCAAGCAACAACACCCAGTACCGCACCCCATACCAATCCATTGATCAAAGCAACGCCCGCCTCTTTGCGCAACAGACGTTCACCATGTGCCAGCTGCACCTGCCCTGTGGCAATACCTCTGACAATAAGGGTAATAGTCTGATTTCCGGAGTTGCCGCCCACGCCGGCGACAATCGGCATCAGCGCAGCCAAGGCAACCAGTTGTTCGATCGAATGCTCGAAAAGCCCGATCACACGGGAGGCCACCAGGGCGGTACATAGATTGATGGCCAGCCAGGCCCAGCGGTTACGAACCGATTTCCAGACCGATGCAAAGATATCCTCTTCTTCTAACAGGCCGGCGGCGTTTAACGCCTCGGTCTCGCTTTTTTCGCGGATATAATCAAGCATCTGCTCGATGGTCAGACGGCCTTGCAACCGGCCTTTGCTATCGACCACCGGGGCTGAAACGAGGTTATAGCGCTCAAAAGCCTGAACGGCCTCACCCGCGTCATCGCAAGGGTCAAAAATAACAGGGTCGCTTGCCATGACATCGGCTACAAGCTGATCATCCGGGGTTACCAACAGTTTTTTTACCGATAACACACCCTGGAGAACACCCTGAAGGTCAACCACAAACAATTTATCAGTATGATCAGGTAGTGTATCGAAGCGTCGCAGATAACGGCTGACGACTTCGAGAGTGACATCATCCCGAATGGTCACCATATCAAAGTCCATCAGCGCGCCAACTTGATCCTCATCAAATGATAGCGCCGACTTCAGACGCTCGCGCTGCTGTGCGTCGAGCGCGTCCATCAGCTCACGGACAACATCACGCGGGAGATCAGGTGCCAGGTCAGCCAACTCATCTGCATCCATACTATTGGCAGCAGCAATGATCTCCTGACTGTCCATGTCGGCAAGGAGCGTCTCGCGCACAGCAACGGACACTTCAAGCAAAACTTCACCGTCACGCTCGGTCTGAACCATCTGCCAGACCGCCAGACGCTCATCAAGCGGCAGTGACTCCAGAATAAAAGCGACGTCGGCCGGGTGAAGCTCCTCGAGCTTCTGCTGCAATTCGTTCAGGGTTTGGACGTCATCCGACAATCCGTCCGGCTTTTCGCTGCGCTGCGTTGACTGTGAGCTCGCATCACTAGCGAGCTCGTGCAGGCGCAACAGCCCCATCACTTGATCGAGGCGATCCTGAAGGCTTTCGGGTGATTTTCTATTCGGGACTGGCATGGTCAAGCTTCCCTGGAAAAACGCAGTGAGCGGACAAAAACCATGGGAGTGCCTTGTCTGGCGCCGTCTACGACGGCCAACTCCCAAAAGCCTAGCAGGGATTTAACCTGTCCAGACTGGGGTGCAGCATCGCCAGGCAAAAAAAAACCCACCGGATAACCAGTGGGTCTATTAAATGGTGCACTCGGGAGGATTCGAACCTCCGACCGCTCGGTTCGTAGCCGAGTACTCTATCCAGCTGAGCTACGAGTGCATTATGGGGCGTATTATAGGGGTTGAATCTTAGCTGTCAAACGCTTTTTTCCTTTTGATTCAGAAACTAACGTTCGAAAATCCTATACCACAAAAGTGGCGGAGAGGGAGGGATTCGAACCCTCGATACCCTTTAACAGGTATACTCCCTTAGCAGGGGAGCGCCTTCAGCCACTCGGCCACCTCTCCGTAACACGCGCAAAATAGTAACTGCGCGCAGCCACTAATGCAAACAAAAACTCAATGAAATTAACTATTTGGTTCGTCATCCTTTTCTTTCTGGATGCGCTGATAGATTTCTTCCCGGTGAACAGCCACTTCCTTGGGTGCGTTGACCCCAATCCGCACCTGATTACCTTTAACACCCAGCACGGTCACAGTGACTTCATCACCTACCATCAGGGTCTCACCAACCCTTCGAGTCAAAATAAGCATTCCATTTCTCCTTGCTCATGATCAGGACACAGCAGTCTGCAAAAAACCGGCATGTTGCCTGTCAGCCCGCCGCTGCGGTATTCGTATGACAACACTAGAGGCAAAGTCGTTCGCCCCGTCGTTGCGACGTATTACACAGTGACTGAAGACAGATGGGTGCGACAGCCAGAAACCACACCCCCGCGATCACGCTCGCTGCGTAACCGCAAACTCTCAAAGAAAATCTTCGGTAACTGAATCGGTATCGAGACCGAAAGCCGTATGCAAGCTGCGCACGGCCAGTTCGAGATATTTCTCGTCTATCACCACCGAAATCTTGATTTCGGAGGTAGAAATCATTTGGATATTGATACCGTCATCCGATAGCGCTTCGAACATCTGACTCGCAACACCAGCGTGGGAGCGCATACCTACACCAACAATAGAAACCTTGGCAATTCGGTTATCGCTTGCCACTTCCCGCGCGCCCAAGGTGTCTGCCACATGACGCAGTATTTCTTCGGCCTTACGAAAATCATTCCGATGTACGGTAAAGGTAAAGTCGGTAGTGTTGTCGCGCGACACGTTCTGCACAATCATGTCGACTTCGATATTCGCCGCACTGACAGGACCGAGTATTTTGAAGGCCACACCGGGAACATCCGGTACGCCTCGAATCGTCAACTTGGCCTCATCGCGGTTAAAAGCTATTCCGGAAATGACGGGTTTTTCCATTGAAGCATCATCCTCGATCGTGATCAGGGTCCCTGGACCCTCCTTGAAACTATGCAAAACCCGGAGTGGCACATTGTACTTACCGGCAAATTCCACCGCCCTTATCTGCAGCACCTTGGAGCCCAGACTGGCCATTTCCAGCATTTCTTCAAACGTGATCCGCTCAAGCCTGCGCGCGCTTTTAACAACACGCGGGTCAGTGGTGTAGACACCATCCACATCGGTATAGATCTGACACTCATCGGCTTTGAGTGCTGCGGCGAGCGCAACGCCGGTAGTGTCTGAGCCGCCCCGACCCAGGGTAGTGATATTGCCTTGCTCATCCACCCCCTGAAAGCCAGCGACTACGACGACCTTGCCAGACGCTAGCTCACCGCGGATGTTGACGTCATCAATATGCAGTATGCGCGCTTTATTGTGCGCGCTGTCGGTCACAATGCGCACCTGCGATCCAGTATAGGATACCGCCGGGACATCAATCGCTTTAAGCGCCATGGCCAACAAGCCGATAGTCACTTGCTCACCCGTCGACAAAATCACATCCAGCTCGCGGGCGTCAGGATCAAGCTGAACTTGACGGGCCAATTCGATCAGCCTGTTTGTTTCGCCACTCATCGCCGATACAACGATGACTAGGTCGTCACCTCGGGCTCTGAAGCCCTTGATTTTCTCGGCAACCTGGCAAATGCGCTCGACAGTGCCAACGGATGTACCACCAAATTTTTGGACGATAAGTGCCATTATGCTTGCGCCACACCCCTGAAAAAAATCGGTTGCCCGACGGTTCTGCAAGCCTCCATAGGAAGCTGCATCATTTTATTACTGTGCATTAGATTGCTGAGCCAGCCAGGTAACCGCCTCGGAAAGCGCTCTGTCGATAGCGTCCACATCCGTACCGCCGCCCTGCGCCATATCAGGACGACCACCGCCCTTGCCAGCCACAACCGCGGCCGCATTACGGATCAAGTCACCCGCTTTGACCTGAGCAGTGAGATCCTTGGTCACGCCGGCTACCAAAACAACCTTGCCGTCCTGTTCGCCGGCAAGAAGTACCACAGCCGAGCCGAGCTTGTTCTTGAGCTGGTCGACCAAAGCAAGAAGCGCCTTGCCGTCATGCTTGTCCACTCGCTTGACGAGAACCTGCATGCCACCGAGCAGTTGCACCTCGGCCGCCATATCGCTGCCCGCCGCGCTGGCCAGCTTTGCCTGAAGCTGCTCAATGTCCTTTTCCATCTGACGGGTACGCTCTACCAGCATACTGACCTTTTCCAGCACCGTTTCACGCGTGCCTTTCACTATCTGGCCAATCTGACGCAATTGGTCATCACCTTCATGGATCAAGCCAAGGGCCGCGGACCCTGTGACCGCTTCAATACGACGCACACCCGCAGCGATACCGCTCTCATTGGTCATTCTCAGCAAACCGATATCACCCGTGCGGCTGACATGCGTGCCACCACAAAGCTCAACCGAGAAACCATCACCCATGGTCAGAACCCGCACTTGATCTCCATACTTCTCGCCAAACAGCGCCATGGCGCCCCTGCTCTTGGCCGTTTCTATGTCTGTCACTTCTATCGCTACTAGCGTGTTCAGACGGAGCTGTTCGTTGACCATGTCCTCGATCTCACGCAGTTGTTGCGCACTGATGGCTTCAAAATGACTGAAGTCAAAACGCAGACGCTGGCTATCAACCAGTGAACCCTTCTGCTGCACATGCTCGCCAAGTACTTTGCGCAGCGCTGCATGCAGCAAATGCGTCGCCGAGTGATTGAGCTTGGTCGCTTGGCGAATGTGATCGTCGACCACCGCGTGCACGATATCGCCCTTGCGCAGTTCACCTAGGGCGATGACACCTCGATGCAGGTGGGCCAAACCGCTTTTGGTCGTATCACGAACGTCAAAGCGCATATCACCCTTTTCCAGGTACCCGGTATCGCCGACCTGACCACCCGATTCTGCATAAAATGGCGTTTTATCAAGTATCACAACACCTGATTCGCCATCTTTCAGCCAGTCCACTTCCTGACCTTCACGGAAAAGCGCCACAACCTGCCCGCTGCCTACCGCATCCTCGTAGCCCTGGAATTCGGTCTCCAGATCAATCTTTGCGAAGTTGTTGTAGTCCAGGCCAAACTGACTGGCCGAGCGCGCACGCTCGCGCTGGGCCTGCATCGCACTCTCAAAACCCGCTTCATCCAGCGTCAGTCCACGCTCGCGGGCGATATCGCCAGTCAGATCCATTGGAAATCCGAAGGTGTCATACAGCTTGAAGATCACCTCACCTGGAATCTCAGTACCCTGCAGTTCAGCCAGGTCCTGCTCGAGGATCTTGAGACCCTGCTCCAGGGTTTTAGCGAACTGCTCCTCTTCGGTTTTGAGGACTCTTTCAATCTGTGCTTGCCGCGTTTTGAGCTCCGGAAAGGCTTCGCCCATCTCGACAGCCAGACCTGCGGTAATACGATGGAAGAACACACCGCGGGCGCCAAGCTTGTTGCCATGGCGACAAGCCCGACGAATGATGCGCCGCAAAACATAGCCCCTTCCTTCATTGGAGGGCACTACACCGTCGGCGATCAGAAAGCTGCATGAACGTATATGATCTGCAACTACCTTGAGTGATGCTGCATCATCCTGCTCGCAACCGATTGCTTCGGCGGAGGCTTTAAGCAGATTCTGGAACAGGTCTATCTCATAATTCGAATGCACATGTTGCATGACCGCACTGATGCGCTCCAGGCCCATGCCGGTATCAACACTGGGTGCAGGCAGGGGGTGCATCTCGCCGTCGGCAGTGCGATTGAACTGCATGAAGACGTTGTTCCAGATTTCGATATAACGATCACCGTCTTCCTCCGGACTGCCAGGGGGGCCGCCCCAGATTGCCGGGCCGTGATCATAGAATATTTCACTGCAGGGGCCGCAAGGTCCGGTATCACCCATGGCCCAGAAGTTATCCGAAGCATAGGGTGCGCCCTTGTTATCGCCGATACGCACCATGTGCTTCTCAGGAACACCCACTTCCTGAGTCCATATGGCATAGGCCTCATCATCTGTTGCGTAAACGGTCACCCAAAGCTTGTCCTTGGGCAAATTTAGCCACTGCTCGGAAGTGAGGAATTCCCATGCGAAAAGAATCGCCTCACGTTTGAAATAATCACCAAAGCTGAAGTTGCCGAGCATTTCGAAAAAGGTGTGATGACGCGCGGTATAACCCACGTTTTCAAGATCATTGTGCTTGCCGCCGGCACGGACACACTTCTGACTACTGGTAGCACGGGTATAGGCGCGCTTTTCCAGCCCCAGGAAACAGTCCTTGAACTGGTTCATGCCCGCATTAGTAAACAGCAGGGTCGGATCGTTCTCCGGAATCAACGAGCTCGAGGCAACACGTGTGTGCCCCTTTTGCTCGAAGAACTGAAGGAAGGCTTCTCGAATCTCAGCGCTTTTCATAGGTCCCCTACCAAAATCGGGTGTGTCTGCGCTGAGCGCGCAGACCAGATCAGGCGCGCATTATATAAGCATCAGGCATCCACATGCATCATACCGCACGCCGATTGTGGTAAAGAGATCGCCCCTCACAGGGCCAATTCTATGGCCTTGAGCAAAGCGGGATCATCAGGCGCCACCTGACTGGCAAAGCTGCCGGTGACCTGACCATTGCGATCAATCAGGTACTTGTGAAAATTCCACGCCGGGGCTTCGCCGGCGGCCGCAGTGAGAGCACGATACAACGGGTGAGCACCGGGACCGGTTATTACTTGGGGATCGGTCATCGCGAAAGTCACGCCATAATTGACATAACAGACGTCAGCAACGGTTTCGGCATCCGTAGCTTCCTGTCGAAAATCATTCGATGGCACACCGAGGATTTCCAGACCTTGGGATCGGTAGCGCTGATATACCGCCTCAAGTCCCTTGAACTGAGGTGTAAAGCCACAAAAACTGGCGGTATTGACGATGAGCAACGGCTTGCCAGCGAAGCGTTCGCAGAGATCGACTGTTTCCTTGGAACGCAGCGCCGGCATTTCGTGCTTCAGGATAGTGGCGCAGTCCGCCATAACCGACTGACTCCCGAGAATGCTGACAAAGAATAGGGATATCGCGATAAAACGGCGCATGCGCACGGCTCCAGTGAAAAAGTCTTGTGAAGGAAGCAGTATAGGAACGCCGTGAAAGTGGGCCAAGCCTGTTCGTGTAAGCCGGTGTGTCACCTTTGGTATGGCTGAACATCAGCCGGCTGGCCGCTTGATAGCCTAACGGCTCTGACCGGTGTTCCTGAGCGCATTCCCAACCGTTCGGCGCAGTCACGCGCGACCACCAGGGTGCCTGCTGCCATGCGCGCAGGAGCGCTAATAATGCGGCAATTTTGCCGTCCCCTGTTATGAATCAAAAACGGCTCAGCGTCTTCACCTGGCGTACCGATAGCCAACACCAGGACTCGACTCTCACTGACCGAACGGATCTGAGTCAGCGGCGCTTCAAGGGTTGCCCCACCGTCGAATATATCGATATAGCCCTGATAGCTCAGCCCTTCTTCTTGCACAATCACCAGCCCCGCCTCCGAATCAGGATGCACCTTGCCGATGGCGTCACGCGCGGCCTCACTGAGAAAGCAGGCGTACAAGGGGAATTTCGGCATCATTTCGGCAATAAATGCCTTGTTACCCATACCCGTAAGATAGTCGGCACGGGCAAAGTCCATACGAAAAAAATGCTGTCCGAGACTGTCCCAAAAAGGCGAACGCCCGTCACGATCAGATCGGCCACGCATTTCCACGATCACTTTCGACGAGAACGATGCGGCGAACTCGGCCATGAACAGAAATCGTGTTTTGGAGATGAGCCGCGCGGTGTTGCTCTGTCGGTATTCTGCTGACAGATACAGTGAGCATAATGCGGTCGAACCGGTCAGGTCGTTAACCAGAAAAAGCGTTGGCTGCTGGCGATAGACATCGAGTTCGCGGCTTGCCGCGACGGTCAGCCCCATTCGATAGCTATACCAAGGCTCGCGCATGCCGGCCGACCCCAGCATGCCGCTGGTCCCCACTACTTTCGCATCCTCGTTTTCCAGCACAAACAAATAATCACTGTCCGCCCGGTCCACCCCGCCAAGAAAACTCTGCTCTACATTCTGTAACCGCCGCAACAATCGCTCCGCGCTTGCTGGCAGGGTAGTCAGACCCGCTCCGGCAGTCCTCGCCAGCTCCAACAGAGCTTCAAGATCCGTAACCCGTGCCGCACGCACCAACATCTCAGATCTCCCTCGTCAGACGCAGAGTATCGCCAGCTTCCACGCAAAGCAGGTCTGCCGTGGCTTGATCAAGCACTAACGGAGCACCGGAGGTCAACGTCAGGCTCAACACACAGGCACGAAAATCGATCGTGCATTGGTTCGCAACCAACCATTTCAGACCTCCTTCCTGCATCGGGCCTATTTCAACCGTGGCTATCAGGCTACTGCGTATGGTCTGTAATTCCCGAGTACGGCCGTGCACAACAGGGCCTCCGTCGAATATATCGACGTAATTGTCCGCTTCGAAACCTTCTTCCATCAACAGATCAAAAACGGTTTGAGCGGACGGATGCACTTGACCGATAACTTCTTGCGCGGCATCCGAGAGCATGGGCACATAGATTGGATAACCAGGCATCAGCTCAGCCAGACAGCTACGGCCGCGGCTATTCCCGATCTTTTCCGCCTCGCTGTAACTGACAGCAAAGAAATGCCTACCGACAGCGTCCCAGAACGGCGCATTCCCTTCATCGTCGCTAACCCCGACTAACTCAACCGACGTTGATTCGGCGAAGCGCTGGGGATGACTGGCCATGAACAGCAACCGGCCGCGAGCATTCAACGCAACAGCCTCCGCGTGCTGACAATCCGATTCAAGATAAAACCCGGAGAGCAGACTGTGCCCAGTCAGATCGTGGCACAAAGACAGTACATGCATACGGTTATGCAGGCCCAACTGTCGAGAAGCATGGACGAACATTTCATTACGAAAAGTATAGAACGGCTCGCTGAATCCGGCGCAAGCGATCACGCTACTGCACCCCACGAGCCTGCCGCTGGTCACATCTTCGATGACGAAAAAATAGCGCTCCTCACCGCTGAAACCGATTTCGCCAGTCATTGACGCCTCGGATAACTCGAGGATTTCGACCAGCAGGGCTGAGTCGTCCGGCCATGCACTGATGACCGCAGGGCTGGAGACAGCCAGACGCTGTATTTCGGCCAGATCCGATACTCTGCTCAGGCGTTGTACCAGCATGGCGTTCTCCGCGATTATCCGATCAGCTTGGCAAGCGCCTGACGCAGGCGCTGCATGGCCTCGGCAATATCAGCTTCGCTGATCACCAGGCTTGGGGCGATACGCATGACATCAGGCCCCGCCTGCAGAACCAGGAGTCCCGCCTGCTGGGCTGCTTCCTGAACTTGTCGTGCTTGTCCACGCCAGGCCTCAGCCAGCACGGCGCCCAGCAAAAGCCCGCTGCCACGGACCTGGGAAAACACCGGGAACTCCTGAGCAATCGTCATGATGCCCTCAACCAGCAAGGTGCTGCGGACCTGCACACCGGCGAGGACCTTCTCACTGTTAACGATGTCCAGCACCCGCTCGGCAACTGCGCAACCCAGCGGATTACCCCCATAGGTACTGCCGTGCGTGCCCACGGCAAAATGCGCTGCAATGGAGTTGCTTGTGAGCATCGCCGCAATGGGAAAACCACCACCCAGGCTCTTGGCGCTGGTGAGGATATCCGGCGTTACACCGCTGTGCATGTAGGCATACAGTTTTCCAGTCCGCCCCATGCCGCTTTGAACTTCGTCAAAGATCAGCAAAGCGCCATGCCGGTCACACAACTCCCGCGCCGCTTGCAGATAACCGGGCGCAGCGGGAATCACTCCACCCTCGCCCTGAACAGGTTCGATCACCACTGCGCAGGTGCGGCCGGATATCCGCTGTTCCAGGGCAGCCAGATCGTTGTAGGGAACATGACCGATTCCCTCCAGAGCGGGGCCAAAACCCTGAGAGTACTTGGGCTGGCCGCCCACGCTGACGGTGAATAGAGTGCGCCCATGAAAACTATTGGTGCAGGCAATTATTTCATGTTTATCCGGGCCGACTGTTTCATGCGCCCAGCGGCGAGCGAGCTTGAAAGCCGCTTCGTTAGCCTCGGCACCGGAATTGGCAAAAAACACTTTGTCTGCAAAAGTGGCAGCAACCAATTTACTCGCTAACCGCAACGCCGGTTCATTGGTCAACACATTGGATACATGCCAGAGCTTACCCGCTTGGTCGGTTAGTGCCTCGACCAGCTCAGGGTGCGCATGTCCCAGTACATTAACAGCGATACCACCGGCAAGATCGACATATTCCCGGCCCTGCTGATCCCACAGACGCGAGCCCTCGCCACGAACCGGAATCATATCTATCGGCGCGTAATTGGGCACCATGACACGGTCAAAATCAGCCCGACCTACCTGCATTGCATCTGACATCCGCCTACTCTCCTTCGCCCCGTGGGCCCTGTACTTTTTAACTCTATCTGCCTGCCATTAACGGGTCAGACGCGCACGATCACATCCATCGCCTGTTGCGCGCGGCGCTGATTGCGGTCTTCACGCGGCGTAATACCGAAGCAATTGCGGTACGCGCTGGAAAAATGTGGCCCCGACGAGAAGCCACAGGACAAGCCAATCTGGATAATTGACTTGCTGGTTTGCAGCAACATCTGCCGAGCGCGACTGAGGCGCAGTTCCAGATAGTACTGTGACGGTACGCTATTGAGATACTGCTTGAATATACGTTCCAACTGCCGACGCGAGACACAGACATGCCGGGCAATCTCATCCGTAGTTAACGGCTCCTCGATGTTTGACTCCATCAGGATAACCGCCTGAGTCAGCTTGGGATGCGTGCTTCCGAGGCGATTGCGCAATGGCACACGCTGCCGCTCACTACCGTCACGCAGGCGCTCGACCACCAGCTCTTCTGCCACCATTGCTGCCAGATCGGGGTCACGCTCTTCAGCCAGCAAGCTGAGAAAAAAATCCAGTGTCGCCTGGCCTCCGCTACTGCTCAGACGACCACGATCCACCTGAAAAAGCTCGTTTCCGGCAATCACCGCCGGGAACCGTTCGCGAAAATCGTCGAGCATTCGCCAGTGCACGGCACATCTGTGTCCGTCCAGCAGGCCACTCATGGCCAGCGGATAAATCCCACCTTCGAGCGCGCCGACAGGCACACCGTCGCGGACCAGTATGCGGCACTGCTTAGCGACCCCTGCAGGAATTGAAGACGGCAGTAGCATACTGTCAGCCACTAACCAAAGCTGGGCATGGCGGACCCACTCACCGCTCCATGGTCGGGCAGGAAGTTGCCAGCCTTCGGCGCTGATCAGTGGCTGATCATCCAGCGTGAAGCAATGAACCTGATACAGCTCAGCTTGCGCCATTCGGTTAGCCGCATGCAAGACTGCCAGAGCCGGCATAACGGTAGCGGGGTGTGTTCCCGGCCACAACAAAAAGGCTACCTGCCGCAGCTCACCCACTATGCATTGACCCGCGCTTGCCACGCCAACTGAACATGCCCCTTATTAGACCTGCCATCAACAAAAACCTATTGTGCCACAAGCATTCGATGTCTGGCAGCGACCCACTCGAATCTCGGGCACAAAAAAGGGACGCAGTGCAAATGCAATGCGTCCCTGGTGTACAGCTGATTCAGTAGAACTTAACGATAGGCTTCAAACAAACCTGTCGCGCCCATGCCACCACCAACGCACATGGTCACGATGCCGTAGCGCAAGTTACGGCGCTGCAGCTCACGAACGATATGACCAACCTGACGGGAGCCCGTCATACCGAACGGGTGACCGATCGAAATCGAGCCGCCATTGACGTTGTACTTCTCGTTATCAATACCCAGAAAATCGCGCGCATACAGACATTGGGACGCAAACGCCTCGTTCAGCTCCCATAAATCGATATCTTCAACCTTTAGACCGCGAGCTTCGAGCAGCTTGGGTACCGAGTAGACGGGTCCGATACCCATCTCGTCGGGCTGACAGCCGGCTACAGTAAAGCCGCGGAAATAAGCGATGGGCTTGAGACCAAGCTCCAAGGCTTTTTCCAGACTCATAACCAATGTCATCGAAGCACCATCTGACAACTGGGAGGCGTTACCGGCAGTGACCGAGCCGTCTTCGGCAAATACAGGCTTCAGACTGGAAAGACCTTCAAGTGTCGTTTCTGGGCGGTTGCACTCATCGACATCCACTACGCCGTCGACAATACTGATTTCGCCCGTCGCTTTGTCCTGCACCTGATATTTAACTGCCATCGGTACGATTTCGTCGTTGAAAAGCCCTTCTGACTGAGCGCGTGCAGTACGTTGCTGACTTTGCAGCGCGTAGGCATCCTGGCTTTCACGACTGACGTTGTAACGACGCGCCACAACCTCAGCGGTATCACCCATGGGGTAATAGATGCCTGGCAGCTCTTCCTGCAACCGTGGATTGTAAAGATGGTCAGTATTGCGGCTCTTCGCCGTCATGGTAATGGATTCGACACCACCGGCAACGATCGCATCGGAGCAACCGGAAGCGATCTGATTTGCAGCGATTGCGATCGACTGGAGACCCGAGGAGCAAAAGCGATTCAGCGTCATCCCGGCCGCATTGATACCCAGACCCGAGAGCACGGCCACATTGCGACCGATGTTGTAACCCTGGGCGCCTTCGTTGGAGCCAGCACCGACAATGCAGTCATCGATCAGCATCGGGTCGACACCCGTGCGCTCAAGCAGAGCATTGACACAATGAGCCGCCATATCATCAGGCCGCGTAATATTGAATTTGCCACGGAAAGACTTGGCCAGGCCGGTGCGAACGCTGTCTACGATAACCACTTCACGCATCTTGATACCTCTGTTCAGGTTGGGCAGTAAATGGGGAACAATCATGGCAGTCCCTTCGGCTGGGGACTTTTGCAGGCCACGGAGAGTAAAACCCCCACCGCAGCGCGGGTAGCATGATCATTCTGCGTGATATTAAAACATGCAATCGGCAGGGGAACGAACTTCAACTCTCCGCCAGCGCCATTTTCTTCACAGCCAGGCGGATCATCTCGTCATAGATCACCTGAGGATTACCCTGCTTGACAGCCCAGGCTGCGCGCCCACTCTCATGAGGCAAGATCATGAAAGTGTCTGCTTCGCTCTGGGTAAAAACAATATCAGCAATCTCAGCTGCAGTAATCGGCGAGCTCTCCAGCAATTTGGCTATTTGCTGTTTGGAAGCCTGATCGGGACCGCGAAACGAGTCGAGCAAGTTGGTCTGAAAAAACGAAGGGCAGACCACATTGACCTTGATGCCTAATGGCTGAAGCTCTACCAGCAGACTTTCTGACAACGCCACAACGCCGGCCTTCGCCACATTGTAATTACTCATCCCGGGCGCCTGCATCAAGGCTGCCATGGAGCCAATATTGATAATCCGACCCTGACGCTGTTTCATCAGCATCGGCATAAATGCCTTGCAACCCTTGACTACCCCCATCAGGTTGATGCTGATCTGCCATTCCCAATCCTCTAGACTGAGATCCCAGAAGAAGCCTCCCGATGCCACGCCGGCGTTATTGATCAGTACATCCAAGCCACCCATGCGCTCTTCGCAGCTTTGCGCCAGGGCGGCCAGTTGGCTGAAATCACGCACATCACAGCGTTGCCAGAAACCCTTACCACCCAAGGCCCCCACCATTGCCAGAGTATCTTTGAGCCCCGCTTCCTGAATATCCGCCAACACCAGGCGCGCACCCTCTTTGGCATAGCGCAGCGCAAGTTCGCGACCCAGGCCGCTGCCCGCTCCCGTGACTATTACGCGCCGCCCACCGGTCTGCATGTTTGACTGCATGTTTTCTACCTCTGCTTGCGCCAGACCAAAAATCTGGGATGCACTTTTTATTTTTGTCTCGATTCGAACTTCGTGAATCAGTCTAAACACAAGCAGATCAGCGGCTAGCAAAAACCGAGCATTATAAACCTTGCGAATAACCGGCTGGGCTTCTCACTTAGTCGAGTGAATCGCCGACCCAAGAACTAGCGCGCCTGCGGCTCTGAGCTGCCTGGCTTTGAACCCGAGCGAGTGTGGTTGCGGGCGAAGCATTCCGAGCCCATCGCCTGAATCTGTCCTTCAATGAGCGCCTCGAACGGCCGCAGTATTAGCGAATAATCAGAATCCGGATCTATCTGCTGCAATGCCTGCACCCCGGCCTCGATAGTTGAAAGTGCGTTGGGGACGTCCGTTTTACGCAGACGGTAGCGACTGACCAACCCATCAGGCAGACACACACGAGGTAGCTGCTGTAACAGCGGATTGAGTGCCAAAATCTTACGCGCTTTGCGCCATGTACCATCGAGCAGTACCAGCCGGCGTGGCCGTTGGTCTTCGAGAGACGAAGGCATCAATAGAGATGTTTGAAGCCCGGGAAAGAGTAATTCAGTACGCCAGGACGGATCACTGAGCAGCGTGCTCCATGCAGACCCCGGCATGATACGCTCGGTCACCAACAGTTCAGCCTGAATCAAGCCAGCTACCAGTAATCGCCCGGTATTTAGCGCATGGCGCTGTTCCTGGGGGTGCTGGATCACTAGCACACTGACCGTCGAATCCAGCGAAGGAACCAGCGGACAAAGACAAAGGAGCGCTGGGCGCAGGCAAATGCTGCAGCGGGGGCGTTTGGGGGCGTTCACGGCTACTCGCGGAATCAAGACTGGTTGAATGCTACCTCATTCGCGCCGCCAACCGAAAGGGCGTGGGTTTTCGGAGATCCAGCGCGCCCTCCTTTCAAGATAAAAAAAGCGGACCTCCTTGGAGCATCCGCTAAAGGCCTTGCGAGCCATGCGTTGTGTCGAGCCCGGCCAATAGACAAACCCGGAAATGGTCAGGCTTTTTTGTTGCGACTGTCCTTCTTGTGGCTGTCGCGCCAAATGAACAGACCTACGCCACCCATGAATGCCACCATAAGACCTACTGTCGCTATTCCGGCAATTACCACTTCGTCGATATACATGAGTGTTCTCCTCTCGTTGCCCATGATCAGAGAATACCCCTGCAATTAATCAGGGTTATTGACGAGGATCAATATTAGGAGGGGAAATAAACTGATCGAAGCAATAACGCCTCCGGCTGCTGAAATTCTTGGCCAGCAATCAGGACTTTCGAGGTTTCTTTTTCTTCTTAAGGGATTTGCCGACTTTGGAATTGGCTTTGCTCGGCAAAGGGAAAGCTTTTTCAAACTCGCTGCGCATTTGCTCAAGGCGCGCATCGTGAACCACATGCAGCCGCTCACGACGCTTAGTTTTAAAGTCAATTACAGGGGGGATTTCAGTATCTTCAGTCACAGCATTAGTCCAAGCACTTTTGCCAAGGTTAGCATCGCTTCAGACTTGTATGTCAACCAGCAAGCCCTTGCTGGGCAGATCAGCCAGATCATGCCGCTCATTGACCCGCTTGCGCCTCGCCCGATTGCGCCGACGATCAGGCAGGTATCCCTCGTCGCGCTGCCGGCGCTCACCTGCTTGCCGAATATGTTCATGCACCGGCTCGGCCTCAGCCGTAGGTTGCACGTTACGCTTGGTCTTTATCGTATCCTGCTGAGCTCCGAGCACAGGAAGATTGGGTATGAGCATTGCCGCCTCGCTTGGCCTCGATAATGCTGGCCGATGCACTGATGAGCAGCGTTGACGACAGTATCCGTCCCGATGCCTTTAAGTAAATAATGTGTCCCAAGTCAGGACCCATTTCCTTGATTCAATAATTCTCATCTTATGTTATCGACCATACAAACACTTTCTTTATCCGCAGGATGTGTGACCTAGTTCACAAGAATCAGCATTAGTCTCTGTACGGTTGCCATCGAGCCTACGGGATAAGCGGTTTCTGCGCCGAGCATGTTCGGTTAACATACTCGCCTTTTCCGGATCGGCAGGAGAGCGGCATGACGGTATTTACCCCGGGGCAACGCTGGGTCAGTGACAGCGAATCAGAACTGGGACTCGGCACGCTGCTGTCATCCGACGAGCGGTTACTGGTTATTCTCTTTCCTGCCAGCGGAGAGACCCGCCATTACGCGTTGCGTAATGCGCCTCTGACCCGCGTTCGGTTCAGCCCTGGCGACACCATCAGTCACCATGAAGGCTGGGGACTGACCGTATCCAACGTCCGCGAGGAAGATGGACTGCTGGTCTATAGCGGGTTAAAGGAAAACAACGAGTCCGCAGAATTCGCCGAAACCATGCTCGACAACTTCATCCAGTTTCGACTTGCCAGCGATCGGCTATTTGCCAGTCAGATAGATCCTTTGCCCTGGTTCAGCTTGCGCTACGAGAGCCTGCGCCACCATTGCCGTATTCAACACTCGCCGCTGCTTGGCCTAGCCGGAGTACGCACCCAGCCGATAGAGCACCAGCTGCATATCGCCCGTGATGTAGCCGATCGAATTGCGCCGCGGGTACTGCTCGCCGACGAAGTCGGACTGGGCAAGACTATCGAAGCGGGTCTGGTCATTCACCGCCAGTTACAGACCGGCCGAGTCAGACGCGTACTGATCGTGGTGCCGGAGAACCTACAGCATCAGTGGCTGGTTGAGATGCAGCGGCGTTTCAATCTGAGATTCGCGCTGTTCAACATCGAACGCTGCCAGGGCGCTGAAGACAATCCGTTCGAAGAGGAGCAACTGGCGCTTGTCGCATTGGAATTCCTCCTCGACAACCCATTTGCGCGGCAATGTCTGCAGGCTAGCGACTGGGATATGCTGGTGGTCGATGAAGCCCATCACCTGGTCTGGGATGAAGACGAACCCAGCCCGGAGTATGAACTGGTCGAACAGCTTGCCGAGCGCATTCCCAGTGTATTGCTGCTCACCGCTACGCCTGAACAACTTGGCCAGGCCAGCCACTTTGCCCGCCTGCGTCTACTGGACCCGGATCGGTTCCATGACTTGGAGACATTCCGCGACGAAACCGCCAGTTACCAGCCCGTGGCGGAAGCAGTACAAACACTGCTGGACACTAAACTCTTGACCCCCTCTGAGCGTGAAGCCATCAGTCGCTGGCTCGGTGGTGCAGCTGATGAGCTGCTCGACAAACTTGAGAAAACCGATAGCCATGCGACTGAGGCACGCGATAGCTTGATACGTCAGCTACTGGATCGTCATGGTACGGGCCGGGTGCTATACCGCAATACACGTGCTGCGATCTCTGGCTTCCCCGAGAGACAACTGCATGCACACCCCCTGCCATGCCCTGAGCTCTATTTGGACTTGCAGGGCCGTAGCGCGCTTCACCCCGAAACGGATTTTCAAAGCAGCACAGAAACCACCTCAGCACCCTGGTGGCAGGAAGACCCGCGGGTTGCCTGGCTGATTCACACCCTGAAGACGCTCAAACGCAGCAAGGTGCTGGTTATCTGCGCTAACGCAGGCACTGCAATGGACCTAGACGACGCTTTGCGCGTGCGCAGCGGCATTCCCGTCGCCGTATTCCACCAAGGTATGACAATTATCGAGCGTGACCGCGCAGCGGCGTTTTTCGCCGACGAGGAATTTGGCGCTCAGGTATTGATCTGCTCGGAGATTGGCAGTGAAGGGCGCAATTTTCAGTTTGCCCATCACTTGGTCATGTTCGACTTGCCGGCCCATCCCGACCTACTCGAGCAGCGTATAGGACGTCTAGACCGAATTGGTCAGCAGCACACCATCGAGCTGCATGTGCCCTATCTGCAAGATACTGCTCAGGAACGCCTGTTTGTCTGGTATCAACAGGCGCTTAATGCGTTCGAGGCAACCTGTCCGACTGGCAATGCATTGCAACATGAATTCGGCGGCCAACTGCAACAGCAGCTGGACAGCCCCCATCCCGAAGACTGGACCGCATTACTCGCTGAGGCCCGTAACCGTCGACTGGAGCTCGAAGACGAACTGCACGCTGGTCGCGACCGATTGCTGGAGATTCATTCACGTGGTCATGGCGACGCGCAAAAGATGATTGAGACCATCGAGAAGCAGGATAATGATTTCCAACTAGCTATTTATATGGAACGCTTATTCGATGTCTTTGGTATCGACAGCGAAGACCATTCCGACAATGCACTCATCCTCAGGCCCGGCGAGCGGATGCTGGACGCCAGCTTCCCGCTGGGCGATGAAGAAGGCGTGACGATCACCTACGATCGTGATACGGCACTCACCCGCGAAGACATGCAGTTCATCACCTGGGAGCATCCGATGCTTCAAGGCGGAATGGATCTGGTACTGGCTGGCAGCATGGGTAATAGCGCCGTAGCCGTGCTCAAGAACAAGGCGCTCAAGCCCGGGACGCTGCTGCTCGAATGCTTGTTTGTGAGTGAGGCGATCGCGCCTAGAGCTTTGCAGCTGCAGCGTTATTTGCCCCCGACGCCTGTCCGCTGCCTGCTGGATATCAATGGCAATGATCTTGCCGCCAAGGTCGCGTTCGATACGCTGGACGCCCAACTGGACAGCGTGCCACGTCATCTGGCAACCAAAATCGCGAAAAGTCAGCGCGACCTCATCCAGACCATGCTGAACAAGGCTGAAGTTCTCGCCGACGTGCAACATGACCGGTTGGTTGAGGAAGCGGGTCGCCGCTTCACGATGGACCTGGATGAAGAAGTGAATCGACTGAAAGCACTCCGCGACATCAATCCGACGGTGCGGCCCGAGGAAATCCTAACGCTGGAAAGGCACAAGGCTGAAGGTCTGTCGCTGCTGAATCAGGCCAAAATCCGCTTAGATGCGATCCGAGTTCTGGTGGTTGGCTGATCGCTAGAGCGGACAGACCAATCCCAGAAAATGTTGAAGCTCTTCTCGCTTGGCTGTTGCATCACGATAACCAAGCGCAATCAGCTCTTGGCAGTATTGCGCCTCGAACAGCAGGTAGCTCAGCACACTACCCCCGGACGCCCGGGTTGCACCGCTACCACGCAGAAACGTGCGCAGAGATGCAGGCAACAAACGGCGATGGCGCGCGGCAATCAGATCCAGTGGCTCGCTTGGCGCAATGATCATGATATCCACGGGCAACAGGCCCTTGCCATGCTGACGCGCGCCTTCAGGCATATGGTGCGCCAATCGATTCATTCGCTCAAGCAGCTCCAGATCACTCTCGAGGTTGTCGACAAAGGTGCTGTTGAGTAAATGACCGCCCATTTGCGCCAGCGTTGGCGGCAGCGCGCTGGTCGTTTTTCTGACACTTCGTCCGATGTTAACCGTATCGTATAAATTATCCGACAGGCCAATCACCAACACCCGATCAGCGCCCAAATGCAGTGCCGGACTGATCGGCGCCCGCTGGCGAACTGCACCGTCGCCGAACCATTCGCGCCCCAACTTGACTGGCATGAACAGCAGTGGGATGGCAGCCGAAGCCATCATGTGATCAATACCCAGCTGCGTCTGCACGCCTACCCGACGATGGCGACTCCAGGGCTTGATACGCTCATGGCTCTGATAAAAGCTAACGGATTGGGCTGACTGGTAACCGAAAGCGCTCAACGAGACGGCTCGCAAATGGCCTTTACTCAAGGCCCCCTCGATCCGGCCAAACTGCAGATGCTTCTCCAACAGATGCCGCAAGGGCCGATTATCCAATAGCGAAGTTGGCACACTGCGACCAATCCCGAACAGGTTGGCCCCAGTCCAGCGAAGCGCTTGGGCTACCACCCCCGGCCAATCGGAACGATAAACCTGATTGCAACGAAAATTCGACCAGACATAGCTCAGACGCGCTATACCGTTACTGAAGTCGCTGGCATTGGTCGCCAAGGCCAGTGCATTGATAGCCCCGGCTGACGTTCCACAGATCACCGGGAACGGATTGACTGCGCTATCTGGCAGCAATTCTGCAATCGCCTGCAAGACGCCAACCTGATAAGCGGCGCGGGCACCACCGCCGGCAAGCACCAGCCCGGTGGTGCCTGGCACACATTCCGCCGGTTCAATCGTATCGCTCACGGACGTATCCTGGGCGTGCGCTTGCGCTTGGGCCGCCGGGCATAGTATCGCTCTTCCCCCTCGGGCCGCGTCTTGAAGCGTCTATGCACCCACATGTACTGCTCAGGCTGTTCAAAAATCACCTGCTCAATCCATTGATTGATCCGCAACGCATCGGCCACTTCATCGCCGACGGGGAAATCTGTAAGCGGTGGATGCACGGTGAGCTGATAACCTTGCCCATCCGGCAGCCGCGTTTGGATAAACGGAATGACCTGAGCCTTACCAAGGCGAGCAAAGGTACTGGTCGCCGTTACTGTGGCCGCCATTACGCCAAAAAACGGTACAAAAACACTCGCCTTACGACCGTAATCCTGGTCTGGCGCGTACCAGATTGCACGGCCTGCACGCAGGGAATTAAACATCGCGCGGACGTCTTCACGTTCGATGGCCCTGGCATCAGCATTATGCCGCTCACGACCGCGACGCTGCACCAGATCAAACACCGGATTACGATGCTCTCTATACATGCCATCGATCGTGACTCGCTGCCCAAGCAAGGCTGCACCCAGCTCCAGAGTGGTGAAATGCAATGATATCAACACCACCCCCTGCCCCGCCGAAGCGGCTTGTTGCAGGTGCTCCAGACCATCAACTCGTGCCAACCGCCTCAATCGATCAGAAGGCCACCACCACGCCATAGCTGTTTCGAACAGCGCAATACCGTTGGATTCGAAGTTGTCACGCAGCAATTGCGCGCGTCGCTCATCGGACCATTGTGGGAAACACAGCGCGAGATTAATCTCAGCAACGCGACGGCGACCCGGCATGAATATAAACATCCCCCTACCGAGGAGTCGTCCCATAGCCATGAGGACAGCGTACGGGAGACGCACCACCAACCAAAGCACACCCAACCCGAACCAGAGGGGCCAATATCGAGGATGCAACAGGGCCGGACGAAAAACCGGAGCACTCATAAGCAACGCCATTTAGCTAAAAGATGCATTCTACCCAAGCCGCGCGCAGCTTGCGATCAACGCGGTCAATCTATATAAGTGTGCCCACAAACTGTGCTGCGTGGATCTGAAATGACTGCTGATACCAATCTCGACCTGCTGGATAACGAACCCGTATTCAATTTGAAGGGGGGAATGCTGACCGTTACGGTAATCGAAGTTGTCCGTTTGGACACCGGCCGTTTTGCCCGACAACTTGGGGATAAAGCAGCCCAGGCACCCAATCTGTTCCGTGATACGCCCGTAGTACTTAGTCTGGAGAAGCTTGACGCGCACATGAACGTCAGCACCCTGGCCGGGCTACTGCAGATATGCCGGAACCATGGGCTGCTACCCGTCGCACTTCGTGGCAGCGAGAACTTTCGCCCGTTGGCGCAGCAGAGCGGCCTGGTACTGATGCCACCAAACCGTGGCAGAGAGCGGGCGGTGGACATACCGAAGAGCGCCGAAATATCCCCCGCCGCGCAGCAAGGCTCAGCAGCGCCAGCGCCTGACTCTCAGTCGCCGCCGAGCCAGAACAAGATTGTTACCCAACCCATTCGCTCAGGACAGCAGGTCTATGCGCCGGGCGGCGATCTCATAGTGATGGCGCCTGTCAGCGCTGGCTCCGAATTGCTCGCCGACGGCAATATTCACGTCTACGGCCCTCTGCGAGGCCGCGCACTGGCGGGCGTGCGAGGCGACACTGATGCGCGGATTTTCTGTCAGTCGCTGGAAGCCGAAATGGTATCCATCGCCGGCCAATACAAGGTGGCCGAAGACCTTCGCAAGGAAGCGCTCTGGAAGACCGCAGTGCATGTCTATCTGGAGGGTGACAGCTTGAAGATAACAGCCCTATGATTGATACTGTGCAACAATTGGTGGACGCCCGAAAACCGTAGCCTAGGGCCACTACAAGGCTTCTCGCGAAACATCATCGCGGCGCATCCAGATCACTCAAACTAATGGACAGGAAGGTCATTTTGGCTAAGATAATTGTCGTCACCTCAGGTAAGGGCGGCGTTGGCAAAACAACTACCAGCGCCGCCATTGGTACCGGGCTTGCCCTTCGCGGATTCAAGACCGTTATCGTCGATTTTGACGTCGGCTTGCGCAACCTTGATCTGATAATGGGTTGCGAGCGCCGCGTGGTTTATGATTTCGTCAACCTGATCAACGGCGACTCCAATCTCAACCAGACCCTGATCAAGGACAAACGGTGCGACAAGCTGTTCATCCTGCCTGCCTCGCAGACACGCGACAAGGACGCGCTAACTGAAGAAGGCGTCGAGCGCGTACTTAACGAGCTGAAAGAGACCTTCGACTACATCGTCTGCGACTCACCCGCAGGTATCGAGAAAGGCGCCCACCTGGCAATGTATTTTGCCGACGAAGCGGTGGTTGTGACCAATCCTGAGGTCTCGTCGGTACGCGATTCAGACCGCATGCTCGGGCTGCTCGCAAGTAAATCGCGCCGCGCCGAGAACGGCGAAAAGATCCGCGAACATCTGTTGCTCACCCGCTACAACCCGACCCGAGTGGCCAATGGTGAAATGCTCTCAGTAACCGACGTCGAGGACATCCTCTCGATCCCGTTGCTGGGCGTCATTCCCGAGTCCCAGGCGGTGTTGAAAGCATCCAACCAGGGCGTACCGGTAATCATGGATGATACGAGCGATGCAGGCCAAGCCTACAGCGATGCAGTCTCCCGTCTGCTAGGTGAAGAGACCCCTCACCGGTTCCTCGAAGAGGAAAAGAAAAGCCTTCTACAGCGCCTGTTTGGAGGTCGCGGATGAGTATTTTCGATTATTTCCGCGACCGCAAAAAGCCGCCTAGTACGGCGGCCACGGCCAAGGAGCGACTACAAATAATTGTTGCCCACGAGCGGGGGCAACGGTCCCAGCCCGATTACCTACCGCAATTGCAGCAGGAACTGATCGACGTGATCAGCAAATACGTGAAGATAGACCGTGATCAAGTGCACGTTGCTCTGGAGAATCAGGACGACTGTTCGATCCTGGAACTAAACATCACGCTGCCCGAGCGCCTCTGAGTCATCACCAGGCACCCTCGGCGGGTGCCTGGAAACACTTCGGTAAACCGATGCCATTAACCGATATCGCGATCCTGCATGCGGACCCCGCCTTCCTGATTGTCTGCAAACCCTCTATGTTGCTCTCGGTGCCCGGTCGTGCCGAGGACAATAAAGACTGTCTAATTACCCGCCTGCAGGACAACGGCTATTCAGAGGCGCGTATCGTGCATCGCCTCGACTGGGAGACATCCGGCCTGCTGGTACTAGGCCGTAACGCCGAAAGTCATCGCGAACTGTCGCGTCAGTTTCACGACCGCGAGACCGAGAAGATGTATGTCGCTCTTTGCTGGGGTCAGCCCGACGCGGACGACGGTCACATCGACCTCCCGCTGCGTTATGATCCGCCAACCAAACCACGGCACGTAGTGGATCATGATCTGGGTAAACACGCGCAAACCTTATGGCGCGTAGTGGATCGGCAGCCGGCATATTGCCGGGTCGAACTGACGCCCATTACCGGCCGCTCGCATCAGTTGCGCGTTCACATGCTGTCTATCGGCCACCCGCTCCTCGGTGACCAGCTGTACGCCCATCCAGAGGCGCTCGCAGCATGCCCCCGTCTGGCCCTACATTCTGCCCGGTTAGTGATCAGCCACCCGGTGACGGGTGAGCGAATGACATTCGACAGTCCAGCTCCTTTTTGAGCGGAAATATCATTTAGGAGCACACGCATGAATCATAGCGCTACCAACCACCAACTCGCCAAGTTCATCCAAACGTCTCCGACACCCTTTCATGCCACCCTGAATATGGCTAACAGACTCGTGGCAGCAGGCTTCGAACAGCTTGATGAACGGGCGGATTGGCAGCTGCAACCGGGCGGACGCTATCTGGTAACCCGCAACGGATCATCAATGATCGCCTTCACTCTGGGCAACCTGGAACAGGGTCTGCGACTGGTCGGCGCACATACCGACAGCCCCTGCCTTCGCGTCAAGCCGCAACCTGAAATAAACCAACAGGGGCTCTGGCAACTCGGTGTAGAGGTCTACGGCGGAGCGCTGTTTGCGCCCTGGTTTGATCGAGACCTGTCCTTGGCAGGACGCGTCACCTTTCGTACTAGCCATGGCGACATGCAAAGCCGGCTGATCGATTTCCGCCGGCCAATAGCCACGATCCCCAGCCTGGCGATCCACCTGAACCGGGGTGTCAATGATGCTCTGTCCATCAATGCTCAGACCGATCTACCACCGATCGTGGCACACTGCCTGGAGCCTGAGCGCGATCTGCGCGATATCCTCCGCACGCAACTGATTCACGAGCATGCCGACTGTTCGGTGGAGCAAGTACTGGACTACGAGCTGAGTTTCTACGACACCCAGCCACCCAGCACCCTAGGGCTCGAAGATGATTTTTTCAGCTCGGCGCGTCTGGACAACCTGCTTTCCTGCCATGCCGGCCTGACCGCCTTGCTCGCCAGTGACGCCGGGCAACCCTGCATACTGGTGTGTACCGACCATGAGGAAGTAGGCTCGAGTTCGGCCTGCGGCGCCGACGGCCCCTTTCTAGAGGATGTACTCAAACGCATCCTGCCTGATGAACGCGAGCGCATACGTAGCATCCAGCGTTCCATTCTGATTTCGGCAGACAACGCCCATGCCGTACACCCCAACTTTGCAGATCGACATGATGGCAATCACGGCCCAAAACTGAACGCGGGGCCGGTCATCAAAATCAACAGCAACCAACGTTATGCGACCAACAGCGAGACATCCTCGTTCTTTCGCGAGCTGTGCGCACAGGTTCAGGTACCCGTTCAGAGTTTCGTGGTGCGAAGTGATATGGGCTGTGGCAGTACAATCGGCCCAATTACGGCAAGCAGGCTGGGCGTGCGTACCGTGGATATTGGTGTACCAACGTTTGCCATGCATTCGATCCGGGAAATGGCCGGGAGCCGGGATACCGATTACCTGATACGGGTATTGACGCAGTTCTTTAACGCCACCCAACTGATATGAAATCATCATCATGCGCACGGTACCCATTGCTTTTCAGACAGTGTGAGTACCGTGCAAATCCAGGCTTTACTCCCTGACGAGTATCACTTTGCCGACGATCTGATCGGCGGCAAGCTCGGCAAATGCCTTCTCTGCCTGATCAAATTCAAAGGTCTTTGCAACCATGGGCTTGAGTTTGCCCTCGGCAAACAGCGGCCAAAGGCGCTCTTCCATCCGCGCGAGCAGACCCGCCTTAAAGTCGGCATCTCGCGTGCGCAGTGTTGAGCCGATCAACGTAATACGTTTCATCAACATTTTCGCCAAATCCAGCTTGGCTTCACGGCCGCCCATCAGACCGATGAGCACCCAACGTGCATCTAGACCCAACAAATCGAGATGATCGCTGGCGTAGTTGGCACCCACCGGATCAAGCGCAACCTGAAAAGGCCCCTCGGACTGCAGAGAAACAATACCGTTTTGACGAATAACACCCCCCGTCGCACCCAGTGCCTTGCACGCTTCCAGCTTTTCCTCACTACCCAGCGTCACCCAGCACGGGTTTCCAAACGCTTTGCACAGCTGGACGGCGGCAGTCCCGACTCCGCTGGCACCAGCATGAATCAGTACCTTTTCACCTGGCTTGGCAGCACCCAGCTCAAATACATTGAGCCATGCGGTACTGAATACTTCAGGAATCGCCGCAGCATCAGCCCAACTCAAGCCAGCCGGAACAGGTAGCAGGTGCCGCCCGTCGACCACCACCTCGTCAGCCATTCCGCCGCCGGCAAGCAGCGCGCAGACACGATCACCCTTTTGCCAACGGCTGGATCCACTGACCTCAATGACTTCACCAGCACACTCCAGACCCAATACCGGCGTCACACCAGCCGGAGGAGGGTACATGCCGCCTTTTTGTAACAAATCCGCTCGATTAAGCCCAGCAGCCTTGATAGCCACCCGCACTTGTCCTGTCGTCAGCTCTACAGCGGGCTGCTCGCGCCATTGAAGCGCGCCGCCCTCAGCTTGCAATCCTCTCACAGTGCCTCCATAGTGAAATATCAACTAAATAAAGATGGGAACCAAGACTCGCCTATCGAGACTAAACTTGCAATTGCTCAATTCTTTCTCCTCCCGGAAGCGACAACTCTTGATGAAATTATCCAATCTCCTGCGCTCAACCTGTTTCGTTGCGCTGTTTGCCATCGGCTTCGGTGCTCTGGCGGCAGATCAACCTACCCCCATCGACTTCGACAGTCTGCAACCTACTCGCGAGCAAATGTTAGCCAGTCTCAACACGGTCGAACTGCTGCGCCGACATCATTACAACAAAGTCCGCCTGGACGATGCGTTGTCCGAGACAATTTTTAATACCTACATGAAGAACCTCGACCCGCAACGTAGCTTGTTCACTGCCGCTGACGTACAGGCATTTGAAGAATATCGCTACAGCATGGATAACTTGCTGCTGGCTGGCGATCTCAGTGTCGGTTTTGCCATGTACAAGCGTCAGATGGAACGACTTGAGGAACGACTCGAATATGCCCAGGGGTTGATCGAAGGCGATCTAGCCACCCTCGATTTTTCCAGTGATCAGGACATACTGATTGATCGGGAAGAAGCGGCCTGGTCAACCGACGAGGCCGATCTTGTTCAACTCTGGCGCAAGCAAATCAAAGATGAAGTGTTGCGGATGAAAATAGCCGGACGTGACATGAAGACCATTCAGGAAATGCTCGGCAAGCGCTATAAGGGTCAACAGCTTCGCCTGTCGCAAACCCGCAGTGAAGACGTCTTCCAGAGCTATATCAACGCCTTTGCTCAGGTCTACGATCCGCACACCCAATATATGTCACCGGAAACCGCGGAGAATTTCGACATCAATATGAGCTTATCGCTCCAGGGAATTGGTGCGGTGCTGCAAAGCGACGACGAATACACCAAGATTACCCGCCTGGTACCCGCCGGCCCGGCTGCCAAGAGCCAACAGCTGGCACCGGCCGACAGGATTATTGGCGTAGGCCAAGGCAATGGCGAAATTGTTGATGTTGTGGGCTGGCGTCTAGGCGAAGTAGTCAAATTGATCCGTGGACCAAAAGGATCGGACGTTCGTCTTGAAGTTATTCCGGCGAGCAATCCGCCGACTGACCTGTCAACCCGCAAGGTCTCTCTGGTACGCGAGGAAATCAAACTGGAGGACCAGGCCGCCAAATCCACGGTACTGGAATTCGGTGTGGGCGATGATGCGCAGCGCATCGGGGTTATTCAAGTACCCGGCTTCTATATTGACTTCAAGGCATACCGTCGGGGCGACGATGATTATCGCAGTACAACCCGTGACGTGCGCCGCCTGCTGAGCGAACTGCAAGAGAAGAAAGTCGACGGCATTGTTCTGGATCTGCGCAACAACGGCGGTGGTTCGCTACAGGAAGCAACCGAGCTCACTGGCCTGTTCATCGATCAGGGCCCTACCGTACTCGTACGGGACACCCAAGGCGATGTGCAGGTATTAGACGATCCGCAGACCGGTGTAGCCTACTCCGGGCCAATGGCCGTGCTGGTCAATCGCCTGTCCGCCTCCGCATCAGAGATTCTGGCGGGCGCGCTGCAGGACTATGGTCGAGCGCTCATTATCGGCGAGCCCACATTTGGCAAGGGTACAGTTCAATCAATCCAGCCGCTCAACCACGGCGAATTGAAACTGACCTTGGCGAAATTCTATCGAGTGTCGGGACAAAGCACCCAGCACCGCGGCGTCGTTCCTGACATTCACTATCCGTCACTACTGGAAGCAACTGATATCGGTGAGAGCAATCTACCCGGTGCCCTCCCCTGGGATACGATTGCTCCAGCCAAGTATGACGCCGACGGTCATCTGGCGCCCTTCATGAACCAGCTCTCGGAGCGTCATAAGGTGCGTGCAGCCTCGGATCCCGAATTTGCTTACACTCTTGCCAGGCTTGATTTGAACCGCACAGTTGAAGAGCGTAAGTACTTACCCCTTAACGAGGCAAAACGCCGGGGCCAGCAGGATGCCTTCGATGCCAGTCTGCTTCTACTCGAGAACACGCGACGCACTGCGCGCGGTGAAGAGCCCCTAGACAAGCTGGACAAAGACGATCCCCTGACCGAGATAAGTCCTGCGATGGCTGGGGTCGATGAAGACTCCATGCAGGAAGACCCTTTCCTGTCGGAGACTGGCAAGATTCTGATCGATCTGCTGCAACTTCAGCATCAACTGGCCCGCGCGAGCTAAGGCTAAGCCCTCAAGATCCGACCAATACGCTGCTGCCTTCAATGGCAGAAGCGTATTTTTTTTGACTATCCATGCTCCAAACGCATGCGCCGTAACGTCCCTGTAACACCCCCCGCACACAGTAAAGCCCCAATGAGGCGTGCGTGCCCGACGCAAGAAAGCCGAACATTGCTGCGCGGAGTGCATGATGAAAACGCTGGAAAAACTCACGGATATTATTCACGGCGGCCTTGTCACGGTACTGTTTCAACCTATTGTATCGATGGTAGAACGACGCGTTGTCGGTTACGAGGCTCTTAGTCGCGGCCCCTCCAATAGTCCACTGCACTCACCACTGGTTTTATTCGCCGCAGCGCGACAATTCGGCATGCTGACCGAGCTGGAAATGCTCTGTCGGCACAAGGCGGTAGAAGGCTTCAGTCAACAGGAACTCCCAGGCCGGCTGTTTCTCAACGTATCGCCTGAAAGTCTGCTCGAAAACCAGCACTATCCAGGCCGCACGCTGGCCATGCTCGAAGCGGTGGGCATGTCTCCCCAGCAGGTGGTCATCGAATTAACCGAACAGGCCCCGATCGATAACTTCGAATTGCTTTACAGCGCACTTCATCACTATCGCGACATGGGATTTTCTATTGCCCTAGATGATCTGGGAGCAGGCTACTCGAGCCTGCGCTTATGGTCTGAACTGCACCCTGAATTCGTCAAGATAGATCGACATTTCATTGACGGAATCCATCTAGACCGCGTCAAACGAGAGTTCGTCGGATCCATTCTAGATATGGCCAAAGCATCCAGTGCTCACATTATCGCTGAGGGAATCGAATTGCCCGAAGAGCTGGAGGTACTGCAGGAGATGGGCATAGATTGGATTCAAGGCTACCTGCTTGGCCGACCTGAAGCCCATCCCCCGTCTTGCCACAAAGCACTTCTGGAGAAGCTTGAACCCTGTGATCAGCGCATTGCCAGCGAACCCGGCTTGCAGAGCCTACTGATCAAGGTTGGAAGCGTGCACCATAATGAAACAGTCAGCAACGTGCTAGCCCGCTTCGATCAGCAGGCCAGCCTCAATAGCCTAGCGGTAGTCGACGACCAGGACCGTCCAATCGGGACTGTGCACTTTCACCGGTTAAGCCAGACAATGCTCCGACCCTTTGCCAAAGAGTTGCAGAGTCGCAAGGCGATCAGTCAGATAATGGATAACGAGTGCCTGGTTGTCGACATCCAGCAGAGCCTGCAACGCATCAGCCGCCTGCTGACCAGCCGCGCGCGCCAGCGACTGGAAGAGGATTTCATTATCGTCAGTAACGGACGCTATCTAGGCCTGGGACGAGTGATCGACGTACTACGTCAGATCACCGAACTCAAGATTCGTCAGGCCCGGCATGCTAATCCGCTGACCCTGCTGCCTGGCAATGTTCCAATTCATGAATGTCTGGAGCGCCTGTTGCATAACCAACAAAGCGCGCATTTGTGTTATGTCGATCTGGATGGCTTTAAACCCTTCAATGACATCTTCGGCTACGGTAAGGGCGACTCAGTCTTGCTGGGGCTCGCGCAGGTGCTACGTGACATCTGCGATCCGCGCTGCGATTTCGTCGGACATATCGGTGGGGATGATTTCATGTTGGTGCTTCGCAGCGCGGACTGGCGAGAACGCCTTTACCGCCTAAACCAGCGCTTTATGAGCTTGTCACGCCACTTTTACCGGCCAGAACATCTAACTGATGGTGGTTTCAGCGCACCAGACCGTGACGGCCTCTGGCGTAAGCATGACCTCATGAGCATCTCGATTGGGGTCTTGCACCTTCCCGCAACCGGCCATGGCATCATTGATCCAGACCAGCTCGCGGAAAAAGCCTCACACGCCAAACATGAGGCCAAGAAATACCGGGGCTTCAGTCTATTCTGTGAAACTGTCTGCTCTGAAGACGCAATCCTTGCTCCCTCACTCGCTCATTGACCTCCAAACAGCACATCCCTCGTGAAGGATCTGTTATCACGCTGCCAGTCAACGAATGGGGGTTTAAAGTTACCCACAGCATCTGTGGATAACTCTGTGCACAACAACTGGGAAACAGCGTCCGCCCCTGTAAAAATGGGGCTGACATGAAAGTGAATGTTTTTTGACCAATAAATAAAGCCAATAAAATCAATGACTTAAGTTATTTGCCCAAAAACAGTGCAAGACTGGCAGGAAGTCTTGAGTGTTACCCTATAATGTGCATAACAGTAACACTGCAATTCCACGCGGGCTCCAAGAGCACCGCGCGGGCCTTGTACACGTGTTACAACCGCCAAGCGTTACAGAGCTTTTATTCGTCGTCGGACTGGATACCCAGCAACTCCATTTCAAATACCAGAATGGAGTTCGGCGGAATCACTGGGCTCGGGCTGGCTTCGCCATAAGCCAATTCGCTTGGGATGGTAACCTTGAGCTTGTCGCCCACGTGCATCAGTTGCAGGATTTCAACCCAACCAGGGATCACACCGCTTACCGGTAGATCGACTGGCTCGCCACGACTGACGGAACTGTCAAATACGGTACCATCCAACAACTTACCCTCATAATGCACAGTCACGACATCATCAGGGCCCGGGGTGACTTCCCCAGCGCCCGTTTCGAGCACCTGATACTGCAGACCAGAGTCAGTAGTGATAACACCTTCTACCTGGCCATTTTCTTCAAGAAAACTCTCGTTTGCTTGAAGCGCTTCTGCGCCAAGACTCGCAGTGCGCTCTTGGGCTCGGGTTTGCAATACTTCGAACGCGGCAGTCAATTCCTCATCGCCCAGTCGACCCTCTTCCCCCGCCAGAGCATCTTTCAGGCCCAGGGCCAGTGCATCGGGATCAATATCGTTCAGGCCATCGTTCAACAGGCTTTCACCCATGTTGAAGCCAATGCCATAGGATGCCTGTTGAATCGGATCGGACAATTCTGGTTCTTTATCGCAACCGACCAGAGCAAGGATACTCAATGCAACACCGGCTGCCAGCAGATTTCGCTTCATGCTCACCTCATTTATGCGCCCTTTCAGGGCTGAATGTAAAAACCGAGCTTAACAGGGCTTAAGTAACCAAACCAGCCGCACAGGGGCAAAGTTCAGTAGCCGCGCCCAAGGCGCCAATCCGACCGATAACGTTGACTTGCGCCGTTTAATTTCACACTGTCTACAGTGTGATCACAGGAGCCAACATATGAGCGCACACGACGAAGAAATATCAGCGGGGAACAACTCACCCGTGATGAGCCTGGAACTCAAACTCAGCGAAAAGGCCAGACCTCTTTTTGAGGAGGCGGCGCGCTGTGCGCATGCGAATGGGCTGTGGGTTTCCCTCAGTTCAAGTGTCACCGAATTTGCGAATGCTGAATTGGTTCTGAGTGCACAATATCCGCAAGACGAAGCCCCTAGCAGTTACAAGCTCATTGCCGACACAGCAAACCAGGTTGTCATCCATGAGATGACGTTCAGCCGTGACGAATCCACGGACCGGCAGGAAACCCAGCCCGAAGCACTCAACAACATGGTAATCAATACTCAACTCAAGGCCTTTTTCACCAAGGCGTTCGGCCTGCATCTCGCCTAGCTCACCGGTAAGCGTCACCCACCTGGATTCTGGTAAGCACATGCCAAGGAATCGCATTACCGCACTCACCCATTCAGTACGGCGAGCCGGAAAACGTCAGAGGTTGGCTTTCAGAGGATGTATTGAATGGAATATCTTGATTGGGTGCAGTGGCCTGCCATGATTGTCACAGTCGCAGCGGCATGGCTGGTTGGCTCCACACTGAAAAGTCGGCGTGAAGTAGGCTTCTGGGTATTTATGACCAGCAATATTCTCTGGATCGTATGGGGTTTGTACGCTGATGCCTATGCACTGATCTTTTTACAACTGGCTTTGGCCGGCATGAATATCCGCGGCATGCTGAAAAACCATGTTCAAGCTAACGCTTAAGTCCCCTGACTACCTATTTGATAAACCGGCACATACGTTTCACGCCAAGGCCATCACGCGCTCGATTATGTTTATCCCTCTGTTTTAGCCTTTTCAGCCTGCAGCCGTTCGTCGGACCCGGGGAATTATTCGGTAGCGGTCGGGGTCATTTACTTCATGTTACGCATGGAGTCATCCCATGACTGACCCAACATCTAGCCTCGACAGCATATCTGCCGAAACCGGTTCCGAAGGATTTGAAGGACTCGGCTGCGCTTGTGAGCAGAGTCCAACTTGACCTGATGATCCAGCATAGTGAGTTGCCGCGGACCGACATTTTGCTCGCTGCGCACAAGAATGCTATTCCCTCCTGCACACTGGGTTAATACGCGACCCACTGAAGGATCGTTTATAAATTCAATTTTCACACCTATAAAGTAAATGGGAACTAATTTAAAAAGTGCAGTTCATATAATTTGAGTTTAATACAAATTTGATTGGCTATACTCATAATAAGGGCATTACTGCAATCTACAAAATGCATCCTTACTAGCCGTAAGAACGAGGTGACTAATATGAAATTACAACAGATCTTTTACACCACCGCATTGTCATTCGCTTTGGCCGCGAGCTCGTCCATGGCTTTTGCTGAAAGCCACGCTGACCACACCGCTTCGCCCGAGAGCGGGTCCGAAATGACAACAGACGGTGAGCATGACGTCAGCATGAACAACAACAACGTTCAGTCCATGCGTAATGAAGCCACCGACGAAGAGATGCCCAATATGGGCAATCGTGCCGTCCCCGGCGCGCCCGACAAAGGCAAGAACCCGGATATCGACCCCGAAGTAGATAATGAAAGCTTCGTAGAGTAAATCCATTCATGCCCGGTACATATCTTGTTAACAATGCGCCTTGAAAGAAAGATCATGGCAACTACGCTTAGGAAAATGTGATCAGTAATAGTCGAACAGGATCAGCTCAGAAATTCTTGAGCGGTAGCTTAAAGTTTACGAATATCCTGTTAGATTTACAATTATCAGTCGAATCCATATTCAACAGATTCAACAAAAGGAAATACTATGAAATATTCCAACATTATTGGTACAGCAGCTATATCTCTTGCAATGGGTCTGACTGCACCACTAGTTATCGCAGACATGCACGGCGACATGGACGACATGGGCGATAAGACTCACATGAACGACATGAACGAAGAACAGATGCACCATGACGCACGCAATCAGTCGCCGGATGCAAGCGAACTGGGCGCCCGCACCGAAACCAGCACTGGCATCGAAGCACGCCCAGGCTCGGACGGAACCGATCGCGACGTGCCCGGCGAGCCGGACGTAGGTCTTGACTCGGAAAATGAAGCCGGCTACTGATACAGCCAGTTTCACTAAGACGGGCATCCAATGGCTGCCCGTTTTTTTTGCGTGACATTTACTAACTCAAGGCATTGACCTCAACGACCTTAAGTGAGGACTCATGCACAAGACTCGTAATCTGGCCAGCATGCTAGCCATGGAGCTTTGTGTCAGCGCATCCCCTGCGATGGCCGATGATGAACTAAGCGGACCCGGCATGGGTGACTGACTCCACACGCACTTCCGGCCCTACAGGCACTCCTGGGGCCACTGAAGGGGGTGGCAGAGCCAGCAGCGAGGGGCTACTGACGGAACCCAACAACCCAAGCGGGATAATCGCTGCAGCGTTCATGGAGCTAGCCAGGAAAAAGAACCTCGCGATTATTGGTACGGCTGAATTAGTGCTGATAAACGCAGAAGGCGCCGCAGTAGAAGTAACTGTGCGTGAATTCGCAGAAAGGATGATTGATGATCACAACAGCCTAAATCGCCAATTGAACCAGTTCACGAAGAGCGGTCAATTCAATGTGTCGGACTCGGCCGATTTGATAGACCGCGCAGCAAATGCTATTACGAATACTCGGCGGCGACTCCTTCAGTAATGCCTACACGAGCAATCAGAGCGCTGATCATCAAACGCTGCTTGGCCCATTCTGCCGTGCTGCCAATAGCAACCTGGGAGAAGCCCGTCTTTTCGCCGAGCAGTCATTACCCAGACTTGAAAAGCACCTTGTAATGGCCCGTGTTCTGCACAGCGAAGCACAAAGCATAGAAGGATGATTGATAAATCGTGGACATAAAAAAAGCGACCTAAGTCGCTTTTTTTATCTGTGGAAGCCTAGACTTCCAACCTACAATATGGCGCAGTGGACGGGACTCGAACCCGCGACCCCCGGCGTGACAGGCCGGTATTCTAACCAACTGAACTACCACTGCGCGTTACCTCGAGTGGTGGGTGATGACGGGATCGAACCGCCGACCCTCTGCTTGTAAGGCAGATGCTCTCCCAGCTGAGCTAATCACCCATTTGCTCTCGAAGTGGGCCGCATTCTAGGCAGCTTTTTGTCTGCTGGCAACCCCTTTCTCAAAAAAAATTATCCCCTTTTTCAATATGTTATTTATCACCGTCCATCTGCTGGTCGACGGCGCCTGGCTCAGGCACTATTGCTCCCTTTTGCGCCAGACGTGCGAGGACAACATCATGTGGTTTCGTAATCTATTGCTTTACCGTTTCAGCCAAACCGTTCCCTTCAACGAAACTGAACTGATCAGCGCACTTGAGCAGCGCCTCGCCCGCTCCTGTGGCAGTCAGGAAACCCATACGCTGGGCTGGACCACTCCTTTTGGCAAGCACTCGGAAAACATCGTTCAAGTTGCAGAAGGTTATTGGCTTATTGCCTTGCGCAAGGAAGAGCGCATTCTGCCAGGCAGCGTAATCCGCGAAAACCTCTCCGAAAAAGTGGACGAGATCGAAGCGCGCGATTCACGCAAGGTCTACAAAAAAGAACGCGATACCCTCAAAGATGAAATTGTGATGTCACTCCTGCCAAGGGCTTTCACGCGCACTCAGACGACCCTTGCTTGCATAGCACCGCTGGAGGGCTGGATTGCGATCGACACCTCCAGCGCGAAGCGCGCAGAAGACCTGCTGAGCCTGTTGCGCGAATGCGCCGGCAGCCTTCCTGTGCGCCCAATGACGGTTAAGATCGCCCCGGGTGCCTGCATGACCGAATGGGTGAAGACTGGACAGGCGCCTGAGGGCCTTGTGGTCGGCGACGAATGCGAACTCCGCGATACCAGTGAAGATGGCGGAGTGATTCGCTGCAAACGACAGGATCTCGCCAGTGATGAAATCCAGCAACATCTCACTGCTGGCAAACAGGTCAGCCAACTGGCTCTGCAGTGGCAGGAAAAGCTGGCATTCAGTCTGGACGACAAGCTGTCAGTCAAACGGCTTCGCTTCGAAGACCTACTTACCGATGAGGCGGATGATCAGGGCAACGATGACATGGCTAGTCAGCTGGATGCCACTCTCACGATCATGGCCAAGAGCCTTTCGGAGTTCATCCCCGCCCTGACATCAGCTCTGGGTGGAGAAGAAGTCCCCCAAGGAATCTAGGCGACTATCGCAAACAAAACTATCCACAATATCTGTGGACAACTATGTGGATAGGTTGTTTGAAACGTAGCAAGAGCCATGAAATATGCGGACAAGAGTCGGAATGGTTAAAAAATGACCAATTATTTAATCAATTAAATCAAGGGCTTAGGATTGAGCCCGTTAATTCAGTAGGTTACGTGACACGCTGATGATTCAATAATCGCAGCGCCCAACGATTGTGCACAATGTCAACCCGAGGGCGCGTGATAATCTCTTTTCTCGTATCAACGCTTATGGCATCAAGCGCTGTTCCAGCCAGCGCCTGGCATCAGTAGCTGCCGCACTGCGCGGATATTCCCGAGCAACGTAGCGCAATCTTGACGCACCTGTTTCTCGCCGACCTTTTTCAATATCTCCGAGCGCCAGACGATACTCTGCCCGCGCCATGCCCTCGTGCAGCGTTTTCAAGCGGGGCGCGACTTCAGTTCGGTAGACAGACTCGGGGTACGAACGAACAAAAACAACCAATCCGTCGTGAGCCCGACGACCCGCTCTCAGTTGTTCGGCTGCATCACCTTCGGCTAGCTCGAAGCGAACGAAATCAGTCAATGCCAGCAGATACACGGAGTAGTCTACGTTCGGCGCTGCATCGTGTCGTTCCTGATAGCCTGACAACAGACGTTCAACCGTTGCCAATTGGCCTTGCTGCAGGCACTGGAATGCCGCTTCCTGCTCAAGTCCCGGGTCATCAAGACGCAAGATCTGCTCAGCCAACTGTGGTTCACAGCCGCTAAGACTAAGTCTGGCCCGTACTTCTACTGATTCTGGATCTTCACCGGGGCTTCTGGTTGAAGTGCCAGCGCAGCCCACCAGGCCGGCGAATAGAATTAACAACAAGGTAGTACGCATCAATGGTTCTCCTGAGAAAGCGGACCCGAGTACGTCATTGCAAACGCGCCTGCCAGGTTATCCATCCATCGCTTGCAGGCTGGCCAAGCAACGTCAGGCCGCCGACCAGACCAGGCTCAGCGGTTGCTCTCGCTTGCAACCTCGTGTCAAGCACCATGGCCTGACCTGGCCGCCATCGAGCACCGCCTTGCAGCCCCAGAGGACCGCCTTGGTCGGAAAACGTGAACTGCAGCCATCCGTCGTTTTCATCCAGATCTGCAGTCAAATCCCCTAGTGCCAGCGCCGTTGGCAGCCCACCTGCAGCGCGCTCCCATACTAAACGACCATCGGCCCGCACTACATGCTCCATGTCTTGCAGCTCAAGCACTGGGACGTCAAGCAGCCAGGTACCCTCGAGCAAGAATGGCGCCTTGTTTACCGAGGCCATGGCTGCCGCATCCAGATGGCCCCTCACATTTTCAAGAGTCAATATTCCCGCACCCGCCTGCAGGGTGGCGCGCACATCACCGTTACGCGGCATCCAGGCGAGGTCGAGTTCAATCGCGGCGCTCAATAGTCCCGCAGGACGCCACGACCAGGTTAATGCGCCCTGATCAATACCCTCGACCGCCATTCGGTTTACCCGGCCCGACCAGAGTGTACCCGTGAGCCCAACCAGCTCGACCTGTGCTGGTAATTGATCCTGCACTCGGCTCCATACAAAACTGGCAGGCAGATTCCAAACCAAACTGAACAGATAGAGCGCCAGAGCCAGTACCGCCAGTCGCTTCCAGTTCATTTTTTTCAACATCAGCGCGGCTCCACAAGGACACGAGCCGACACCATACCCGGCTCAGCGCTCGCATCCACAGCCAGCTGGCTGACGACGAGACCCTGGCGCTGCTCCAGCTCTGCGAGCCAGCGAACCAGAGTGTCGAATGCGATGGCGTCAAACCAAAGACGCGCGCCCTTACCCTCCGGTTGCACACGCTCCATTGCCGCCTTTATGCCGGCGGCGTTAGCGGACACCTCAATCAGCGTCAGCACAGAACCACCGGCACTGGCTACGCCAGGCTGATTGTCCCGTTGCATGCCGGCCCGGCGCCGCACTTCGACTGCAGTTTGCTGCATCCAGGTGTGATCAGCCGTCAACTGCATCACCTCCCGACGCAGTTCCGTCCGTTGATTGACGACTGGCTCGACAACCAGCAACCAGAACGCAAGTAACCCGAGGACAGCGAGTCCGATGATCAAAATGATACGTTCGCGCGGAGCCAGGCCGGCCCACCAATGATTCATGATCCCCTCCTGGATATCTTCAAGCGCGCTGTGACACCTTCAGCCCCAGAGTCAGCGCCCTGTAAAATCTCCTGCAGCTGCGGCTTCGCGGCCAAGCCGGCGCGCAGGGTCTCCAGCTCGGCAAAGGAGGCGAGCTGGAGCTCGATTTCAACTTCAGCGGGCGTCGACCTGAACTGTTTTATACTAGCGCTATCGGTTTGCGCGATGACCCCCAGCGCTTCATAAAGCAGCTCGCCACCGCCTTGCCCCGAACTGCCCGGCGCACTGCCCTCCAGCACCTGACGAAACTGCGTGACTGGCTGCACCATGCGACTGTTGGGCAGACTGTTGTTAAATGTCGTCTCGATGCTCGCCACTAGCTGGTCCCGCTCACGCGCCAGTATCAGCCATTCAAAACTGAACTGGGCGAGCAGCACCGCCACAAGCACACTTGCCGCTATCAGTGGCGGACGCATTTTTCGCCAGGGCGGTGCAACTAAGCTGGTAGCAAAAACGCCCGCCAGCAGATTCAGCGGTGGGCTGGGCTGCAAACAATAGCCAAGAGCACCCTGCAGATCGACCGTGGTAGGGACGTGGGTGAAATCCACCGCAGAATCAGCCTCCAGATCCAGCTCATCACGCGAGAAACCGCTGGCCTGAATGATTCGATCATCCTCGGGCAAGGTACCTAGGCGCCGCTTGAGCCAGAGACCGAGCATCCCGGTCTCGATGAGTACCGGCTCTTCATCACGGGCAGTAACGAGCGCCTGGGGAATGACGCAGGGCCACGGCGAGCGCCTAATCATCAAGCCCTGATCCGGCGTCTCACCAGCGTGCAACGCCGGCAACGGAATAAGAGCCTCGAGACGCCACTGACACCCTGCAAAAAGCGCCTGCCAGCGCTCCATGCTGGCCGTTTCCACCACAGCAGCGGCTAGACGACCATCACTTCGACGCGGACCGGGCACACAATGCAATAACTCGAGATCCTGACTCAATTGGTCTTCAAGGGCGAATGGTAGCGCCGCACGTATTGAAGCCGTACCGCGCACCGGCATCGTCAGACGATACAGACTGACTGCTGTGGCAGGCGCCAAGGCGCGCAACCGTTGACCCGCAAAGCGCAGTTTCAGCGCATGCAAATTATCCTGTCCGTGCTCAGGGGGGCTGCCGTCGCGCTCAAGCCGCCACCAATGCAGCGAGGCTCTCTCTAGGCTGTCGTCCTGAAGGTCATCGGGTAGTAACACTATCAACATGATTCGATCCGTTCTCGTCAGGGCTCGCAGGCCGTTTGTTCTCTGAGGACCACTTTGCCGTTTGCTGCATCAATCAACGAGCATTGATAAAAGCGTCGCGGGCCAAATTCGGCAACCAATTCCAGTCGCATGTACCAGGGTGACTGCTCGCCCGCTGGGCGATCAGCAAAGATATCTTTGATCAAATCTGAACTGCGCTTCAGGTCAATCGGACTGCTCCGTCCCGGGTACGCAACGACATAGGGAGCCAAGGCTTGCCAGGCTTCACTGGTCATTCCCAGCACGGAATTAAGCTCGGAGGCGACCAGCATGTCGCGATTACCTGATACTCGGGCGGGTTCCGCTCCGCGATAGGCCGGGTCATCAGTCTCAGGATCCATCCAGTCCGTTACCGCCAGAGCCAGCTGGGCACCTGAAGGCATTGCTGCTCCAGTCTCGGCCCCTACTTGGTCTACCAGACGCGCAAAATAACCCTGCTCGGCCTCCTCGGCACTGGCAAGGGCATTGAGGTTATAGCGGCATTGCATACTGTCCACGGTTGCTTGTAGCTTCACGCCATCCACCGAGAATGACAGCGGCGGTGAGCGACAGGTATCCCAGAGCAGATCATCCGGACCATCTATACGCTCAAGAAATTGCAGCACCATCTTCTCGCCGCCAATGGCGATATGCCGAGACTGGTCTCGTTCAAACACGGCACTGGTGCGGCGAATGTCCACTTGGCTGCGAAGCGCCATTGCCACTGCAGCCGTCACCGCCAACGCCACTACGAGAAGCGCAGTGAGCAGTGCGACGCCCTTCTGCCGTCTGGCTGGAGCCTTGCGATATTTATTTATCACAAGCCCACCGTCATCATCCGGCGGATAATTCCATATCCCGGTAGATCTAACACAATCTCAACAGCAAGGGGCAGTTGTGCTGTCGTGGGATCAGCATCAGCCGCCGGCCAGGTATCAATTCGCTCAAGTCCAGCCTGGGTCCGCACAACCAGAGCGAAACCACTTTCGGTTCCCAGCAACTCATCCTCGGCCACCAGTTCACCGAACGGCTGGACTCTTGCACTGTCCGCATCAACGATATCGACTCCTGGCCACAGCTGACGCTCCAGCCCGCGATCGGTGATCAACCATGCGGTGCGACGCAGTCGCTGATCGCCCCCGGCGCCGGCGCGAACCAGTTCCAACAATTTTGCATCACCGCCGGCGCGCAACCGCAAAGACGGCAGGCGGTCAGCATATTCGTCGCGCACCGCAACGGAGACGACCTGAGCCAAGTCGCGCTCCAGAACGCTGAGCGTCACTTGTAGATCGGCCAGTCGTTGCGCGTGTACCTGAGTGACCTGGTCGGCCGTCAGTACCGCACGCAAACCGCCGTAGGCCACCACGCTCATAATCGCGAACACAGCCATTGCGATCAGCATTTCCAGTAATGTAAAGCCCCGCTCGCGGACGCCGCCCTGATAAATCATGGCAACATAAATCCGCTGACAAAGGCACGTTGATCCTGTTCGCCCTGCTCCAGCAACCAGAGCCGAATGTCTACACGTTTGACTGACGGCAACGGGATGGGTGACTGTGGCGTGTAATTACTTATCTCCACTCGGTAACCGTAACGAAACGGACCCATCTGAGTGTCACCACTGCGATTGCCCTCTGCCACCGGTCGCATGCCGGCTTCATATTCAGTCAGTAAGTTCTGGCCGGCCCAGTGCGCCAAGGTGCGCTCCTGAAGATACAGCGTATTGCGCGAATGGTCTGATCCGCCCTTGACCAACGCGGCCAGTGCTACCGCGAGAATAGTCATCGCAACTAACACTTCCAATAACGTGAAACCTTTATTCCGGGAATGCATCGAGCACCTCGATACTGCCTTCCAAGCCAATACGGATATGCCGTTGTAACGGCTTACCGGGGACTTTCAAGGTAATGATGCCCGGCGTCATTTCACCGGTATTGCCAAGACGAACCTGAGGCGCCCATCCGCCGGTCTGCGGCAACGGCTTGCGCTCGCCATCCTGCTCCAATGCAAGCTCGATCGATCCAGGCTCGAACTGCCAGACACCTAATTGGTGGTCGACCAACGGCTGCCATTCACGGGTAGCATCGTCAAGAATGACCAATTCAAGAAAGCTGTAGCTATCCGAGCGCAGGCCCAAAGCGCGCTCAGCTGAACCCGTGATCAACAGCTCGTCACGGGCCAGACGCAGGACACCGGCCAAACGTTGAGCATCGGTACGCAACTGCCTCTCGGCACCATCACCAATCGACAGGGTGGCAAGACTGGCCACAATACCCACTAACACCAACACGACCAGCAGCTCGATCAGGGTAAAACCTGATAGTGCTCGATGACGGGGAGTGTTGCCGAGCAATGACATCTTCAGCGTTGCCCATCCTGTACCACATTCCAGTTACCGATATCCGCAGCGGAGCCTTCGCCACCAGGACGTCCGTCAGAGCCTAGGCTATACAGGTCGTAATCGCGCCCGTCACGACCGGGCCGCAAGTACTGGTAATCAGTATCCCAAGGATCTTTCTGCAAGCGATCGATGTAGCCACCCGAGCGGTAGTTACGCGGTGCATCGGTACCCGTAGGCTGTATCACCAGAGCGATCAAGCCCTGCTCGGTAGTGGGATAATTGAAGTTATCCAGCCGGTACAAGTTCAACGCACTCTCCAGCGCCCGAACGTCGCTCTCCACTTTGGTAATACGCGCCTGGTCCGGACGATCCATGACTCTTGGCACGACGACCGCAGCGAGAATTCCGAGAATCACCACCACCACCATTACTTCGATCAGAGTAAAACCCCGTTGGTTATCAACAGCCTGTTGTTTTCTCATGGTCATAATCAATTCACCAGTTGGTTGAGTTCAAATATCGGTAACAGGATCGCGAGTACGATAATCAACACCACAGCCCCCATCGCCAGAATCAGTAGCGGCTCAAATACACCCATCACGATAGCGATACGCGCCTCGAGTTCACGCTCCTGGGTTTCAGCCGCCCGGTCTAGCATCTGGTCGAGGGTACCGCTGCTCTCCCCGCTTTTGATCAGGCTCAGGGTCATCGGCGGAAAGTAGCCACTGCGCTCCAGCGCATGACCCACGCCAGAGCCTTCGCGGACTCGCTTGGCAGCATCGCTGACGGCATCACGCATGGGAACGTTGGTTACTACGCTTGCACTCATATTGAGTGCGTCAAGCAAAGGCACGCCGCTTGACGCGAGAATGTTCAAGGTTCGGGCGAAGCGAGCCGTATTCAGACCACGAATCAGACGTCCGAGAAGCGGCACGCGCAGGAGCCACGCGTCCCAGCGGTAGCGTGCCAACGGTCGCTTGAGTAACTGTTTAAACCCAACAGTCGCGCCGACCATCACGACCAGCATCAACAAGCCCCAGTTTCGCAGGGTATCGCTGGTGGCAATCAGTGCGCGGGTAAGCCACGGCAGCTCTTGATTCATGCCGGCAAATACCTGAACGACCTCCGGCACCACGTAGGTGAGTAGCGCAATGGTGACCAAAAGGGCAATAACGGTCAGGATGGCCGGATAGAACATCGCAAGCTGGATCTTCTGGCGCATCGCATTTTGCGCTTCAACATTATCAGCCAGACGCTCAAGGACAAGATCCAGGCGCCCGGCCTGTTCACCGGCGGACAACGTAGTGCGATAAATCGCTGGAAAAACTGACGGAAACTCACCTAATGCATGTGCCAGCGGCAGGCCCTCCATCACCCGGGTGCGCACCGCCGCCAGCGTCGACTTGACCCGTTGGGTCTCGCTTTGACGGGCAACCGTCCCCAGAACTTCCTCGATTGGCATACCCGCCCTTGCCAGTGTTGCCATCTGACGCGTGGCCAGGGCCAGCTCCAGCGGCTTGATACCGCGCTGAAACATCGGTGTGCGCATGACCGACTTGCGTTCAGCCACCTGATCAACCGATAGCGGCATCAAGCCCTGCTCACGCAGCCTGCTGCGTACCTGGCGTGCGGAATCACCTTCCTCTACGCCCTTGCGCGTGCGCCCGGCCGGGTCTACCGCTGCATATTCGAAGGCAGGCACGGTCAATCCTCCCGGGTGACGCGAAGCACTTCTTCGAGCGTGGTCTGCCCGGCGAGCACGCGGCGCAGACCGTCGTGACGGATACCCGATTGCGCCAGGCGCGCATGACGAATCATCGCCTGCTCACTCGCCCCATCGTGGATCAAGCCGCGCAGCGTCTCGTCCACCTCAATCAACTCATAGATGCCGGTTCGGCCACGGTAACCGTTGTTATTACATTCATCGCAGCCCACTGCGCTGTAAAGCAGGGGCGCCTCACTTTCATCAATCCCCATCAGTCGGCACTCACTGGCATTAGCCTGATGGGGCTTACGGCAACCAGTACAGAGCGTGCGCACCAGACGCTGTGCCAGCACACCGTTGAGAGTCGAAGAAAGCAAAAAAGGTTCGACACCCATGTCGCGCAGACGCGTTATCGCACCCGCCGCGGTATTAGTGTGCAAGGTTGAAAAGACCAGATGGCCTGTAAGACTGGCCTGAATGGCAATCTGCACTGTTTCCACATCGCGGATTTCACCCACCATCACTACATCAGGATCCTGACGCAAAATAGCGCGCAAACCACGTGCAAAAGTCATGTCGACCTTGGTATTGATCTGGGTCTGGCCGATGCCATCCAGGTAGTACTCGATAGGGTCCTCGACGGTCAAAATATTGCGACTTCGGTCATTGAGCTGCATCAGCGCCGAATACAGAGTAGTGGTCTTGCCCGAGCCGGTAGGGCCAGTCACCAGAACAATACCGTGCGGCCGGGCGATAATCCGCGCCATCGCATCGTAGTGATCGGCCCCCATACCCAATTGCCGGAGCTCCAGACGACCAGCCTGCTTGTCCAGAAGACGCAACACAACCCGCTCGCCATGCCCAGAAGGCAGCGTTGAAACACGCACGTCCACCGCACGTCCAACCAGACGCAAGCCAATACGACCGTCCTGCGGTAGACGTTTTTCAGCTATATCGAGCTTGGCCATGACCTTGATTCGCGAAACAATGACCGGGGCTAATGCCCGTGGCGGCTCGAGAATTTCACGCAATACGCCGTCCACGCGCAAGCGGATGGAAAGCCTGTTTTCAAAGGGTTCGATGTGGATGTCCGATGCGTTTTCCTTTACCGCCTCCGAAAGCAGCGCGTTGATCAGCCGAATGATCGGCGCCTCATCCTGAGATTCAAGCAGATCTTCCGGCTCGGACAACGACTGGGCAACCGACATAAGGTCGGCGTCCTCGCTCAGCCCTTCGACGAACTGCATGGCGTCATTTGCCGAACGCTCATAGCGATCACGCAAACGGGCGGCAAAGGCATCATCGTCCAGCACTTGAGGCTTGAGCGGATGACCCACTCGCCGGCGCAGTTCCAGCAGCGCCTGGGGGTCGCAATCGGCGCGCACGAACACATCGAGTTGACCATCCTGCACCTGACCTGATAGCACGCCAAAACGCCGGGCGAATCGATAACCGGTCTCGGCTTGAACGCCAGGCTCAGGAACCAGCGCGGCAATGTCAGTATCGCTCATCGCTGCATCCCTATTGGCTGGTTGTAGGTGGCTGGGGAATACTCATGCTTACCGGGGGTGGCGCAGCGCCGTTAATCGCGTTCTCGAACGGCGGCGGCAGGCTGAGCAGATAATTCCAATCGGGAAGAATCGGACGTCCCCCGGGTAGCAAACCGTCACCTCGATTTTGCGCCTCTAACTGGCGGTCGCGGATGTAGGTGTATTTCGATTGGGTCATATCGGCCGCCGTTGCCGCGTCACGAATGATGACCGGGCGCAGAAAAACCATCAGATTGCGTTTTTCCGTACGCGCCGTATCGTAACGAAATAGCGCGCCGAGGAAAGGGATATCACCGAGGCCTGGTACCTTGTCCCGGGTCTCGACCAACTGATCGTCGATCAGACCGCCCAGCACAATCAACTGGTTGTCATCGACCATGACAGTGGTTTTCAGACTGCGCTTGTTGGTAATGATATCCGCCGCATTCGTAGCGCCTTCGGCGATCTGCGACACTTCTTGCTCGATCTCAAGACGCACTGCGCTGCCTTCGTTTATCTGCGGAGTGATCCGCAGCTTTATACCCACATCCTGTCTTTCGATAGTGTCAAAGGCCTGCCCGGACTCCTCGATCGAGCGACCAACAAGGAAAGGAACGTTCTGGCCTACGACAATCTCAGCTTCTTCATTGTCTAGCGTCATCAAGCTAGGCGTAGAGAGTATATTGCTTGAGCTATCGCCCTGCAGCGCACTGACCAACAATGCAATCTGCGCACTGCCGATATTACCGAAACCACCCAGACTGAGACCATTACCCAACGATGGTGGCGCGGTAACGCTGCCGTCAGCAAAGGCACTGGCCGCGCTAGCCACGTTAACAATGCCGCCGCTGGCCCCTCGATTGAAGTTGACGATCCCGATTCCACCGTTCTCACTGCCGATGCCCCATTGCACCCCAAGTTCCTTGGCACGATCGTAGGACACCTCTGCAATAACCGCCTCAACCAACACCTGAGCACGTCGTATATCAAGTTGGCGAATAATAGAGGCCATTTCACGCGAAAGCTCGGCAGGCCCGTAAATCACCACCGAGTTGGTGCTCTCATGGGCTTGCACTTGAATGCTCGATTGCTGACTGCTCGAACTACCCCCGGCTGCGCCAGCGCTTGACTGTATGCCTGCTGAGCCCGCGCCTGAGTCAAGCCGCCCCTCGACGATACCGCGTAACACCTCGGCCACCTCTTCGGCCTTGGCATACCGCAGATAATGGACCTGAGTGGCGCCATCTTCGGCGGGCATATCCAGGCGTTTGATGATATCGCGGAGCGAGGAGCGACTTTCCGGATCGCCACGCAGGATAACCGTATTGGTACGCTGATCGGCGATGATGCCGGGGCGCTTGGTAAAGTCTTCACCCGGCGTCGGCGTATCCAGCGTCTGCAGCACGCGAACAACATCGCTAGCCGAAGCGTGTTCCAGCGCAACTATCTCGAAATCTTCCATCGACTCCAGGTCGATCCGTTCGATCAGCCCTTGAATCCGCCGCACATTCGCTGCGGTATCGGCAATAACCAGACTGTTTGACTCGGCAGCCGCTGCCAGATGTCCACCCTTGGGTACCAACGGGCGCAAAATACGTACCAGCTGGCCGGCATTGATGTGCTTTACACTGATGACGTGGGTAATGATCTCGTCGCCTCTACTCCCAGGCTGCAGGTTGGACACTTCGTTTTCCTTGGCCTGAACTTCAGGCAGGATCCGCACCACGCCATCCGCGCCGGTAACTGCAGCAAACCCGTAGGTCTTCAACACCCCAAGAAACAGGTTGTACAGCTCACCGCGCTTGATCGGCTGACCTGAAACCACATTAACTTGCCCTCTCACCCGCGGGTCGACGATAAAATTGATGCCGGTCTCCTGGCTAACGATTTCGATCAGGCCATTGATCTCTGCATCACGCAGATTGAGCACCAACTCTTCATCGGGATCACCGGAGAAATTGACGGTCTGCGCATGAACTGCAGCACTTAGCAGACTCAAACCCAGTGCCAGAGGCACAGCAAAACGGGCAATACGGGACAACATCGGCATCGTGTTTCAATCCATCGTAATTGTTATGGTCATGGGTTCACCGTTGCGATCAAGCGACAGGCTGACGGTGCTGCCAGTCAACTCCTGAAGAATGTCACGGTAATCGTTGATCTCGGCGACGGGGGTGCCTTCTACAGCGGTCACCACGTCCCCCGGCATCAGGCCTGCAGCTTCGAATTCTCTGGCATTGCGCGCGGGACTGACTTCCAGTCCGTACATCGCACCGTCTATAAGGACCGGGGTCGCGCTGACGACTTCCATGAAACGCTGCGGGTCACTCATCCATGCCTCGCGATCAATGCGCGCAACGCCACCGTCGGCAGCTATCGATAGATTCGAGTCGACCTGCGGCAGTGCCGCTATACGCCTGGCAGGGGGAGCGACAGACCCGAGACTGGAGCGGATCAATCTGAGCGTTTCCAGTTTGCCGTCGCGTGCCAGGATCACCCGGTCGGCTAGCACCTGTTCCAGCTTCACGTTGCCAGGCAAACTCGCGCCTACGCGATACGCTTTTTCTGGCTGGCCCTGGGGTGCCAAAATGGCAGAGCTGCGAGATGAATCAGGGTCGGTGAGCACCCCTTTTAGCACCCATTTCAAAGAAGTGTCAGGTGCGTTAATCGCCGCATTGCGGGGCTGCACTGCGGCGCTGCCGAATACCGAAAGTGCTGCCAACTCTGAAAATCCGCGGGCGGCCCCCACATCAGAGCCGTCAACAAGAGAAAGGGTGACGCTCGCAGGGGCGGGCAAAATACTGTTCGGCTCGACCACAGTCCAGGTCAATCGCCCAAGCAAGACTGCAGTGACGGCTAACAGTGCGATCACGACCAATCGAAAAGCAGCATCCAGGGGGAATCGGGCGTACAGGGGCATGCGGTCTCCAGGCAAAGACAGTAGGCTTGATCAATAGCCAAGGCCGACACTTAATATACCGACCTTTCTTTGCAAATTTATTGTTATTAGTCTGTAACGAGCAAAACAGGCAGCCCGATTGTCACGAAATTGCCATCCGGCGACAACCCCCTGAACGGGTTAATGCCCCATTTTTCACCGTAACCCCAAATAAATACATGCAGAATTGCAATTTGCCTTATCTGCCTGCACACCCATACGGGTGAGGCCTCTGAAACGCTAATCAATGAGGGTAATGCCTAGGCATCTACAATAACAAACGAGCCGACACGTTTCTGCAAACGGCTTGCTCTCATCGCCGTTTGAGGCTTTACTCTAGCGAGCGAAGCCAGTTCTAAAGCACGACTCCACAACAATAATTTTTGGCCTTGCTCGTCAGGAGAATAAAAAAATGAACACGTTGAAAAAAACCGCCTATCTGGGCATGGTCATCAGTACCCTTGCATTGTCCGGGTGTTTGGGCGGCGGTGGTGGTGGTAGCAGTGATATCGAACCTCAGACTCCCCAGCAGAAACGAGTCGCAGCTGGTTTTTTTAACTCGATGGATCCACAAGCCATCAGCTCAGATCAAGCTTTCAGCACTACTGGTCTGGCCGGTTTTGAAGATAGTAGCCGTTGGTTTGGTGTATTGGATGGTGCGAGATATCGCATAGAAGTACCAGCCAACTGGAACGGCATGCTGGTCATGTACGCCCATGGTTTCCGCGGTGAGGGCAGCGCACTGACCGTAGACAGCGCCCCGATGCGACAATACCTTTTGGATGAGGGTTATGCTTGGGCTGCCTCGTCCTACAGCACCACCTTCTACGATGTTAGAGCTGGAGTGGAAGATACCAACGCACTGGCTCTAGCATTTAACGATATTGCAACCCAAAACGGCCGCTCACTGCCCACACCCACCAAACGCTATATCACCGGCGTTTCCATGGGCGGACACGTAACAGCCGCAGCAATCGAGCTAGAGACACAGCAAACCGCAAACAATTTCGTTCCCTACGATGGCGCCGCGCCGATGTGCGGAGTATTGGGCGATACAGCATTGTTTGACTACTTTGGCGCGTACAACTTGTCCCTGTTTGAGTTCGGTGGTGTGCCGGCCAACAGCTACCCAATCACAGATGTACCAGCCAAACTGACCGCAGCACAGCAAGCGCTGTGGGTTGATTATTCAGATCCAGCTAGAAGAGGCCGGAGCGGCCTCACAGAGACTGGTATTGACTTCTATAACTCGCTACAGAATCTAAGTGGTGGCGAACGTCCAATTTATGAAATTTCCTTCGGTGGATTCCAGGGCTTGCTTCAGAGCTTTGCGGCAACCGACGGCACTGTCACAGGCATCCTTAATAGAAATGTTGTTGACACCCGGAATACTGTTTATCGTTTCGCTAGTCTGCCAGATCAGCCGCTGACCCAGGCAGAAGTGACGTTTAACAATACAATATTCCAGATCACCCCCAACGCTAGCGCCAACGGGCTTCGCGATGATGGCCTGCGCTTCATCCCGAAAGTGAATGGTAATCTCTACAAAGCCATACCCGTGGTCACAGTGCATACGCTGGGCGATTTGTTCGTGCCCATTAGCATGGAACAGATCTACAAGCGTCGAATGATAGATAACGGTTTCGGTGATCAAGTTGTACAACGTGCAGTTCGAGCTCCAGGGCATTGCGATTTCACAGCAGCCGAGTTTGCAAATACACTGGATGCAATGATCACGTGGGAACAAACCGGTATGAAGCCAGCTGGCGATGATTTCCTCACTCCCACAACTGTTGCGAGCCCCCAATTCGGTTGCCAGTTCACAGTGAACGGACCAGTCGCTCAGGGACAAACCCCTCGCGGATTCATGCCTCCTTGCGCACCTTGAACAGAAGGGTCTTAACGTTGTTGCGGTAACCGAAAGGGCTGACACATAATCTGTCAGCCCTTTTTTTCCTCCAACTCCAACACTTTGCTGACCTTGCGCTTCACATTACTGCGTCGCAATTCCTGGACCTGCTGTTGCAAGACTTCAAACTCTTCACCAGGCAACTCCCTGCGCACCTGCTCCTGCACCTGAGCCATAGCAACTTTCGCCTTGCCCATCATCAGACCGACCATATTGATGATCACCAGCGCGCGCTGGGGACCCAGAACCAGCAAAGCCACCACAAGCACCAATACCCATT
>NZ_JBLIAB010000009.1:0-97236 GCF_047631575.1 Halopseudomonas sp. | reverse complement strand
TACCTGCTCTGCCTGCCCTGTCAACCCCTGAATTATCGCTAACTCATTGATTGTAAAACGCTTTATACAAAGCGCCCCCTCTGGGCAGACGCGCATTATAGGGGCTGAGGTTTTGCCGTCAAGGCTTTTCGATACGAATTCGTGCAAACCTCTTCTTGCCCGCCTGGCACACGTAATCGTGGTCCAGAGAGAAGACAAAATCGCGATCAACAACGACGCCGTCTACCTTTACAGATCCGGCATTTAGAAGATCCCTGATGGCCGCAGCGTTCTTCGCCATGCCTGCACGGTTCAGTACCGCAGCTACAGGCATGGCCTCATCCGCTTCTAGCAACACGCTGGGCAAATCTTCAGGGAGCTCACCCTCCTTTAGACGATTACCTGCAGAGCGGTGCGCGTTTGCAGCCGCTTCGACACCATGGAAGCGCGTAACCAACTCTTCAGCCAGCTGTATTTTCACGTCCCTCGGATTCGCTCCGCCCGCGACATCCGCGCGCAACTGAGCAATTTCTTCCATGCTACGAAAGCTGAGGAGCTCAAAATAGCGCCACATCAAAGTGTCGGGCATCGAAACAATCTTGTTATACATTTCCCCGGGCGCATCATTGATGCCCACGTAATTGCCAAGCGACTTGGACATCTTCTTCACGCCATCAAGCCCTTCCAGCAATGGCATAGTCAAAATCACCTGCGGCTCTTGCCCAAACTGACGCTGCAACTCGCGTCCCATGAGCAGATTGAACTTCTGATCTGTCCCTCCCAGTTCCACATCCGCCTGCATCGCGACCGAGTCATAGCCCTGAACCAGCGGATACAGAAACTCATGGATTGCGATCGACTGACCAGACTTGTAGCGCTTATCAAAGTCATCACGCTCAAGCATGCGAGCAACCGTGTATTTACCAGCCAGCTGAATCATATCCGCAGAACTCATCTTGTCCATCCAAGTCGAATTGAACATGACTTGAGTAAGCGCGGGATCCAGTATCTTGAATACCTGCTCTTTATAGGTATCAGCGTTGATCATTACCTGCTCACGGGTAAGCGGTAACCTGGTCACATTCTTTCCTGACGGATCACCGATCATTCCAGTGAAATCTCCAATCAGAAAAAGAACCTCATGACCCAGTTCCTGAAACTGCCGAAGCTTGTTGATAAGGACGGTATGGCCCAGGTGCAGGTCTGGTGCAGTGGGATCGAAGCCAGCCTTGATTCTCAACGGAACGCCGCGCTCAAGCTTAGCTCTCAGCTCGCTCTCGACCAGAATCTCGTCTGCGCCGCGCTTGATTAACGCTAACTGCTCGTCGACCGGCTTCATAAATCTGCAAATCCTGTAGTTGAGTTGGCAAAAAAGGCAGCCAAACATACAACATTGATGATCAATTACAAGTTCGAAAGGGGTATGATTGCAGGACAACGCACGTTAGTGGCGCTGGAAAACTGACGGGTGGCACGCCAGAAAGGTTGCCACGAAGCAATTTCAGTTATAATTTAGCAAGATATTACACATTACTCAGAATCAACGACAAGAGCGCTTATGGCTTTCCACAAGACAAAATCGCCGCTGTACCCCAAAAGCCACCTAGTGGCCGCTAGCGGTATAGCAGCTGCGCTGAGCATCTTTCTGCTCGTTATCCCCACTACTGACGTCGAAGCTCGCAAAACATTCATTCCACTCGACTTGCAAACAGGCCACATCGGCGAATCAACAGAGTCAAATGTTTTATCTGAAGAATTGGATGCCCTGATCGAGGAAACGGTCACATTTTCGTCAAAACAACCGATGAGCGGCTCGCAAAGTGCTATCAACGGCCAAGCCAGTGCTTCGGATGTGCCAGACAACACCCCCATGATGGTCCTATCCGAGACGAAAGCGCCGACCAAGCCTGCCGCCTGGCAGGCAGTAACCGTTGAAAGTGGCGATACACTGTCTGTTCTCTTCAACGAAGTCGGGCTTGGTGCAAGTACCTTGCATAATGTGATTAACAGTAGCAAAGAGGCAAAGCGATTTACCCGCCTCAAGGTTGGTCAGGTGCTTGAGTTCAAGCTGGACAATGCCGGAGACCTGCAGGTAATGCGCTCGAAAGTGAGCGACCTGGAAACGATGAAAGTCGAGCGGTCCGATACCGGTTACGTGTTCAGCAAGGTCCTTATTGAGCCCGAAGTACGCAGCCGTTTTGCCCGAGGTGATATCCGCAGTTCACTTTTCCTTGCAGCACAACAAGCCGGCATGTCTCATGGACTCACCATGGAGATGGCCAACATCTTCGGCTATGACGTCGATTTCGCTCGGGACATCCGCGAGAACGATAATTTTGAGGTGATGTACGAAGAACTGCATGTTGGCGACAAACCCGTGGGCACCAAAAATATTCTCGCTGCGCGATTCACCAATAAAGGTAAGACCTTTACTGCGGTTCGCTACACTGACAAGAACGGATACAGCAGTTACTACCGCGCAGATGGGACCAGTTTGCGCAAGGCATTTATCCGCACGCCAGTGGAGTTTGCCCGCATCAGCTCACGCTTTAATCCCAATCGCCGCCATCCGGTCTTGAACAAAATTCGCGCCCATAACGGCGTCGACTACGCCGCCTCCACCGGCACCCCCATCAAAGCGACCGGAGACGGGCGTATTGTGCATTTTGGACGCAAGGGCGGTTACGGCAATGCCATTGTCGTGCAACATGGCCAGAAATATAAAACGCTGTACGCTCACATGAGTCGCTTCGCGAACGGTCTTCGTGCTGGGAGCAACGTTACACAGGGTCAGATTATCGGGTATGTAGGCATGACGGGGCTGGCTACAGGTCCTCACCTGCACTATGAGTTTCAAGTCAATGGTCGCCACGTAGATCCCTTGGGTATTGAACTGCCTGTGTCCGATCCCGTACCAAAAGCCGAGCGGACAGCGTTCATGGCCATCAGCAACAAAATGATGGTCAGCCTGGACCAACAAAGCGCTAGCCAGCTGGCATTGCTGGAGCCCTGATTGGAAAACCTGTATGTCGGTATCATGTCAGGCACCAGCCTGGATGGTATCGACGTAGCACTCGTTGCTTTTTCCTCACCCCGACAGGCGGTATTGATAGACGCCTGCTGCATGCCCATCCCCAATACATTACACGAACAACTGCTTAGCCTCTGCTCTCCCGGCATGGATGAGATCCGCCGCTCTGGCATCGCCGGACAAGCCTGGGCTCGCCTGGCTGCACAGGGCGTGCATGCACTGCTGGAAAAAAACCAACTGCAATCAGGTCAAATAACAGCTATCGGTAGCCACGGGCAAACGATACGTCATCACCCCGAGCTAGGATTCAGCTGCCAGATTGGAGCTCCCGATCTACTGGCTGAACTGACCCATATCAGCGTAGTGTCTGACTTTCGCGGCAGAGACCTAGCTGCCGGAGGAGAGGGCGCCCCTTTGGTGCCCGCGTTCCATGAATGGTTACTGCGTTCGCCGGAGCAAACCAGAACACTGGTGAATGTAGGTGGTTTCGCCAACTTGACCGTGCTGGAGCGGGACCAGCCGGCTGTCGGGTTCGATAGCGGGCCGGGTAATGTGCTGATGGACCACTGGATTCAGCTGCACCAATCAAAATCATATGATGATGGCGGCGCATGGGCGCGCACGGGCATCTGCTCCCCTGCACTACTGGAGTTGATGCTCAGCGATCAATACTTTTATCGCTTGGGCCCAAAAAGTACTGGTCGAGAGCACTTCAATCCAAACTGGCTTGCTCAAAAGCTTGCCCAGATCTCAGGGGAGCCACCTCGCAACGAAGACATCCAGGCCACACTGCTGGAGTTGACCGCATACACGATAGCCATGGATGTGCAGCGCAGCGCACCTCTCACTCGAAATGTGACGGTGTGCGGAGGCGGCGCAAGAAATGGACTACTGCTTGAGCGCCTGCAATCACTGCTTGGTGACGGCATGCAAGTAAAGACTACCGCTTCTCTTGGAGTCGATCCAGACTGGATGGAAGCCATCGCTTTTGCATGGCTGGCTTGGCGCCACAAGGAATCCCAGCCGGGTAATCTGCCGGCAGTGACCGGCGCTAGCGGGCCGAGAATACTCGGTGCACTTTACCCTGCCTGAATTAACGCCCGCGGATCAAATCGAGAAGGACGACCCACAACCACAGGTGGTTGCAGCATTAGGATTGTTGATTACAAAGCGTGAACCTTCCAGACCTTCCTGATAGTCGACTTCTGAACCTGCAAGATACTGAAAGCTCATCGGATCAACGACCAGCTTCACACCCTCACGCTCGACAATAGTGTCGTCTTCGGCTAGCTCATCATCAAAGGTGAAGCCATACTGAAAACCAGAGCAACCTCCGCCCGTAACGAATACTCGCAGGCTTAGCCGCTCATTTCCTTCCTCGTCGATCAGCGCTCGTACCTTGGACACCGCAGTGTCACTGAACAACATGGGGGAAGGGATAAAAATCTCAGCAGTCGACATATAACCTCCAGCGACAGGTGCAACAGCACAACAAGTTAAGCATTATCCTTTTCCCGACTCTTTTGGTCAACTATTCATCAGGATTGGAGCGAGCGGTGATTCGCGCGATCGGAGTCACCGATGCTGTTTCATTCATATGGTTAAGCGTACCGCTAATCTGTGCACCCATGACCATTTCGATGACCTGGTAATACAGGTCACCGCAGATCCGCGCTTTCGCATCAAGCTCCAGATGCTCGTTGGCGTGCACGTCCCCGGTCACTTCTCCGTTTATCAGCACATTGGGAACATGGATGACACCTTCGACCCGCCCGTGTTCGCTTATTCGCACCAGACCCTGCTCGGCATCAATGTTACCAATGATTCGGCCGTCGACCTGAAGAACACCCGTAAAACTGATGTTGCCTTGTATCTCGGCATCCTGGGCCACAATAGTAGTTTTACCCCCAAATTTGCCAATGTCCATTTTCTTATGCTTGTCTGCGCCCCACATCAGGGTTTCGCTCCTGTGGCTGTCCATTCGAATGTACGCTCGACCACGGTCGAGCCGTTCTGTAGCGCCTGCAACTCTACTCGCATCGGCTCAAAGCCCTCAGGCAGGCGCATCTCCGCGTTTTCACTGCCGGCAGGCACAACTTGGAAGTAACGGAAATCCAGCAAAATACCATCGTCATCATCAGCATCCGTCAGCTCTGCGAGAGGCAGGCTGATTTCTGTGCCATTCTGCCGCCCGTGGACCTGCATGACCAGCCGAGCCTTGAACGTATCCTCTTCATCACCTACCCGACTGACCATTATCTTGTATCGGAAACGACCGGGATCATCTGTCGCCTGCAATTCAAACGCCTGAATACGAACCCCCGGTGAGGCCGCATTGGGCACCAGAGCACCTTTATACTGGGCAAGGTCCTGCTGGAGATGGAACAGCTGCTGCTCTAGCTCCTGAACCATGCCTCGGTTCTCTGCGCCAGATTCGACTGCGACCAGCAAATCAACCTGCAGTTGCTGCGCATGCTGCCGCGACGCATTCAGCTCTCGCACTATTTCTTCGCGCTGAACCAGCAGGCCGTCACGTTCCTGAACCACATCGGCCTGCGACCATTGACCTGCTTGCCGTGCGTACCAATAGGTCGCCGGGATAGACAGAACCAGAAGCAAAAGGACACAGAATTTAAATACGCCCATCAGTTTCGACTGCCGCGGCATCAGTACGATACTGTGATCACGCATCGGTCGATGCCGATTGAAAAAGCGCATCAAGGCATAAGCGCTGGATGAGACAAGCCCATCGTTTCGTCGAGACCAAAGGCGATATTCATATTCTGTACTGCTTGACCAGAAGCTCCTTTCACCAGGTTATCGATAACCGACAGCACGACAACCTGGTCTCCACCCTGCGGCCGGTGCACAGCAATTCGGCATACGTTGGCGCCGCGCACGCTGCGCGTTTCCGGATGACTTCCAGCCGGCATCACATCCACAAAGGGTTCATTGCAATAACGATTCTCAAACAAGGACTGCAGATCCACCGAATGATCCTTCACAGTAGCGTGCAAGGTCGCGTGTATACCTCGAATCATCGGCGTCAGATGTGGCACGAAGGTTAGCCCGACCGGCATACCAGCAGCCGCTTGCAGGCCCTGGCGAATTTCCGGCAAGTGCCTGTGACCACCCACAGCATAGGCTTTCATGTTTTCTGTGGATTCACAGAAAAGTGATCCGACATTGGCCCCACGACCGGCACCGCTGACGCCCGATTTGCAATCGGCAATGATACGGTCATTGTCTGCCAGCCCCGCTTCCAACAAGGGAAGCAGACCGAGCTGAGCCGCTGTGGGGTAGCAACCAGGCACAGCTATGAGACGCGCACCGCGAATAGCCTCACGATTGACTTCAGGCAAGCCGTATACCGCCTGGTCAAGTAGTTCTGGCGCGCCATGGGGCTGACCATACCAGCGCGCCCACTCATCCGCATCACGCAACCGGAAGTCGGCCGACAGGTCGATAAGTCGGGTGCCCGTTGCCAGCAACTGGGCAGCCATTTCGTGGGCTACACCGTGCGGCGTAGCAAAGAAAACCACATCGCAGCGGCCCAGGGCGTCGGTATCAGGCACGCTGAAACACAAATCGTCATAGTGGCCACGCAGATTGGGGTACATATCCACTACGCGGATGCCGGTTTCAGATCGCGAGGTGATCACCTCAACATGCGCCTGAGGGTGTTGTGCGAGCAGCCGAAGCAACTCGACGCCGGTGTAGCCGGTTCCGCCTACTATGCCGATATTGATCATCTTTACTTCCTGAATCGTTTGAACATGACTGATAACTGATAACCCCCTATCATAAAACCGCTGACGCAAATTACCAGCACTCCCTTCCTCGCGGCGGGGAGTATCAACCACCTGCGAGGATCTAATTGTGTATCTGTGGATCAAGGCCTTTCACATCATTGCGGTAGTCACCTGGTTTGCCGGCCTGTTTTATCTCCCACGCCTGTTCGTATATCACGCACAAAGCAAGGACGACGTCAGCAAAGAGCGCTTCAAGGTAATGGAACGAAAGCTTTACCGCGGCATCATGCTGCCCTCGATGATCATCGCCATAGGCCTGGGGATCTGGCTGGTAATGCTGGCACCCGCATGGCTGACTCAAGGCTGGATGCATGTAAAGCTGGCCCTGGTCATTGCGCTCGTGGCCTACCACTTCACCTGTGCGGCAATGCTCAAGCGATTTGCTACGGATAACAACACACGCTCGCATGTGTTCTATCGCTGGTTCAACGAAGCACCGGTTCTGGTGCTCGTAACGGTTGTCATCTTGGTCGTTGTAAAGCCTTTCTAACCTGCCATGACCGCGCGCTCGTGCCCCCAGGTCCGAAGTGCCTGCAGCCGCTCACTCATGACGACAGAAAGGGGGGACGTTTGCGTCAAAGCAGCCAGAACATGCGCGTCAGTGACACTCTGCTGCCTGGCTGATGCAGCATAAACGGCAGAGACTATTGCCTGTTCTATCTCCGCACCAGAGAAGCCTTCGCTAGCCAGCGCCAACCTGGAGAGATCGAAATTGCCTGCATCCATATCCCGTCTTTGCAGATGGATGCGCAGAATATCTTCACGCACTGCCATTGCCGGCAGATCAACGAAAAATAGCTCATCGAGCCTGCCCTTGCGAATCAGCTCCGGCGGCAACTGACTAACGTCATTGGCTGTAGCTACCAGAAAAACCCGGCTCTGACGCTCCGACATCCAGGTCAGCAAGGTGCCCAGCAAACGACGTGATACTCCTTGATCGCCACTGTCCGGCGCCAGCCCTTTCTCGATCTCATCGATCCAGAGAACGCAGGGCTCCATGCAATCGGCCATCTTCAGCGCTTCACGCAGATTCTTTTCGGTTTCGCCAATGTACTTGTTAAACAGTGCAGCGAAGTCCAGACGTAGCAAGGGTAAACCCCAAACCCCAGCGACCGCTTTTGCAGCAAGACTTTTGCCAGCGCCCTGCACACCAACCAGCATGACGCCCTTGGGCGCATCCTTGATAGCGCCAACCCCAAGAAAGGCGGTCTGGCGATCCAGCAACCACTGTTTGAAATGGTGCAGTCCACCGACATCGGCGAAATGAGCCGTGTCCTGCTCAAAACTCAGGACCCCCTGCATGTCCAGCAAACTGAACTTAGCCTTGTTCAATGCGGGGACATCTTCCTGGGTGATCGCACCGTCATCCACAATCAGCTTGCGTGCCAGTCGGCGTGCTTCTTCGTGGGTCGTGCCGCGCAAATTGCGCACAACCTGTTCGAGCGTACGATTATCGGTTCGCACCTTGAGGCCTTGATTCTGCTCGGTCCAACTGGACGCTTCCTCACGAATGATCGCCGCCAGCTGTTCATCGGATGGCATGCTCAAGTCAAGACGGACGGCCAGACGACTCAGTTCAGGCGGCAGCTTGATCTGATGACTGACCAGCATAATGGTCGGCGCCTGGGTATCGGTATTCATAGCTGCCAGCTTGAGCAGCCTTACTAGTCTGGGATTATCAAGAAACGGATGCAGATCGCAGAACACATAAATCGATTGCTGAGTATCCTTGCGCACACACTCAAGGGCCTTCTCTGGATCACTGGTTTCGTCATCCTCAATATCCGCACCAAACCCCAGCCGCTGCAAGCCATCAACATGATCCCAGGTGAACCAGGTACGTGCGCGCTTGATGGCCAGCGCGGCCATGGTTTCCAGCACGCGCTGCTCTTCCCAGCTCTCAGTGATGATCAGCTTTACCCTGCTCTCGAGTAGTAAATTGAGATCATGAATATCGTTTTTCACCGGCGAATCCTTTTGCAGCATTTCGATAGGATGCCATTCTAGCCCGACATGGTTACACTGGAAGTCATTTAAAGGCCAGCCAAGGAGTAACGCGTGGACTGTCTATTCTGCAAGATCGTCGAAGGTAAGATTCCGGCGAAAAAAATCTACGAAGATGACCAGGTCGTCGCTTTTAACGACATCAATCCCCAGGCTCCCGTGCACTTTCTAGTGATCCCGAAAAGACACATAGCCTGTTTGAGCGATCTGACAGAGGACGATCGCGCGCTGGTCGGCCACATGGTTTTTGCCGCCCAACAAATAGCTCGGGAGCAGAGCTGCGATAACGGATTCCGCACCGTATTCAACTGCAATGAAGATGGGGGACAGACGGTCTACCATATTCATCTGCATGTGCTGGGCAAGCGGCAGATGACCTGGCCGCCAGGTTGAGCCAGCGCACTGCCGTCGAAGCGCCGAGCGTTATATTCCATTTGTGTACAGGAGCTCTCACATGAATTCCCCCCGTCGTTACAGCTTTGTCGATCGCCTGCTGACTCAGGCGGACCAGTCCTTGCGCACGCTCGTTCCTGGCGCCGCCCATGCGAACCGACCATCGCCGTCACAGCATATGGCCAATGTGCCAATGGATGAGCCAGAGCGCCAGCACATTGCTGGGCTCATGCGTATCAATCACACTGGAGAAGTCTGTGCGCAAGCGCTCTACCAGGGGCAGGCACTGACCGCCAAGCTGCCGGACGTAAGAACCAAGATGGAGCGTGCCGCCGCCGAAGAAATTGATCATTTAGCCTGGTGCGCACAACGTCTGAGCGAACTAAATAGCCAGCCTAGCGTGTTGAATCCGCTTTTTTACGGTCTGTCATTCGGGATGGGCGCGGCAGCCGGGCTTATCAGCGATCGCGTTAGTCTCGGCTTCGTTGCGGCTACTGAGCAATTGGTTGAACGGCACCTGGACGACCATCTGGCCGAGTTACCAGAGGAAGACATCAAATCGCGGGCAATTCTGGAACAAATGCGTATGGATGAGATAGAGCATGGCGCTCAGGCCCTTGAAGCTGGTGGCATGGTCTTCCCCGAGCCGGTCAAGGCAGCGATGACGCTGCTTTCCAGCCTGATGACCAAGGCGACTTATCGGATCTGAACGATGCCCGCCAAACCGGGCCCGTTCGACGTATGCTTGACCTTCAGTCTATCTCGATGATTTCGTAATCATGGGTCATCTCGACGCCTGCGCGAACCAACATGATGGATGCTGAGCAGTACTTCTCCGCGGACAATTCAACCGCCCTTTTAACCTGAGCTTCTTTCAGCTGCTTGCCGGTCACCTGGAAGTGGATATGTATCCGAGTAAACACTTTAGGCTCGCTGTCAGCACGCTCGGCATCAAGCGAAACCTGCACGTCTCGAATGTCCTGCCGGGACTTTTTCAGGATACTGACCACGTCGTAGCTGGCGCATCCACCAAGACCGATGAGCACCGTTTCCATTGGGCGAACGCCCATGTTGCGTCCACCCGCGTCGGGCGGCCCATCCATTACCAACGTATGACCGCTGCCTGATTCACCCAGGAACATGGCTCCGTCCACCCACTTGATTTGCGCTTTCATTACTATCTCCGGCAAGACAATCTGAGGCCGTGCATAATACCACAGCCCTTGGCGATAAAGTCTCGTACTGGCCATGATGGTAAAAACTGGACATAATTACGATTGGTCTCGGATTTGAGGCTCACCTATCTGCTTCGGCATCACCGTTTTGCTCGACAGGATACCTACATGGCCGTAACCGCCCTGACGCCCCGCATAAAAAATCTCGAAAGCTATCTGGCACATTGTCACCTTCGTACCTTCAACGCCCGCAGCACGATTATTCACGCGGGCGACCATTCCGAGAGCCTGTTCTACATCATCAAAGGCAGTGTCACCATCCTGATCGAAGACGAACACGGTCGGGAGATGATCATTGCCTACCTGAATCAGGGCGATTTTTTTGGTGAAATGGGGCTCTTCGACGAAGAACATATGCACCAGGACCGCAGTGCTTGCGTCAGAGCGAAAAATGAATGCGAGGTCGCCGAAGTCAGCTATAAAAAGTTCCGTGAACTCAGCCAACAGGATCCTGACCTGTTCTTCGCTGTTGGCCGGCAGATGGCCGAGCGGCTGCGCAACACCACCCGCAAGGTGGGCGACCTGGCGTTTCTCGACGTTACCGGGCGCGTCGCCCGGACATTACTCGACCTGTGTCGGCAACCTGACGCCATGACACACCCCGCGGGCATGCAGATCAAGGTCACTCGCCAGGAACTCGGCCGCATCGTCGGCTGCTCACGTGAAATGGTCGGCCGTGTACTGAAGACTCTTGAGGAGCAGGGCCTGATCGACGTGAAAGGCAAGACCATGGTGGTTTTTGGCACACGCTGAGAGACTGCAGCTAGCCAAGTGCTGATGTACAATCAGACTTCATTCGACATCTCGGCGAGGTCCTGGCAACCACGGCCGTAGGCGGCAGCATCGAGATGGTGCCGGGGGACTGATGATGCGCGTTTCACGCTTTTATATCGGGGCATCACTGGTCGCTGGCGAGCATCAGCTCGAAGGCGATCTGGCTCATTACATCGGCCGCGTTATGCGGCTTACCCCAAGCGCACCCATTCAGGTCTTCGACGGCTCCGGTCTGGAGTGGCTGGGCGAGGTTGTCGCGGTGGGTAAGCGGCAAGTAACAGTCCGCCTGGACACGCCACAGCCAGGCTTGCCGGAGTCACCTTTACACGTGCATCTAGGCCAGGCCATGTCCCGTGGCGACCGCATGGACTGGGCAATCCAGAAAGCTGTGGAGTTGGGCGTAAACCAGATCACTCCTTTGATGACCGAGCGGTGCGAGGTCAAACTCCAGGGTGAGCGGGCCGACAAGCGTCAGGCCCATTGGCAACAGGTGGCCATCAGCGCCTGCGAACAATGCGGCCGCAGCGTGATCCCAACAGTGTATCCGCCCGTCACGTTGGATTTATGGATGACCGATCTGCAAGCGGATCTAAAGCTGGTGCTGCACCACCGGACCGAGGAGAGCCTCGCGAGCCTGCAACATCCCGCCAGTCTGGCTCTATTGATCGGCCCTGAAGGCGGGCTAAGCGATGACGAAATCACCCGGGCCCGAACCAATGGGTTCAAACCTGCTCGCTTCGGACCACGTGTATTGAGAACCGAAACGGCACCCGTCGCCGCACTGGCGCTCGCTCAGTATCTGTGGGGCGACATATGAACGTGGACAACGAGCAGACCAACCTGATCCAGAGACTCAATAGTCACTGCTTTTGCATTAGCCTGGATCAACAAGCGCTGCACCTGGCGCTGGCTAGAGAGGCCGGCGAGCCGGATCTCTTCGAGCTGCTTCAAGAACGCTGCCCAACCGTATTTGCCGCTCGGCCCGTATTCGTTTCACAAGCGCAGATGACACGCATGAGTGAACTCATTGCTGCGATTGAATCGGTCCTCGCTTTGCCCGCCTACCGAGAAGAAATTCGCGCCCACTCCCTGCCAATTGCCAAACATTCCTCGGGTGCGCTCGGAGTTTTCATGGGGTACGACTTTCACGCTACAGAGAGCGATTTCGGGTTGATTGAGATCAACACAAACGCCGGCGGCGCCCTGCTAACTCACTGATGGCCCGTGCACGGCGAACATGTTGTCCAGAGGTCGCCGGATTGGTGCCGCCACCTGCGCAGGCGGAAAGCTTTGAGTCCAGTATCGTCACCATGTTTCGCCAGGAATGGGCTTTAGCTGGTCGAGACCGAACACTGCGTAGCATTGCGATCGTCGATGAAGAATCAACAAACCAATATCTGTATCCCGAGTTCATGCTCTTCAAAAAGCTATTTGAAGATCATGGGATTGAAACCGTCATCGCTGATCCGGCAGACCTGGAGTTGCGCTCCGACACTCTGTGGCATGGTGATGTGTCGATTGATCTGGTGTACAACCGGTTAACCGATTTTCTGCTCGAGTCGAAGACTAACAACCGCCTGCTTCAGGCCTACCTTGCCGATGCCACAGTGCTGACACCACACCCGGAAGCTCACGCGCTTTACGCTGACAAACGCAACCTGGTGTTGTTAAGCAGCGAAGCACATTTGCTGCGCCTAGGCGTGCCGGAAGACATCCGGAGAATCCTGCTCGCCGGGATTCCGCACACCGAGCAAGTCCATCGCGACAAGGCCGACCGTCTATGGTCCCAACGCAAGGGACTCTTTTTCAAGCCGGCAGCCGGTTACGGCGGTCGCGCGGCCTATCGCGGCGACAAGCTCACCCGTCGCGTATGGGAAGAGATACTCGCTGGCGAGTATGTTGCCCAGGCCTTGATAGCGCCCGGCTTGCGCGTACTGGACGATAACGAAGCGCCACAAGTGCTCAAGTTCGACCTGCGCAACTACGTCTATATCAAGGACAGACCACCAACTTCCGCACCTCCGGCGGCGGTTTTGCTCCGGTTTATTCCGGCCCGGAGGACGACTCCGTATTATGAGTCATCCGCCGTAGCGATGGGCTTTGGTTAGGACACGTCAGGGGGTGGCGAGTTCGGCTGAGTCGCTCGACGCCGCATCATCAGATAGACCGCCGGCAAGACAAACAGCGACAACAAGGGTGCGGTAATCATGCCGCCGACCATCGGCGCCGCGATGCGTCGCATGATCTCACTGCCGGTGCCGCTTCCCAAAAGGATCGGCAACAGACCTGCGATAATCACCGCCACGGTCATAGCTTTGGGTCTGACCCGTTGCACTGCGCCTTCCCTAATCGCCTCAATCAGTGAGCGCTCGTTAGTCAATCCCGCTTTGAGCCGTTCCTGCCGTGCATTGGTTAAATACAACAACATGATCACGCCGAACTCCGCCGACACGCCAGCCAGAGCAATAAAGCCGACCCCTGTTGCAATGGACAGATTGTAGTCCAACCAATACAGAAACCAGATACCCCCGGTGAGTGCAAACGGCAAAGTGCCCATAATCAGGAGGGCTTCGTCAAAGCGCCTGAACGTCAGATATAGCAGCACGAAGATAATCATCAGCGTGGCCGGAACCACCAGCTTGAGCCTGGCGTTGGCTCGCTCCATGAACTCGAACTGACCGGAATAGCTGATGCTCATGCCCGGAGCAAGCTCGACTTCGTTATCAATCTGCTTGCGCAAGTCCGCAACCACTGCGGCCATGTCCCGGTCACGCACGTCAACGTAGACCCAACCGGTCAATCGTCCGTTTTCACTCTTGAGCATGGGCGGGCCATCGCTGATGCCGATTTCTGCCACCGTACCCAAGGTGATCTGACTACCCTGGAGTGTATAAATCGGCAGCTGCCTCAAGTCTGACAGTGAGTCGCGCCACTCGCGCGGATATCTCAAGCTGATGGGATAGCGAGCTAAACCCTCGACCGTCTCACCGATTGTCGCTCCACCTACGGCACCGGCAACGATTGCCTGTACATCAGCAATATTTAACCCGAAGCGCGCAGCCGCTGCGCGGTCGATGTCAATATCGATATAACGCCCCCCCGTCAGCCGTTCGGCAATCGCCGAGCTGACGCCGGGAACGTCCTTGGCGATCTTTTCGACGGCCTGGGCTACGCGATCGATCTGCGTCAGGTCGGCGCCGTATACCTTCACCCCGATAGGACTCTTGATCCCGGTGGCGAGCATGTCGATACGATTACGGATCGGCGGGATCCATAGGTTGGCTAAACCGGGAACCTGCACCGCCCTATCCAGCTCCTCGACCAGTTTTTCCGGGGTCATGCCCGCTCGCCACTGGTCCCGCGGCTTGAACTGCACCGTGGTTTCGAACATGGTCAACGGCGCCGGGTCGGTGGCGGTATCCGCCCGACCAGCCTTGCCGAACACCCGTGCGACTTCCGGCACCGATTTGATCATTCGATCGGTCTGCTGCAGCAGTTCCGAAGCCTTTTGCGTGGACAAGCCAGGCAAGGCGGTAGGCATATAAAGCAGGTCGCCTTCATCCAGCGGCGGCAGAAACTCTCCGCCCAACTGGCTGGCTGGCCAAAGCCCACTGAGAAAGATCACTAGAGCGACTACGATCGTCGCTTTTGGCCAGCGCAGAACGACGTCCAACGCCGGCTGATAAATCCGAATCAATCCCCGACTGATGGGATTGCGCTCTTCGGCGGGAATGCGGCCACGAATCCAGTAACCCATGAGCACAGGCACCAGTGTGATAGCTAAGCCAGCCGCAGCAGCCATCGCGTAGGTTTTGGTGAAGGCCAGCGGACCGAACAAACGCCCCTCCTGCGCCTCGAGCGTAAATACCGGTATAAACGACAGGGTGATGATCAGCAAACTGAAAAACAAAGCGGGTCCCACTTCAACGGCCGCATCAGTGATGACCTTCCAGTGCGCCTCACCCTTGAGTTGCTGATCAGGGTTGCGTTTATGCCAATTCTCAATGTGCTTGTGTGCGTTCTCAATCATCACGATGGCGGCATCCACCATCGCACCAATCGCTATCGCGATCCCCCCCAGGGACATGATGTTAGCGTTGACACCCTGGCGCTGCATGATAATGAACGCGATTAATATACCCACCGGCAACGAGACTATGGCGACCAGCGACGAGCGCAGATGCCAGAGGAAGAGAACGCATACCAGAGCCACCACGATGAATTCTTCGATCAGCTTATAACTGAGGTTTTTGACTGCACTGTCGATCAGTTGGCTGCGATCGTAGGTCGTAACGATCTCGACACCCTCTGGCAAACCCTTTTTCAACTCTTCAAGCCGGGTCTTGACCGCCTCAATGGTCTCGCGGGCATTTTTGCCGCTGCGCAGGATGACCACGCCACCCACGACCTCCCCTTCACCGTCGAGCTCGGCTATGCCGCGGCGCATCTCCGGGCCCAAGCGGATATGGGCAACGTCGCCGAGTGTGATCGGCGCCCCGCTGGTACCCAAGCGCAGCGGAATACCCCGAAAGTCAGCCAGCGACTGCAGATAGCCAGAGGCACGCACCATGAGCTCGCTTTCGGCGAGTTCTAGCACACTGCCGCCGGTTTCCTGGTTGGCGTCGTCAATTGCCTGGGCGACCTGTTGCTGGGTGATTTTCTGACTCGCCATGCGCACCGGATCAAGTACTACCTGGTATTGCTTAACCATCCCGCCAATCGGCGCGACCTCGGCCACGTTGGGCAGCGTTTTCAACTCGTAACGCAAAAACCAGTCCTGCAACGAGCGCAACTGCGCCAGATCGTGCTGGCCAGTACGATCTACCAATGCGTACTGAAATATCCAGCCTACCCCCGTGGCATCCGGGCCCAGTGCCGGCTTGGCGGCACTGGGCAGACTGCTTTGCACCTGGCTCAGGTATTCGAGCACGCGCGAGCGCGCCCAGTACAGATCGGTGCCGTCTTCAAACAGGACGTAGACGTAGCTGTCGCCGAAGAACGAATAACCTCGCACGGTTTTCGCCCCTGGCACTGACAACATGGTCGTGGCCAGTGGATAGGTCACCTGATTCTCGACGATCTGCGGTGCCTGACCGGCATACGGGGTGCGAATGATCACTTGCACATCGGACAAGTCTGGCAGCGCATCAATTGGCGTGTTCTGCACCGACCAGGTCCCCCAGGCAACCACAAATAGCGTAGCCAACAGCACCAGGAAACGATTGGCTACCGACCAGCGAATAGTCGCGGCAATCATGGCTGGCCTCCGAGCTTCTCGATCCTGTCGATGGTCAGGCCATTATCACTTTCGCGTACCCCGACGCGAACCCGATCGTTCTCATGCAGCCCTTCAAGCAGCGATGGATCGGACAGCGGGAAGCCCATGGTCATGCCGGGCATATTCAATGTTTCAAATGGGCCATGCTCAAGGAATAACATATCGTCATCCAGACCGACGATGGTGCCCTCTGACTCATGCAACATCGGTGCGGGCGCTGACATGGGGGTCGCCGGGGTCGTAGGCGTGGCAGTGAGACCGCGAAGACTGGCTTCCGAATCGAGCAGAAATTGACCTGAGGCCACCACTTGCTGGCCCTCCACCAGCCCATCCAGAACCACTGTTTTATCTTCTGTCTCGCGACCGATGCGAACCTCTACTGGACGGAACCGGCCCTTCTCTTCAGCCACCATCACCAGCGTGCGTCTGCCGGTGCGGATCAATGCCTCGGTGGGCACAACCAGCGCGGCGGCCTCCTGCCGATCCAGCGATACTTCCGCCGTCATGCCCGGCCGTAACCGTTGCTGCGCATTGTCGAGTACCACGCGTACCTGGACGGTGCGGCTGTCACGGCTAGCCTCAGGCAATAGGGTTTCGATCGTGCCTTCGAGTGTTTCGCCGGGCAGCGCCGGCAAGCGTGCCTGGATTTTTTGTCCAGCCTCCAGGCTGGCAATCTCTGCTTCAGGCACTTCAATCAACAGCCACACCGTATTCAACCCATTGATTTGCGCCAGCGTCGAACCCGCAGATAGCGTCATGCCCTCACGTACATCGAGACTTTGCACCACGCCATCGATTGGACTCCTCAAGGTCCAGAACGGCTGAGCGCGACCACTGCGCTCCAGTTGGCGGATCAGGGCATCAGGCATGCCGGCCAGGCGCATGCGCTGGCGCGCAGCAGCAATGAGCGAAGGCTCATTAAGGCTGCGCAATGCCAGGTATTCCTCCTGCACCGCAGCCCACTCCGGCACCAGCAGATCTGCAATGGGCGCGCCTTGCTCTATCAGGTCCTGAGGTGCGAGCCCATACACCCGCTCGACGAAGCCACCACTACGCGCCTGCACCACAGCAAGATCGCGCTGGTTGAAGGTGATTTGTCCGGTTGCAACGATGCTGACCCTGACCGGTTCACGGCTGACCGCAGCCAGCCGCATCCCCAGATTCTGCATGATGCCCGGAGCAATCCGCATCACGGCGCGCCCTTCGCTGTCGGCATCTTGTTCTGCATAGCGGGGCACCAGGTCCATATCCATGAACGGCGACGGTCCCGGCTCGTCAAAGCGCTGTTGCGGATACATCGGATCGTACCAATAAAGCACATCGCGCTCCTCGTTTGCCGGCTGGGCCAGCGCTGATACGGGTGCCAGCAGGAACTGCATGCTGAGCAGCAAAAAAATCTGTCTAAATGAAAAGTTCATGGGCGGTCAGCTCCGAAAGCGAAATGGAGACGGGCGTTGCTCAGCGAGCGGTCCCGTGTGAGATCAATATGACGTAGACGGACGGCGATCAATTGTTCGCGGGCGACGATCACGCCGCCAAGCTCACCTTTGCCGGCGCGATAGTCGGTCATGGCCAACCCGACCTTTTCTTCTGCCAGCGGCAATAGGGTTTGTTCCGAGCGGACCAGAGTGCGTTCCAGGCGCTGATATTCGGCGAGCTCGTCGGTCAGTTCGAGACGATAAAGGCGGACTACGGCTTCTCGCTGCGCATACACACGCGCAAGGCCGGCACGTTCGGCATCAATTGCGGGGTCCTGGCGAGAGGCAGAGAATACTGGCAGATCAAAGGTCACATTGAGGCTGACCATGTCGCCGAATTCCCGGCTGCGCCTGAGGTAATCAAGGCCCCAGCTCCAGTCCGGCTTCTTCTCGGCAAGGGCGCCATCAACCCGCGCTTCGGCCTGACGCTGCAATGGGTCGAATACCTCAAGTTGCGGATGACGCTGTAGATTATCGCGGTAGCGCTCGGCATCGACCGGCCACTGGGGCCAGCCTCCACTCAGTTGCTGCGCTGCGAAGTCCCCAACCCAGCGGCGTAACTGGGCACGCATCTGGATTTCTTCGCGCAAGAGTTGGTCCTCTCGATCAGCGAGCGTCGCTGCCTCTTCGCGTGGCCCAACGCTGTCCGCCGCCAGACCGCGGCCACCAGCTAACCTAGCCTCGACGGCCTTGGCAAACAGCCGATTTTCCGCATAAAGCTGGCGGAAAACGACCAGCTTGCGCTCTACCGCCAGTGTTGATATCCAGGCCTGGGTGGTCGCCTGCTGCACATCGAGCAGTTCGACTGACTGTTGCGCATCGGCCAGCGCAATCCCAGCCTGCGCCAGTTCTACTCTGGCCTCACGCTTGGCCCGGCTGGGCACCTCCTGCATAAGGCCGATACGCTGCATGGTCATCCGTTCAGCGTTGACATCCCAAGCAGCATCGCCCTGGATCGGCAGATTCTGCAAGCCCAGGGTCACTCGGGGATCAGGGAGTTCGCCAGCGGGAATTGCAGCGCTTCGGGCAGCCTGCCGGTCGGCAACCTGGGCAGCGAGAGAAGGTGCTTGTCGTCCAGCCTCTGTCAGAGCTTGGTCAAGCGTTAATGCATGGGCCTGCATTGTCGTAATAAACGCCAGGCATAACGATAGCGCCCGTCGTCCGAGCCGACCCGAAAAAGAGAAATACATGATGTGAATTCCTGTTGCTAATGCCGCACCGTCAAAAAAGCAGGTGCAAGCGGACACCACAGACAATTGCCCGCGGGGTTCAGATCATTCAGGAATCAATGGCGCGGAGGGCGCCAGAATGCAATCGGGTAGGTAGGGCTAAAGCCAAGTCGTACAAAAGCTGAAAGAGCATGGTCTGGAAGTGCCGACAATAATATCGCCGCGCTAGGGACGACCGCACCCCCCATATGACAGCTTCCGCCCTGATCACATAGCAGCTGAGCGGTAGCACTAACCCAACCCTGCTCGGTATCCGCACAGTCAGAATGCGTTTGCATCTTGGCCTGTTCAGACATTTGGTGTGCCTCAGGGGTACCGCCGGTCATACAGTGATCAATCGCCAACAGGGAGGCCGCCAGCGCGTTGAACGACAGCAGCAAGGAGCAAAGGAGGACGCCTAGGGCAGCACGCATCAGTCTCACAGTCCGTGTACCCAGTCATCAAAGTACCCGCTCCTTACGGAATCGGGAGGTTGGCAATCAACGTTGCACAGTGAATGTTACTGGGTTTTTTCGATGTCAGTAACAATAAAATTACCATTATTCTTCGATGCACGGAACCTCACTTTGTCACCCGCTTGCAGATCACTCAGCTGCTCGGCTGGCACAGCCTGGAAGATCATGGTCATGCCCGGCATGTTCAAATTTTCAATCGGCCCATGACGAAGGGTAACGCGGCCCGTATCCGGGTCAATCTTGCGGATTTCACCTTTAGTAAGGAAGTTGGCATTCTCACCCTCTGGACCGGCATGCGCGCCGAGCCCGCTTGCCAGCACACTGGCCAACAAGGAAATCGCGATTATTTTTTTCATCAATGCTGACCATGTCGTTTAAGTAGGTACATCTATTGATACTAACGCTGCTTTTAAACAACGGTTATTAAAATACCATTACAAGAATCAACAACGCACCTCGCAGCCGATCATAAATAGCGCGCCGCCCAGGCGACCAGCACGTTAGCTACATATTCGGCATCGTCGTTGCGGCTGAGCATGTGGTCGGCATCGTCGAGGGAGATAAAACTCTTGGGATGCATCGCTGCCTGATAAATTGCCGCAGCCTCGGATACATCGACCAACTCATCTACCGGCGAATGAAAGATGATCAACGCCTTGCGCAGAGCGCCAATGTGCTCAGCTGAGTTCCATTGTTCCAGATCGGTCAAAAACTGCGCCTTGACCGTAAAGGGTCGACCTGCCAAATCTACCCGAGCGTACCCCATGCGCTCAATCTCCGCCCGGTCATCGGCAAAAAGGTGCCTGACGTGGGTCGCTGTGGACGGTGCAGCGATAGTGGCGACGGCCTCGATACTGGCTATCTGTTGCGCTGCTGCCAACACAGCGGCACCACCCAGACTGTGACCAATCAACAGCCTTGGAGCGCTGTAGTGTTTTCCCAGGTAGTCCGCCGCTGCCAACAAATCCTGAATATTGGAGGAGAAATTGGTATTGGCGAAATCACCGTCGCTGCTACCCAAGCCAGTGAAGTCAAAGCGCAGCACTGCAATCCCTTGATCAACCAGCCGCCGGGCTATACGCGATGCCGCAGCGCTGTCCTTGCCGCAGGTGAAGCAATGGGCAAATAACGCCATGGCAAGCGGCGCGCCATCGTCGGGCATTTCTAGCAGACCCGCCAAGGAGTCACCCTGCCCGTTGGGAAATTCAAATCGAGTTCGTTTCATCGGATTCTAATCCCTGTTAATACTGGTAGCGCCTTGTTTGCTTGAGCCAAATACGTGTTAGACGGACCTTCGCAAAGAGTGTTAATAATTGAATACACATTAAAACACGCTGTTGATGTAACAATTGAAAGCGCGTTCGCTCTGATACATAAGCTAACTATTCACCACGGGGGCTTCATGCTCGAATCTGTCCAAGACTATTATGGCAAAGTACTTAAAACCAGCGCCGACCTTAAAACCTCAGCCTGCTGTGACATCTCCAGTACGCCTGCCTGGCTCAAGCCCCTATTGGCCAATATCCATCCCGAAGTCACAGAGAAATACTACGGCTGCGGACTAGTGGCACCGCACCTGCTACAAGGGTGCCAGATCCTCGACCTAGGCAGTGGATCCGGGCGCGATTGCTATATCCTGGCTCAGCTGGCAGGGCCCAGCGGCAAGGTGACAGGCGTTGACATGACAAAAGAACAACTGGATGTCGCTTGCCGTCATCTGGATTACCACGCCCAACGCTTTGGCTTCGCCAATGTCAGCTTTCATGAAGGTTACATTGAACAGCTGGATACCCTCAATCTGGCCGACCATAGCATCGATGTGATTGTCTCCAACTGCGTGATCAACCTTTCTCCGGACAAGGATGCGGTACTTCGCGAGGCCTACAGGCTTCTCAAGCCCGGTGGCGAGCTGTATTTCTCCGATATCTACGCCGATCGTCGCCTGCCCGAGGCTCTGCAACAGGATGAAGTCTTGTATGGCGAGTGTCTGGGGGGAGCGCTGTACTGGAATGACTTCGAGAACCTAGCACGACGCCATGGTTTCCTCGACCCTCGCCTTGTCGAGGATCGCCCACTGGAGATCACCGATCCGAAGATCGCGGCCAAGCTGGGCAACACCCGCTTTTATTCAGCAACTTATCGTCTTTTCAAGCTCGATGCACTTGAGCCCGCCTGCGAGGACTACGGCCAGGCTGTCATTTATCGCGGCAGCATCCCCGAAGCTGAACACCTGTTCCAGCTCGACAAGCATCACGCAATCGAACGCGGTCGCATCTTTCCAGTGTGCGGTAATACGTGGCGCATGCTCAAGCACAGCCGCTTCGAATCCCACTTCGAGTTTATCGGCAATTTTGATCAGCATTACGGTATTTTCCCTGGCTGCGGCGGCGCATTGCCGTATGACAGCGGCAACAGCAACGGCTCGACAGCTGGGGCTGGCGCATGTTGCTGAAAACCTCACCCATTCGGCTGCTGGTATTGTGTACTGGCAACTCGGCTCGCAGCGTTATGGCCGAGGGGCTCTTCAATCGATTACTCGGCGATTATATTCAGGCGTTCAGCGCCGGCAGCCAGCCGACAGGCCGGATCAACCCGTTAGCTCTGGAGCAGCTCGGCAGTTGGGAGGCTGATCAGCCACCGCGCAGCAAGAGCTGGGATGAGTTTCTTGTACCCGGGGCGACGCCTTTGGATATTGTGCTCACCGTATGCGGCAATGCAGGGCAGGCTTGCCCACAGTTCCCTGGAACCCCGCAACGGGTGCACTGGGGCCTGCCGGATCCTGCTGCGCTAGAGGGCGGCGACAACCTCAAGCGTGCAGCCTTTGCCCAATGCCATGATGTTTTACGACTGCGTATCAGCCAACTGGAGATGCAGCTGACCAATGACACAAGCCAGCGCATCGAGCCCGTCGTTATTGCTACATTCATGCGCTCCCTTGCTATCGAAGAGTAATGTATATGCTTGATTTCTGCTTGAGACGCCTGGCCATCCTGATCCTTTCCAGTGGTCTAGTTTTCGCCGTCCAGGCAGAATCATCGCGCCTCACCATCACCGGCTCCAGCACGGTAGCACCTGTCATATCGGATATTGGCAAAGCCTTTGAACAAGCCAACCCAGGTACGCGAATTGACGTTCAAACCGGGGGATCGTCCAGAGGAATCGCGGATGCACGCGAAGGGCGAGCTGATATCGGCATGGTCTCACGGGCACTTAACGACAATGAAAATGACCTGGCCGCTTACCCTTTCGCGATGGACGGCATCAGCATTATCACCCACGCCAGCAACCCCGTGAACGCACTCAGCAGGGAAAATACAATCGCTATTTTTACCGGCAAAATAACCAACTGGAAAGCGCTTGGAGGTCCGGATCGCCCGATCACGGTGGTCAATAAAGCCGAAGGCCGTTCAACGCTTGAGCTTTTTTTGGCATTCTTTCAGCTGAAAAACAGTGATATCCGGGCGCAGGTTGTCATTGGCGATAATCAGCAAGGCATCAAAACCGTTGCCGGCAATCCGGGTGCGATTGGCTATGTGTCGATTGGTACCGCCGAGTTCGAAGCTGAATACGGTACGCCGATCAAACTGCTGCCGATGGCAGATATTGCACCGACTACCGCCCATGTAGCCGATGGCTCTTATCCATTGTCCCGACAATTGAATCTGGTCACCGCAGGCCCTGCTGGTGGCTTGGCCGCAGAGTTTATTGCCTTTGCTCAGTCAGCGTCGGCAAACGCTTTGATAAGCGAACACTTTTTCGTTGCCTTATCCAACGCAAAGTTACCTTAGGCATGCATGAGGTCACCGTAACAAAGAAAAAGCAGCGCTGGCCTTCAGATGCGCTGCTGAAATTCATGCTTGGGCTGCCCGCGCTAACGGCGGCCGTATTACTGCTGCTGATTGTCATTTTTCTTGTCTACGAAGCCTGGCCGGTCATGACCGGGCACAGTGGCATCAGCCTGCTCGACTTTTTCCGCAGTGACGGCTGGTATCCGCTACAGGAGCAATTCGGCATGTTGCCCATGGTATGGGCCTCTATTGCGGCGGCGTTGGGCGCTATGCTCCTGGCCGTCCCTATGGGTCTTGCCTGCGCGCTGTTCAGCCAATATCTGGCCCCGGCATGGATCAAAGGCCTATTCAACAGCATGATCAGTTTGTTGGCAGGTATACCCTCCGTGGTTTTTGGGCTCTGGGGTCTAACCGTGCTGGTGCCGCTAATTGGCCAATGGCAACCACCGGGTGCCAGCCTGCTGGCTGCCATTCTGATACTGGCCATGATGACACTGCCAACCGTTGCATTGACCAGCCGCGCTGCACTGGCAGCAACGCCACCGTCTCTTTATCAAGGTGCCGCCATGCTGGGCATGAGTCGTCATCGTATTTTGCTCGGGGTCTTAGTGCCTGCGGCCCGGCGCGGCATACTCGGCGGCATGTTACTGGCCATTGCTCGCGCACTGGGCGAAACCATGGCGGTACTCATGGTCGCCGGCAACGTGGTGCAAACCCCAGCCAGCCTGTTTGATCCCATCCGGGTATTAACGGCCAATATCGCCCTGGAAATGGCTTATGCGGTCGGCCAGCACCGCTCCAGCCTGTTTGTCTCGGGCCTACTGCTAATGACAATGGTGGCTATACTGGCTTGGTTGGCACACCGCATGAGCCGGGGTATGGCACATGGCTGATCGTTTTTTTTTGCTGACGCTGTGGTTAATTGCCGGTCTGGTAACCCTGACCTTTGCCTGGTTGCTGGGTGACATTCTGATCAAAGGCGTGCCCGCCATCAGCTGGGAGTTTCTCAGTCAGGCGCCAAGCCGCGCCGGTCGGCAAGGGGGTATATGGCCGATCCTGGTATCGACCGTGCTAATTTTATCTGTCGCCATCTGTGTTGCACTGCCATTGGGCCTGTGCAGTGCCATCTGGCTGGCTGAGTTCACCCGCCGCGACGGCCCATTGGGACGCCGGATCGGGCTGGCCCTGGACATACTGGCAGGCGTGCCCTCGATCGTTATCGGTCTGTTTGGATACGCTTTTTTTAGCGGATTCCTGGGGCTGGGTTTCTCCATCCTCTCGGGCGGCCTTACCCTGGCCTGCATGATGCTACCCATTCTGGTACGTACCGCCGAAAGTGGCTTGACTGCAGTGCCTGATGAATGGCGCCATGCCGCAGCAGCACTGGGTATGCGCCGTGGCAGTGTACTCTGGCATGTGCTGCTACCCGCCGCAGCACCGGCTATAACCGCGGGCTTACTGTTAGCAGTGGGCAGGGCCACGGCGGAAACAGCCGCTCTGATTTTCACTAGCGGCTACGTGGATCGTATGCCAGAGTCTTTGAATGACTCCGGACGCGCTCTGGCCGTGCATATTTACGACCTATCGATGAACGTCACCGGTGGCGACCACGCTGCCTACGGATCAGCGCTGGTGTTGGTCACCCTGATCATTGTTATCAATCTGCTCGCCAACCTGCTCTCGTTGTATTGGGCAAAACGCAAGGTAACCCTCACATGACCGATTCAACTGGTCTACAAAAGGGTATCGAATCACCCTATACTCTGGGACAGGTCGAAGCAGGCTCGCCTTGCTGTAAACCCGTGGCGCATTTACAAATTCGCGATCTAACCATCGCCTACCATGGGGTAACGGTTCTTTCCGGGGTATCACTGGACGTTTATCGTGGCTGCATTACCGCCCTAATCGGCCCCTCAGGCTGCGGAAAGTCGAGTTTCCTAGCCTGCCTCAACCGTCTGACCGATCTGCTTCCCGGGGCCCATACCCATGGCGAAGTCAGATTAGACGATCAGAATATTCTGGCTCCAGGGTTGGATGTAAAGCAGCTACGCCAGCGTATCGGCATGATTTTCCAGAAGCCCAACCCCTTCCCCCTATCCATCCGACGCAACCTTGAATTGCCCTTACTGGAGCGTGGCATTCGCCAAAGAATCGAGATAAACCGGCGGATAGAGAGCGTCCTGCGCGACGTGGGTCTGTGGGACGAGGTTGCAACACGCCTCAACAGTCCTGCGACACGCTTATCCGGCGGGCAGCAACAACGCCTATGCATTGCCAGAGCCTTGATATTGGAACCGGAAATCCTGCTGATGGACGAACCCTGCAGTGCACTCGACCCGCTCTCGTCTGCGGTAGTTGAAGATCTGATATTACGGCTTCGAGGCCGCTATACCGTGATTATCGTTACTCATAATCTGGCACAGGCAAGGCGCATCGCTAATTATGCAGCCTTCTTCTGGGTAACCGAGCAGAGCGGCAAGTTGATCGAATTCAACCGTTGCCAGAGTCTTTTCGAGGCACCCCAGAACAGTTTGACTGAGGCGTACATCGCAGGAACCAAGGGCTGACCATCCGGTTTCTGAGATCAGGGCCCGCCATCTTCACTATTTTAGCCATACTGGAGCCATGGCTGATTGACCGTCAGGGGCCCCTTGGGTAATGTTCAGCCGACTCCGATTCGCCAGATAACCGAGGTAAGCATGGCCAAGAAGAAAACCGCCGTGGATTTCGAGCAATCGCTGGGCGCGCTACAAGGGCTGGTCGAGCGACTGGAAAGTGGCGAGCTGAGCCTAGAAGAGTCGCTTACCGCTTTCGAGCAGGGCGTGTCCCTGACCCGCGATTGCCAGCAGGCGCTGAGCCAAGCAGAACAGAAAGTCAGCCTGCTCACCGAACAGCAGGGTCAGCCTGTCGTCGAGCCCTTCGATGGTCCGGCTGAATGACCGATTTCAATCAGTACCTGGGCCGTTGTCAGGTGCGTATCGATGAGTATTTAAAGCGGCATCTGCACACTGAGCAGCCACGTCTGGATCGTCTGTTCTCGGCCATCCGCTACAGCGTGACCAACGGCGGCAAGCGAATTAGGCCGATGCTTGTATATGCAAGCTGCGAAGCGCTGCAGGGCAACATCGCACAGGCGGATGTGGCCGCTGCCGCGGTTGAAATGATCCATGCCTATTCCCTGATCCATGATGACTTACCGGCGATGGACAACGACGACCTGCGCCGAGGCCAACCGACCTGTCATCGCGCTTTCGATGAGGCGACGGCGATTCTGGCCGGCGATGCCTTGCACGCGATGGCTTTTGACTGGCTTGCTGCTGCAGACGAGTTCGATCCGGCTGTTCGCCTGCGCATGGTGCAACTGCTAGCGAGTGCTGCGGGACCCGAGGGAATGGTTGGCGGTCAGGCAATCGACCTCGGCGCCATTGGTCAGACTCTGGACATCGCGACGCTGGAAAATATGCACAGAAAAAAAACCGGGGCTCTGATCAGCGCCGCCGTGCAACTAGGCGCCCTGACCAGTGGCCACGCCAGCGAGACGCATTTGCGGGCGCTAAGCACCTATGCAGGCTGCATAGGACTGGCGTTTCAGGTACAGGACGATATTCTCGACATCGAAAGCGACACCAGCGTACTCGGCAAGCAACAGGGTGCAGACATCGCCCGCGACAAACCAACTTATCCGGCACTGCTCGGACTAGATGGCGCGCGCCAGCTTGCTGTATCACTGCGCGACCAGGCTATCGACGCACTGCAGCCTATCGGTTCTGGCAGCGCGCGCTTGCAACAACTGGCCGACTATATTGTGCAACGGCATTTCTAACCGTCAGGCAGCCTTGGGCTATCCGTCCGCATCAGTTAAACTGGTATTTTAATCGTGCCTGATATGCAGGCACCCAGAGCCCTGTTTGATGCCAAGCACTTTCCACGAGATACCCCGCAACCGGCCCAGCACACCGCTGTTGGACAGCCTGGACACCACTGAGCGTCTGCGTGAGCTTGACGACGAGCTGCTGTCGACGCTGGCAGACGAACTGCGTGCTTATCTATTGTGGACGGTCAGTCAGACTGGCGGGCATTTTGGTGCGGGCCTGGGTGTCATCGAGCTGACCATTGCCTTGCACTACACCTACCATACCCCTTATGACCGTATTGTTTGGGATGTGGGCCACCAGGCCTACCCGCACAAGATATTAACGGGTCGCCGGGAGCAGATGAGCACCCTGCGGCAAAAAAACGGTCTGGCGGCTTTCCCGCGGCGCAACGAGAGCGCTTATGATACCTTCGGTGTCGGCCACTCCAGCACATCGATCAGCGCCGCGCTGGGTATGGCCATCGCGTCAGGATTGCAGGGACTTAATCGGCGTACCGTCGCGGTTATCGGTGACGGTGCATTAACCGCGGGGATGGCTTTCGAGGCGCTGAATCACGCTTCGGACGTAGAAGCCGATATGCTGGTGGTCCTGAATGACAACGACATGTCGATTTCCCGCAACGTCGGCGGCCTGTCCAATTATCTGGCCAAGATTCTCTCCAGCCGCACTTACTCGCACATGCGCGAGGGCAGCAAGAAAGTACTTTCGAAGATCCCCTCTGCCTGGGAACTGGCACGCCGGACCGAAGAACACGCTAAGGGTATGCTAGTGCAGGGGACGCTATTCGAGGAGCTTGGCTGGAATTACATCGGCCCGATCGATGGTCATGACCTGCCGACACTGATAGCCACCCTGGGCAACATGCGTCAGTTGAAAGGACCGCAGTTTTTGCATGTGGTGACTCAGAAGGGTAAGGGGTTCTCCCCCGCCGAAGCGGATCCGATCGGCTACCACGCGATCACCAAGTTCGAACCCAAGCACGCCAGCAATGGCGTGAGTAAACCAAAGTTTTCCAGCATATTTGGCCAATGGCTGTGCGATATGGCCGCCGAAGACGAAAGGCTGGTTGGCATCACGCCAGCAATGAAAGAGGGCTCCGACCTCATTGCCTTCAGTGAGCGCTACCCGCGACGTTATTTCGATGTCGCCATTGCCGAACAACATGCGGTAACCCTGGCGGCCGGTATGGCCTGCGAAGGGGCCAAGCCGGTAGTTGCCATCTATTCCACCTTTCTGCAACGAGCCTACGACCAGGTCATTCACGACGTGGCCGTGCAGAATCTGGACGTACTGTTTGCCATAGACCGCGCAGGACTGGTCGGCGAAGACGGCCCGACCCACGCAGGCAGCTTCGATCTGTCGTTCCTGCGCTGCCTGCCTAACATGCTGATCATGGCCCCCGCCGACGAAAATGAGACTCGCCAGATGCTAACGACGGGCTTCCTGCACGACGGACCCGCTGCCGTCCGTTACCCGCGCGGAACCGGGCCCGGAGTACCTGTTGAGCAGACGCTGACATGCCTGCCTATAGGAAAAGGTGCCCTGACCCGCAAGGGCACGGGGATAGCCATTCTGTGCTTCGGCACGCTACACGCAAACGCGCTGCAAGCTGCCGAGACACTGGACGCCAGCGTCGCTAACATGCGCTTCGTCAAGCCGCTGGATGTCGAACTCATTCGGCAGCTGGCCAGCAGCCACGATCTACTGGTTACGCTAGAAGAAAACACCGTGATGGGTGGCGCTGGCAGCGCAGTGAATGAATGGTTGTTGGCCGAGCGGATAGCGGTACCTATGCTCAATCTCGGCCTGCCTGATTGCTACGTCGAGCATGCAAAACCAGCTGAAATGCTAGCCGAATGCGGACTGGACGCAGCAGGCATCGAGGCATCGATCCGACAGCGGCTGCTGCAATCCACCTGAATTTGCGTCTGCGGACTTGACCGCTGCGCGCATTAGCCCTAGAGTCCGTCCCGCTTCCAGTCGCACTGGGTGCCCTGCTGGCCATCAAGCCACGGGGTTAAACGGGAAGTCGGTGCAATCCCGACGCTGCCCCCGCAACGGTAAAGGATCACAGCCCCCTGATACGGGTCTGTCGGTAATGTGCATTAAGCCACTGTACTCTCGAGTATGGGAAGGCCACATTATTTGCATCCTGAGCCCGGAGACCGGCCCTGTGCGAAAGAATTTGCGCGCCCTGCAAGCGGCGCGCAAATTCGTTGCTGAGGTGTCGCGGAGGGCGTCACCCGGCCAGTGTATGGCTGTCCCTTCGTGTTTCTGACAGATTTCGCTGGCTTCTCGCCCTCCTCAAAAGTATTTCTTTTGAGGCTCAACATGAACAGATTTTTAATTCTCGTCCCTACCTTGTTGGTATCTGGCATCACGCTGGCCAACAGCTCCCTGGATCTTCCAGACACAGTAATCACCGCATCGCGCCAGTCGCAGCAGCTATCGAATACGCCAGCAGCCACCACCGTATTTACCCGCGCCGATATCGAGCGCCTGCAGCCCACTTCGGTCGCCGATCTCTTGCGTCGAGTGCCAGGCGCGTCGATCACCACCAATGGCGGTCCAGGCAGTCTCACAGCGCTATCCCTGCGCGGCACCGGCAGCACTCAATCACTTGTATTGGTAGACGGGCAGCGCATCGGCAGCGCGTCGGCCGGCCAACCCAGTCTAGAGTTTTTGAATATAGACCAGATTGAGCGTATTGAAGTGATCCGCGGACCCCGTTCCGCTATCTACGGCTCAGACGCCATTGGTGGCGTGGTACAGATTTTTACCCGTCAAGGCAAAACGGGGTTCAATCCCCGGGCCAGTTTCGCTGTAGGTAGTGACCAGACCTATCGCCGGCATGTAGGCCTGTCTGGCGGCGATCAACGGACCCGCTTCGACCTTGGCGCCAGCCTGAACGAAACAGGCGGCTTTGATCGCACACGGCATGAAACTGCGGGTGATCAGGACGACGACGGATATCGTAATAGCGCTTTCAATGCGAGCCTCAGCCATCGCTTTACCGAGACGTTGGAAGCGGGCATCAGCCTGTTGGAGCAAAGTGGCAATACGGAATATGACCTGTTTGGCAACCCCGAAGATGACTTCACTCTGAGCACGGTCGCTACTCATCTGCAATGGCAGGTCAATCAGCTGTGGACTACCCGCCTGGAAGCCGGTCATGCGGAAGACAAACGCGACAGCAATTACGACTTCTTCAATTTTACCTACAATACTTACCGCGATTCCGCCAGCTGGCTGAATACTCTGCAATTGAATGATCAGCATAGTCTGCAGGCAGGACTGGATTGGTACGAGGATCGTCTTCGCACTACCGGCAGCTTCCTCAAAACAGAGCGCTCCAACCGCGCCGCGTTTGTTCAGCACCGCTTTGCCGGTGAGGCGTTTCAGACAGAGCTCGGCTGGCGGCACGACGACAATGAGCAGTTTGGCAACGCCAACACATTCAACGCGGCCCTAATCCTGCCCATCAGCGCCAATCAACAGCTGGTCGCTTCATATGGCGAAGGTTTCCGGGCGCCGACTTTCAACGATCTGTACAACAGCTTCGGCGCAAACCTAGAGCTGCAGCCCGAGCGCTCCAAGAGCTATGAGCTGCAATGGCGGGGAGAGGTTCAAAACACAAGACTACAAGCGGCTGCGTTCCGAACTGATATCGATGATCTGATTTTGCTCGACCCCTTCTTCGTCGCCCAGAACATCAGCCGGGCACGCATCCACGGGCTAGAGCTCAGCGCCGAGGCCGAGCTGGCAGGCTGGCAAACCATGGCCTCGGCTACTTGGCTGGATCCCCGGGACCGCAACACGGGCAATCAGCTGCCACGCCGGCCCAAGCGTTTAATCAGTGTCGATATTGACCGTCAATGGGGCGATTTGGGCTTGGGGTTCAGCGTGACGGCCAACAGCACCCGCTACAATGACCCGACAAATCAACAGGAGCTGTCTGGCTATGGCCTGGTCGAAGCTCGCGCGCATTGGGCGATGACCGAGGCCGTACGCTGGGATCTCAAACTGGGTAATCTGCTCGACAAGGACTACCGGTTGGCCAATTATAATAGCGGAGGCCAAACCTACAGTTACCAGGAAAACAATCTGAATGCCCAGCTGGCAGTGAGCTGGACGCCCAACTTCTGATCCGACAAGCGGGCGTCGCATCCTTCAGATGTGCCGCCCGCTTCGCTCTTGCAATACAATTCAATGCAGCTCAATCAATGCGCACAGCTGTTCCAAGCCTTTCAATACGGCAGGCGTTGGCCTCACCAGCGCGTCCCCATCCATCACCCTTAAACCCTCCTCGCGAACCACTCTTAGCTTCGGAAACTGGCGCCAGCGCTGCAGCCAGATATTCGCACCGGCCGGAGCATCGGAAAACACAATAATGATATCGGGGTCGGCTGCGATAACGCTTTCGCGCCCCACCTGAGGGGCAAGCACGGACAGATCACCAAAGATGTTTATAGCCCCGCAGTGCCGCAGTGCATCGCCGATCAACTGCTGATCGCTGACGGTATAAAGAGGATCGTCCCAGAGCTGTACAAAGACCCGTGGCGCGTTTTTGCTGAGCGGACGGTAGGAGCGCTCAAGCGCCTGTTCAAAATCGGATGCCAACAATTCGGCACGCTCGGATACGTTCAGCAATAGGCCCAGTTCGCGGGTCATCTGCGCGATATCATTCAGGCGCTGCGGGTCAAATCGCTCCACACGCAAACCCCAATCCTCTAATTGAGCAAGCATCTGCGGTGAGTTACCAGAGCTCCAGGCGAGAACCAGATCAGGCTTCTGCGCAAGAATGAGTTCGCGCGACACCGACTGATAGCCACCGACGCGTGGAACCTGCGCAAGATCATCGTGCAGTTGGCCATCATCCAGCACCCCAACCAGACGATCAGCCTGTTGCAGCTGAACCACCATGTCGGTCAGAAACGGAGCCAAACTGACGATACGTTGCGCTTGGGAGTGACCGTTTAGGTCGCTGGCCAGTGCGCCGGTACAAAATAGCCATAGGCAGGCCAGAGCAGCCCACCAGCGCGACATCACTTCACCCAGGCGGAGGGTGGACGATAGAGCAGCATGACGCCGACGCTCGCCAGCACCAGCAAGGTCAAAGGCACAACCTCCGCAGTACACACGTAGTGCAGCATGCCGATCCATGCCGGAAGCTTGGCATTGAGCAATCCAAGTAGCTGCTCACGATGCAGCGTTACCCAGGCGTCTGCAGCCTCGGGAGTCTCACCCAGGCGCTCGGCTTCAATCAGCGCCGCTTTATACCGGCGAAACCGCCAAAGCGAGAGGAACAGGGTAGCCAGCGCGAGAACGAATAACGCAATGGCACCGTCTTCCCATGCGCCCGGTTGATCTTTCAGCAACCAGGCCAAGGCAATGGGCAAGCACAGGGTCACAAAGCTCTGCATACGCCAGTTACGGCGCAAGGCTCGCCAGTGCTGAGTAGAGTCAAACATTATTCTTTCTCCGCCTGATGCATCTGTCCCAACATATGGCCGAGCTTGCCAGCCTTGGTTGCTAGGTACTTACTGTTGTGGGGATTGAGGCCAAATTCCAGTGGCAAACGCTCGGTCACGTTCAGCCCGTAGCTCTCAAGGGCTTTAACTTTCCGCGGATTATTGGTCAACAAACGCAGGCTGGTGATGCCTAGGTGCTTGAGGATCGGCTGGCAAATCCCATAATCGCGTTGATCTGCGCCAAAGCCGAGCTGCTCATTTGCCTCAACGGTATCAGCGCCACCGTCCTGCAGATGGTAAGCCCTGATCTTATTCATTAGGCCTATGCCTCGACCTTCCTGACGCAAATACAAAAGAGCCCCGCGACCTTCTTCGGCAATCGCCTTGAGCGCAGCTTCCAGCTGGAAGCCGCAGTCACAGCGCAGGCTGAACAAGGCATCACCGGTGAGGCACTCCGAGTGCAAACGACCGAGTACTGGCTGACCGTCGGCAACATCGCCCATGGTCAACACCACATGCTCCTTGCCGGTTTCCGGTTCGAGAAAGCCATGCATGGTGAAGGTGCCCCAGCGGGTTGGCAATTTGGATGACGCAACAAAGGTGACTGACACACCTGGCTCCTGTCCGGTTGCAACTACAAAGGGGCGCCATATTATCAGGTGAACGCCGGAACGGCGACGTATAGCGACATGGCGAATGTGTCAGCATGTCGGCGATCAAGCCGGCACGACTTCAGTTCCGGCTTTCCAGCAGCAGCGTTTCGCCATTGTCGACCATGCGTATTCGGCTCAGGTAGCTGTTACCCAGCAGCACCTCGGTCGGAAAGCCACCTTCCAGAACTAGGCCGTCGACGTTGCTCAGCTCGACATCCCCCACCTTCACTCTATCCAGCATAACCCGGTAACCCCTCTCCTGGCCGCTCGCGGTACTGGCCATGATCGGCGTGCCGTTGAGCCGGAAGTCGATCCCCAGACGCTGGGCCTGAAAGGAGTTCATTGCCACACTGGTCGCGCCGGTATCGAGCATGAACTGGACATTCTGACCATTGATGGAGCCAATGGTACGGAAGTGCCCCCCCGCAGTACGTGCGATGGAAACCTGCTGGCGCTCGACCTCGGCAAAACCGTCGGTGTAGTCACGTTGCAAAGAGAGTTGGCGGGTTTCACCATTGATTCGCAAGGTCGCATTGCGACTATCTGCTGCCAGTAACTCAACACCGTGTGGCCCTGGCTTGCCGATGCGCAACATATGCCGTTGCCCGTCGATATTAACAACTGCGGCACCGGAGAACAGACCGACAACCCTGACCCGCGGCTCTGCACTGAGGTTACCTATTGCTGCAGCTAATCCCAAAACGATCCACGCTATGGCTAACGTCCTTCGCATCGTTATTCTCCTTGAGCCGGCATTCAGAACAGTTGTTCAACCGCAAGCAACACCGCCAACGCCATCAGTCCGGCGAGAATATCGTCCAGCATGATACCCAGCCCGCCGTGCACTTTGCGATCCACCCAGCCGATCGGCCAGGGTTTCAAAATATCAAAAAAGCGAAAGAGCACAAAGCCGCCAAGCAGCCAGAGCCAGCCCGGTGGCGCTAGCAGCATGGTTAACCAGTAGCCAACAAACTCGTCCCAGACGATGCCACCGTGGTCATGCACACCCAGATCTTTTGCGGTGCGCCCGCATAGCCAGATACCCAGCAGTGTGCTGATGACGATGACCGCCAGATAGCCCGACAACGACAGGTGCTGCCATAAGGGAACGAACGGAACCGAGGCCAGTGTACCCCAGGTACCCGGTGCCCGGCGCACCGCACCACTGCCGAACCCGAAGGCGAGAAAATGGATGGGATTGCGCCAGACCGATGCGGGGGCGTACGAGACCTGTTCAGACATTATTGTTCCCTTGGAAATGCTGGTAACCCGCTGGCCGGGCTACTTCTTCGAGCCCCTGACCTTCGTCCAACCATATACCGCGCCCGACAACAGCCTCGCCAACTACCGTCACGTCAAATCCCTGAGATTTCCAGATCTCCAGAGAGCGGATACTGGCAACCGGCAGAGTGAAAAGTAATACGTAATCGTCTCCTGCGCCCAACATCCATTCCTTCCGCTGCTCCGCAGGCCAAAAGCGCAATGCCTGCGAGCAAGGCAAGTCCGCGACCCTAATATGCAGCGCCAGTCCACTGGCCTCTGCCAGGTGACGCGCGTCAGCCAGCAATCCATCAGAGATATCCAGCCCAGCACTGGCTACTCCGGCCAATTCTAGCCCGAGATCGCACTGTGCCATGGGCCGCCAGAAACGCTGCAACAGGTAATCACGCGCGGCATCGTCGAGATCGGCTGGCAACGCCGCTGCAAGGGCAACCGCAAGACCGCCACCACCATCACCCAAAGGCCCGCCAACACATAACAGATCTCCTGGCTGTGCATCACTGCGGCGAACCACATTGCGAGGGCGCACTTCGCCAAAAACGGTGACATTGATGTTTAGCGGGCCTTTGGTCGTGTCACCCCCGATTAGACTAATGCGGTGGTCGCGCGCAGCCTCGGCGAGGCCTTCAGCAAAGCTCTGCAGCCAGATCTCATCGACCTCGGGCAAGGTAAGAGCCAACGTGAAACCCAGCGGTCTGGCGCCCATTGCGGCGAGATCACTGACAGCTGCGGCAAGAGCGCGATAAGCAATATTAGAGGGGACGTAATCAGGCGGAAAATGTGTGCCGAGCACCAGTGAGTCAGTCGACACAACCAGCTGCTTTTCAGCAGCCGGGGCAATCATGGCCGCATCGTCGCCAATACCCAGGGTGACTTGCTCCGTCGGACCAGCACCTTCCAGCGCAGTGCTGCGAAAATACCGGCCAATCAGTTCGAACTCACCCAACGACATGGCTATAACCTTTTCAGATAGATCTCAACGCCCCCTGCGGGACGCATTGACCTCGACGCTGCGCAGACTCGGCGCGAGCTTGTCGAGAATGCCATTGACGTACTTGTGACCGTCAGTGGCGCCAAAGATCTTGGCCAGTTCAATACCTTCGTTGATCACTACCTTGTAGGGCACGTCGATCCGATGCACCAGTTCATAAACGCCCAGGCGCAGAATCGACAACTCGATGGGATCAAGTTCGCGCACCGGACGATCAAGCACGCTACCCAGGTGTTCATCCAGCTCGGTCAGGTTGCGACCCACGCCGGTTAGCAATTCGTGAAAATATGCACCGTCGACCTTGGCAAAATCATTGTCGGCGCGATATTGCGCTTCGATATCAGACAGCGGCAGGTCGGCCACGTGCCAACCATACAAAGCCTGTACCGCAAAGCTGCGCGCCTTGCGCCGCGCCGACGCTTTGGGCCTGCCAGCACTAACCGGTTGCTGGTCGGATTCGCTCACTTTACCCCCAACTGCTTGAACAAGCTGACCATTTCAACAGCAGACATGGCTGCCTCGGCGCCCTTATTGCCCGCCTTGGTGCCAGAGCGCTCAATGGCCTGTTCAATGCTGTCGACCGTCAGCACACCAAAGGCCACCGGAATACCATACTCCAAGGACAGACTGCCAATGCCCTTTACGCATTCACCCGCAACATATTCAAAATGCGGCGTACCGCCGCGGATAACCGCGCCAAGGGTGATGATGGCGTCGAACTGCTTGGTTTCGGCGACCTTCTTCACAACTAAAGGAATCTCAAAGGCACCCGGGGCACGCACAATGGTGATGTCCGCATCTTTAACACCGTGACGCTTGAGCGCATCGATAGCGCCGGACAGCAGGCTTTCTACTACAAAGCTGTTGAACCGGCCAACCACTAACGCATAGCGGCCCTGCACTGACACGAAATCGCCTTCGATGGTACGTATAGCTGACATGTAATCTCTCTCTATTAAAGAACCGGCTGCGCACCAGGCGCAGTCGTTAATCGGGTGCGGTTATTCGCAGGGCAGATATTCTACTACTTCCAGGTCGAACCCGGATATGGCATTGAACTTCATCTGCTGGGACAGCAGTCGCATCTTGCGTACGCCGAGGTCACGGAGAATCTGCGAACCAGCGCCAACAGTATTATAGGTTGTCGGCTCGCGTTCGGGCGCATTGGTCCCGGCAAGCTGGTTAACATGATGCAGCAGCTCTTCGGAGCCCATCTGGTTGCCCAACAGCAGCACTACTCCATGACCGGCCTCAGCCAGCTTGCTCATTGCGGCACGCAGACTCCAGCGACCTGGTTGACTGACCATGAACAGGTCCCGCAACGGATCCATGTTGTGCACACGCACCAGCGTTGGCTCTTCCGGCTCCAGTTTACCCAGCGTCAAAGCCAGATGCACTGCGCCCTCAAGACTGTCACGGTAAGTCACCAGGTTGAAGCTGCCCAGCTCGGTTTCAAGCGGCTGCTCGGATATACGTTTAACCGTACGCTCGTTGAGCAGCCGGTAGTGAATAAGGTCAGCAATGGTACCGATCTTGAGGTTATGTTCGCGGGCAAAACCTTCCAACTGGGGACGACGGGACATACTGCCATCATCGTTCATGATCTCGCAGATCACACCCGACTCACCAAAACCTGACATGCGCGCCAAGTCGCAGGCGGCTTCGGTGTGACCGGCACGCGCCAGCACGCCACCCGGTTGCGCCATCAACGGGAAAATATGGCCGGGGCTGACGATGTCATCAGCCACCGCGCCTGGCGCTGCGGCAGCTTGCACAGTGCGCGCCCGGTCTGCCGCGGAGATTCCCGTGCTGACTCCGATGGCCGCCTCGATGGAAACCGTGAACTTGGTACCAAAGCCGGAATTGTTGCGCTGCACCATCAGGGGCAGATTCAAACGCTCGCAATGCTCCAGACTCATAGGCATGCAGATCAATCCGCGACCGAAACGGGCCATGAAATTGATATGTTCAGCCTGGCAGGCCTGACCCGCCATGATCAGGTCGCCTTCGTTCTCGCGATCTTCGTCATCCATCAGAATGACCATCTTCCCAGCGCGAATATCTTCCAGTAATTCTTCAACGGTATTAAGTTTCATGCGGCCCTCCCGGGCTCCTTGATCAGGATTTCAGGTAGCCGTTTTCGGCAAGAAAAGACATGCTCAGACGGCTGTCGCGATTGGGCTCGGCAGCCTTGTCTCCCAACAGCAGGCGCTCCAGATAGCGAGCGATCAGGTCGACTTCCAGATTGACCGGACTACCCGGCTGGTACTCGCCCATGACTGTTTGCTGCATGGTGTGCGGCACAATGTTCAGGTCAAACACGGCGCCATCTACGGAGTTGACTGTCAAACTGATGCCGTCGACGGTAATCGAACCCTTCTCGGCTATATAACGCGCCAGCTCGGCTGGCGCTTCGATACGAAAATGCCAGGAGCGCGCATCCTCTTCCAGCGAGAGGACTTTGCCAACGCCATCCACATGGCCACTGACAAGGTGTCCTCCCAGACGCGAAGAGGGCGTGAGTGCCTTTTCCAGGTTGACTCGACTGCCGTCCTTGAGGCGCGACAGCGCCGTGCGGCGGATAGTTTCCCCACTGACGTCAGCCCAGAAGCCATCCCCAGGCAACTCCACCGCAGTCAGGCACACGCCATTGACCGCGATACTATCGCCCAATTTCACATCGCCCAGATCGAGACCCGCTGTTTTAACGTAAAGCCTGACGTCTCCGCCACGGGGCTGCATGCTCTGGATCTGACCAACCGCTTCGATGATGCCTGTGAACATGTAAGTGCCTCTTTATCAGGAGTTGAGTCTACTAGCCACCGACCAGCAAACCCAAACCATAAACCGAGATATAGCCGAAGATGAACGCCGCGAATAGCAACCCAAAGCTGCGCATGTAGGTCATGAAGGTCAAGCCCGGCAGCTTGCTCATCGCCACAATCCCGGCAGCGGAACCGATTATAAGCAATGAACCGCCCACACCGACAGCATAAGTCAGGCCCATCCAGTTGGCGGTAGTCATCTGCAGATCGGCTTTCAACAAGGCAGCAGTCAAGGGCACGTTATCAATCAGCGCCGAAAGCATACCCATCAGGAAGTTGGCAACGACCACCGGCACCACATCGTAAAGTGCCGTCAGGCCTTGCAGTACGCCAATAAACTGGAGCATGCCGACCAATAACAGAACCCCAAGGAAGAACAGCAATGTCTCGAACTCGATTGCCCGGACATACTCGAGAATTGGATCGTTTTCGATGTCTTCGTTGAAAAACCGTGCAATCAAAAACATCAGCGCCAGCCCGGTGAGAAAGGTCAATACGGGCGGAATGGAATACACCAGACTCCCCAGGATAGTCCCGAGAATGGTCAGCAGAAAAACCAGGCCGATCAGCTGATCAACTCCGCGCAACGGTTTCAGCGCTGCTTTCTCGATAATGACTTCATCCTTAAGTCCCACCGAGAGGAGTCCGGCAAGCAATAATACCGCCAGCAATGCGGGCCCACTCAACATCAATAGATGGGTGATCTCGACCTTGTCGGCGAGAAAGATCATCAGGGTAGTGACATCACCGGTGATCATTGCCACGCCGCCCGAGTTAACCGCAAAGACAACCAGCGTGGCAAAACGCAGGGTCTTGCGCAGCTCCATCTTCAGGCTCAGTACCAGCGCCACCGAGACCAGCGTAGCGGTGATGTTGTCCGCAATGGATGAAAATACGAAGCAGAACAGACCGGTTAGGAACAGCAACTTTCGCTCTGTCACCCGACCGGGGAGAATGCTGTAAATGATATTTTCAATCAGTCCCTTCTTGTTCAGGTAAGCGACAAAGGTCATGGTCGCCAGCAGGAAGAGCCAGAGTCCGGCGATATCCGTAATGTTTTCGTTGAGTGCCTCGTGAACACTCTCACGAAAGGCCTCGTCGGGTGCGGCGATAAACAACACCATCCACGCCAGCGCGCCGAAAAACAGCACCACCTTGGCCTTGTTGACGTGAATCAACTCCTCGAAAACCACACCCAGAAACGCAGCCACTGCCATTACAATCAGTAACCATTGAACTGCCGTATGCATAATGAAACACTCTTTAGAAAGGAAGAACCGGTCGCGCCGTGATTCGCCAGTCACGGCCGACAACCCGCATGTCGGTTACATCAAGCTGCATGGCCTCGGCCATACTGTCGAAGGGCAGTTCCAACAAGGGTCGCGCCAGACTGCCCAGCAGCCGTGGCGCCATATATACAATCAACTCGTCAACCAGTCCCGCCTGCAGAAAGGCACCCGCCAGACCGGCACCGGACTCCACCAGCACTTCATTGCAGTCGCGCGCAGCGAGCAGCCGCAACAGAGCCTCAAGATCAACGTACTCACTGGCCGCACTGGGTAATGCAAGTAACTCGGCACCCGCATCGCTGTAATCCAGCGCTGCCGCTCCGTCCAGTCGGCACGCTACCAGCACAGGTCCGGATTGCTGGAACAAGCGGCTGGTCAAGGGTACACGCCGGCGGCCATCTATCAATACTCTCAGTGGCTGACGGGCAGCTGCGGTGGCCGCCTGTGCTTCCGGCAGGCCCAACTGGTCGCGGCGCACCGTCAACGCAGAATCATCCAGCAATACCGCATCAGCGCCAGAGACCACCGCACTGCTGCGCGCGCGCAGACGCTGCACATCGGCACGTGCCTCGGGACCGGTAATCCATTGACTTTCACCACTGGCCATTGCGGTGCGGCCGTCCATACTCATGGCCAACTTGAGTCGCACAAAGGGTAGACCGGTCTGCATACGCTTGACGAAACCCGCATTCAGCGCAGCCGCCTGCGCTTCCAGCAAACCGCACTCGACTTCAATGCCACCCGCGCTCAAACGCGCAAGGCCACGGCCACCGACCAGCGGATTGGGATCCTGCATGGCCGCAACCACCCGTATCACTCCAGCGGCTAACAGTGCGTCAGCGCAGGGCGGTGTGCGACCAGTGTGGCTGCACGGCTCAAGCGTTACGTAGGCCGTCGCACCGCGCGCAGCGCCACCGGCCTGACTCAGCGCATTCACCTCAGCATGACCTTCACCGGCACGCACATGCCAGCCCTCGCCCACAACCTGCCCGCCGCGAACCAGCACACAACCGACGCGGGGATTGGGATCCGTGGTGTACAGGCCTCTCTCTGCCAACTGCAACGCCCGGGCCATCATGCTCCGATCGTTGATCGCCTGATCAGGCATCCGGCTCTTCCTTGTCACGGCGTGACAGCCGCTCAATCTCTTCGCGAAACTGATTGAGATCCTGAAAACGCCGGTAGACAGAAGCAAACCGAATGTAGGCAACCTCATCGAGCTGCTTGAGTTCGTTCATGACCATTTCACCAACAACCATCGCCTGCACTTCACGCTCACCGGACGCCCGCAGTCGGTGCTTGATGTGGCCTATAGCGGCTTCAATCTGTTCGACACTGACCGGGCGTTTTTCCAGCGCGCGCTGCATACCTGCACGCAGCTTCTCTTCGTCGAAAGGCTGGCGCCGACCGTCACCCTTGATAATCCGGGGAAGCACCAGCTCGGCTGTTTCAAAGGTCGTAAAGCGCTCCTGGCAGGCAAGACACTCGCGCCGCCGGCGCACTTGATCGCCTTCGGCAACCAGCCGGGAATCGATAACCTTAGTATCGTGGGCGCCGCAGAATGGACAATGCATTAAGATTTCCCAGAAGGATAAAAAGCGCCTGTATCTTACTCTTTTGTAGGCCGCGATAAAAATGCATCTTTATCCCTCAGAAACGGAAATCCTCAACACCCGACGTCCTGCGGCTCCGAGCTCAGGAGGGCGCGAAACGGTCCCGCAGATGACGCTTGGCGATCTTGCCGTTGTCGTCACGCGGCAGGGCATCAACCAGCTCGACCCGACGCGGTACTTTAAAGCTGGCCAGACGCTCACGCACATACTGCTGTACCTGCTCCACAGACAGCAGACCCGGCGTCGCAGCCACTACCGCCAGCAGCGATTCGCCATATTCGGCATCGGGCACGCCCAGCACAGCACAGTCGGTTACGCCCGGGAGCGTTATCAGAACGTGCTCAATCTCCGCCGGATAAATATTTACGCCGCCGGAAATCACCATATCCGATTTGCGGTCGCAGATATAAAGGTAGCCCTCATCATCCAGATAACCAATATCGCCGACAGTAGCTAGATCATCAAGTCCTGCCTTGACGCGGGCCGCTTCATTGTTCAGGTAAGTAAAGTCGGGGACAGCTGGCTGACGAACATATATCACGCCCGGCTCGCCCACCGCACAATCGCTACCCTGGTCATCGACGATGCGGATGCGTGTGTCACCAATCGGCAAACCGACGCTACCCGGCTTGCGCCGCGCGGAGACAGGGTCCTGGATTGTGATCATGCCGGTTTCACTGGAGGCATAGGTTTCATAAATCACAGGGCCCCACCAGTCGAGCATTGCCAGCTTTACATCGGGTGCACAGGGCGCACCGGTAGAGGCCACAAAGCGTACAGATGACAGATCGTATTTAGCTTTGATCTCGGCCGGCAGCCGCAGCAGGCGCACGTACATGATCGGCACCAGAAATACCGTATCAATACGATGTTGCTCAATCAGCGCCAACGTCTGCTCGGCGTCAAAACGCGGCATCACTACCATCAGCTCGGCCTGCAAAATCGACTGCTGCGCAAAGGAACTGGGGGCGCTGTGGTACATCGGCGCCGAGACCAGCGTGCGTACGCCCGGCTCGATCCCCCAGGCTGCCCGCGACAAACCCTGCATGGCTGTCGCCATTGCTTCGCGCTCTAGCGGTGCGGGGGCAAGACGCTTAACGCCCTTGGGCAATCCGGTCGTACCTGAGGTATAGGCCATGTGAGTCCGCGGGGTACGCTCGGCACCCGCGTACGGCACCTGCGCGGCCAGCCATGGCTCATAGGCCAGACGACCAGATGCGAGCTCAGCTTCAGCGCCATTAACCAACACCTGAACGCCCTCTGGAATAGTGCTCTCAAGGGCTTCCAGCAGGTCTGCTTCGACCAGAAACATCTTGGCTCCCGAGTCGCTCAACAAAAACGCCACTTCGTCTGCTTTGAAGTGCCAGTTGATCGGGCAATAAAAACACCCGGCCGTCTGGCAGCTCTGAATCGCATCGATAAAGGCAGGCCCATTGCGCAGCATCACTGCGATCACATCGCCGTCCTCAACGCCCATTCGCGCCAGTCCACCGGCTAGCCGCAAGGCCCGTCTGGCAACATCGTCGCCACTGCGATCCAGCTCGCCACAGATCAACTGGGCCGTCACGGCTTTTCACCATAGGGGCTGGCTAGCATCTGCATGCGCGCACGGGCATCAGCGTATTCGCGCTCAAGCTTGCTGACTGCCTCGGCGGTCGAGGTGATGGCACCAATACTGCCCACGCCCTGCCCTGCGCCCCAGATATCGCGCCAGGCTTTGCTTTTGTTGCTACCACCGGAGCCAAACTTCATGCTGCTCTTGTCCCCTTCCGGAAGATTGTTCGGATCCATGCCGGCGTTCTGAATGCTGGGCTTGAGATAATTGCCGTGCACGCCAGTAAAAAGGTTGCTGTAGACGATATCGTCCGCGCTCGTGTCCACCAGCATCTGTTTGTAGGCCGCGTCTGCGTTGGCTTCGTGGGTGGCGATAAAACGCGTACCCATGTAAGCCAGGTCTGCGCCCATGGCTTGCGCGGCAAGAATCTGCTCGCCTTTGGCGATAGAGCCCGAAAGAATGATAGGGCCATCGTAGAAATCACGAATTTCCGATACCAGGGCAAAGGGACTCAATTGACCAGCGTGCCCGCCAGCGCCAGCACAAACCAAAATCAGACCATCGACCCCCGCTTCGATTGCCTTCTTCGCGTGCTTGACGTTGATCACGTCGTGAAAAACCAGCCCGCCATAGCTATGAACCGGGCCCACCACATCGTTGGGTGCGCGCAAGCTGGTGATGACGATGGGCACCTTGTATTTCACGCACATTTCCACGTCATGCTGCAGCCGGTCATTACTGGCATGGACAATCTGGTTCACCGCGTAGGGTGCAACCTTCGCCTCCGGATTAGCTTTTTTGAAACTCTCCAGTTCGGACGTTATGCGTTGCAGCCAGACGTCCAGCTCTTCGGCTGGCCGAGCATTCAGCGCCGGAAAGGAGCCGACCACGCCGGCTTTGCACTGGGCGATCACCAGATCAGGGTTGGAAATGATAAACAGCGGTGAGCAAATAACGGGTAGCGTCAGTGAGTTCTGCAGAATGAGGGGAAGACTCATTGTTGTTCTCCTAGGGCCATGTCAGGCATGCGATATCAGAATAATAAAGTGCAAAGACTATAGAAGCTGACTGACTGATCTACAATATCCGCCAACCAGCCCAAACCGTTTACAAATAGGCAACAATGGATGGACATCAAGAACCTGCAGTTCCTCAGCGCAGTAGTCGAAGCTGGCAGCATGAGCGCTGCCGCGCGCCGCCTTGGCACATCACGCTCGCACGTCAGCCGCAGACTCAAGGCGCTAGAGCAGAGCATTCAAGTGCAGCTGTTCCGGCGTACCACGCGCCGAGTGGAGCCGACGCAAATCGGTTGGGCGCTTTACGAGCATGCGGCGCGCATCAGCCAAGAACTGAACGCCCTGCAGGCCACGGTAGACGACCTGGGCAAGAATCTGCGCGGGCATATCCGCCTCAGCGTGCCGGTCGCACTGGGGCAGCAGGTGGTTGGCCCGCTGCTATTGGAGTTTGCCAGTCTATACCCGGAGGTTAGCCTGCAATTAACCTTCAGCAATCGTATTTTCGATCTGGTCGCTGCCGAAATTGACGTTGCTATCCGCGTAACCACGACGCCGCCTGACGCCCTGGTGGCGCGCGACCTCGGCCCAGTTGATTGGGCGCTTTGCGCCAGTCCTCGTTATCTCCAGGCGCATGGCACGCCGCAGCAACCGGAAGATTTGTTAAAGATCGACATGGTCAGCGTCAACTCACATGACCAACGTCTGCCGCTGGAGCTGTTCGACGGCCATGAAACCCGTACACTGATGCTGCGACCGCGACTGCAGACCGAAGATATGATGTTCCTCAAACGTGCCACCCTGGCAGGTATTGGTTGCGCCCTGCTACCGCTCTACAGCGTGCAGCAGGAGCTGGACAACGGCGAGTTGCAACGGCTGTTACCCTCACAGCGCGCCCGGGTCAGTGCCTGGGGCGATCATCTATACCTCTTGACTGCGCCCAACCTCTACCCCACCTTGGCCACGCGGACCCTGATCGAGTTTCTGCACAGTCGTCTGCAAGTCCTGCTGCCGATCTGAACAGGCTGCGCATGGGTCTTCACGCCGCACTCCAATAGCCACACTACTACTGCGGATCACAGCATGACCCTAGCCGCCCTGAACGCCGAGTTGCATCATGTTCTGGCCGATGCACAGCTGATAGCCACCCGTCTGCCCGGACTGGAAAAACTGCAACTGTGGCTGCTTGATCCAGCCAACCTGAATCGTGCCTTCAGCAGCGAGGAAACCCGGCGACTGCTCGATCAGCCACCCTATTGGAGCTTTTGCTGGGGCAGCGGCCTGGCATTGGCTCGCTGGATACTCGAGCATCCGCAACAGGTTCGCGGTAAACGGGTACTGGACTTCGGCAGTGGCTCGGGTGTCGTCGCCATTGCCTGCGCCATGGCCGGCGCGCAACAAAGTATAGCCTGCGACCTAGATCCTCAGGCGCTGCTCGCCAGCACCCTGAATGCTGAGCTGAACGGCGTAGAACTGACTCTGGCAGAGGATTTTTTTGCCGTAACTGGCGATATTGATCTGATCCTCGCTGCGGACGTCCTGTATGACAGCAGCAACCGCGTGTTTCTTGAACATTTCCGCCAGCGCGCCGCCTCCACCATGCTCGCCGACTCGCGGGTGCGTGACCTGCAGCACCCGAGCTACCGGCTTCTGAGCAGATTACAGGGCCAGACCTGGCCGGATCTGGGTGAGCCCCTGGCATTCCGGGAAGTAGCCTTGTATGGCAACACCCACTAAGCAGCAGTATGCCCAGGGCACCCTTGATTTCAACGCCAGGGCGCCCCACTATCGCCTGACTCTCAATACGATGGACACTCCATGAGCCAGTCAGCCTATATTTTTGATGTCACTACCGAGACCTTTGACCGCTATGTACTGGAGAACTCTTTTCACAAACCGGTACTGGTGGATTTCTGGGCCGAGTGGTGTGCTCCCTGCAAGGTCCTGCTGCCGGTACTCGTCAGTATCACCGAGAGCTATGCGGGCGAACTGTTGCTGGCCAAGGTCGACTGTGATCAACAGGCCGAACTGACCGAGCGCTTTGGCATCCGGAGCCTGCCAACCGTTGTGCTGTTCAAGGATGGTCAGCCCGTCGACGGCTTCACCGGCATCCAGCCCGAAAGTGCTATCCGGGTGATCCTCGAGCCACATCTTGGCACCGTGCCCGAGGCGGCCCCGGAACCTGAAGCGGACCTGGCCACAATAGCCACCACCCTCCTTGAGGAAGGCAATGCGACACAGGCAATCGCGCTTCTGCAGCCAGCCATCAGCGAGCAAACCGAAGATCCTCTCCTGGTTCTGCTTGGCCGAGCACTGGCGATGGATGGTCAGCTTGACGCGGCTGAACAGGTATTGGATGCGGTAAAAGATAAGAATGTACACAAGGCAGCACTGGCTGGCGCAAGGGCTCAGGTGACTTTTCTGCGCCAGGCTGTAGGTCTGCCGCCGCGTACCGAGCTTGAGCAGCGCCTCGAACAGAACGCCAATGACAGTGAAGCCACCTATCACCTGGCGATGGTGGACTTATCGCAGCAGCGCCACGGAGTGGCTCTTGCTGCCCTGCTGGCACTGTTCGAGCACGATCGCGGCTATGCCGATGGAAGCCCCCACCGAACACTGCTGGAGGTCTTCAATGCCCTTGGCAGCGAACATCCGCTGACTATCCAATACCGGCGCAAGCTCTATCAGGTTCTGTATTGATATTCTCTGACATAAGCATCGTAGGGGGGCTGGCAAGCCCTGTGCATATGTTATAGGATAACATCCCATAACATATTGGAGGCTGCACATGCGCTACCCTATCCTGCTTCTCGGTGGACTACTAAGTACGCTGGCCTTCACCATTCAGGCCAGCGACCAGAATCATGACCATGACCATAATCACGTACACAGCGAAGAGAGTGCCGCCAGCGTCGCTGCACATGAGCACGGTGTGGCAAGCCTTAATCTGGTACTGGATGGTCAGAACGTCATACTCGAGCTCCAAAGCCCCGCTGCCAACATCGTCGGTTTTGAACATCTTCCCACCAGCGAAACAGACCTTGCCATCACAAAGCAGGCGCGTCATCGTCTGGAGCAGGCCCAGAACCTGTTCGTATTCTCTGAAGCAGCAGCTTGCATATTGGAAGAGTCCGAAGCCAAAAGCCCTCTTTTCGCTGTGGCTGGGGTAGAGCACGATGATCACGGTGCCCGCGGAATCGCACATGCGGATATCAACGCTCGCTTTCATTTCGCCTGCGCCAATCCTGACGCACTCCAAAAAATTGAGGTGAAGTTGTTCGACGCGTTTCCCAATACCGAAAAACTCCTGTTGCAGGCCATTACGCCCAAAGGCCAGCAGGGCGGAGAGCTGACCCCGGCGCAGAGCGTCATACACCTTTGAAGTCACAGCTACAATCTGATCGGATATACTCGATACTTTGGTAGCTTCAGCTCCCTATTTTCCCATGCCCCAGACACTTCCATGCAGCCATTCCTGATCCAACTAGATGCAGTGACCTTCACCTGGCCTGGCCAGTCGAGCTTACTGGACATACAGAGTTTCGCTCTGTACCGCGGTGAGCGTGTGTTCCTCAAGGGTCCATCGGGTAGCGGCAAAACCACTTTGCTGGGTCTGCTCGGCGGTGTGCTGTTGCCTGACAGCGGTAGCATCAAACTCCTGGAGAAAAGCCTGGCTGACCTCTCGGCGGCCAGGCGGGACCAGTTTCGCGCTGACCATACTGGCTACATATTCCAGATGTTCAATCTGCTGCCTTACCTCTCACTGGTTGAAAACGTCACCCTGCCTTGTCGCTTTTCAGCCGTACGCCGTGCACGGGCACTCGCACGCAGCGCCAGCCTGGAGCAGGCAGCATTGGATCTGCTTGCCGGCCTCGGACTCTCTGATCCGCAATTGCTGCGAAGGTCCGTTTCCGAACTGTCGATTGGCCAGCAGCAACGGGTAGCCGCGGCCCGAGCCCTGATTGGTAACCCTGAACTGGTGATTGCCGACGAACCCACGTCCGCCCTGGACGCGGACAGTCGGGAAGCCTTTCTGCAGCTGCTATTCGCCGAATGCGAACGCGGAGGCAGCAGCTTGCTCTTCGTCAGCCATGACTCATCGCTGGAGCCGCTGTTCGATCGCGCACTGTCGCTAAAGGACATAAACCGCGCGGCCACAACCGCAGAGGTGCTCTGATGTATCTGCTGCGCTTGGCAATAAAGAGTCTGGCCAATCGCCGTTTCTCCGCCATCTTGACGGTGCTGGCAATCGCCCTCAGTGTCACCTTGCTGCTGGCCGTGGAAAAGGTCCGGACCGAGGCCAGGGCCAGTTTCACCAGCACCATTGCGGGCACGGATCTGGTTGTCGGGGCCCGCTCCGGCTCGGTGCAATTGCTGCTGTATTCGGTTTTTCGTATCGGCAACGCGACCAACAACATTCGCTGGGACAGCTATCAGCATGTGACCGAACATCCTCAGGTTGCCTGGGCCATTCCGCTTTCGCTGGGTGACTCTCACCGCGGGTTTCGGGTGATGGGAACGACCCCAGGTTACTTCGAGCACTATCGTCACGGACGCGATCAGGCACTAGTGTTTGCCAGCGGTGCACAGTTTGACGATCTGTATGACGCGGTCCTGGGCGCCGATGTCGCACGTGAACTGGGGTATGCTTTAACCGACGAGATGGTCCTGGCCCACGGTACGGGCTCCGTGAGTTTTGTCGACCATACAGACAAACCCTTTCGAGTGAGCGGCATACTGCGCAAAACCGGGACGCCTGTCGATCGCACCATCCATATCAGCCTGCAGGGTATAGAAGCGCTGCATGTGGACTGGCAACAGGGCATGCCCGGCCGGGGCGCAGCCAGCGTCAGTGCAGAGCAGGCCCGAGAAATGGATCTGACCCCCAAGGCAATCACGGCTGTATTACTCGGCCTGACCAGTCGGATCAGCACTTTTGCCGTACAGCGGGAGATCAATCAGTTCGGCGGCGAACCGCTGCAAGCGGTTCTGCCCGGGGTGGCCCTGCAGGAACTGTGGAGCTTGCTCGGCATGGCCGAAAAGGCGCTCTTTATCGTTTCGCTGTTCGTCGTACTGACCGGCCTGGTCGGTATGCTGACAGCCATTCTCAGCAGCCTGAACGAGCGCAGGCGGGAGATGGCTATCCTGCGTTCAGTTGGGGCGCGTCCCCGGCATGTATTCAGCCTTTTGTTGCTTGAAGCGGCCAGCCTCGCTTTCGCCGGGATCATGCTCGGGCTCGGCCTGATGTATCTGTGTCTTTGGTTGGCTCAGCCTTTGATTCTGTCACGCTACGGGCTATACATTGCCATCACGCCTCCGGGCCCCTATGAATGGACGTTGCTCGGCGCTATTCTGGCGGCCAGTGTCCTGATGGGCAGCGTCCCAGCCTGGCGCGCCTACCGACAGTCGCTGGCGGACGGCCTGTCGATCCGAACCTGAGAATCCCAAGAGGTACTGCATGCGTTATCTTGCCGCTCTAACCACCGCTTGCACACTGGCGCTCTGCGCGCTGCCCGCCATGGCCGTGGAAGAATTGAGCTGGGGTGACCTGGTACCTGCAAACGCACGAGGTCTGGATGGCATGCCGCTACCGAGTCATGACTTATCGACGCTCGCCGATACACTGAGCGACGAGGACTTCGGCGATCCCGCCGTACAACTCGAACCTACCGCTCCGGTTGTCACCACATTGGATGGCCTCTCTGTCAAGCTACCCGGTTATATAGTACCTCTGGGCATCGACGCAGATGGCTCCGTCAGTGAGTTTTTATTGGTGCCTTATTTTGGCGCCTGCGTGCACGTGCCGCCGCCGCCCTCCAATCAGATCGTCCATGTGCGCAGCAAAAAGGGTATCCCGCTGGCAGAGCTTTACCAGCCATTCTGGGTCACGGGCGCGATGCAGGTTAAATATGTAGAAAGCGACCTAGCCAACGCGGGCTACCAGATTGCCGACGCCCGCGTGGAACCATACAGCTATTAATTTTCTCTCATCAATTGCCGACTAAACACTATTCCATCGCTCGACGGGCGTATTCAGCCCATTGATTCATGACCTGATGCTGCTCGGCTGAAGCACCGGCCCGTGCCTGCGCAAGACTATCGAGTAATTCGGGCCACCGGCCGCGTTCCAATTGAATCGAAGCAAGCTGCATCCAGTGATCAGTCTCGCCAGTGCTCCGGGCCAAGGTTCGCCAGGCCTGCTCAGCACGCGCATGGTCGCGCGCCTGTTGCCATAACTGGGCCAGACGCTCAGTGCGGACGTGACTGGCTGACAACAGTTTTTGCTGCAGCAGCGCCTCCAATAAACGTGCTGCCTGCCAGGGTGCGCCGGCAGCCACGTGAAGAGCCAACAGCTTTTCCAGATCGATCTCGCGCAACCGAATCCCACCTTCATAAGCCAGACGCAAGGTGCCCGCAGCATCACCCTGCCGCCGGTCCATGCTCTGCACTGCGGCTAGCTGCCGCCAAGTCTCGGCGCTTTCCGGCTGACGGCGCAACAACAGTCGAAACCATTTCTCCGCCGCTTTATAGCGTTGCAGCCGATAATTCATCCCGGCCAGTAACTGATACCAGACCCCATCTACGTCCGGGTTTTCACGCACCACTTGCTCGGCCAGCGGGATCGCCTTGCTGTAACGCTCAAGCCGGTTATACAGCTGCACCAACAATCTTCGGGTGTCTAGCGGCAGGTTATCTGCAGCCAACTCGACCTCGAGCAAGCTGACCGCCTCAGCATCCTGTCCAGCCTGCGCCAGCAACTGGGCCAGGTTGCGGCGTTCCTGACTGGCGGTTTGATCGTCCAGTTGCTCCTGCGCTAACGCCTTGCGCAACCAATCAATCGCTTCCGCGCTGCGCTGACCCTCAATCGCCACATAGCCCAGCCTTTGCTGCACTAGCGCGCGCTCCAAGCTGCCTGTCTCGGTCGAGTTCAGAACGGCTTCCAACATCCGCTGAGCGGTCGCAAAGTCCCTGCTTTGCTGCGCCTCGCGTGCGTTGCTCAATGCCTGAAATACGGCCGGGTCGATAGCCTGCTGCGCCTGAGCATGGCCAATAAATACCAGCGTTATAACGCAGAGCAGGGTACGCATCAGCGCCGCTCTTCCAAGCGGAAATAGAGCGTCTTGGTTGCCTCTCGCGTAACCGCCTGGCCATTTTCCCGACGCGGCGCAAAGCGGTAACGGCTTGCCGCGCGGCGCGCTTCGCGCTCGAACACGCCAACGGGATTGGCATCGACTACCCGTAGATTCGCCACCCGGCCATCAGCCGTTATGGTAAATACCAGCGTCACCTCCCCTTCGATACCCGCGGCCAGTGCACGCCGTGGATAATTGGGGGCAATATCCACCAGTGGCGTGACTTCTTCTGACAGGGAAGGCGCAGCCTGAGCCGCTGGTAAAGCTGCAGCAGGGGCTGGCGTCGGTGCAGCTGCGACTTTGGCCGCACTAAGACCCTCTAGGGTCGGCGCACTGCTGAGCTGAATCGACGTTGGCAGGCTGGGAATATTAATATCCAGATTCACTTCCGGCGTGGGCCTGGGTTGGGCCGTCACCGCTTTTGGCTGTGGCACCGGCTCCAGCGGCTGGGGACGTTCAGGTGCTTGCCGCTGTTCCCGCTCGCGGTTTTCACTGCGGGTGTCGCCCACCGCGCGTACAAAACTCACCCTAACCAGCTCCTCATCGGCCACGCTGTCATCTCGCGGCGGCGTAACCAGCATCACCATGAGCGCAAACAGCGCCAGGGCGACCAGTAATGCGCCGGCAAAGCTGAACAGCATGCGCATCACCGCGTCTCGGCGGAGGTGGCCGTCGCCGCAAGTGCCACATCCACAACGCCGGCCAGGCGCACCTGATCCATTATCTGGATGACCAGGCCGCTGCGCGAATCCCGGTCAGCCTGAACTACCACGGTACTATCAGGCTGATCCACCAGCATACGCTCGACCGCCGCCCGAACAGCCCTGACATCCACCGGCTGGCGGTCGATCCAGATTGCGCCCTCGGGACTGATCGCAATCAGGATGTTGCCCTTGGGCTGTTCGGTGGCCGTCGCGGCCGAAGGCCTCTGCACGGTGATACCCGACTCCTTGATAAAGGAGCTGGTGACAATAAAGAAAATCAGCATGATAAAGACAATGTCCAGCATCGGCGTCATGTCGATGCCGGCCTCATCGTCGCTACCGGTATAGTGTCTGCGCATGCGCATCTATCGATTCCTATTCAAAACGCAGGCGGTCATTCAGCCGCTGCAGCGCTCGACGCGTCTGCTGATCAAGACGTGCCAGACAAAATAATCCGCTAATGGCAATCACCATTCCGGCCATGGTTGGTACCGTGGCGCGGGATACGCCAGCGGCCATCGCGCGGGGATTACCATTACCGCTCAACGCCATTACATCGAAAACCTCAATCATGCCGCTGACCGTGCCCAGCAAACCGAGCAGCGGACATAGCGCAATGAGTACACGCACCATGGGCAAGTAACGCTGCAGCCGCAGTTGGGCGCGCGATAGCCAAGCGGCGCGGATGTGCCTTGCGGCGCTACTGCGACGGTCGCTTCGAGCCAGCCAGCCCTCCTGCAGTTGTCGCGCTTGCCGGGGAAATACACGACCGAGAAACCAGAGCCGTTCGAGCATCAGCGTCCAGAGCACGACAGTGACGAACAGGATGCTCCAGAGCACCCAGCCGCCACTATCGAGAAAGTCCCTGAGCTGCCAAAGCCCTTCAAACATCCTCTTCGTCCTCGCCGCCCAGGTGCAGCGCCATCAAACCCGCGCTCTGCTGTTCCAGCAACTGAATCAGCGCTTTACTGCGCGCAGCAACCAGACCGTGCATGAACAACAAAGGGATGGCGACGATCAGCCCCAACACAGTGGTGATCAGTGCCTGGGAAATACCACCTGCCATCAATTTCGGATCGCCGGTACCAAACAGGGTGATAGCCTGGAAAGTGGCGATCATCCCGGTCACGGTGCCCAACAAGCCCAGAAGCGGAGCCACCGCGGCAACCAGCTTAATCAGGCCTTGCCAACGCTCCAGAGCGGGCGTCTCCTTGAGAATCGCCTCGTCCAGCTTAAGCTCTAATGTTTCGAGCTGCTCAAGCCGTGGATGGTTGCCAATCACACCGAGCACCCGACCCAAGGGGTTGTCCCGCCGCAAGTCACCGAGGTCCGCTACCTGGCGGCTAACCCGTCCACTAGTGCGCTGCAGCCAGACCAGCCGCACCAGCGCCAGCAGCAAGCCGAGCAAGCCGAGCGCGATAATGACGTAGCCGACCACACCGCCCTGATGGATGCGTTCGGTAAGCGACGGCGTCTGCTGAAGCTGTTGAATAACGTTGCCACGAGTCGGATCCACTTTTAAATCAGCGAGCTCATTGCGCGGTTGCATGAAGTCATCCACCAAACCACGGCCTTCGGGCTGACGCGTAGCCACCAGCAAACGCTCTGGTTCAGGTTGATACAGCAAATAGTCCTCGCCTTGCAATGCGACGAACGGGCCGACCCGTATCACTGACAACTCGCGCTGCGAGCCATCGAGACCGACCACAGGAGCCATAAACCGACTGATTTTGCCACTGGCCGTCATATCCTGCTGCAGCAGAAACCAGAAGGACTCCAGGGCCTCGACGGTCGGGATTTGCCTGCTTCCGGCTAACTGGTCCAGGGTGGCCGTACGCCCGGGAAACTGCATATTGAGTAATGAATCCTGCCACTGGCTACGCGTGTCGTCGGCGGCTTGACGCACTACTCCAAAGAGCTCGCCCAGGTTGCCGCTGCGCTGGGCCAATTGCGCTTCGCCTTCGGTCAGAGCCTGCTCCTGCCGATCAAATTCAGACTTGAGACGGTCAGCCTCGGCCTGCACCTGTGCTAATGCCTCTTCGGCCTGACGCAAGCGACTTTGTTGCTCATCGCGCTCGGCAAGAAAGCGCGTTTCACGCTCGCGCATGGCCGTCTGCTCCGTATTGCGCACTTCGCGTATATCTCTCAACAGCGCGTCCAGATCGGCGGGCTGGGCACTCACCGCTGGGGTTAAAAGCGCCAGAGCGAATAGCAGCAAAAACTTCTTCATAGCCCGCTCTCCTGTTCTAACACCGGCGGCAATGGCAAGCGGAGCATGACCGGCGTCTGCTGTTGGCGGGCAATATTCAGGCCCTGCTCCAAGGTGCGACGGTAGCTATCGGGCAACGCTTTCCAGGCGCTTGTCTGGGCGTCCCAGTAGCCCTGTTCACGTCCATCCAGAGTCTGATAGAAAAGCATCACCCGTCCAAGGCGGAGAAAATCGACTATCCGAACCGGCTCATTCTCGCCCAATGTCCCGCGCCAGGCCTCCAATGTACGCCCATAATCGCTCTCGATCTGATAGACCTCGACCAGTCGGCGATACTTTTCCGCCACGCTTACATGCACGCTCTTGAGCAGGTCTTCCAGCTGAGCGAGACGCTCGGCGCGCTCCTCGGGCAAAAAAGGCAAATCTAGCTCAATGAACCGCTCCAAAGAAACATACATCCGCTGCATGAGGGGTAAAAGCTCACGCTGGGTATCATCGATACTGCTCAATTGCGCTTCGTATGCATCCAGCTCTTCAGCCTGAGCCGCGACCATGTCAGCCAGGCGCGCATTGTAGTCAACCAGCCGTTCGCGCTGCTCTAGGGCCTGACGGTAGCGCTTCAGCGCCTGACGCGTGGCGTCATCGAGCTGCTCGATGCGTTGCTGTGAGCCCTGCGCGTCACGCATAAGCGCCTGGCTCTGATCCAGTGCCTGCTCGGTGGCGCCCTGCGCCAGTGCAATCAGGGGCAGCGCGCAGAGTATCCATAGAACCACTCTCATCCAGACTCTCCGGCATTGTCTTGCCCCACAATCGGGACTATTAAAAGAGAAGCATTATCATTTGGACGTGAAGATTATTCAAGCCTCCCACACCAAACTGCCTGGAATTAGCGCATTCAGTAGGATCCTTGTTCCAGATCAATACCCATACAAATGCAAAAACATACAGTCTCCCCATACCAATACTGAAGAGAGATTTAGATATGTCACGATTCACCACCCAACTGGCCGCTGGCCTTTTACTCGCCCCCGCCCTTCTTGCTGCATCTGCAGTACAGGCCCACGAAACCGGCGATATCATAGTGCGCGCAGGTGTCGTTGCAGTTGACCCCCAAGAGAATAGCGGGAACGTCTATGTTGGCGGAGCTAATACCGGACTGGAAGTCGGTGTTGATAGCAATACCCAGCTTGGCATCACCGGCACCTTCATGCTGACTGACCACCTAGGCGTCGGCGTACTGGGCGCTACCCCCTTTAAGCATGACATTCAGCTGAAAGGGGTCGGCCGCTTTGCCAGCATCAAACACTTGCCACCGACTGTCACGCTCCAGTACTACCCGATGGACAAGTCCTCTGTACTGCAGCCCTTTGTAGGTGCCGGCCTGAACTACACGACCTTCTTCAGCGAAGACCTTTCCAGCGCTGCAGAAGGTCTCGGCTTCTCCGATCTTTCCCTGGACGATTCCTGGGGCTATGCCCTTGAAGCCGGCCTGGACTACAAGCTGACTGAACAGGTGTATCTAAACGCTACTGTCTGGTATGCGGATATAGAGACTACTGCCACGTTCCGTACAGCCAGTGTTCCCAGTAAGGTCGATGTGGAAATCAACCCAATGATCTACATGGCAAGCGTTGGCTACAAGTTCTGATCCGGCAGACACTCTGTATAAAACGGCCGCCATTCGGTCGTTTTTCATTTATACCGCTCGATATCCGCCAACAGATGCGCAAGCTGGCTTCGCCAGGGTCGAGGCTTGACGCCGAAAGCCATCAGAAGACGCCGGCTCGCCATTACCGCATTCTGGGGTTCCCAACCAGCCTCGGTTTGCTTTTCAAAAGGGATAGCGCGTATCACTGGATCAATATCCAGCTTGCTGCTGGCCATCAACTCCTGAGCAAGGCTTTTGGCAAAGCTGATCCAACTGGAAGGTTCGGTACTGCCATAGTGATAAACACCGGACAGGGACGCTTCGCAGTCCAGTTGTTTGAGTACCGCCAGAAGCACCCGTGCCGCATCTTCTACGGGCGTGGGATTACCACGCCATTCTTCAGCGAGCAGCACGGGTTGCTCTTCATGCATCTGGTCGAGGAGCTTTGCCAGCTGGCCATCAGAGGTGGCGTCGAGCAACCAGCTGAATCTCAGAACGATATATCGCGCGGAATGGAGGGCGAGCAATTTTTCCAGTCGAGCCTGGACCAGACCCAAATCATCCCCGGGTAAACACTCATCTTTCTCGGTATAGGGTGTCGATTTCAGGCCATCGAATACCCGGGCGCTTGATGGCTGCAGCAAAAATCGATTGCTTTCAGCACAGAGTCCGGCGAGCTGGCCGCTAAAGCTCTCCAGCGCAGCCAGAGCGCTCGGGGCCGTCATGCCCAGCTGGAACTGTTCATGGAAATAGGCCAGGTTGACCACCACGTCAGCGTCATACTCCTTCAGCCAGCTGGGTAAGCAATCCGCGCTCCAACCCTCCTGCGGGCGATCGAGGGACTCTATAGCAATCCCTTCTTGTGCCGCCAGCCGAACCAGCGCCAAACCCAGCGACGAATCCCCTTCCAGCAGCAAAATGCGCATTCGCATGCTTATACCCTGTATTCAAAATACTTTTGACCGATACACTTTGCGCCGACCTAAAGACCGCCGCAGCGTCCTACTCAGGCGTAGGTGATCAACGTCTTGTGCTCTGGATCATCCAGATGAGGCACACTATTAAAGCTACTCAACCTCATATTGCGCTGATTGAATACGCAATGAATCAAAGCGGTGTTACGCGTCTGCAAATTGAGTTCGATCATCGTCTCACTGGGCGCCCGCAGCAGCTGACTGACCAGCATGGCAATAGCACCGCCCGAGCTGACTGCCAGCACTCTTTTACCCGTGCAACGGGCCATGATATCGGCCTTGACGTGCTGCAGGCGCCCTTCAAAGTCAGCCCAGGATTCGGGTAAATCACCTTCCAGCTCACCGCGCGACCAGAGCGTGATGCCCTTGCGAAGTCGCTTGAAAAAATCCGCCACTTCGGGCTTTTCAGGTAACGCCTGCTCAGGGAATTGCGCAGTGTAGGCGGCGAGAATCGCATGGAAATCGAACTCATTGAGTTCCTTGAACACCTCAAAAGTCGATTCTTCAAGACCCAATCCCTTGGCAATACCCTGCGCCGTTTCGCGGTGCCTTACCATATCGCCCATCAACACATGATCAAAGTCTATCGCGCGGCGATGAAAATACTCTCCCAGCAACTTGGCTTGCTGATGGCCCTTATCCGAGAGTTGATCGTAATTACTGGAACCAAACGACGCCTGGCCGTGGCGAACAAAGTAAATCTCAGACATCGTCAGTCTTCACATTATGTGTCATCACCCCGCGCAGAAAGCTTACAGAGCTTCCTACCACATTCAGTGCGAGCAATGACTGGCGTTCAGGGATACTGCGCAGATGTTCAAGGCATCGCGACAGCCTATATGCTCCATAAGGTAGCACAATGTGTCCGGCTTTTTTACTTCGCGCGCAGGCTAAAACTGAAGCAGAGCAGAGCCCAGAAAAACCTATAAATGAAAAAAGCCCCGCGTACGGGGCTTTCAAGGTCACAAAAACAGATTTTCTAGAACGGAATGTCGTCGTCAAAACTATCGTAATCCGGCGCCGGCTGTTGCGGTGCTGACTGCTGCGGCGCTTGCTGCGCGGGACGCTGGTTCGGCTGAGGAGCTGCTGGACGCTGTTGCTGAGGCCGCGGCGCCGTGCCCTGCTCCCCACCTTGAGGCTTGCCATCAAGCAACTGCATTTGCCCGCCAATATCCACAACGATTTCGGTGGTATAGCGTTTCACGCCGTCTTTTTCCCACTCGCGGGTCTGCAAGCGGCCTTCGATATACATCTTCGAACCCTTGCGCACATATTCACCGACAACCTCGGCAATGCGCCCAAAAAACACTATTCGATGCCACTCGGTGCGTTCCTGCTGCTGTCCGGTCTGCTTGTCTTTCCAGCTATCGCTGGTAGCGAGGGTAACATTCGCAACGGCATTACCGTTTGGCAGGTAACGCACTTCTGGGTCACCCCCGACGTTACCGATCAAAATTACTTTATTGACGCCTCTGGCCATCTTTCAATCTCCTGTGTGCGGCGTGATGCTGCCTGACAATACCCGGTTAGTGTTACCGAGCCGGCGCTACTGCGCGATCGAGTTCTTCACGATCCAGCACCTGCGTATCAACTTTAATATAAGCGGCTGCTTCTTCAGCTACGATGACCGCCTCCGTGACACCCGGTATGGCAAGAATACGCCGGAGCAACGCCTCATCCCGGTCACGCTCCTGGGGCAAAGGCACGCGATAGCTTGAAACGTAGGCTGGTTGGCGCATCTTACCACCAATCAGCAACCACGACAGTGCGAGCACTCCACAGCAGGCGAATACCCCACCCAACCCGTAGCTGCCGTATACTGCCCCGCCCAACACCCCGCCGAAAGCCGCACCTATAAACTGGCTGGTGGAGTAGATACCCATGGCTGTGCCCTTCCCGCCCGCCGGAGCAATCTTGCTCAAGAGCGAGGGTAAGGTAGCTTCCAGCAAGTTAAAACCAATAAAGAACAACACAATGGCAGAGACCAGCCAGGGCAATGAATCAGCGCTAAGCCAAAGCATCGGCTGCACCAGAACGAGCAGTCCGATCGCGCCAAGCACCACAGCTTTGACCTGACGTTGACGTTCGGCGTAGATGATGAAGGGGACCATGGCAAAGAAGGAAATCAACAGCGCGCAGAGATATACCCACCAATGATCTTCCCGTGGCAGGCCCGCACGTTCCTGCAATGCCAGCGGGATCGCTACGAAACTGGCCATCAAAATGGCGTGTAGCATCGCGATGCCGTAGTTGAGACGGAGCAGTTCGGGATTGCGCAGACTGGGCCAAAAGCTGTCCGCGATGACGCCCGCGTCCCGGTGAACCTCTGCGCGCCCCACTGCAGGCACGACCCAAATCACCAGAGCAATACCTATTACTGCCAGCACCACTGTAGCGTAGAAAACCCCCTGCAATCCCGCCCGGGCGGCGATCACCGGTCCCGCCACCATAGCAATGGCAAAGGACACACCAATACTCATACCGATCATTGCCATCGCTTTGGTTCGATGCTGCTCACGGGTGAGGTCAGCAACCATCGCCATCACGGCTGCGGCAATTGCGCCAGCGCCCTGCACGATACGGCCAATAATGATTCCCTGCATGCTGTCAGCCTGCGCCGCCAACAAACCGCCGAGCGCAAAAAGCAATAGCCCGCCGACAATGACCGGCTTGCGGCCGATGCGGTCGGACAACATACCGAAAGGGATTTGTAGGAAAGCCTGAGTCAGTCCATAAGCACCAATTGCAACACCGATCAGTAGTGGCGTCGCCCCGGCCAGATTGCCGCCGTAGGTCGCCAACACGGGCAATACCATGAACAAACCAAGCATCCGGAACGCGAAAACAGCGGCCAACGAACCGGCGGCGCGCTGCTCGCTGGATGACATGCGGTCGGCTTGATGCATTGGCATTCCTGATCAGTGAAAAGCTCGGATTCTAACATGCTTACCGATTGCCGACAGTGTCAGAGTCAAGCGCATGGTCGGACATCTCAGGTTGCAAAAGCAATGACCTAACCTAGCCGAAGTACTGAGCGGTTTTTGCCGCTCGCAGGCCTGAACACGTATACTGTTTGGCTTTGCTGTCGCTGGGGAAATGTACTGTGGATACCATCGTGATTCGTGGGGCGCGCACTCACAACCTGAAGAACATTGACCTTGATCTGCCGCGTGACAAGCTCATCGTCATAACCGGCCTGTCCGGTTCGGGTAAATCTTCGCTCGCATTTGATACGCTGTATGCCGAAGGACAGAGACGTTACGTCGAGTCACTATCGGCATATGCCCGCCAGTTCCTGTCGATGATGGAAAAACCCGACGTCGACCATATTGAAGGGCTATCGCCCGCTATTTCTATCGAACAGAAATCGACTTCGCACAATCCGCGTTCAACGGTCGGCACCATCACTGAGATTTACGACTATTTACGACTTCTGTTCGCCCGCGTTGGAGAGCCCCGGTGTCCTGACCATGATCTCCCACTGGCAGCGCAGACAGTCAGCCAGATGGTAGATCAAGTGATCGCCATGCCCGAAGGCAGCAAGCTTATGTTGCTAGCGCCCGTCATGCGCGAACGCAAAGGCGAACACCTCGCTCTTCTCGACGAACTTCGTGCTCAAGGTTTTGTTCGCGCCCGCATCAATGGTCGCGTTCACGACCTTGACGAGGCTCCTTCACTTGAAAAAAATCGTAAACATACCATTGAGGTTGTTGTCGATCGCTTCAAAGTACGGGAAGACCTGCAGCTTCGACTGGCCGAGTCCTTCGAAACCTGTCTCAATTTGGCCGATGGCATAGCCATCATTGCCCCCATGGAAGGTGAAGAAGGGCAAGAGCTGACATTTAGCGCCCGGTTTGCCTGTCCCAAATGTGGCCACTCGATCAGTGAATTGGAGCCGCGCCTTTTTTCGTTCAACAACCCTGCCGGCGCCTGCCCCACATGCGACGGCCTCGGTATGAAACAGTTCTTTGATGCCAAGCGCTTGGTTAACGGCGAGTTGACACTAGCCGAAGGCGCAATCCGAGGCTGGGACAGACGCAACGTCTATTATTTTCAAATGCTCAGCTCGCTTGCAGACCATTACGGTATATCACTGGAAACCGCTTTTGCGGATCTAGATGAAAGGGATCAAAAGATCGTCTTGCACGGAACGGGTACCGAGAAGGTATCTTTTCGCTATTTGAATGACCGAGGGGACATTGTCAAACGTGAACACCCCTTCGAAGGCATCGTTCCCAATCTGGAACGCCGCTATCGAGAGACCGAATCCCAGAGTGTGCGCGAAGAACTAGCCAAATATCTCAGTACGCAACCCTGCCCTTCCTGTCATGGCGCACGGTTGAGGCGCGAGGCCCGTCACGTATTCATCGATGGCCGCAACCTACCCGGCGTCACTACCCTGCCAATAGGTGAAGCTACTGAGTATTTTGGACAATTAAGCCTCGAGGGTAATCGCGGAGAGATCGCCGAAAAAATCCTCAAGGAGATCAGAGCGCGACTTATGTTCCTAGTGAACGTAGGTCTGGATTATCTTTCTCTTGATCGCAGCGCCGATACGCTGTCTGGTGGTGAAGCTCAGCGCATACGACTCGCAAGCCAAATTGGTGCAGGCTTGGTTGGCGTCATGTACATCCTTGACGAGCCTTCCATTGGCCTCCATCAACGAGACAACGAGCGCCTACTATCAACATTGGTACATCTGCGCGATATCGGTAACACAGTTATCGTAGTCGAGCATGACGAGGACGCCATACGCCAATCCGATTATGTCGTGGATATCGGTCCTGGTGCGGGAGTACACGGTGGGCAGATCGTCGCACAAGGCACACCAGAAGAGGTAATGAACAACCCCAACTCTCTCACCGGTCAATACCTGTCTGGCAAGGTCAAAATACCCGTTCCTGCTAAGCGACATGTGCCAAAAAAGGATGGATGGCTACAGCTAAAAGGCGCGCGCGGCAACAATCTGCAAAATGTAACTCTGGAAATCCCGACCGGGCTCATGACCTGTGTCACAGGAGTATCCGGATCGGGTAAATCGACACTGATTAACAATACGCTGCATCCGATAACGGCGACCGAGCTCAATGGCGCAACGACCCTTGAAGCTGCACCCTATGACAGCTTTCATGGCATGCACCTTCTAGACAAGGTAGTGGATATCGATCAGAGCCCCATCGGTCGTACTCCGCGTTCAAACCCGGCAACCTATACCGGTCTCTTTACGCCGATTCGTGAGTTATTTGCAGGCACCCAGGAAGCGCGCTCTCGGGGATACAAAGCAGGACGTTTCTCATTCAACGTCAAAGGTGGCCGTTGCGAAGCATGCCAAGGTGATGGTCTTATCAAGGTCGAGATGCACTTTTTGCCAGACATCTATGTGCCTTGTGACGTCTGCAAGAGCAAGCGATATAACCGCGAGACGCTGGAGATCAGATACAAGGGCAAGAACATCCATGAAGTACTAGAATTCACAATAGAAGAGGCTCGTGCGTTTTTCGAAGCGGTGCCGGCTTTAGCCCGGAAGTTGCAGACTTTGATCGATGTCGGGCTGTCCTATATTCGCCTAGGCCAGTCAGCAACGACCTTGTCCGGTGGCGAAGCGCAGCGGGTAAAGCTAGCCCGGGAACTGTCCAAACGCGACACCGGCAAGACTCTTTACATCCTCGACGAGCCCACCACAGGCCTGCACTTTGCCGACATTCAGCAATTACTCGACGTACTTCATAGGTTGCGTGATCACGGAAACACTCTGGTTGTCATCGAGCACAACCTAGATGTGATAAAAACCGCTGACTGGGTCGTAGACCTTGGGCCAGAGGGTGGCTCTCGGGGCGGAAAGATCATCGCCACCGGCACACCCGAGCAAGTTGCCGCTATGACTCACTCCCATACAGGTCACTTCCTGGGGCCTGTACTCAAAAGGGACAGCTAGGCGCGTCCAAACAGTATCTAAGCGGCTAAGCTATAGCCGTTTTGTTACTTGGCACATTCAATTCCCACCCCATATCCCAAGCATAAAAAAACCGAACACTGGGTCCGGTTTTTTTCGTACTCTTCTATCACTCTTCGCTGGCAGCAGCCAAGTCAGGGCGATCAACCAACTCGACATAAGCCATGGGCGCAGAGTCTCCAGTACGAAAACCGCACTTGAGAATACGCACATAACCGCCGGGGCGATCAGAGTATCGCTTACCAAGGTCATTGAACAGTTTACCAACAGCTTCTTTGCTGCGGGTACGATCAAATGCCAGGCGGCGATTGGCGACGGTATCTTCCTTCGCCAGGGTGATCAGGGGCTCAGCAACACGGCGCAATTCCTTGGCCTTGGGCAGAGTGGTTCTGATCAGTTCGTTCGCGAACAGCGACACCGCCATGTTCTGAAACATAGCCTTACGGTGTGAGCTGGTCCGACTCAGGTGACGACCACTTTTACGATGACGCATCTCTCAATTCCTCGGTGTCGAGACGATCAGGCCGAAACCTTATCGTCCTTCTTCAAGCTTGCAGGCGGCCAGTTATCCAGACGCATACCCAGTGACAGACCACGTGAGGCCAGAACATCCTTGATCTCGGTCAGGGACTTCTTGCCTAGGTTCGGGGTCTTCAGCAGTTCCACTTCGGTACGCTGGATCAGATCGCCAATATAGTAAATATTTTCGGCTTTCAGACAGTTGGCTGAACGTACAGTCAGCTCAAGGTCGTCGACCGGACGCAACAGAATAGGATCAATTTCGTCTTCCTGTTGCTCAACAACGGGTTCGTTCTCACCTTTCAGGTCAACGAAGGCGGCCAACTGCTGTTGCAGGATGGTCGCAGCACGACGAATGGCTTCTTCAGCATCCAGCGTACCGTTGGTTTCCAGGTCGATAACTAGCTTGTCCAGGTTCGTGCGCTGCTCGACCCGTGCACTTTCAACAACATAGGCCACGCGGCGAACCGGGGTATAAGTCGCATCCAACTGCAAGCGGCCAATAGAGCGGCTTTCATCTTCGTCAGTCTGACGCGAGTCAGCTGGCTCGTAACCACGGCCACGGGCCACAGTAATTTTAAGATTAAGCGAACCATTATCGGACAAGGTAGCAATGAGGTGATCAGGATTGATGATCTCAACATCATGATCCAGCTGGATGTCAGCTGCGGTAACTTGACCTGGTCCTTTTTTGGACAAGGTCAGTGTTACATGATCACGGCCGTGCATCTTGACAGCCAAACCTTTCAGGTTAAGCAGTATCTCGATGACATCTTCCTGGACACCCTCGATAGCGCTGTACTCATGCAAGACGCCGTCGATTTCCGCCTCTACCACCGCACAACCTGGCATGGAAGAGAGCAGAATACGACGAAGCGCATTGCCCAGGGTATGACCGAAACCACGCTCAAGCGGCTCAAGAGTAATCTTGGCACGTGTGGGCGAGGTTTCCTGTACGTCAATATGACGTGGTGTTAGAAACTCGGTAACCGAACTCTGCATGGGGGCACCTTTTGCTGTCTGACGCTTACTTGGAGTAAAGCTCGACGATCAAATTCTCGTTGATGTCGGCGTACAGATCACTCCGTGAGGGCAGGCTTTTAAAGACACCTTCCTTCTTCGCTGCATCTACTTCCAACCACTCGGATTGGCCGCGCTGCGCTGCGAGCTCCAGAGAACCGCCAATACGCAACTGATTCTTGGCTTTTTCGCGAACAGCAACAACGTCGCCCGGGGATACCAGGAACGAAGCGATGTTTACGGTTTTGCCGTTAACGCTGATAGCTTTATGCGAAACCAACTGACGCGATTCAGCACGAGTCGAACCGAAACCCATACGATAAACGACGTTGTCAAGACGACGCTCGAGAAGCTGCAGCAGGTTATCACCGGTAGGACCCTTGAGACGGGCAGCTTCCTTGTAATAGTTGCTGAACTGACGCTCAAGAATGCCGTAGATACGACGAACTTTCTGTTTTTCACGCAGTTGTGTGCCGTACTCGGAAAGCCGACCACGACGTTGACCATGCACACCTGGGGGGCTATCCAGTTTGCATTTTGACTCGATTGCGCGGGCGCCGCTCTTCAAGAACAGGTCGGTGCCTTCGCGACGAGACAGCTTACACTTGGGACCAATATATCTAGCCATTTCCGTCTCCTGGTTACACGCGGCGCTTTTTAGGCGGGCGACAGCCGTTATGTGGGATGGGGGTGACATCAGTGATGCCGCTGATCTTGTAGCCACAAGAATTCAGCGCACGAACAGCCGACTCACGACCCGGGCCTGGGCCCTTCACGTTAACGTCTAGGTTTTTCAGACCAAATTCCAGAGCAGCCTGACCAGCACGCTCAGCTGCAACCTGTGCAGCAAAGGGGGTGCTTTTACGCGAACCACGGAAACCGGAACCACCAGAAGTCGCCCAGCTCAGAGCGTTACCCTGACGGTCGGTAATGGTAATGATGGTGTTATTGAAAGACGCATGGATGTGGGCGATCCCATCAACCACTGTCTTTTTTACTTTCTTACGTACACGAGCAGCAGGCTTAGCCATATCTGTATATTCCTTCGCGATTACTTACGGATCGGCTTGCGCGGACCCTTGCGGGTACGAGCGTTAGTCTTGGTGCGCTGACCACGGACCGGAAGGCCCCTGCGGTGACGCAGACCACGATAGCAACCAAGATCCATAAGACGCTTGACGTTCATGTTGACCGCACGACGCAGGTCACCTTCAGTGTTTGACTTGCCCACTTCGGTGCGCAGCAGATCAACCTGCTCCTCGCTGAGATCCTTGATTTTTGCATCCGGCGCAATGCCAGTTGCTGCACAAATCTTCTGTGCCTTGGTTTGACCGATACCAAATATATAGGTCAAAGAGATAACAGTATGTTTGTTATCCGGGATGTTGACGCCTGCAATACGGGCCATCCAAATTTACTCCGTCTGACAGCTACCTGACTCAACCAATAAGTTCACAGGTTGTGTGAAAAAGGGTGCAGTAGGGTAGCGCTAACAAATATAAAAATCAACCACCCGACCATTTATCTGGTCGAGTGGCGGTTATCCTGAGACGTAGTCGACAATCAACTATAGGGAATATTAACCCTGGCGTTGCTTGTGACGGGGCTCAGCACTGCAGATGACACGAACGCTACCATTGCGACGTACCAACTTGCAGTTACGGCAAAGCTTCTTTACTGATGCTGCAACTTTCATAACTGACTCCTAGAACCTGGCATCTCAGCGCAGCATACCGCTGCCACCATAGCCTTTCAGGTTGGATTTCTTCATAAGAGACTCGTACTGCTGAGAAACGAGGTGCGATTGTACTTGGGACATGAAGTCCATAACAACCACTACTACGATCAACAGCGAAGTCCCACCCAGATAGAAGGGCACATTGGCCGATACCACCAGGAACTGGGGCAACAAGCACACTGCTGCCATATACATGGCACCAAACATGGTGAGTCGGGTCAGCACACCATCAATATAGCGCGCCGACTGCTCGCCAGGTCGAATGCCAGGAATAAACGCCCCTGACTTCTTGAGATTCTCTGCCACATCTTTGGGGTTGAACATCAACGCTGTGTAAAAGAAGCAGAAGAAAACTATACCTGCGGTAAACAGTATGATGTTAAGTGGCTGACCCGGAGCAAGGGACTGGGAGATGCTTTGCAGCCAACCCATGCCTTCGCCCTGACCAAACCAGGTACCCAATGATGCGGGGAACAACAGGATGCTACTGGCAAAAATAGCCGGTATGACACCCGCCATATTCACTTTCAAGGGCAGGTGACTTGTCTGCGCAGCAAACACTTTACGGCCCTGCTGGCGCTTAGCATAGTTGACGGTAATACGCCGTTGCCCACGCTCAACAAAGACCACAAAAGCCACTAGACCGATAGCTAATAAAGCAATCGCAATCAAGGCGAAAATATTGATATCACCTTGGCGTGCAGCTTCAAAAGACTGCCCTATGGCACTGGGCAGCCCGGCGACGATACCAGCAAAAATCAGCATTGATATACCGTTACCAATACCACGCTCAGTGATCTGTTCGCCCAGCCACATCATGAACATGGCTCCCGCAACAAAGGTCGTTACTGCTATGAAATAGAAGCTAAACCCCGCTTCAAAAGCAACGCCCTGGCTAGACAAACCAACCGACATGCCCACCGCCTGCACCAACGCAAGAACCAGCGTCAGATACCGCGTGTATTGGGCAATCTTACGTCGACCAGACTCGCCTTCCTTTTTCAACTGCTCGAGAGAAGGGTTAACCGCCGTCATAAGCTGCATGATAATCGATGCAGATATGTACGGCATGATGCCTAAAGCGAAGATACTCATCCGCTCCAGTGCTCCACCCGAGAACATGTTGAACAGGCTAAGAACGGTTCCCTCATTCTGTCTGAACAGCTCGGCCAGACGATCAGGGTCAATGCCAGGTACTGGGATATGAGCCCCGATACGGTAGACAATGATCGCCATGAACAGAAAACGCAGTCGCGTCCACAGTTCGGACAGGCCGCCTTGTTTGATTCCTGAGAGAGCGCCTTGCTTAGCCATTTATTCCTCGAACTTGCCGCCAGCTGCTTCGATTGCTGCACGCGCACCTTTGGTGGCCATCAGCCCTTTGACGTTGACCGCTTTGGTCACATCACCGGAGAGGACGATCTTGGCACGTACAAACTTATTCCCAATAATATTGGCATCCTTGAGCGCCTGAAGATCAATCACGTCGGCGTCCAGCTTATTCAACTCGCTGGTACGGATCTCGGCGGTAACCATGGCAATCTTGGAAGTGAAGCCGAACTTCGGCAAACGACGGTGCAAAGGCTGCTGACCACCCTCAAAACCGGGGGCAACGGTGCCACCGGAACGAGAGCTCAAACCCTTGTGACCACGGCCGGCTGTCTTGCCCAGACCACTACCAATACCGCGACCGACACGTAGCTTGTTACGGCGTGCACCCGGCGCGGAACGCAGATCATTCAATTTCATGTCTTAACCCTCTACCCGAACCATGTAGGAGACCTTATTGATCATCCCACGAACGGCCGGAGTATCTTCGACCTCGACAGTGTGGTTGATTCGACGCAAACCCAAACCCTTGACGCAGAGCTTATGATTCGGCAAACGACCAACAACACTTTTGAACAGGGTCACTTTAATTGTTGCATTAGCCATGTCAGCTTACCCCACGATGTCTTCGACGGTCTTGCCACGCTTGGCCGCTACCGACTCAGGCGATTGCATAGACTTCAAGCCCTTGTAGGTGGCCTGTACGACGTTGACCGGATTGGTGGAACCGTAACACTTGGCCAGTACGTTATGCACACCGGCAGCTTCCAGGACGGCACGCATTGCGCCACCAGCGATGACGCCGGTACCTTCGGAAGCAGGCTGCATGTACACCTTGGAGGCGCCATGTGCAGCTTTCACCGGATACTGCAAAGTAGAACCGTTAAGGTCTACCTGGATCATGTTACGACGTGCAGCTTCCATGGCTTTCTGGATGGCAGCAGGCACTTCACGTGCCTTACCACGACCGAAACCCACACGACCATTACCGTCGCCAACCACCGTCAATGCGGTGAAAGCGAAGATACGGCCGCCTTTTACTACCTTGGCAACGCGGTTTACCTGAACCAGCTTCTCAATGTAACCTTCGTCGCGCTTTTGCTCGAAATTAGCCATAGCTCTACCCTTAGAATTCCAGCCCGCCTTCACGAGCGGCGTCGGCAAGCGCTTTCACGCGGCCATGATACTTGAAGCCGGAACGGTCGAAGGAGACCTGAGTTATACCGGCGGCCTTGGCGCGTTCAGCAACCAGCAGACCGACTTTCTTGGCGGCTTCGATGTTGCCAGTACTACCACTGCGTAGATCAGAATCCAGTGTGGAAGCGCTAGCCAAAACCTTGGCGCCATCAGCCGAGATCACTTGTGCGTACATGTGCTGCGAAGAACGGTACACGCACAGACGTACGGCTTCCAGCTCGCGCTGCTTGAGACGCGTACGGCGAGCGCGACGGAGACGAATAACTTTTTTATCGCTCATTTGCTATGCCCTACTTCTTCTTGGCTTCTTTACGACGCACGATCTCATCGGCGTAGCGAACACCCTTGCCCTTATAGGGCTCGGGACGACGGAAATCACGAATTTCCGCGGCTACCTGGCCGACCAGTTGCTTGTCGATACCTTTAATGATGATGTCAGTCTGGCTTGGGGTTTCAGCAGAAACGCCCTCAGGCAGCTGATACTCGATAGGATGGGAAAAACCCAGCGCCAGAGACAGAACCTGCCCCTTGGACTGCGCCTTGTAACCAACACCTACCAGCTGAAGCTTACGCTCAAAACCGTCAGTGACACCGGTAACCATGTTCTGTACCAACGCACGCGTTGTACCGGCCATAGCCATGTTAACGCTGCCTTCACGAGCGGCAAAATGCAACATACCGTCATGCTGGACAACTTCGACTGTCGAATGCAGGTTCAATGCAATGGAGCCTTTGGCTCCTTTGACTGAAATATCCTGACCGTTCAGTTCTACTTCTACACCCTGTGGCAATTTGACAGGGTCCTTAGCGACGCGAGACATCGTAACCCCCTATCAGAATACGGTACAGAGCACTTCACCGCCGATACCGGCAGCGCGAGCAGCACGATCTGTCATAACACCTTTATTGGTGGAGACTATCGATACGCCCAATCCACCCTTGACCTTCGGAATCTGGTCAACGGACTTGTACTGGCGCAAACCGGGACGGCTAACGCGCTTGATAACTTCAATAACTGGCCTGCCTTCGAAGTACTTGAGCTCGATGGACAGTACAGGCTTGGTATCGCCTTGTACGTCGTAACCGGCTACATAGCCTTCTTCTGTCAATACTTTGGCGACAGCCACCTTCAGCTTTGCCGCAGGCATGCTTACACTGGACTTTTCAGCCATCTGGGCATTACGGATGCGGGTCAGCATATCTGCTAACGGGTCCTGCATACTCATGGGCTTTGTGCTCCTGAAACTGAGTAATTAAGGTCTGGTTTACCAGCTGGCCTTGACCAGACCGGGGACGTCACCGCGCATAGCTGCTTCACGCAACTTGATACGGCTCAGGCCAAACTTGCGATATACACCGTGCGGACGACCAGTGATGCGGCAGCGGTTACGCTGACGAACCGGGCTGGCATCGCGCGGCAGTTTTTGCAGGGCCACCTGGGCATTCCAGCGGTCTTCTACAGACGCGTTGATATTACCGATGACAGCCTTGATTTCAGCACGCTTTTTGGCGTACTTGGCAACCGTGCGCGAACGCTTGAGCTCACGGTTTTTCATGCTGACTTTAGCCATTACCTAACTCCTAGTTACGGAACGGGAACTTGAACGCACGCAATAGCGCGCGACCTTCGTCATCCGTCCGGGCAGTTGTTGTCAAGGTAATGTCCAGACCACGCAGAACATCGATCTTGTCGTAATCGATCTCCGGAAAGATGATCTGTTCCTTGACGCCCATGCTGTAGTTGCCGCGACCGTCGAACGATTTCGCGTTCAGGCCACGGAAGTCACGCACGCGCGGAAGAGAAATCGACAGCAACCGATCCAGGAATTCGTACATCTGCTCACGGCGCAAGGTAACCTTGATACCAATGGGCCAGCCGTCACGAATCTTGAAACCGGCGATCGACTTACGAGCGTAGGTCACAATGCCTTTACGGCCTGTAATCTTCTCGAGATCAGCCATCGCGTTCTCGATGATTTTCTTGTCGCCAACAGCTTCACCAAGACCCATGTTAAGGGTAATTTTGGTGAGCTTCGGCACTTCCATCACGTTCTTCAGGCCAAGTTCTTCCTGGATCTGTGGAACGAGAGTCGTCCGATATACTTCTTTCAATCTTGCCATGGTAAGCACCTAGATTCTCAAGCGTCGACGGTTTTTTGGGTCGACTTGAAAATACGAACCTTCTTACCGTCTTCGACTTTGAAGCCGACACGGTCGGCCTTGCTTGTCGCAGGGTTGAAGATAGCCACGTTGGAGACGTGGATTGGCGCCTCCTTTTCAACAATACCGCCTTGCGAACCAGCCATTGGATTAGGCTTAGTGTGCCGCTTGATAATGTTGACGCCGGAAATCAGCAGGCGCGAATCAGTAAGGACCTTTAGGACCTTACCACGCTTACCTTTATCCTTACCGGCGATGACGATTACGTCGTCTTCACGTTTGATCTTTTGCATGACCGGGCTCCTTACAGCACTTCGGGCGCGAGGGATACGATCTTCATGAACTGCTCATTACGCAGTTCACGCGTCACTGGCCCAAAGATGCGGGTACCGATCGGCTCATTTTTATTATTGAGCAGAACGGCAGCGTTGCCATCAAAACGGATTAACGAGCCATCCGTACGGCGAACGCCGTGACGGGTACGCACGATGACCGCGTTAAGCACCTGGCCTTTCTTTACCTTGCCGCGGGGAATTGCTTCCTTCACGGTTACTTTAATGATATCGCCAATGCCAGCGTAGCGGCGGTGAGAACCGCCCAGAACCTTGATACACATAACGCGACGTGCACCACTGTTGTCTGCCACTTCCAGCATGGATTGAGTCTGAATCATAACTTTCTCCGACCCTTAAAAAATCCGCTAAAACGCGCGGGGCTTTAAACTTGCGCCGCGCGCTCGTCGATTTGCACCAGGGTCCAGCTCTTGGTTTTAGCCAAGGGGCGGGTTTCCCGAATGGTGACCAGATCGCCGATGCGGCATTCGTTATTCTCATCATGCACATGAAGCTTGGTAGAACGGCGCATGTACTTACCGTACAGCGGATGCTTTACCTGGCGCTCAATGAGCACAGTGATGGTTTTTTCCATCTTGTTGCTGACCACACGGCCAGTAACACTACTTGTAGTCTTGGTCTCAGCCATGATCACTTACCACCTTTCTGGTTAAGCACGGTCTTGACGCGAGCGATATCACGCTTTGCCTGCTTCAGCAGGTGGCTCTGACCGAGCTGACCGGTTGCCTTCTGCATGCGCAGATTAAACTGATCACGCAGCAGGGTGAGCAACTGCTCATTGAGCTGCTCGGCAGATTTTTCACGAAGTTCAGTTGCGTTCATCACATCACCGTCCGCTTTACAAAGGTGGTAGCGAGAGGCAGCTTGGCAGCAGCCAAGGCAAAGGCCTCGCGTGCCATCTCTTCGGAAACACCTTCAATCTCATACAGGATTTTGCCAGGCTTGATCTGGGCAACCCAGTACTCGACATTACCCTTACCTTTACCCATCCGAACTTCCAAAGGCTTCTTGGAGATAGGCTTGTCCGGGAACACGCGGATCCAGATTTTACCGCCACGTTTTACATGACGGGTCAAGGCACGACGAGCGGCCTCAATCTGGCGTGCGGTCAAACGACCCCGGCCAACAGCTTTCAAGGCGTATTCGCCAAAGCTCACCTTACTACCGCGAAGAGCCAAGCCACGATTGTGGCCGGTCATTTGCTTGCGGAACTTCGTACGCTTGGGTTGTAACATGTGCGTACCCCTTACTTAGCAGCTTTTTTCTTGGGAGCGGCAGCTTTGGTTTCTTCGGGCTGACCACCAATGATCTCGCCTTTGAAAATCCAAACCTTGACGCCAATCACACCATAAGTGGTGTGGGCTTCAGCCGTCGCGTAGTCGATGTCGGCGCGCAGTGTGTGCAACGGCACGCGGCCTTCACGGTACCATTCAGTTCGGGCAATCTCAGCACCGCCGAGACGTCCACTAACCTGGATCTTGATACCCTTGGCACCGATGCGCATAGCGTTCTGTACTGCACGCTTCATGGCACGGCGGAACATCACACGACGCTCCAGCTGCTGAGCAACGCTTTGTGCAACCAGTGCACCGTCAAGTTCCGGCTTGCGGATCTCTTCGATGTTGATATGCACGGGCACGCCCATTTGCTTGGTCAATTCCTGACGCAGCTTCTCGACATCCTCGCCCTTCTTACCAATCACAATACCCGGACGGGCAGTATGAATGGTGATCTTGGCGGTTTGTGCCGGACGCTGAATTTCAATACGGCTGACCGAAGCGGCTTTCAATTTAGTCTGAATGTACTCGCGCACTTTCAGATCCGTGAACAGATAGTCCGCGTAAGTGCGACCTTCTGCGTACCACACCGAGGTGTGCTGTTTAACTATACCGAGGCGCATGCCAATCGGATGTACTTTCTGACCCATTTGATCGACTCCTACTTGTCAGCAACCTTGACCGTGATATGACAAGACCGCTTAACGATGCGATCAGCCCGGCCTTTGGCACGTGGCATGATGCGCTTCAATGAGCGACCCTCGTTGACAAACACGGTGGAGACTTTGAGGTCATCCACGTCTGCGCCATCATTGTGTTCAGCGTTGGCAATTGCCGACTCTAGAATTTTCTTGATGACTTCAGCGGCCTTCTTGTTGCTGAACTTCAGCAGGTTCAAAGCCTCATCCACTTTCTTCCCGCGGATCTGGTCGGCGACCAGGCGCGCTTTCTGGGCAGAAAGTCGAGCGCCTTTATGAGTAGCGGCTACTTCCATCTCTCTAACCCCTTAGCGCTTGGCTTTCTTGTCTGCCACGTGACCACGATAGGTACGCGTTGCAGAAAATTCGCCTAACTTGTGGCCGACCATGTCTTCGGAAACTATCACCGGAACATGCTGACGACCGTTATGAACAGCGATGGTTAGACCAACCATCTGTGGCAGAACCATAGAACGACGCGACCAGGTCTTGATTGGCTTGCGATCATTCTTTTCAACTGCCACTTCAACCTTCTTCAACAGATGAAGATCGATAAAAGGACCTTTCTTTAGAGAACGCGGCACAGTCGTATCTCCTTACTTGCTGCGGCGACGGACAATCATCTTGTCAGTGCGCTTGTTTGACCGAGTCTTGGCACCCTTGGTCGGGAACCCCCAAGGTGATACCGGATGGCGACCACCTGATGTACGACCTTCACCACCACCATGCGGGTGATCGACCGGGTTCATGGCAACACCACGAACAGTTGGTCGAATACCACGCCAGCGATTAGCACCGGCCTTACCAAGTGAACGCAAGCTATGCTCCCCATTGGACACTTCGCCCAAGGTGGCACGGCATTCACCAAGTACTCTGCGCATTTCACCGGAACGCAGGCGAACTGTCACATAAGCACCATCACGAGCAACAAGCTGCGATGACGCGCCAGCACTGCGTGCAACCTGTGCGCCTTTACCTGGCTTAAGCTCGATCGCGTGGATCGTGCTACCAACAGGGATATTACGCAAAGGCAGGGAGTTACCCGGCTTGATCGGCGCTTCAGCACCGGATACGACTTGATCACCAGCACTCACACCTTTTGGTGCAATGATGTAGCGACGCTCGCCGTCAGCATATTTCAGCAGAGCAATGTGCGCAGTACGGTTCGGATCGTATTCGATACGCTCAACGGTGGCTGGAATGCCATCCTTGTTACGTCGAAAATCGACCAGCCGATAATGCTGCTTGTGGCCGCCCCCGCGATGACGCGTGGTAATACGACCATTATTGTTACGTCCACCAGACTTGCTTTGCTTCTCAACAAGGGCAGCAAAAGGTGCGCCCTTGTGCAGATCAGAGTTTACGACCTTGACAACGAAGCGGCGGCCAGGGGACGTAGGTTTACATTTTACAAGTGCCATGATGTGCCCCTTTACTTATTCAGCGCTGGCAAAATCGATGTCCTGACCAGGCTGAAGACTGACATACGCCTTCTTCCAATCATTACGTTTGCCGAGGCCGCGAACGGTTCGCTTGGTCTTGCCTTTGACATTCAAGGTCGCAACAGTCTTAACCTTGACGTTGAACAGCTGCTCAACAGCTTTCTTGATCTCCAGCTTGGTCGCAGTGGTTTCCACCTTGAACACAAACTGGTTCTTGCTGTCAGCCAGCACGGTAGCCTTCTCGGACACATGTGGGCCAAGCAGTACTTTGAAAATGCGCTCTTGGTTCATCCCAGCATCTCCTCGAACTTCTTAACAGCAGGTACGGTAATCAGCACCTTGTCGTAAGCGATCAGGCTGACCGGATCCGAACCCTGAACATCCCGTACATCGACGTGCGGCAGATTGCGCGCAGCGAGATACAGATTTGAGTCCAGGTTGTCGGTGACGATCAACACGTTGTCCAGGTTCATTTCCTTGAGCCTTTCTACCAGAGCCTTGGTCTTGGGAGCTTCCATTGCGAAGTCTTCAACCACTACCAGGCGATCTAGGCGAATCAGCTCGGACAGGATCGAGCGCAGCGCGCCACGGTACATCTTCCTGTTCAGCTTCTGCTCATGGTTCTGCGGACGTGCAGCAAAAGTAGTACCACCCCCGCGCCATATAGGGCTGCGGATAGTGCCCGCACGGGCACGACCTGTACCTTTCTGACGCCATGGCTTCTTGCCGCCACCGGATACATCAGAACGGTTCTTCTGCTGCTTGGTACCCTGACGTCCACCAGCCATATAGGCAACAACGGCTTGGTGCACCAGGGTCTCGTTAAACTCGGTGGCAAAAGTCAGATCGGATACTTCGATCGCATTTGCACCAGCTACATTCAGATTCATGGTAACTCCCCCTTAACCCTTAGCCTTGACAGCCGGGCGGACAATGACGTCGCTACCTGGCGCACCAGGAACAGCACCCCTGATCAGCAGCAGATTACGCTCGGCGTCAACGCGGACAATTTCAAGAGTCTGCACGGTCACTTGTTCAGCACCCATGTGACCAGCCATCTTCTTACCCTTGAATACCCGACCCGGGGTCTGGCACTGGCCGATAGAGCCAGGAACGCGGTGAGATACGGAGTTACCGTGAGTAGCATCCTGCCCACGGAAGTTCCAGCGCTTGATAGTACCGGCGAAGCCCTTACCTTTGGACTGACCGGTCACATCAACGAACTGGCCCGCTTCGAAAATGCTAACAGTAATTTCAGAGCCAGCAGCGAATTCGCCTTCTTCAAAGCGAAATTCACGGACGCGACGGCCAGCCGCGGTGTTGGCTTTGGCAAAGTGCCCGGCCATGGGCTTGCTGACGCGACTAACGCGGCGCTCGCCTACGGTGATCTGAACGGCTTGGTAGCCATCAGTATCAAGGGATTTAACCTGGGTGACGCGGTTAGGCTCAACTTCTACAACCGTAACCGGTATGGATACACCATCTTCAGTGAAAACACGGGTCATCCCGCATTTCCGGCCGACTAAACCAATAGTCATCTTATAAACCTCATGAGTGCACGGGGCTATTACCCGCTATGGCCGCCCATTGCAGGGCGTTACACGACTTATAGCCCCCGTCGTATGGGACTATCAGCCGAGGCTGATCTGAACCTCAACGCCAGCTGCCAGGTCCAGCTTCATCAGCGCATCGACAGTTTTGTCGGTAGGCTGAACGATATCCAGAACCCTTTTATGGGTGCGGATCTCGTACTGATCGCGGGCATCTTTATTGACGTGCGGTGAAACCAGCACTGTAAAACGCTCTTTGCGTGTCGGCAAAGGAATTGGACCACGGACCTGAGCCCCAGTACGTTTCGCGGTATCCACGATTTCCTGGGTTGACTGATCTATCAGGCGGTGGTCAAAAGCCTTTAACCGAATACGAATCTGTTGGTTCTGCATTTGACCAGAAACTCCAAGCTTCAATTCTTCAGAGCTACCCGAAACATCGGGTAGGCCCATCCAAGGGAGGCGCAATTCTACTGACGCGCCTACCCAGTGTCAACCAAAATACAAAAGCCCCCGTCAAACGGAGGCTTTTGCGAATGGCGTCAGACTATCAGGCGATAATCTTGGCAACCACGCCGGCACCAACGGTACGGCCGCCTTCGCGAATCGCGAAGCGCAGACCATCTTCCATGGCGATCGGAGCGATCAAAGTAACGACCAGCTTGACGTTATCGCCAGGCATGACCATCTCAACGCCTTCCGGCAGTTCGCACGAACCGGTCACGTCTGTAGTACGGAAATAGAACTGGGGGCGATAACCCTTGAAGAACGGAGTATGGCGACCGCCTTCATCCTTGCCCAGCACGTACACTTCAGCTTCAAACTGGGTGTGCGGCTTGATAGTGCCCGGCTTGGCGAGGACCTGACCACGCTCTACATCTTCACGCTTGGTACCGCGCAGCAGTACACCAACGTTCTCACCAGCACGGCCTTCGTCGAGCAGCTTGCGGAACATCTCAACACCAGTACAAGTAGTCTTGACGGTGTCCTTGATGCCAACAATCTCAACTTCTTCCTGGATGCGAACGACACCGCGCTCTACACGACCCGTCACTACAGTACCGCGACCGGAAATGGAGAATACGTCTTCGATTGGCATCAGGAACGGCTTGTCGATGGCGCGCTCGGGCTCAGGAATATAGGAATCCAGAACCTCGACTAGCTTCTTGACAGCAGTCACACCCATCTCGTTATCGTCCAGACCCTTAAGGGCCATCAACGCGGAGCCGATGATGATTGGAGTATCGTCGCCAGGGAAGTCGTATGCGCTAAGAAGCTCACGTACTTCCATCTCGACCAGCTCAAGCAATTCATCATCATCAACCATGTCAGCCTTATTCAGGAACACGACGATGTAAGGAACACCAACCTGACGTGACAACAGGATGTGCTCGCGAGTCTGAGGCATAGGGCCGTCAGCTGCAGAGCAAACCAGGATAGCACCGTCCATCTGCGCAGCACCGGTGATCATGTTTTTCACATAGTCAGCGTGGCCGGGGCAATCAACGTGCGCGTAGTGACGAGTCGGAGAATCGTACTCTACGTGCGAGGTGTTGATGGTGATACCACGTGCCTTTTCTTCCGGCGCGTTGTCAATCTGGTCAAAACCACGGGCTTGTCCGCCGTAGGTTTCAGCACAGACTTTGGTCAGAGCCGCTGTCAGAGTGGTCTTGCCATGGTCGACGTGACCGATGGTGCCCACGTTAAGGTGCGGTTTTTTACGTTCAAATTTCTCTTTAGCCACGGTAAATAGCCTCTTTAATTAGCTTGAGTTCAGTTAGCCTTGCTTCTTGATAATTGCTTCGGCAATGTTCTTTGGCGCCTCGGAGTACTTCGAAAATTCCATGGAATAGCTCGCACGCCCTTGGGACATGGAGCGCACATCCGTGGCGTAACCGAACATCTCGCCAAGCGGAACCTCAGCGCGGATCACTTTACCGGAAACGGAATCTTCCATACCTTGTACAATACCGCGACGACGGTTCAAGTCGCCCATGATGTCACCCATATAATCTTCCGGAGTGACCACTTCTACTTTCATCATCGGTTCAAGCAAAACAGCGCCACCTTTTTGGGCCAAATGCTTAGTGGCCATAGAAGCAGCGATCTTGAATGCCATTTCATTCGAATCGACGTCGTGGAAGGAACCGTCGAACAGGGTTGCCTTCAAGTTGAGCAGCGGATAGCCGGCAAGAATACCGTTTTTCATCTGCTCGTCGATGCCTTTCTGCACGGCAGGAACGTATTCCCTCGGCACGGAGCCACCGACTGTTTCATTAACAAAAATCAGATGATCACCGGCCTCGTCAGACGGCTCAAAGCGAATCCACACGTGCCCATATTGGCCTCGACCACCTGACTGACGCACAAACTTACCTTCGATTTCGCACTTATTACGAATCGCTTCACGGTAAGCCACCTGCGGCTTACCTATGTTGGCTTCAACACCAAATTCGCGCTTCATGCGATCAACCAGAATGTCCAGATGCAACTCGCCCATGCCGGAAATAATGGTTTGGCCCGACTCTTCATCGGTACGAACACGGAAGGAAGGATCTTCCTGAGCTAGCTTGCCCAGGGCAACACCCATCTTTTCCTGATCAGCCTTGGTTCTTGGCTCGACAGCTACCGAGATCACCGGCTCTGGAAATTCCATGCGCTCAAGAATGATCGGCTTCTCATGCGAGCACAACGTATCGCCCGTGGTCACATCCTTCATGCCGATCAAGGCAGCTATATCGCCGGCGAGAACTTCCTTGATCTCTTCCCTGGCATTGGCATGCATCTGCACCATGCGCCCGACTCGCTCCTTCTTGCCCTTGACCGAATTTAATACCGAATCGCCGGACTGTAGTACGCCCGAGTAAACCCTAACAAAGGTCAAGGTTCCAACGAATGGGTCAGTCGCAATCTTAAACGCCAAAGCAGAGAAAGGCTCGGAATCATCAGCATGACGCTCATCGACTTTTTCTTCGTCGTCAGGATGCACACCTTTGATAGCAACAACCTGATCAGGCGCAGGAAGATAATCAATTACCGCATCAAGAACCAAAGGAACGCCTTTGTTCTTGAACGAACTGCCACAGACTGCCGGAACAATTTCGCAAGCCAGGGTACGCTGACGCAGACCCGCCTTGATTTCATCGTTCGTCAGCTCCACGCCATCCAGATATTTATTCGTGAAATCTTCATTAGCCTCAGCAGCCGCCTCGACCATCTGCTCCCGATACTTCTTGGCCATGTCGAGCATGTCGGCAGGAATGTCTTCCTCACGGGCAGCCAGACCGCTGTCGTCGTCACTCCAGTACATGGCCTTCATACGCAACAGATCGATTTGCCCTTCGAAGTTCTCTTCAGCACCAATAGCCAACTGAATGACGACCGGTGTATGACCCAGGCGTTTCTTAATCTGTTCGACTACCCGGAGGAAGTCCGCACCCTGACGATCCATCTTGTTGACATAAACAATACGTGGCACACCATACTTATTGGCCTGACGCCATACTGTTTCCGACTGCGGCTCTACGCCCGACGTGCCACAAAATACGACGACAGCACCATCAAGCACACGCAAAGAGCGCTCTACTTCGATGGTGAAGTCGACGTGGCCCGGCGTGTCGATAATATTGACTCGGTGACGACTGTACTGCTTCTCTGAACCTTCCCAGAACGCCGTTGTAGCAGCAGACGTGATAGTAATACCACGCTCCTGCTCCTGCGCCATCCAGTCCATGGTCGCTGCACCATCGTGCACCTCGCCCATCTTGTGGTTGACGCCGGTGTAAAAAAGAATCCGTTCCGTCGTAGTAGTTTTGCCCGCATCAACGTGCGCGACGATACCAATATTACGGTACAGATTAATGGGGGTTACACGAGACAAAATATTCTCCTGGATCGTTAGAAGCGATAGTGGGAGAAGGCTTTGTTGGCTTCAGCCATACGGTGCACATCTTCACGCTTCTTAACGGCGGCGCCCTTGCCTTCAGAGGCATCGACTAACTCACCAGCCAGACGCAGGGCCATGGACTTTTCGCCACGCTTACGGGCAGCGTCAACCAGCCATCGCATCGCAAGAGCGTTACGGCGGGAGGGACGCACTTCAACCGGCACCTGATAGGTGGCACCACCAACACGGCGGGATTTCACTTCCACCAGAGGCGCAATGGCATCGAGCGCACGTTCGAACAGCTCGACTGGATCTTCGGTCTTGGTTCTCTCTTTGACCTTATCCAGCGCACCGTAAACAATGCTTTCGGCAACGGCTTTCTTGCCGCTTTCCATTACGTGGTTCATGAACTTGGCGAGAATCAAGCTGCCGTACTTTGGTTCTGGCAGGATCTCACGTTTTGCTGCTACGCGACGTCTTGGCATGATAAGCCCTCAAACGGTCTTCAGGTTAGCTCAGGACCGTAACCATCTGGTTACACCTGACCTTACTCTTATCGACTTAGGATAAATGAATTCAAAAATTACTTGGGACGTTTGGTGCCGTACTTGGAACGGCCCTGACGACGATCCTTGACACCCGAGGTGTCCAGTGAACCGCGTACAGTGTGATAACGCACACCTGGCAAATCCTTTACACGACCGCCACGGATCAGCACAACGCTGTGTTCCTGGAGGTTGTGGCCTTCACCACCGATGTAGGAAGAAACTTCGTAGCCGTTGGTCAAGCGTACACGGCACACTTTACGCAGAGCCGAGTTCGGCTTCTTCGGTGTGGTCGTGTATACACGGGTGCACACACCACGTCGCTGCGGGCAGTTCTGCAGCGCTGGCACGTCGCTTTTTTCAGCGACGCGCTTACGCGGCTTGCGAACCAGCTGGTTAATTGTCGCCATCTAGCAAAACTCCACTGATGTCTATCAGACATATTAAATAAAAAATGGCAGGGCAAGATCCCCACCAGTTTTAGGGGTACGGAATTCTATAGAGACCGTCCCCGTGCGTCAAGGCTAGCGGCGCCGAAGGGCGCCGCGCTCCCTATCAGTCACTACCCGAATTCAATGCATCGGACAGTGCCTGCTCAATCTCCACCGCACTTACCTTGGCGGGCTTGTCGACCATACGCTGACGCTTGCGCTCAGCGTGATAAGCCAAACCGGTACCTGCCGGGATCAGACGACCCACAACCACGTTCTCTTTCAAGCCGCGCAGATGATCGCTCTTACCAGTAACAGCAGCTTCAGTCAGTACCCGCGTGGTCTCCTGGAAGGAGGCCGCAGAGATGAACGAATCTGTCGACAGCGATGCCTTGGTAATGCCCAACAACACGTGCACGTATTTGGCCGGGAACTTGTCCTGCGAGACCAGGCGCTCATTCTCTTCCAAAGCGTGAGTCAACTCGACCTGATCGCCCTTGATAAAGTTGGAGTCCCCGGTGTCACTGATTTCGACCTTGCGCAACATCTGACGGATAGTCACTTCGATGTGCTTGTCGTTAATTTTCACGCCCTGCAGGCGATATACATCCTGAATCTCGTTAACGATGTACTTAGCCAGCGCACTGACACCCAACAAACGCAGGATATCGTGCGGATTGCTCGGGCCGTCGGAGATAACTTCACCCTTGGTAACCTGCTCACCTTCAAACACGTTCAGGTGGCGCCACTTCGGAATCAGCTCTTCGTATTGCTCGCTACCATCAGTTGGCGTGATCACCAGACGACGCTTTCCTTTAGTTTCCTTACCAAAGGAAATCGTGCCGCTGATTTCCGCGAGGATAGAGGACTCTTTAGGACGACGCGCTTCAAACAGGTCAGCAACGCGCGGCAGACCACCGGTAATGTCACGTGTCTTGGATGTTTCCTGGGGAATACGGGCAACAACATCACCTACGTTCACCTTGGCTCCATCAGACAGGTTGACCAGCGCGTTTGCTGGCAGGAAGTACTGAGCCGGCACGTCAGTACCTGGCAGCAGCAGCTCTTTACCATTGTCGTCAACCAGCTTTACTGCTGGACGGATGTCCTTACCGGCTGCCGGACGATCCTTGGCATCCATTACTTCCAGGTTGGTCAGACCAGTCAGCTCATCAGCAGTCCGCTTGATGGTGATGTTCTCTTCCATACCAAAGAAGGCCATGGTGCCGGAAATTTCCGTCACGATGGGGTGAGTGTGCGGATCCCACTTGGCAACAACTTGGCCAGCGGTAACCTTCTCACCCTCTTTAATTGAAATAACCGCGCCGTAGGGGAGCTTGTAACGCTCACGCTCGCGACCAAACTCATCGGCCAGAGCCAGCTCACCGGAACGCGATACGGCAACCAGGCAGCCATCGGCACGCTCAACGTGCTTAAGGTTGTGCAGGCGGATAACACCCGCCGCCTTAACCTGCACGCTATCTGCTGCTGAAGTCCGGCTGGCCGCACCACCAATGTGGAACGTACGCATGGTCAGCTGGGTTCCCGGCTCACCAATCGACTGGGCAGCGATAACACCAACCGCTTCACCGATGTTGATCAAGTGACCACGAGCAAGGTCGCGACCGTAACAGGTACGGCAAACACCATAGCGGGTAATACAGCTGATCGGCGAGCGAACGATAACTTCGTCGACGCTGTTCAGCTCAAGGAACTCGACCCATCTTTCGTCAACCAGAGTGCCACCGGGTACAATCACTTCGTCGGTACCAGGTTTGATCACGTCACGGGCAATAGTACGGCCCAATACGCGCTCACCTAGCGGCTCAACGATGTCACCACCCTCAATGTGCGGCGACATAACCAGGCCACGATCAGTGCCGCAATCGGTTTCGGTGATCACAAGATCCTGGGCAACGTCGACCAGTCGACGGGTCAGATAACCGGAGTTAGCGGTCTTCAGTGCGGTATCAGCCAGACCCTTACGTGCGCCGTGTGTTGAGATGAAGTACTGAAGTACGTTCAAGCCTTCACGGAAGTTGGCGGTAATCGGCGTTTCAATAATCGAACCGTCCGGCTTGGCCATCAAACCCCGCATACCTGCCAACTGACGAATCTGCGCGGCGGAACCGCGCGCGCCCGAGTCAGCCATCATATACATTGAGTTGAATGACTCCTGCTCTACTTCTTTACCGTTGCGATCCAGCACCCGAGTAGACTTCAGGTTGTCCATCATTGCCTTGGAGATCTCGTCGTTGGCCTTGGACCACAAGTCGATCACCTTGTTGTATTTCTCACCCTGAGTCACCAGACCCGAGGCGTACTGATTTTCGATCTCTTTCACTTCTTCGGTAGCTGCATCGATGATGTGCGCTTTCTCATCGGGAATGACGAAGTCGTTCACACCGATTGAAGCACCGGAAATAGTGGAATAAGCAAAACCGGCATACATCAACTGGTCAGCGAAGATCACAGTTTCCTTCAAGCCAACCACGCGATAACACTGGTTGATCAGCTTAGAGATCGCCTTCTTCTTTAGCGGCTGGTCGACCAGCTCGTAGGGCAGACCCTTGGGTAAGATTTGATAAAGCAGGGCGCGGCCCACTGTCGTATCAACGATACGGATTTCGGTCGTCCAGCTTTCATCCTTGTGCTTAATGGTCTCGCTGATGCGCACTTTGACCAGAGCATGCAGATCTGCTTGGCCGCTGCGATAAGCCATTTCGACTTCATTAACGTCGGTGAAGCGCATACCCTCGCCTTTGGCGTTGATACGTGTCCGAGTCATGTAGTACAAGCCCAATACCACGTCCTGCGAGGGCACAATGATCGGCTCGCCACTGGCAGGCGACAAAATATTGTTGGTCGACATCATAAGCGCACGCGCTTCCAACTGAGCCTCGAGGGTCAGCGGGACGTGAACAGCCATCTGGTCACCGTCGAAGTCAGCGTTGTAGGCAGCGCAGACCAGCGGGTGCAGCTGGATGGCCTTGCCTTCAATCAGAACCGGCTCGAATGCTTGGATACCCAGACGGTGAAGTGTCGGTGCACGGTTCAGTAGTACGGGGTGCTCACGGATCACGTCCGCGAGAATATCCCATACTTCCGGAAGCTCACGCTCGACCATCTTTTTCGCGGCCTTGATAGTGGTCGCTAGACCACGGTGCTCCAGCTTGCCGAAGATGAAAGGCTTGAACAGCTCGAGGGCCATTTTCTTAGGCAGACCGCACTGGTGCAGACGCAAAGTCGGACCCACCACGATCACGGAACGTCCAGAGTAGTCGACGCGCTTGCCGAGCAGGTTCTGACGGAAACGGCCTTGCTTGCCCTTGATCATATCGGCCAGGGACTTCAGCGGACGCTTGTTGGTGCCGGTGATGGCACGGCCACGACGGCCATTGTCCAGCAGGGCATCAACCGACTCCTGCAGCATACGCTTTTCGTTGCGCACTATGATGTCAGGCGCGGACAGATCCAGCAGACGCTTCAAACGGTTGTTACGGTTGATAACACGGCGGTACAGATCGTTCAAATCAGAGGTCGCAAAGCGCCCACCGTCCAACGGAACCAGAGGGCGCAGGTCCGGCGGCAATACAGGCAGAACTGTCATGACCATCCATTCGGGCTTGTTTCCCGAACCGTGAAAGGCTTCCATCAGTTTCAAGCGCTTTGACAACTTCTTGATCTTGGTTTCCGAAGTAGTCTGCGGAATCTCTTCACGTAGCACTGCGATCTCATGGACCAAATCCATTGCGGTAAGCAGTTCGAAAATCGCCTCGGCGCCCATGCGAGCATCAAAGTCATCACCAAACTCTTCAAGCGCCTCGAAATACTGTTCATCATTGAGCAGCTGACCCTTTTCCAGAGTCGTCATACCCGGCTCGATGACCAGATAAGATTCGAAATAAAGCACACGCTCTATATCGCGAAGAGTCATATCTAGCAGCAAGCCAATACGCGATGGCAGCGACTTCAAAAACCAGATGTGTGCAACAGGAGAAGCTAATTCGATATGACCCATGCGCTCACGACGGACTTTAGCTAGGGCGACTTCCACACCGCACTTCTCGCAGATCACGCCACGGTGCTTAAGCCGCTTGTACTTGCCGCACAGGCATTCGTAATCCTTGACCGGGCCAAAAATCTTGGCACAGAAGAGGCCGTCACGCTCTGGCTTGAACGTACGGTAATTAATGGTTTCTGGCTTTTTGACTTCGCCATATGACCAGGACCGGATCAACTCCGGTGATGCCAAGCCGATTCGCAGGGAATCAAACTCTTCAATCTGTCCCTGGGACTTGAGCAGGTTCAGTAGATCTTTCAAGGCCTATACTCCTCGCAGTGTCTCGGGGCGGAATATATCCCCCCGAGACATGGGCAGTTGGTGGTTAATCAGATTCCAGTTCGATATCGATACCCAGCGAACGAATTTCCTTGATCAACACGTTGAAGGATTCAGGCATACCCGCCTCCATCCGGTGATCACCGTCCACGATGTTTTTGTACATCTTGGTCCGGCCGTTCACGTCGTCCGACTTAACAGTCAACATTTCTTGCAAGGTGTAGGCCGCGCCGTATGCTTCCAGAGCCCAGACCTCCATCTCACCAAAACGCTGACCACCAAACTGCGCCTTACCACCCAACGGCTGCTGTGTTACCAGACTGTACGAACCGGTGGAACGAGCATGCATCTTGTCGTCGACCAGGTGGTTCAGTTTGAGCATGTACATATAACCGACCGTCACCGGGCGATCAAAGGTGTTTCCAGTACGACCATCGACCAACATCATCTGCCCAGTTTCGGGCAAATCGGCCAGACGTAACATGTGCTTGATTTCGTGTTCCTTGGCCCCGTCAAATACCGCCGTTGCCATGGGCACACCACCACGCAGGTTGTTTGCCAGATCGATAATTTCCTGGTCGTTCAGCTCGTCCAGTTTTTCCTGGCGACCGCCGACCTTGTTGTAGATCTCATCTAGGAATACCCGTAACTCGGCAACCTTGCGCTGATCTTCCAACATGCGGTTGATCTTCTCTCCCAGCCCTTTGGCCGCTAGGCCCAGGTGCGTTTCAAGAATCTGACCGACGTTCATACGCGAAGGCACACCCAGCGGGTTAAGTACGATATCCACCGGCGTACCAAACTCGTCATGGGGCATGTCTTCGATCGGCATGATGACCGAGATAACACCCTTGTTACCGTGACGACCAGCCATCTTGTCGCCTGGTTGTATACGACGCTTGATAGCAAGGTAAACCTTGACGATCTTCAGTACACCAGGAGCAAGATCATCGCCCTGCTGCAGCTTGCGCTTCTTGTCTTCAAACTTGTCGTCCAACACCTTGCGACGATCAGACAAATACGCCTGCGCCATTTCCAACTGCTCATTCTGACTGTCTTCGCTCATGCGAAGCTTGAACCACTGACCGTGCTCAATGCCGTCCAATGCTTCGTCAGTCAGCTTCGCGCCCTTCTTCAGGCCAGCACCACCTTCGACTGCTTGACCGACCAACGCAGCACGCAAGCGCTCAAAGGTAGCCACTTCGACAATACGGAACTCTTCCTGAAGATCCTTGCGAATCTCATCAAGCTGCTCTTTTTCAATCGCCAAGGCACGGGAGTCGCGCTCGACGCCATCACGGATGAAGACCTGAACATCAATGACAGTACCCTTGGTGCCTGTGGGCACGCGCAGGGAGGTGTCCTTAACATCGGACGCCTTTTCACCAAAGATGGCTCGCAAGAGCTTCTCCTCAGGCGTCAGCTGGGTTTCACCCTTGGGAGTAACCTTACCGACCAGAATATCACCTGGACCCACTTCAGCACCGACGTACACCACGCCAGCCTCATCAAGCTTACCTAGCGCCGACTCACCTACATTGGGAATATCGGAAGTAATCTCCTCCGCCCCTAGCTTGGTGTCCCGCGAAACACAGGTCAGCTCTTGTATGTGAATAGTGGTGAAGCGATCTTCCTGCACTACGCGTTCGGAAACCAGAATCGAGTCTTCGAAGTTGTAACCATTCCAAGGCATGAAGGCAACGCGCATGTTCTGGCCTAGGGCCAACTCACCCATGTCGACGGACGAACCGTCGGCAAGGATGTCATTGCGCGCGATCACATCACCTTTCTTTACCAGGGGACGCTGATTGATACAGGTATTCTGGTTGGACCGGGTGTACTTGGTCATCGCATAGATATCGACGCCCGCTTCGCCCGTTTCAATTTCGTCATCTGCAACACGCACCACGATACGGCTAGCATCGACAGAATCGATTACACCGCCACGGCGTGCGGTAACGCAAACACCAGAATCACGCGCAACATTTCGCTCCATCCCGGTACCAACCAACGGCTTTTCCGCACGCAAGGTCGGAACCGCTTGACGCTGCATGTTCGAACCCATAAGGGCGCGGTTAGCATCGTCGTGCTCGAGGAAAGGAATCAGCGATGCTGCCACTGATACTACCTGACGAGGTGAAACGTCCATTAGCGTCACTTCATGCGGCGCCTTGACGGTAAATTCATTCTGGTGACGGACAGCAACCAAATCGTCGGTTAACTTGCCATCCTCAACCGTGGCACTCGCCTGAGCAATAACATGATCGGATTCTTCGATCGCTGACAGGAAAATAATCTCGTCAGTAACCTGAGCCTCACGAACGCGGCGATAGGGGCTTTCGAGAAAGCCGTATTTGTTGGTACGTGCATAGGTTGCCAGCGAGTTGATCAGACCAATATTAGGGCCTTCAGGTGTTTCGATCGGGCATACACGACCATAATGCGTAGGGTGAACGTCACGCACTTCAAAGCCGGCACGCTCCCGGGTAAGACCGCCTGGCCCAAGCGCCGATACACGGCGTTTGTGGGTAATCTCGGACAGTGGATTGTTCTGATCCATGAACTGGGAAAGCTGACTGGAACCAAAGAACTCTTTCACTGCAGCCGCAACGGGCTTAGCGTTGATCAAATCCTGGGGCATCAAGCCTTCGCTTTCGGCCATAGACAGGCGCTCTTTGACCGCGCGCTCAACACGTACCAAGCCAACACGGAACTGGTTCTCGGCCATCTCGCCAACAGAACGCACACGACGGTTACCCAGGTGATCAATATCATCAACCACGCCTTTACCGTTTCGGATATCAACCAAAGTCTTGAGGACTTCGATGATGTCTTCCTTGCTCAGCACGCCGGCGCCTTCAATCTCGTCGCGGCCGATACGGCGGTTGAACTTCATTCGGCCAACAGCAGAAAGATCGTAACGGTCGCCGCTGAAGAACAGGTTACCAAACAGGGTCTCGGCTGCATCCTTGGTTGGCGGCTCGCCGGGACGCATCATGCGATAGATTTCCACCAACGCTTCTAACTGGGTGGAGGTCCCATCAATGCGCAGCGTATCGGAAATAAACGGACCACAGTCGATATCGTTTGTGTAGAGGGTCTCTAACCGCGCAATCTCAGCCTTCTGCAGCTTGAGAATGAGGTCGGCAGTAATCTCGACGTTACACTCGACAATGATCTCGCCAGTAGCGGGATGCACGACTGGCTTGGCAATGGTACGACCAAGAATATAATCATAGGGCACTTCGAGACTATCGATCCCTGCTTTTTCAAGCTGGGTGATATGCCGTGCAGTGATACGGCGTCCTTTTTCAACGATGACCTTGCCCTTGTTATCTTTGATATCAAAGGTGGCAATCTCACCGCGCAAACGATGAGGTACGAGTTCTAGCTGGAGGTTTTCACCCTTCACTTCAAACACGTTAGTGTCGTAAAAAATATCCAGCACTTCGTCGGTCTGGAAGCCAAGAGCACGAAGCAAGACTGTGGCCGGCAACTTACGGCGTCGATCGATACGAACGAAGACCGCATCCTTCGGATCAAACTCAAAATCCAACCATGAGCCACGGTAAGGAATCACGCGGGCCGAATACAACAACTTACCGGAGCTGTGCGTCTTGCCACGATCGTGATCGAAGAACACACCCGGACTACGGTGCAACTGAGAAACAATGACACGTTCCGTACCGTTGATCACGAAGGTACCGTTTTCGGTCATCAGAGGGATCTCCCCCATATAGACTTCCTGCTCCTTGATGTCTTTGATCGCCTTGTTCGACGATTCACGATCAAAGATGATCAGGCGCACTTTCACGCGCAGTGGGACCGCATAGGTCACACCACGTGAGACACATTCTTTGACGTCAAAGGCAGGATCACCCAGACGATAACCTACATATTCGAGTGCCGCATTACCGGAGTAGCTGATAATGGGGAACACAGATTTGAAGGCCGCATGCAGACCGATATCACGAACCTGCTCCTTCGGCATGTCCGATTGCAGGAATTCCCGATAGGAATCCAGCTGAATCGCCAGCAAATAGGGCACATCCATCACATGCGGCAGTTTGCCAAAGTCCTTGCGGATACGTTTTTTCTCAGTATATGAGTAAGCCATCAGCGTTCCCCAGCTTGGTCACCTGCTTGATTGGTCCTCCCCTGCGGGGAAAACCAGAAAATGCTTGCAAGTCCTACGCCTTGCTCACCCCTCGGGGTGCCTCTCCGTCAACAGCTTCACAGAAGCCAATCAGAACGGAAAAAGGCCGGTGGCACACAGGCCACCAGCCATCAATCTGACCGTTAAATCAGACTGTCGACACAAGGTCGCGCAAGCTTACTTGAGCTCAACCTTGGCACCGGCATCTTCCAGAGTCTTCTTGGCAGCTTCTGCCTCGTCCTTAGATACGCCTTCCTTGATGTTGCCAGGAGCGCCATCAACCAGTGCTTTGGCTTCTTTCAGGCCTAGACCGGTCAGCTCGCGAACAGCCTTGATCACGTTGACTTTCTTCTCACCGGTTTCGGTCAGAACAACGTTAAACTCGGTCTGCTCTTCAGCAACAGCAGCAACAGCGGCAGCGGGACCAGAAGCAGCAGCAGCAGAAACACCGAACTTTTCTTCCATTGCCTGGATCAGTTCAACTACCTGCATAACGGTCATTTCTGATACGGCGTTCATGATGTCTTCGTTAGTCAAAGCCATGACTCAAATTCCTGTAATAGTGGACGACCTCGAGGCCGTCAAAATAGGGTGTGCGACAGCAAGAAAGTAAAGCGCTTATTAAGCAGCTTCGGCTTCTTTTTGATCGCGAACAGCAGCCAAGGTACGAACGAACTTGCTGGTAACGCCTTGAATCACGCTCATCAGCTGGCTTATAGCCTCGTCGTAAGTCGGCAGCGTAGCCAAAATGTCGATCTGTGATGCTGCAAGGAAGTTGCCTTCAAAGGCTGCAGCCTTGATCTCGAATGCGCTCTGACTCTTTGCAAACTCCTTGAACAAACGGGCAGCTGCACCGGGATGTTCATTGGAAAAGCCAATAAGAGTCGGACCTGTAAAGACGTCGTTGAGGCACTCATACTGAGTACCTTCAACAGCGCGGCGCATCAGTGTGTTACGCACAACGCGCAATGTCACACCAGCTTCGCGCGCATCTCTGCGCAGACTAGTCATAGCAGCAACGCTCACGCCGCGGGCATCAGCCACAACAGCGGAGAGCGCACCTTTGGCAGCTTCGTTGACTTCAGCGACGATGGCTTTCTTGTCTTCGAGCTTAATTGCCACGGGTTTTACTCCTGGATATACCATTAATCGCCCGAGGGCGACGTGTCTTGGTGTCTGATCCAGCCTGCACTGAATCGGGAGCACCATCTGCGTAGGCTTGAAGAAACACTTCTTCTATTTGGGGCTTTCGCCACCTACGGTCTTGGATAGCCCCCGCGATACGGCAGGGACCCCAATAAGAGACGCTCCGCTTGAAAGCAGAGCGCCGTTAAATCAGATAGTCAGGGACGCGTGATCGATCTCGATACCCGGACCCATAGTAGTGCTTAGGGTCACGCGCTGAAGATAGATACCCTTGGACGTGGAAGGCTTGGCCTTCTTCAAATCGCTAATCAGGGCTTCAACGTTTTCCTTTAGTTTGACTGCGTCAAATCCAACTTTACCAACCGAACAATGAATGATGCCATTCTTGTCTGTGCGATAGCGAACTTGGCCAGCTTTGGCGTTTTTCACAGCGGTGCCAACATCGGCAGCAACAGTACCTACTTTGGGATTTGGCATCAGGCCACGGGGACCCAGCAATTGACCTAACTGGCCAACAACACGCATTGCGTCTGGGGATGCAATGACCACATCGTAATTGAGATCGCCGGCCTTCATTTCAGCGGCCAAGTCATCCATACCAACGCGATCAGCGCCGGCTGCCAGAGCAGCTTCTGCATTGGCACCCTGAGTAAATACAGCAACGCGAACAGTTTTGCCTGTACCGTGTGGCAACAAAGTGGCACCACGCACAACCTGATCGGATTTACGCGGATCTACACCGAGGTTTACGGATACATCAACAGACTCGACAAATTTGACGCTGGACACTTCGGCCAACAGAGTGGCGGCGTCTTCAAAGGCATAAGCCTTATTGGCCTGTACTTTCTCGTTGATTGCTTTTTGACGCTTGCTCAACTTAGCCATTTACACACCCTCCACAGTAAGGCCCATACTACGCGCGGAGCCGGCGATGGTACGCACAGCGGCGTCCATATCGGCAGCTGTCAGATCCGCCTTCTTGATAATGGCGATCTCTTCCAGTTGGGCACGAGTTACAGTGCCTACTTTCTGGGTGTTCGGGCGAGCGGAGCCACCCTTCAGGCCAGCAGCCTTGAGCAGAAGGATCGCTGCAGGCGTACTCTTTGTTTCGAATGTGAAACTACGATCACTGTAAACCGTAATGATCACTGGAGTTGGCAGGCCAGGCTCCATACCCTGAGTCTTGGCGTTAAACGCCTTGCAGAACTCCATGATATTCACGCCGTGCTGACCCAGCGCCGGACCAACTGGCGGACTTGGGTTAGCTTGACCAGCTTTTACCTGCAGCTTGATGTAAGCATTAATTTTCTTAGCCATGTTTCTCTCTCCATTGGGTAGTAGCGCCTTACGGCTCCCCGGTTCAACACATCATACTGACAACAAAACCCCGCAGTGCCCAAGGCTCTGCAGGGTTCAGGAGGACGCGGGCTATCAGCCCTTTTCTACCTGGCCGAACTCAAGCTCGACAGGGGTAGGACGACCGAAGATCAGAACAGCCACCTGAACACGGCTCTTCTCATAATTAACTTCTTCTACCACACCGTTAAAGTCGGCGAAGGGACCATCTGTGACCCTGACAACTTCACCAGGTTCAAACAACGTCTTAGGCTTGGGCTTGTCAGTACCTTCAGCAACCCGGCGCAAAATAATATCCGCTTCTTTGTCGGTAATAGGAGCCGGCTTGTCTGCCGTGCCGCCGATGAAGCCAAGCACGCGGGTAGTGTCTTTAACGAGGTGCCAACTGCCCTCATTCATTTCCATCTGGACCAACACATAACCAGGAAAAAACTTGCGCTCGCTCTTGCGCTTCTGTCCATTGCGCATTTCCACCACTTCTTCGATGGGCACAAGGATTTCGCCGAACAGCTCTTCCATCCCGGCCAGCTTGATACGCTCATGAAGAGAACGCATGACTTGCTTTTCGTAGCCTGAAAAGGCATGCACTACGTACCAACGCTTAGACACGGATCACCCTTAACCAATGAACTGAGAAATGATCCAACCCAGAAGAGTATCAAGCCCCCACAAAATCAGAGCCATTACCAATACAACCGCTACAACAATAAGCGTTGTCTGAGTCGTTTCCGGACGGGTTGGCCAAACCACTTTACGTATTTCGATTCGCGCTTCTTTCAAGAGCGCCCAAAAAGCCTTGCCTTTGGATGTCTGCAGCGCTACATAGCCTGCAACCAAACCCAGCACAACCAGTGCTAGGGCGCGATACAAAACAGGTTCCGCGGCAAAATAATGGTTTCCATAAACGCCAGCGACAACAATAATCGCCACAACGATCCACTTGGGTATATCTAGGCGGTCGTCGTAAAGCTCAGCTTTGGTGCTCATGAATCATTAAATCCTGTTTTGGTAGCCAGAAAATGAAATCTGGCAGGCCAGGAGGGAATCGAACCCCCAACCTGCGGTTTTGGAGACCGCCGCTCTGCCAATTGAGCTACTGGCCTGTAATCGCAGTCGAGCCGGTAATAGTACCGGCCCGACAGTTCAAGATCAAATGCTAATTAAGCGATAATCTTGGCAACCACGCCGGCACCAACGGTACGGCCGCCTTCGCGAATCGCGAAGCGCAGACCATCTTCCATGGCGATCGGAGCGATCAAAGTAACGACCAGCTTGACGTTATCGCCAGGCATGACCATCTCAACGCCTTCCGGCAGTTCGCACGAACCGGTCACGTCTGTAGTACGGAAATAGAACTGGGGGCGATAACCCTTGAAGAACGGAGTATGGCGACCGCCTTCATCCTTGCCCAGCACGTACACTTCAGCTTCAAACTGGGTGTGCGGCTTGATAGTGCCCGGCTTGGCGAGGACCTGACCACGCTCTACATCTTCACGCTTGGTACCGCGCAGCAGTACACCAACGTTCTCACCAGCACGGCCTTCGTCGAGCAGCTTGCGGAACATCTCAACACCAGTACAAGTAGTCTTGACGGTGTCCTTGATGCCAACAATCTCAACTTCTTCCTGGATGCGAACGACACCGCGCTCTACACGACCCGTCACTACAGTACCGCGACCGGAAATGGAGAATACGTCTTCGATTGGCATCAGGAACGGCTTGTCGATGGCGCGCTCGGGCTCAGGAATATAGGAATCCAGAACCTCGACTAGCTTCTTGACAGCAGTCACACCCATCTCGTTATCGTCCAGACCCTTAAGGGCCATCAACGCGGAGCCGATGATGATTGGAGTATCGTCGCCAGGGAAGTCGTATGCGCTAAGAAGCTCACGTACTTCCATCTCGACCAGCTCAAGCAATTCATCATCATCAACCATGTCAGCCTTATTCAGGAACACGACGATGTAAGGAACACCAACCTGACGTGACAACAGGATGTGCTCGCGAGTCTGAGGCATAGGGCCGTCAGCTGCAGAGCAAACCAGGATAGCACCGTCCATCTGCGCAGCACCGGTGATCATGTTTTTCACATAGTCAGCGTGGCCGGGGCAATCAACGTGCGCGTAGTGACGAGTCGGAGAATCGTACTCTACGTGCGAGGTGTTGATGGTGATACCACGTGCCTTTTCTTCCGGCGCGTTGTCAATCTGGTCAAAACCACGGGCTTGTCCGCCGTAGGTTTCAGCACAGACTTTGGTCAGAGCCGCTGTCAGAGTGGTCTTGCCATGGTCGACGTGACCGATGGTGCCCACGTTAAGGTGCGGTTTTTTACGTTCAAACTTCTCTTTAGCCATCGAGAGACCCCTTATTCGTGAGTACAATGCGCGCGTCACGCGACCATTAATGAAAAAGCAGATATTCTCATATCCGCCCTATACTGGAGCTCATGAGCGGAATTGAACCGCTGACCTCACCCTTACCAAGGGTGTGCTCTACCAGCTGAGCTACATGAGCATACAGGCTTGTTGCAGCGCCAGATTGGAGCGGGTAGCGGGAATCGAACCCGCACCATCAGCTTGGAAGGCTGAGGTTCTACCTTTGAACTATACCCGCCGAACACTGGCTGTTGCGAAATCTGGTGGAGGGAGAAGGATTCGAACCTTCGAAGCTTTCGCGTCAGATTTACAGTCTGATCCCTTTGACCGCTCGGGAACCCCTCCGTAAAAGAGGCGCCATTCTCTTCACTTGGCGCCACCCTGTCAACACATTTATTAGTAAAAACCGTTACTTGTGCGCTTAAAGGGTTGTGCACCGCCAACTTTTCCAAAGGATATGATTAGCAATGCGGCGCATAGCATAGGTGATGAAGCCTTAGTTCGCAACGGCCTGGCACGGATCAAACTGATGTTGAAGCCCGGGAAAGCTTTCGCGAAGCCTGGCAAGCATTGGCTGATTAACCAGCCTTCTTGCACTAGCATCCACTTGAACCAGGTATTCGCTGGTGATTTTTTCCAGCATTTCAATCTCAACTGGGTAACCCATTGCCTGCAATTGAGCTTGACGCGCCATGGCGTTATTTTCACGACCGAATACCCCAAGGGATATATTGCCGGCGAGATCGCCTCGCGTAATGAGGAAACTGTCTATGCCTTCCGCCTGCAAAAGACCCAAGCGAGAAAGAGCGGCGCCCTCATCACCCCTGACCGGATAGACCAGCCAGTAATCAAGCGTACCGGACACATCCCGGACGATTACTTTAGATTCTACAGACAATGCCAAGAGCCGCTGCCGAAGCTGCTCCGCCTTATCGCGTGACTGAAAAACGCCCAGATTAACGCATAGACTAGTTTTTACCTGCGCTGAACCTAGCTCTGGATCTTTTCGCTCCAGCATTGAAGATGAAGACTCTGCGACAACGTCGAGCTGCTCCAACGATGTATCCGCAACGTCATATAGCGCCTGAACTGCCTTGTCGTCCTGCAGTTGCCACAGCGCATAGAGTACGTTGAGTAGCAAAAGGAAAAGAAATACGGAACGCATCAGCTGTCTCCAAGCGGGCAGGCAATAGCCAGCCCCTCAAAAACTAGGTCACTGATTACTTCACACTCACCAGGCAGAGCCTCTGACATACGCTCCGCATCGCCACCTGTGAGCAAAACTATCATGTCATCCCCAAGCAGTTGATGGGCAATGCGTCGCTGCTCACGAACAAATCCCGCCAGCATCAGATCACATCCAAACTCCACCGCTTCAGCCGTGTTGTTCCCCGGTTTTGGTAGAAGCAGGTCTCCTAGCAAGCTTTCATCGTAACGGATAAGACGCGTATGCCGCTTCAACCCGCTCCTCAGCAGCTTACTACCTGGCGCGATATAACCACCGAGATGCTGGCCTCCAGCGTCAACGAAATCAACCGTGATCGCGGTTCCAAGATCGATGATGACGCAGGCGCGGCGACAACGATTATAAGCTGCCACCAAAGCAAGCCAGCGATCCATTCCAAGCCGGGTATAGTCAGCATAACCGTTGCGCACACCCGCCAGACAGAGACTGCCTTTCGCCAGCATTGGATGTAACTTCAACCAGCTCGACAATTGATTCATGACTACCTGGGTCTCTTCTGGCGAACGGACACTGACCAATCGACATGCGTGAATATCACGCTCTTGCCCGCCCAGTAACAACTGCAGCTCTACCAGATCCGGCGCCATGTCCCTGTCGCGTACTCTTCCTTCACGATCAATCAGACGCCATTTGATCAGTGTATTTCCACAATCAAGCTCAAGAAGCATTGTGTTTCCTCAAGCTGACTTCGCCTCCACTCGCCAGCTTCACGCCGTCAACTGTCTTAAGCTTAAGAGAACCCCGCTCGTTCACGCCACAATGCTCACCAGAAATAACATTACTCCCGGAAATAACATCTACAAACTGACCAAGCCAGGCATCACGTTGTTGCCAACCAGATATAAATGGCTCGAAGCCACGTTGCCGAAATAACTGAACAGCCGTCAGGAGATTTTCAGCAAAGGTGGCAATCAAAATATTCCTGTTCAGCTCACCAGAATGCGATGACAGTACAAGAGAGGTCCAGGCCTGATTTATTGGATCGACAGCGGTTTCACGCATCAATACATTAACCCCTACCCCTATGATTACAACACAGTCTGACGTCAGGTCGCCTACAATCTCGATAAGGATGCCCGCAACCTTTTTACCCTCGATCAGCACATCGTTAGGCCATTTGAGCTCAGCTCCGTGGTGTCCGCACGCCTCCAGCGTTTCAACCAGTACAATCCCCACAACCAGACTGAGTCCTTCCAGACCCTGCGCCCCCGTTTCAAAGGGCTCCGTAATACTCATATAGATATTCTGCGCGAATGGACTAACCCAGGTTCGTCCACGCCTGCCGCGCCCTGCTGTTTGTTGCTCGCTGACACACACAAGCGGCCTCTGCCCGCCAGAGACCATTAGTCGCTGCGCCTCGGCATTCGTAGAGTCCAGCTCCTTGTACACATGCCACGACCAGTAATCCACACAGACGCTTGGTAGCTCGGCTTTTATAGCAGACGCATCTAGCAGCACAGCACCACGCGGTATTCGATAACCCTTGCCACGCACACGCTGTATCGGAAACCCCTGCTCCTCAAGCGGGCTGAGCACCTTCCATACGGCGGCACGGCTAACGCCTAACGCAGCACCAAGCGCTTCACCGGAGTGAAAACGCCCATCAGACATCAAGTTGAGTAAAGAGCTGAGCATGAATATTAAATTGGCCGTTTAAATTGAAGATGCATGATAACGCCGCAGCACGGCAGAATGAATGAGGAATGTGTTTTGACTGCACAAAGTAAAACCCCGACCTGTTTCCAGATCGGGGTTTTGGTATAGCGCTTGACGATGACCTACTCTCACATGAGGAAACCTCACACTACCATCGGCGATGCATCGTTT
>NZ_JBLIAB010000008.1:0-97613 GCF_047631575.1 Halopseudomonas sp. | reverse complement strand
TGAACGAAGGCTTAATCCTTGATGCCGCATCAGCATCAGGGCGATGCGTTCGTCAGTGGACAAATGCGTATAGGTTTTCATGGCAACACTCTATCTCATGTGTTGCACTTGGACCTTGAGACCGCCCCTGCTATGCGTCTGTCAATGTTTGATACCACACCTTTAGCAAGCTTCTGAATCGCTTTATCATCAAGTTCACCGTTATCACGATCGGACAGGAGCATGGCAATTTCTGCTAACGTAAAACCAAGGTCTTTGAGGTACATAATGGCTTTTAGCCGGTTTAGAGTTTCTGCGCCGTACTGACGATAACCGGCTGCTGTTCGACCCTGTGGTGTGATCAGACCTTTATCTTCATACAAGCGCAGCTGGCCACGGGTGACATTGGCTGCTTTGCACAAGGTGCTAGTGCTATTGATTGATCCAAGCGTTGGCTGGTGAAGGGGTAAGGAAAGATCCGGAGACATCTCTGAGTAACCCGCTAAGTGTTAATGATAACTGTCCTGAGAGCGTCATCAGGCAGCCGACGATCAACAGCAAAACATCTGTAGCCATCCCTGGCAACCCATCAACGTGGTTCAATCTCTCAGAAACCCAGTAGAAACGATATCCGCCAGACACCTCAGGCAAGCCCGACTGAAAGTTGACGACCCTTTTTAATCAATGGCTCAACGCTCACGCAGTTCATAACGCAACGCGCTTAGTTCTTCGCGCAACTGACGGACTTCGTTAAGAAGTACTTCCTGATTTACCCCTGACAGGGTGCTGGCATGGTGGTCCGGTTCTGGCAGGGCATGTTCAAGATTGGCTGTTTTGGCTGTTTTGGCTGCCTTGGCCGCGGCTATGCGCTCACGCTGATTCTGAATAGCATCGACAATGACCGCTATAAAGAGATTAAGTATCATGAATGTCGCTATCAGAATGAATGGAACGAAGAACATCCAGGCGAATGGATAGACCTCCATAACCGGGCGCACAATGCCCATCGACCAGCTTTCCAGTGTCATGATCTGGAACAACGTATACAAACTGGCGCCCAAAGTGCCAAACCAGTCAGGAAAAATCTGGCCAAACATCTGAGTGGCAATAACAGCGGCAACATAGAACACCAGGCTCAGCAAAGCGACGATGCTTCCCATGCCAGGCAATGCCGAAAGCAAAGATTGAACGACGATCTTCATGCTCGGCACAATGGATACCAGGCGCAGTATCCGCAGCACACGCAAGGCGCGCAGTATAGCCAGCGGCCCGCTGGCGGGGACGAGTGCGATGGCGATGACCAGCGTATCGAATAACCCCCAGGGGTCCTTCAGCAACCGCCAGCCATGGGCAACAAAGCGCAGTGTAATTTCGACCACGAACAGGCCAAGTATGAATTGATCAAGCCGTTTCAGCAGTCCACCCGAGTGCTGCATCATGGTTGAGGAGGTTTCCAGGCCGAGGATCACGGCATTAATCAAGATCAGCGTCATTACCAGAAACTGGATGCGCGGCCGCTCCAACCAGTTAGCCAGCTGCTGACGCCAAGGCTGGCGAAGTTCAAGGGGGATGGTATTCATTTTGCTCACAATCTGAGTGCAAAAGCCCTCAGAGTAACGGTTTGGTGGGCTTCAGAGCAGGGTTACTCCAGCTCACAGAGTATACGTCGAAATCTCGGCGTCCTGCATCATACGCGACCCATCCAGGTCGGGTAGTTCAATGATCGCTGCCACTTCATCGGCAAGGTGCGCCAATTGATTTGGCAACCTGGCTGCTACTAGAAAGGATGGTCGCCCCCTAATGGCCATGAATCTATCGTCCGACAGTTTCAGGTATCAAATCATTTAAAAAGCAATCAAACCACTTGACCTGGCACTTTGGTGCCGGGTTTCTAATATCGTGATTGATCCAATAAATCTGGAGATTCACTTTGACCGCGACCTCAACAATATCCAAAACAGCACTTATCACCGGCGCGTCATCGGGCATAGGCAAAGCCTTGGCCTATCAATGTGCACAGGACGGTTACAACTTGGTGCTGGCCGCCCGCAGTGTGGACAAGATGCAGACACTCGCAGATACGCTTAAAAATCAGTTCGCGATTAACGTCACCGTCATTGGGTCAGACCTCGAAACCAGCGATGGCGCTACACGACTGCATGCGGACATCAAAGCCCACGGCATCACCCTAAGTGCTTTAATCAACAACGCCGGATATGGTGCTTTTGGCGAATTCAAGGACTCAGCTCTTGCATTCGAGTTGGCCATGATGCAACTCAATATGAATACGATCGTCGTACTGACCAAGCTTTTTATGCCCGACTTGTTAGCTACCCGCGGCAAGATTTTGAATGTTGCGTCCACTGCAGCCTTTCAGCCCGGCCCCTACATGGCGGTGTACTATGCGACCAAAGCGTTTGTGCTTAGTTTCTCGGAGGCCATTGCGTCCGAGCTGGAAGATACCGGTGTGACGGTCACCGCGCTGTGCCCTGGCCCCACTGCATCGGGCTTTCAGGATAAGGCAGACTTGGGTAACTCAGCATTGGTCAAGGGTAAGAAACTGCCATCTTCAGAAGACGTTGCTGCCCCGGGGTATCGAGCTATGCAGCGAGGTCAACGTGTCTACATACCCGGTTTCGTGAATTGGGCTATGGCCCAAAGCATGCGCATAACCCCCCGCAATCTGGCCACCAAGGTGGTGAAACACTTGACCAGAGCAACCGCTTGAGCCAAACAATTCGATAGTGGCCCATGTTGCAAAGGCCTTTACTGAATCAAACCAATGGTTAATTAGCTCGGGAGTATCGCTCCCTTATTCTTTTAAAAAACACCAAAGGGATAAGTAAAAACACAAAAACCCGCACAAGGCGGGTTTTAAGGATATTTTAAAGATTGTTTGAAACGAGTGATTGGTCGGGGAGACTGGAATCGAACCAGCGACCTTCTCGTCCCGAACGAGACGCGCTACCAGGCTGCGCTACACCCCGATGATCTGTCGGCATTTTACCCAAAACAGTGGCCTTCACAATACCCTCTAGGGAAAAATATCAGCATAGGCAGTAGCTTAGCAATTGATAGACCAGTCAGCCAAAGTGTTTGCATTGTGCAGTCTCGAATCTCCCGACGGCACTTGAACGACAGAATGGGACTGATTGAGTAGCCAGCGCAACGGGCTACGCTGGCCTTCAATCCAAGCAGTCTGCAATGCAGGCAATAACGCTTTGGGAATTACTGTCAGAAGGGGCTGCCACTGCTCTCCGGCACGCACCAGACAAGGACGTCCCGGCTGGCTCTGCGCCTGGTCGCGCAACAACTCAAGCAATGCGGAATCCAGCCACGGCAAGTCACAAGGAAGCACTAAGAGATGTGAGCCGGCGCAGGCTTGCAGTCCGGCGAGTATGCCCATGAGTGGTCCGGGAAAACCGGGCTCGTCGTCGCCGACCAATTGATCTGCCCATTGCTGGTACACAGCCTGATTACGGTTACAGCTGATGAGTAACTCGTGGGCGACTTTTCTTGATTGAGCCGCCAAGTGGGCGGCGATCGGCCGACCCTGCCATGGCATGAGGCCCTTGTCCCGCCCACCAAGGCGGCTGCCCTGCCCCCCCGCAAGTAACAGGGCACTTACTCTGATCGTGTCTGATGGGACCACTGGTCGCCTCCAAGCAAGCTTCTGTGTGTTATAACGACGGGTGCGAAAACTGTTAAAGGATACCCCGTGATGGGCCATGATACTGCCGAATTTACCCCGCTGAACATTGCCGTGTTGACTGTTAGCGATAGCCGAAATCGCGACACCGACAGCTCTGGTCAGTTTCTCGCTGATAGCGTGCATTCTGCAGGCCATTTGCTTGCTGATCGTCAATTGCATCCCGATGATGTGTATCGCATCCGGGCTGTGGTGTCGGACTGGATCGCGCGGCCGGACATTCAAGTCGTGTTGATTACGGGCGGCACGGGCTTCACCGGACGCGACAGTACCCCGGAAGCCATTAACCCGCTGCTCGATAAACTGGTCGATGGCTTTGGCGAGTTATTTCGCCACGTATCCTGGCAGGAGATAGGCACTTCAACGCTGCAATCACGCGCACTGGCCGGCCTGGCCAACCGTACGCTGGTGGTATGTATACCAGGATCAACCGGCGCGTGCCGAACCGCCTGGGATCGCATTTTGCGCGAGCAGTTGGACAGTCGCACACGCCCCTGCAATTTCGTGCAGCACTTGGCCGCCGCCACCCTCTGCGGGAGCCGAGCATGAACCTGATGCCCGTCGCACAGGCATTGGATCACCTGTTAACCAGCGCTTCCGCCGAGTCTCCGCCAGATACCGAAACCCTGCGACTGGAGGCAGTACTTGGTCGCGTACTCGCCAAACCGCTGCACTCGGCACAGGATGTACCACCCTGGGATAACAGCGCAATGGACGGCTATGCCTTGCATGCCGCCGATATAGCGGCGGCCAACCAAACTGGGCTGCCCGTTAGCCAACGCATTACCGCGGGCATGGCACCCCAACCGCTGGCCCGCGGGACCTGCGCACGCATATTTACCGGAGCGCCGATGCCAAGGGGCGCCGACACCGTAGAAATGCAGGAAAATGTCACCCTCGACCCTCAGGGACTAGTCCATTTCACCCGTATATTAAAGCAAGGTCAGAACGTACGTCCTCAAGGGCAGGACATCCGCAAGGGCAGCATCCTGTTTAAGCCCGGCTTAAAGCTCAGACCGCAGGATCTGGGTCTGATTGCGTCGGTGGGCCTAGCCACAGTCGAGGTGTACAAACCCCTGCGGATTGCGGTGCTGTCCACGGGTGACGAGCTGGTCGAGCCTGGCCATGAACTCGGGCCCGGGCAAATATTCAACAGTAATCGCTACACTTTGATCGGCTGTCTGCAGCGCTTGGGTCAACAGGTCATCGACGCCGGTATCCTCGAAGACGATCCCGAGGCCACCCGCAAGCGACTGCAGAGTCTCGCCGGGCGCGCCGATGTCATCATAACCTCGGGGGGAGTCTCTGTCGGCGAAGCTGACTTTCTCGGCGAAACATTGCGTGATCATGGCGAGTTGACCATGTGGAAGCTGGCGATCAAACCGGGTAAGCCGTTCACTTTAGCGCGTTTCGCCGGCACACCAGTACTAGGTTTACCAGGTAATCCGGCTGCTGTATTGGTGACGTTTCTGTTGCTGGTTCGACCTTATCTGTTACGCCGGCTTGGCGTGCAAGAGGTCAATCCGGTGATGCTGCAGGTGGCATCTGGTTTCGATTGGATACGGGCGGGCAATCGGGATGAGTACCTCCGTGCGCGACTGGAAGAGGGGCATGTGGTGTTGGCCGGCAACCAGAGTTCCGGCGTATTGAGTAGTGCCAGCGAGGCCAGCGGACTGGTTTGCATACCGTCAGGCACTGTTGTTTCCAAAGGTGAGACACTGCCCTTTCTACCTTTTGAAGGGCTGTTCGACTGAGGAATAAAAAACCCGCCGAGGCGGGTTTGAAGAGCAGAGTCTGCCGTCAACAGGTGACGGCAGTTGCGTTTTCAGAAGCTATGGCTGATGCCTACCAGTGCTGTCCTCGGGGCCTGTCCACGAGCGCCGTAAGGCTGGCGCGCAATGATGTTGTCGGTTTCGTCGGTCAGGTTGATGACGTTGGCGTACACCTCGGTCTGCTCGTTGAACGCGTAGCGGGTAGCCAGATCAACGGTGTAGTAGCTGTCCACCTTCTCAAACTGGCCACAGGTCGCTTCGGTGCAGGTACCGTCCACCCAGTTGGTACGCAGATCCGCGGTAAAGCCCTGGGCACCCCGATAACCGAACCCGACCGTTGCCTGATGCTCGGGAATCGACGGTACTGCATCGCCCTTTTCAACCACCCCGAAGAAGCTGTTGTTGAACCCGGTTTGAAACTCACTGTCGGTCCAGGTGTAGCTCAGGCTGACTGGCAGGCTGAATGCCGCTGTCTGCAGCAGCTGGTATTCGAAACGAGACTCGAGACCCCGAATCTCCACTTCACCACCATTGAACTGGTCGCCCACGGTGCAGTTGGCACCGGATGACGCCGTGCAGGTACCCAACAGATTGTCATAATCGCTGTAGAAACCGATCACTTCGGCGTAAAGACGGTCATCCAGGTAACGGAAGCCCGCTTCGGAGTTCAATGCCCGCTCGGCATTGGTACCCGCAGTGCTGGTCGGAGTGAAACCTTCATGCACGCCTGCCAGCAACGCCCAATTGGCGTTCAGCTGGTAATGTCCGCCCAGGCCGAACATCACCTCACGCTCGTCGGAGTTGTCGCCAATGCGATAATCCTCCAGACGCACACCCGGTGTCAGCGTCAGACGGTCCAGACCAATCTCGTCGGTAAGATAGAGAGAGTAGGCCTTGGCCGTCTTGCTGCGCTTAGCTTCCGGTGTACGCACGCCGGTGAAGATGAAACTGCCGTCGACGTCCTGCTGATAAGTATCAACATACTGATCACGGACTTCCTCATCCTCGTGGTAGCGCGCCCCGATTTCGACGCCATGTTGAATCGTCCCCCAAGCCAGATCGGTATTAAACCGGGTTTGGATGCCCTGGGAGTTATACAGTCGATTGTTAGCCTTAACATTGACCCCTGCCGCTGCACTCCCCTCAAGAATCGCCTGAGCATTGCCCTGACTGGCTAGTCCACCGTCACAATTGACGCCCGCGTTGGCACAGTCGAAAGCCTTGCTGGCGCTCTGGCCGGCAATTTTGTCGACCTTGTACCAGTTCCGCGTGTAATCCTGATAGTAACCCTGGGTCAGCAGACTGAAGGAGCCGGTATCAAGCAAGTAGCCAAGGGTGAAGCTTTCCAGCTCGTTATCCATGTTGTCCTGGCGGGTCAGCCCGTAACGTCGATTACTATCTGCCTTGAAGTCCCGATCGGTCAGGCCGACATAAGTCTGATCAGAATTTTCCGTGGCGCGCTGCAGCTTCAGGTCGACCTGATGATAAATTTCAGCACTGGGATCGGAGTTCAGGCGCAACTTGACCAGCATGTCTTCCTTATCGAAACCAGTTTGGTCCGAAGCGTTATCAATCTCGCTGAAACCGTCGGTGGCTTGCTTGTGGCCTTCAACCAACCAGCCAAAATGGGTGCTCGACCCGCCAACGTTGGCGTGGGTACGGAAGCTGCTGTCTTCGCCCAGCTCCTGCACGATACGACCACCAAAGGGTTTGACCGGAATAGGCGTGGAAAGCAGATTGATGGCGCCCGCTATGGTGTATGGACCGTTGGCGATAGCCGCAGGGCCTTTTAGCACTTCGACACCTGCGATACGGCCCACAGTGGGGAAATAGTAGGCTGCTGGAGCCGCATATGGCGCTGGTGCGACAAGGATACCGTCCTCCATCAGCGTGATGCGCTGGGACCGCTCATTGGTGGTGCCCCGAATACCGATATTCGGCCGCAAACCATAGCCCTCTTCGCTGCGCACATACACACCGGGGACGTCAGCCAAGATTCGATTGATGTCCGTGAACTTGAATTCGTCCAGGTCCTCCTGGGTCAGAACAGTACCCGAACCCGGCAATTGCAATGCTTTTTGCTTGCTGCCAATGATCTCGCTGGCGCCCAGTCTCAAAGCCTGCTCTTCCGCCATTGCCGGCAATGACATGCACACAGCGATGGCAGCCGCGCTCAAACGAAGCCCTTGTTCTTTATTCATCTTTTTAATTCCCCACTGACTGATAAATTTGTTGGCAGGGGCATGTTAATAATAATGATAATGATTATCAACAACTATGCGCATAAAAAGATAATCAGTGTTCGATGCGCTCCTTACCGTGCCAAAAAGGCAAAAAAAAACCCGCGCCGCAGATTTCGCACGGGCGCGGGTCATAGCAGGTGATGTTATTCGGGCTGCTGTTGCTCTGCCGAGCTGGCGACTGCCTTGATCATGGTGGCCAACTCACCAGACTCGTGAAGTTCGCTGATGATGTCGCTACCGCCCACCAGTTCGCCGCCTACCCATAGCTGGGGAAAAGTAGGCCAGTTGGCGTACTTGGGCAACTCGGTGCGGATATCGGGGTTCTGCAGAATATCCACATAGGCGAATTTTTCGCCGCAGGCCATCAACGCCTGAACGGCACGAGCGGAAAAACCGCACTGGGGCGCATTGGGTGCACCTTTCATGTAAATGAGAACCGGGTTTTTACCGATCTGTTCTTTGATGGTGTCTAAGGTTTCCATGGTTTTTCCTTTGTAGCTAATGGAGGCGGAGGGGCCTGCAAATAACGCTATTGTAGCGCATTAAGCCGGCCTTAAATACTCACACGCCTCACGCGGCTACTACCTCAACACTGACGCCGTTTAGCGCGGCGTTGCCCGTGACCGGATCCAGAAATCGCTCATCGGTCAGATCATTGGCGCTGACGCCAGCATTGCGTGTGGCCGTATCCTGTTCGGTGCCCGGGCGATTATGGCCCCAGCCATGGGGCAGACTGACTACCCCCGAGAGCATCTCGTCGGTAGCAGTCACCGCCACCGTGACCTCACCGACTCGCGAACGCACAACGACCTCCTGGCCATCGACCAGACCACGCCGAGCAAGGTCGTCCGGGTGCATCATCAACTGGTTCCGGGGCTTACCCTTAACCAGACGCTGGTAGTTGTGCATCCATGAATTATTGCTTCGTACGTGGCGACGACCTATCAGCCGCAGCTCACCGTCGCGCGGGCGCAACTGATCGATATCCGCTGCAAAACGCTGCAAATCTTGGAGAATGAGCGGTGGGGCACATTCTATTTGCTTGCTTTCGGTTCTGAGACGACTCAGCAGATTGGGTTTGAGTGGTCCCAAATCGATACCGTGCGGGTTCTGCTCAAGCACATCCATATTGAGCCGGTCGCCATAAGGACCCGCACGCAAACCGGCATCAATCATTTTGGCGGGGGGCATTGTCAAACGCGGTTCCTGCCCAGTGATGCGAGAGAACACCTGACCCAGACCGACAAAAATTTCCCAGTCATGCAAAGTGCCTTCTGGTTTGGCGAAGACCGGCTGGTTGATTCGAGTCACATTACGGATCGCAAAGGTATTGAAGGTAATGTCGTAATGATCGTGCTCGAGCGACGACGTGGGCGGCAGAATGACGTCCGCGTGGCGGGTTGTCTCGTTGATGTACAGGTCTACGCTGACCATGAATTCCAGACCTTCCAGCGCCCGGTCAAGTTGGCGGCCGTTGGGCGTGGACAGTACAGGATTACCGGCCGAGGTAAAGAGCGCGCGAATCTGACCCTCACCGGGTGTAAGAATTTCCTCGGCCAACGCCGCAACCGGCAGTTCGCCGTTGAACTCGGGCAGATTGGACACCCGGCTACGCCATTGGTCGAAATGCCCCGGCTTGCCTCCGATGACATCAAATGCAGGCTCGGTGCACAGAGCGCCGCCTGGCTGATCAAGATTGCCGGTGACCAGGTTGATGATCTGAATGAGCCATTGACACAAAGTGCCATAGCGCTGCACCGATACGCCCATGCGGCCATAGCAGACCGCCCGCTCCGCCCCAGCGAAATCCCGTGCCAGTTGCCGGATTTTTTCAGCATCAATGCCACAATGCTTGGCCATTGATTCGGCACTGAAGGAGGCAACTGCACTTTTAACCTCTTCTAGGCCAATAGTAGCCTCCAGCGCAGGGCTGTTTCTAACCAGCTCCTCATCAAAGAGCGTGTTAAGCAACGCAAGTAAGAGTGCTGCATCAGTGCCAGGCTGGATAAACAGATGTTCAGAGGCTTGCTCCGCGGTTTCGCTACGCCGCGGATCAACCACTACCAGTTTGCCACCGCGGGCCTTTAGCGCTTTAATCCGCTTACCTACATCCGGCACGGTCATGATGCTGCCGTTGGAGGCCATCGGATTGGCTCCCAGCATAAGGAAGAAATCCGTATGGTCAATATCTGGGATCGGAATGGCAAGCATGTGACCGTACATCCACAATGACACAAGATGGTGCGGCAACTGATCCACAGAGGTCGCAGAGTAGCGTTGACGAGTGCGTAATTGTCCCAGGAAATAATTACCGTGTGTCATCGATCCGTAGTTGTGGACATTGGGATTGCCCATGTATACCCCTACGGCGTTGCGCCCATGAGCAGTTTGAATAGCAGCCAAGCGGCCTGCCACTAGCTCGAAGGCCTCCTCCCAGCCGATCTGTTCCCAGCGATCACCCACTCTTTTTACCGGCATGCGCAAGCGCTGCGGGTCATCCTGTATATCCTGTAGCGCAATTGCCTTGGGGCATATATGCCCCCGACTAAACGTATCCTGAGCATCGCCCTTTATGGACAGGATACGATTACCTTCGGTTTCGATGGCCAAGCCACAGATGGCTTCGCACAGGTGGCAGGCACGGAAATGGGTAACAGGCATGGCGATGTCTCTATAGGTAACTATTTTTAGCATTCAACTTTAGGCTGCACAGGGGGAGCCGACAAGAGGCAAAATACGCCGGCATTCATTGCTCTGATCAACGGCAGCCTGCGCACGCACCTGCAGGGCATTTGCCTTCCAGCGGATTTTACCGATAAAATCGTCTACTTCTCTCTTTCGGGTATGGCTTGAATCGGGCCCTCGGGTCACGGTAGGCCTCTCTGTTTCCAGCTTCTGACCGACCACTTTTCGGGTAGTAAACATGACTGTACGGCACTTTCTTTCGTTGATGGACTGCTCCCAGGCCGAGTTGGTCGGGCTGATAAAGCGAGGCGTCGAACTCAAGGCGCTGCACCAGCAGGGCGTCATCTACGAGCCGTTGAAGAACCGTGTATTAGCCATGATCTTTGAGAAAGCTTCGACACGGACCCGTGTCTCTTTCGAGGCTGGCATGATCCAGCTTGGCGGCCAGGCCATTTTCCTGTCACCGCGTGATACCCAACTGGGTCGCGGAGAACCGATTGAAGACAGCGCCCGTGTGTTGTCCAGCATGTGCGACGCCGTGATGATCCGCACCTTTGCCCACCAAGACCTTGAAACCTTCGCTCAGTATTCCCGGGTACCGGTTATCAACGGCCTGAGCGATGACCTGCATCCGTGCCAACTGCTGGCTGACATGCAAACCTACCTGGAGTATCGCGGCAGCATCCAAGGCAAGACCGTCGCCTGGGTCGGCGATGGCAACAATATGTGCAACACATTCATCCAGGCGGCGATTCAGTTCGATTTCAACCTGCGTATCGCGTGCCCCAAAGGCTACGAGCCAGATCAGGCACTCCTTGATCAGGCTGGCGAAAGGGTTTTTTTGACGCATGATCCACTTGAAGCAGTCGCTGGAGCGCACCTGGTGAACACCGACGTGTGGGCTTCAATGGGCCAGGAAGACGAAGCTGAAGCACGACTCAAGCGGTTTGCCCCCTATCAGGTCACACCAGCCATGCTTGATCATGCTGACGAGTCGGTGCTGTTCATGCATTGCTTGCCCGCCCATCGCGGCGAAGAGGTCAACAATGAAGTCATGGAAGACTCACGCAGCGTAGTCTGGGACCAGGCGGAAAATCGTCTGCACGCACAAAAAGCACTGGTAGAATTTCTGCTAGCCGACTGATCGAGGAGTCACCATGCCTGACACTCACAGCATCGTTCTGGAGCTGAACCAGTTGGCCTGCGGATACGGCGACCATCCAGTTGTAAGCGAGCTCGATATCAATCTGCGCATAGGTGATATCGGCTGCCTGCTTGGCCCCTCAGGATGTGGCAAAACGACCATTCTGCGCGCCATTGCCGGCTTCGAACCGATCACTGCCGGTGAAATCCTGCTGGATGGAGAACGCCTGTCCAGCCCGATCAAGCGCACGCCGCCAGAGCAGCGGCGTATTGGCATGGTCTTTCAAGACTATGCATTGTTTCCACATCTAACCGTACAAGACAATGTAGCCTTCGGCATCAATCGACATCCCCGGCGCAAGCGGATTGTCGAGGAGCTTCTCGACCTTGTGAAGCTTTCCCAGCTAGGCAAGCGCTATCCCCATGAACTCTCGGGTGGCCAACAACAGCGGGTGGCACTGGCACGTGCGCTCGCACCTGATCCCAAGCTACTACTGCTGGATGAGCCCTTCTCAAACCTGGACGGTGAACTGCGACGCAGGCTTTCGGGAGAAGTCCGCGAGATACTCAAACAGCGTGGCACCAGCGCGTTACTGGTAACCCACGACCAGAACGAAGCGTTCGCTGTCAGCGACCATGTCGGCGTCCTGCGCGAAGGAAGACTGCAACAGTGGGATTCACCGTTCAACCTTTATCACGAGCCCGCCACACCTTTTGTGGCCAGCTTCATCGGGCAGGGCTACTTCATTCGTGGCCAGTTGATCTCGCCAGATACTGTACAAACGGAACTAGGAGTCATCCAAGGCAATCGTGCATACAAGCTGCAAGTCGGCAGCGCGGTGGATGTGTTACTTCGACCGGATGATATCGTGCTTCAGGAAAACAGTGATTTGAAGGCGATTATCATCGGCAAGACATTCCTTGGAGCGACCACACTCTACCGTCTGCAGCTACCTACGGGCAGTATTCTCGAGGCAATCTTTCCCAGCCACGATGACCATCCACCGGGGCAAACTGTCGGTATACGTATTGCCGCTGACCATCTGGTGATATTTCCCGCCCAGGGAAGTGTAAACGTACATGCCCAACTGCCTCTGGAACAAATGCTCGACATCACTTCCTCAGAAAACGCCGAGCGATAACCGCTGCCTGCGCGACCAATCTATGCCGGGACCGATCTGCCTTCTTCCGCTCAGCCCATATGAAAGAAAGCCAGTTTGTTTCCGTCTAGGTCACGCAGGTAAGCGCCATAAAACGTGGGCATCCGTGCACCAGGCTCTCCTGCATCAGTCGCTCCCAGGGCAATGGCTTTGTGATAGAGCTGGTCCACGGCTTCTTTCGACCCGGCCGGAATAGCAAACATATTGCCATTACCCGGAGCCGGCGATTCATTGTCATAGGGGGTACATACAGCCAACATCGGCTTGTCGAGACCCGGACCGATCATCGCCAGCCGGCCGATATCCATGAGTACTTTAGCCCCCATGCCTGACAATAAATCGACATAAAAGGCTTTAGCTTTTTCAATATCGCGGGTGCCTATCGTGACGTAACCAATCATGTTTGTTCCTCTTCTCGAAAATCCAGCCAGCGAAATAGCTGTCCGGCAATTAATACTTCAGGGCGCAGGGCGGTAGAGAATACTACTGACTGTGGCATGAACAACGCGTGAATGCCGATAATCCGTGTTCTGCATCATGCCAAGCACAATGATCTGGTTGGCCGGATCGATCCACACCCACGGGCCGTGAATACCCCACCACCAATACGTATCAGTCGGTAGGTAATACGCTTTCTCGCTGTCGTTGACTACCGCAACATTAAGACCAAACAGGTTACCAGGTGCCCAGTCGGGCCCGTCGACTCCTTGAGGTAGCTGATTACTGCGCATCATCTGAACCGTCTCGGGCTTGAGCAGTCGGACGCCATCAAGTTCGCCCTCATTAAGCAGCATACGGGCAAAACGCAGGTAATCATCCATCGTTGAAACCAGCCCCCCTCCGCCGTTCAAAAAAGCTGGCTTGCTTAACCAAGGAGCGTTTGAATAGGGCTTCAATCCATCCTCGGTAGGCGTATAGGACACCGCCAGTCGGTCTTGCTTGTCCACGGGTACAAAAAATCCCGTATCGACCATCGCCAAAGGGGTGAAAATACGCTTGTTGAGGAACTCATCAAAAGGCATTTCGGAGAAGACTTCGACAAGACGTGCCTGAATATCTACCGCCACACTGTAATGCCACCGCGTACCCGGCTGCTGGCGTAGCGGAATATCACCTAGTCTGGTGACCATGTCGGCGAGTGTTGTATCCCGGTTCTGCAGGTCGACTTCGACATAGAGCGTATCAGCTTGTGACTCGGAGAAACGACCATAGGTAAAGCCCGCAGTGTGCGTCATCAGCTCACGGATGGTCACGGCATGCTCTGCTGCAACCGTGCGCAATTTACCGTCGGGACCAGCAGGGATCTCAACCCGCAGATTCGCAAGCTCAGGCAGATACTGGCCGACCGGGTCGTCGAGTTCAAAATGGCCCTCTTCATACAGCATCAACAGAGCCGTGCCGGTAATCGGTTTAGTCAAAGAGAAAATCTTGTAGATAGTGTCATCTGTGTGCGGTTTTTGCTCAGCGATGTTCTGCAATCCTACCTGATCCCGATATACGACTTTGTCCGCCTGCCAGATCAGAGTTGAAATACCGGACAACTTCTTTTCGGCAACCTGGGCATTTAAAGCCTGTCCCAGCAGCTGCAGTCGCGGCGTAGATATCAGATAGCGCTCATCACTGTGTTCCTGCGCCGACGAAGGCCCGGCAAATAGCACCATGCTAATGGTGAGACATACAACGGAAAGCAGCATTTTTTTGTGCAAAAAACGATGTGTCATCGGAACCTCAAGAAATAAACAATTTTTATTTTTGACAGCCGCCGTGGATCATATTCGCAAAATGTACGCAGATATAGCTAATTGCTGAATCGGCATATGGTCAGAAACAATTACTACACCTCCTGAAATGATCCTTTACTTTGTAAAGGGCCCAGGGGCAACTACTCTCTATGTAAATCCTTAAACAGGACATCCCATGAATCGTAGAACTCTTCTGGCCAGCATTTTGATATTGCCGGCGTTTCCGTTGCTGGCGCGTACCGCGCTGGCCCAAACACCCGATAACAAGGCGCGGAACATGCAATTGACACCCCTGGATAGACCCGATATTTATTGGAGTGACAAAGTATCCGATGAGGCCTTCGATGTACTTTTTGAAGAGAGCACAGAGCGCCCCGGAACCAGCCCGCTCGACAAGATCTATGAGCCGGGTACTTATGTATGCGCAGCCTGCCGTCTACCGCTCTTCGACAGCGCGGACAAATTCGATAGTGGAACCGGCTGGCCCAGCTTTACCCGACCTATTGAGGGCCACATGAATACCAAGCAGGATTACAGCATGATCTGGCCACGTACCGAGTATCACTGTGCACGATGCAGCGGCCACCAGGGTCATGTATTCAACGACGGGCCACCCCCACGGGGTGAACGCTGGTGCAACAACGGTGTTGCGCTCAGTTTTATCCCGCAAGGTGACGTCCTGCCGGAGCTTCGAGGATGAATATCAGTACAGCTTTAATGGGCCTTCTAATGACCCTGCTACTCGGGCAACAAGCTGCTTTCGCCAATGAGCCTTTGGAGCAAGGTCCAGCCGGTACGGAAATGGCCGTTTTTGCTGGCGGCTGCTTCTGGTGTACTGAGGCCGATTTCGACAAGGTCACCGGGGTACTAGAAACGGTCTCCGGCTATATTGCAGGTGACGCAGAGACAGCCAACTACCAAGACGTCTCCTCTGGCCTGACCGAGCATATTGAAGCTGTTGCGGTATTTTATAACCCTGAAAAGACCAATTTCAGTACTCTAGTCGAGGCCTTCTGGCCTAGCGTCGATCCAGTAGACGGCGGCGGCCAGTTCTGTGATCGTGGAGCACAATACCGCACCGCTTTGTTCTACGCGGACGAGAAACAGAAGCGCGCCATCGAGGCTTCTCATCAGGCCTTGCTGGATTCTGGCAGACTTAAAAAACCGATTGTGACCGATATCCTGCCGCAAACTGCATTTTATGCTGCAGAGGATTATCACCAGAACTACTATCAGAAAAATCCTCTGCGCTACAAATACTATAGAACATCCTGTGGCCGCGACGGACGCCTGAATGAACTCTGGGGTGCTGCTCGCAAGTAACACCGAACGCTTTTGGGTTGCGGGTTGGAAAAATTCCACGCTGGCGGTGATAATGTTCGGTTAATACTCCACAGCCCGAGCAGATACCAAGCAATGCAGATCGCCGAAAATACCGTTGTTCAGTTTCACTACACCCTTTCCGACGCCACAGGCGTACTCGAGAGCTCGCACAACCACCAGCCTGTACTCTACATGCACGGCCAACCCGGGCTAATCGATGGTTTGGTCGAAGCACTGGCTGGCCATGAAGCCGGTGAAACGTTCAGAGTCGAACTGCCCGTCGACAAGGCCTACGGTCCCCGCGAGGACAATGCGGTGCAGAAGGTTCAGGTTAAACACCTTCAAGGTGCAAAAAAGTGGAAACCCGGCATGGTTGCGATTATTCAGACCGAAGAAGGTCAGCGTCAGGTCACAGTCGTCAAGGTGGGTCTTTCCCAAGCAGAGGTAGATCGCAACCATCCCCTCGCTGGCAAGGACCTCACGTTTGATGTCGATATCCTCTCGGTGCGTGAAGCCAGTGAAGAAGAAATAGCCCATGGGCACGCACACGGTGAGGGTGGTCATCAGCACTGAGCGTCCATAAGGCTTGGGGGTGAGCCGAGTGCTAAACAATTGCTTAGCGAAATGCAAGAAAAAAGTGTAATATGAGCGCCTACTTTTCTCCAGGCAGGTATTTATGGCAGCCAAAACCGCCCCAAGCAAGCGCAAGGCCGACGCAGCAGTCGCCACAAGCACATCTATCGATAATCAGATCGACGCGTTTCTCGCCTCCGGCGGTGAAATCCAAAAGATCCCCAACGGTAAAAGCGGTCAAGTTTACGGCGCGCCCCGCCCAGGTCGTCCCGCAGCCAAATAACCTGCCAGGCGCATGCCTGGTTAGAGCAGTACTTCCGAAAAGTCTGCCTGGCAGACTTCAGGACCCTCCTGATCTGGCGTTTCAGAACCGTCGCGATAAAAACCCGACATGTTTAACGCCGTTGTATACCCACTCTTTGAAGAGTGGCATCGTGCAGAGACACCAACAACGCAGTGCCATCCGGAGCAACTCTAAAGCCGCCCCATTGGGCCGTTTCATACAATTCGCCCGTCCCTTCCTGAAAAAAGAACGCGTTGGGCCCCACTGAGGCTTCGCCATCGGTGGAGCGGATACGCATACTGATCCTGCCCGGTGCAGCCTTAGGCTCGCCCCCCACAGCATCAAGCGTCGCCCTGCCCTCATTATCTACCGCAAGATAGGCGTAGCTCGGCGCACCAGCGAATTCCAAGATATCCTCGATATGTTGCGCCAAGTCACTGTCTGCCGTAAACCGCAGTGCCATGTAATCCCCTTGCATGAGCGAGCGCGGATCTACTGGAGCGAGACGCAACAGCACCAGCTGTCCCTCGTTGAGCGTGCGCTCATAGCCCTGAACAGCAAGTAGCATGACCAAGACGACCAGTAACCAGGCGGCTACCAGGCCACTGCGCTGCATGAAGCGCTTCATGTCAGCGCCTCGGAATAACGTGACATCCACCAACCACACACCAGTAGAAAAGTACCACTGGCGATCATCAACAGGGATTTATCAAGCAGACTGATATGCAGGCTGTAATAAAGAACAAACAGGTAGAAGGTGGCAAACGCTGGCATCAATATCAGCCAGCTACGATTGCTAGCCTGAAAGACTGCAAGCCCCAGTGACAGCGTGAGTAAGAAGCCCGGTGCCGGCGATGCCAATACCGCGAGCAGCACTGCGGCGCCAAGTGCAAGCCAATATGATGCACCCAACGCTGACCTTACCAGCCATGCAACCACACCAACCAGCAAGCCATCCCAAGAGGATAAACAAGATGCATCCATTAAGCAGCTTCTGGCAGATTCAGCTCAAGGGATTGATCGAGCATGTCCTCACGCGCAAGCATGACCATAATCAGTGAGATTAGTGTCCCTGCATCAGTCAAGGCCCGTATTTGCGCCGAATAGGGGTGGTTCACCCAGTGCCTGCGTTGCAGCCAGAGCATGCAGGTAATCACCGCCAATGCCACGCAATAGATTGCAAAGCCTATACCCGTGCCGATCAGCACAGCCAAACTGATCAATGTCAGCAGCGCGCACAGATGTCGGTGCAGGAAGGATGAGGGCAGCCACAGCAATATGCCTGAAACCAGCAAGCTAAAAACCGCGAGCGGTCGCCAGCTATCAAGCTCCGTATCCAGGTATTCACCCAGCAAAAAAATCAACATCCCCTGCCCTGTCAGCGAGAACACCAAACCCACCTGACTAGCAAAGACCTGCTGTCGGCGAAACATCCAGAGCGCCAGCACAATGAGCATCACGCCCGCCACCGCTCGGCCCGGAATGTCGTCTACCAGCACAAACCAGGGACCCAACAAAGTGACAATGAACAGAATGGAAGCGAGCCATGCAGCAAGCCCAAGCAAGGCTGAGAGCCACCAAGGCGATTGCGTCCCTGCGAGCAAACGATCGTGTTGCGTAGCATCCAGGCTGAGTTTTTCCTGCAATTGATCCAATAACACTCCAGACCAGAGCTGTTTCATGATTGATATTCCCGAAACAGGCGTGCCAACCAGACAAACGCCAACGCACGGCTGACCATCAAAAATGCGCCCACAGCATTGATAATCAGAAAAAACGCATCCATCTCGCCCATCAGACGAAGCAGGCCCGACGTTGCCGAGACAATCAACCAGAACAACGTCATGGCAAGGATGGGCAGATCAAGACGTACCTGACGATAAAAAACCAACATCGCTCCGCTACTCAGCAGCAACGCAAACAATAGCGGTGCATATTCATCACTCCACCATGCTGCGGCACCTCCGCTTCCGAGTGCCGTCAATAAAGCGAAGCATGCCAAACGCTGAGCGGCACGCCTTGGCTGGGCCAGCAAACGGGTATAAAAACACTCAAAAAAAATGAGCATCACGAGATTGGCCAGCGCAATGACGAGTAATGCCTGATAGCCTTCCAGGCCGGCGAAAAGGCCATGCCACTGCGACTGACCGAAAAAAGCCAGAAGCGCCACTTGACCGACAACCCAGAACAGCCCCCAGCATGCCGCCGAGCACGAAAGCCAGGCCCAGGGGATTATCAGCAAGGCCCAACCCGCAAACAGCTGCCAGACGTCCGCGCCGGTCTGGTATGTCTGGCCGATCAATGCCAACACCGACCCGGTAGCAATACAGCAACCCAGCAGCGCCGATCGATACAGAATCGAGGCGGGGGACGCGATAAAAGCCAAGGCCGTAAAGACACTCAATCCGCTCAGAGCCAGTGAGAGCTTCACGAATCGATGCATGGCTTGCCAGTTCCAAGCAAAGAAAAAAATCACTCCGGCACTTAGCAGAATCACACCCGCCATTATGCACACACGCTCCAGAAGGATTTTCCAGTCGCCGGCATCCGGGGCCAGCGATCCTTGCTCGGCAAGAACCGACATCTGCTGCGCATCGAGCAATCCTTCCTCGGCCCAAGCCAGTATCTGTTCATTCTGTCTCAGTGCACCGCTCACATTGCTTCACCGCGCAACTGGGCTACCCGGCATTGCAACAATGCGACGCTGGCTTCACTTGGCGCTACAGGCTCACCGGCGACCAAACACACCCGCGACCAGAAGCGACGGAAGAAACCCTTGTGTGGATCGCGACTGAAGAAACTACCCCACAAACCACGCAGCGCCATCGGAATGACCAGTACGGGGTTACGCTCCAATATGCCGGAGACTCCATTGCGGAATTCGTTCATCTCTCCATCGGCCGTCAGCTTGCCTTCGGGAAAGATACATACAACCTCGCCCTCATCCAGATAATCGCTTATCCGTTTGAAGGCTAAGTCATAAATGGCTTCATCTTCATGGCGGGCCGCAATCGGGATAGCCCCTGCGGTGCGAAAGATAAAATTAAGTACCGGGAGTTCATATATACGGTAGTACATGACAAAACGCACCGGTCGCCGGACTGCACCGCCAATCAGCAACGCATCAACAAATGACACGTGATTGCAAACCAGCAAACACGGTCCCTCGTCGGGAATCGCTTCCAGATTCTCGTGTTGCACGCGGTACAGGGAATGACCCAGAAGCCAGATTAGAAAACGCATGCCGAATTCCGGCACGATACTGTAAATATAAGCACTCACCGCAACGTTCAGCAGCGAGATAACCAGAAACAGCTGAGGAATAGTCAGCTCCACAAGCGTGAGAAGCACAATGGCGGTGATCGCAGACAAGACCATCAGCAACGCATTGAGAATATTGTTGGCGGCAATCACGCGGGCGCGCTCGTTTTCGCTGGTGCGCGACTGGATCAAGGCGTAAAGCGGCACTATATAAAGGCCGCCGAACACGCCGATTCCCAGTATGCAGGTCATCACCCACCAGGCCGACGGCAGGGCCATTAGTTGCAACCAGCCATAGGGCAACGCCTCAGCCGGCACCCCGGTCGATCCCCACCAGAGTAATAGACCGAACACAGTCAAACCCAGGGAACCAAAAGGCACCAAACCGATTTCCACCTTGCGACCGGACATTTTTTCGCACAGCAGCGAACCCGTCGCAATGCCCACCGAAAATACCGTCAGGATCAGCGTGACAACGCTTTCATCCCCATGCAGGTAATCCTTGGCAAAGGCAGGAATTTGAGTGAGATAGGTAGCGCCGAGAAACCAGAACCAGGAGTTACCCAGCAGCGAGCGCGACACCGAGGGAACCTGCTGGACTAGCCCCAGATGCAAAATGGCCCAGGATTGACGGAAAATATTCCAGTCAACTTTGAGTTCCGGCATAGCTGCATGAGCCCGAGGAATAGACATGCTAGCCAGAAAGCCAAGCACAGCCACAGCCAGCACAGAACCCGCAACCCAAGTAGCCCAATCCACTCCGGACATCAGCAAACCGGCATACAAGGTCCCGCCGAGTATCGCCAGAAACGTACCCATTTCTACCAATGCGTTGCCACCGATCAACTCGTGCTCCTGCAGATGCTGGGGAAGAATCGAGTACTTCACCGGACCAAACAACGCAGACTGCGTCCCCATCGCGAAGAGTACGGTCAGTAGCACAGGCAGACTACCAAGCACTAGCCCGACAGCCCCGGCCAGCATGATACCTATCTCGCCCAATTTGATAATACGAATCAAGGCATCCTTGGCGAACTTCTCCCCAAATTGACCGCCCAGCGCAGAAAACAGAAAAAAGGGAAGAATGAAAAGCATCGCACTGAGATTGATCAACACATCGTGATCGGCCACAACCACGATCTTGAACAGAATAGCCAGGATCAGCGCCTGCTTGAAAACGTTATCGTTGAATGCGCCCAGAAACTGGGTCAGAAAAAACGGCAGAAAACGCCGTTTCTTCAGAAGACTGAACTGCGAGTGCTGTGACATCCAGGCGCTATCCTTTTATGTCTATCCTTGATTTTGGATGCCAGCATAACGGAACACCGTTCAGGGCTCCACTTGCAGCCTGACGTTGCGCCGCTGTATCCACTGGTGAATACGCTCGTGGCGGTCAGAGGTCAGCGGGTAATTCCATGCAACGGCAAAAGCGGCTATGTAGAGCAACACAGGTCCGATGATGTAGAGCAAGCGCAGGGCCATCAACTGACCGTCCGTATGGACCACCTGGGTAGCGTCGAAACCCACTAACGCAAGCAGTCCTAGCGACAAACCCAGTCCAAATGCCATAGCCAGTTTCTGAGCCATGCCCGACATTGCAAAAAACAGCCCTGTGCGATGTTCTTTGCTACGCGCAGTATCGACGTCAACAATATCAGCCAGCATAGACAGAGGCAGAAACTGGAACGCGGCGAAGCAGAATCCCTTCACCGCGAACATCACGGCAAAGGGCACCAATTGACCCGCCTGGAGGAAGAACATGCCCAGAATGCTCGCACTGGATACGCCGACAGCGACACAAAACGCCTTATGCTTGCCAATACGCTTGCCCAGAATCAGCCAGAAGGGAATACCAAGAATACCGACACCGAAATACAACAGGTACATCAGACCGATCTGCGCCTGAATCTGGATGACATGCTGCATGAAGAATACCGACAGCGCGTTGCGAAAAGACTCTCCCGTTACCACGATCAACAACATCAGTATCATGCGTTTGAAGGGGCCGTTGTTCTTCAACACGCGCATACCCTGCTTCCAGTCTGTGCGCTGAACTGACTGCGGTGGTGCCTCCTTGACCCGGGTCACCACCATGAAGACTGTCAACGGCAACAGGATTATGAGCAACCAAGCCATACTTGCCAGAATAGGCCCATAACCTGTGCTCAGCTCACCGTTGGTGCCAATCATCCAGATCAGCGTCTGCATCAACACGCCATCAGTATCACCGGCCTGAAACTTGGCGCCCATAGCCTGTACGACTGCCGGCGCTAGCGCGGCAAGGAACAGACCGATCAGCACAAAGCCTTCTCGCGATGCTGTAACGCGACTGCGCTGGTGGTAGAGCGACGATAGCTCAGCCCCCCATGCGCCGTAGGGCAATGTAACCATGGTCCAACCTAGATACATGATAATGGTCCAGGTCAGCAGATGACTAATGCCTGCTCCTTCAGGAGGCATGAAAATCATGACCGTACCCAGAAGCATCACGGGCGTGCCCATAATCAGCCAGGGCTTGCGGCGGCCTATCCGCGTTTGCCAGCGATCACTCAGAGTGCCTATGAGCGGGTCAGTAATCACATCAGACAGTCGAGCAATAACCAGTACGATGGCCATCAAAGCCATATTGAGCCCTACCTCCTGGGCATAAAAAGGAGGCAGATACACCACCAGGGGATAACCGATGATGGCCAGTGGCATACCCACTGAGCCGTGAATGAGGATGGTCGAACGCTTCAAGACACCTGACTGACTCATACTGCACTCCCGCAGAAAACGGCCAGATACAACCCTATAGATGGACTTTCCGGCCTGTTATTGTTATTCGTAGTCTGATTAGTTCTGACGCAATACACTTACAATTAAATTGCAGCCGCCTTTTATTGAACTTTTTTCTGATAATGCAGTATGCAGGCACAAACACACTGTCTGACAGATGTTCGAGCCACTATCTAAAAATGCAATGATGCTTATTCACCGACCTTATGTTCAAAGGGCAGACAAGGGCAATACTCAATTCAGGCAGTTCAGCTTATATTGAACCAACATCCATGCCAGCGGTCTGAAATATGAACAGGAGAACAACTTGAAAAAACGCCCGATCCAACTACTAACCTCCACTCTTCTTCTCGTCTCGAGTCTGGCCTGCGCAAGTGCTTTTGCGCAACCACCGGAAAACCGTGGCAACACTGAAGCACGTGAAGGCAAGCACACTCAGAAATTCGACGAAAAGCGCCATGGCAATAAATCAGATGACGGACGGTACAGCCAGGAACAGCGTTCGTGGGACCGAGATGAGCGCTCCGTCAATCTTGAGGAAACCGTTATTAGGGCTATCTTTCGAGATCAACAACGCTATATCGAGCCAACTGCGTCCTTACCACCGGGAATTCGTAAGAATCTTGCACGCGGCAAACCGCTACCTCCTGGCATAGCTAAACGATTCGACGGCCGGGTACGGTCAAACCTACCTGACTACCCGGGCTATGACTGGCGCCAAGTGGGTACTGATGCTGTGTTGGTAGACGCTACGACGGGGGTTATCGAAGCCATCATAGACAACGTCCTGCAATAGAAAAGGACCGGAAAAGATACACTTTCCCCAAGCATTGTCGTGTTGTGCGAACTATCCTTGGTTCACTACTATGGGATACTTCATGCTGAGATTACTAACCTACCGCTATTGGAAAATGGCCCTGCTAGCAGCCAGCATCATACTACTCGCCGCTTGCAGTGCCACCCGCCTTGCCTACAACAATCTTGACTGGCTAATTCGCTGGAAAGTGGGTGACTACGTATCGCTCGACCGTGCCCAGAAGCAATGGCTGTCATCCCGTATCGAAGGTCATCTGGACTGGCACTGTAGAAGCGAACTTCCACAGTACTTGCCGCTCCTGGACGACCTAGGGACCAACCTCTACACAAAACATCTTGATCCAAGTGTACTAATGCAGGGGCTTCCTAATGTGGAGGCCTCTGCAGATCGTCTGATCGGAGAAATTACGCCCACTCTCATAGGTCTTATGCGCCAACTCGATGCGCGGCAGGTACAGGAACTGACCAAGAATCTGCAAGAAAAGCAGAACGAGATGAATGAGAAGTATCTTGAGCCAGACTTGCTGGCACAGAATCGAGACCGTATCGAGCGGGCGCAGGATCGCCTAGAGGACTGGACTGGACCACTCAATGAACCGCAGCAAGCGCTGTTAACAGTCTGGTCTGCTGAACTAGAAGGGCAGAACCAGATATGGTTGCAAAATAGACAGGCCTGGCAGAGCGCTTTTGTAGACACCGTCAATCGTCGTGACCAGCCCGACTTTGCTCAACACATCACCGACCTGATGATGGATCGTGAACGCTTTTGGACCGCCGATTTCAAGCGAATCGCCGCTACCAACACAGAACGTGGCGCACAACTGATAACGGACCTCATGCAGCTTAGTAGCAACAAACAACAAAGACACCTGAGCAAACGCCTAGCCGGCATTAGAGCGGATATACAGGCTCTACAATGCACCGACGCATAGCAGCTGCTTCAATCACTCCTGTAATTCAGCGAGTATTGAATCGAGCGCCAACGCGGACGAATTCGCTCGTGTAATCGGGCGACCGATTACCAGATAACTGCTGCCATCGCTCATTGCCTGACGGGGTGTGACTACTCGTTTCTGATCATCTGCATTAACGTCGACTGAGCGAATACCCGGGGTCACCAACAAGAGCTCGCTACCCAGTGCACCGCGCAATGCTTTTGACTCACGGGCCGAGCAGACCAGGCCATCGAGACCACAGTCCTGAGCCAACCGACCGAGCCGCTGAACCTGGACCATGGGCTCAATATCAACACCAACCTCATGCAAATCTTTATGTTCGAGACTGGTCAGCACTGTAACCGCAATAAACAGCGGACGATGACCGGAGCGAGCCTGGAGAACATCAGTACACGCCTCCATCATTCGCCGACCGCCACTGGCGTGTACGTTGACCATCCACACGCCCAATTCAGCTGCAGCTCTGACCGCACTAGCCGTGGTATTTGGAATATCATGGAATTTCAAATCCAGAAAGACTTCGAAGCCGCGCTGGTGAAGCTGATCCACTATTGCCGGGCCGCTGCTGGTAAATAACTCCTTACCAACCTTGACTCGGCATTTAGCCGGATCCAGTTGATCGGCCATCGCAATGGCCAGGGAAGATTCCGGGAAGTCCAACGCGACGATTATCGGGGTATCGCAGGGCATGAATTAATCCTGTAAAAATATTGATACCACTCAAACTGCCTCGCGACCTTTGAGCGGTCTGATGGTTGACCAGCCATGACACGTAGGGCACTGCCAGTGCAGATGCTTAGCCATGAAGCCACATGACGTGCAGCGGTACGGGTGCTTTTCCAACACAAGCGCCTCCACGACACCACGCAATATGAGCAAATTATCCCGTCCCTTTGCATCCACATGATCCAGATGCAAATCGATCAGGTAAAGAAGTCCCCGTAGCGAAGGCTGACGCTGAATATGCTGCAAGACAAAACGACTTACATCTCCGACGCTATTTTCCCCGCGCAGAAAGTCGGCCCGGGCAAGCACCGTTTCGATCAACGGTGACCCGCTGTCGATTGTTGAGTCCAGATAGGCGGCTATATCAAGCGCGCCATTATGAGCGCTACGTCGCGCCAGAGGCAAGGCATGGGGAACCATATCCGGGTCTCTTGCGGCGAGCCGCTCTAACCAAGTTGCAGCGTCCTTATATCGCCGCAGACCGTCTTCCAGCTCAGCCAACATCAACATTGCGCGAACACATCCCGAATCGACTCGAAGCGCATCATTTAGATGCTTGCGCGCCTGAGATAATTCCTGTTTTCGCAGCGGCTCAAGCGCAATTTCGCAGTAGTAATGAGCCAAGGTTATTGCAAATTGTGGCCGATCACGAACCAACTTTTCACCCACGGCGGTCGCGTTCAACCAGTCGTGCTCGCGCTCATGAACCTTGACGAGATCGACAAGAGCTTCGGCTCGCAAGGGTGACCCACTTTCCACCAGCTCATCCAGAAGCCGTTCGGAGCGATTGTGCATGCCAACGGCAAGATAATCCCGAGCCAATTCCAGTTGCACGTTATCTGCCTGAATTCGGGTTAAATTAGGCCGCGCGAGCAGATTCTGATGTACCTTGATTGCCCGCTCGACATCACCACGCTGGCAAAATAACTTGCCAATGGCAATGTGTGTTTCTACGGTTTCGGGGTTCACTTCCAAGGCGCGTATAAAGGTTTCGATCGCCTCATCAGGCTGCTCGTTAAGCAGGTAGTTCAAGCCAATGAAATATTGCCGATCCAACGCACTGCCGTGGGGCTGGACCATGAAACCAACCTTGATCGCTTCACGACGGCCCAAAAGCCAGCCTATTCCGAGCGCCAGCACAAAGAGCCCGAGGAACATCAGCTCCTGCATGGGTATCAGCCTTTGACCGCCTGAGTGCGAAGCTTGTCGACTTCCTTGCGATAACGATTCAGCTCATTACTCTGCACCATGAGTTTCAAGCGCAAACGAGTTGTAATGAGCCAACCGATAAACACACCGAGAAGACTTCCAAGAATGAAGGCAACGATAATGAAAAGGGAGAGTGGCATAGCAGGAGATTGCAATTCAAGAAATTGAAGCTGGATACTTTGCTGGTTCTCCAGCACAAAATCCAGAGTTGCTAAGGCGACTAGCAAAAGGAGAGTTATAAGTATTGCGCGCTTCAGCCATTGCATACCACACCACCCCAGTCCATTCGTGTCAGGAGAGTATAGCGTAGTGCAAAGCGTGGGAGAAACCGCTTCACGCTATCTGCAAAGACTCGTTAACCCGATCACGCAGCTCCTTGCCAGGCTTGAAGTGTGGCACGAATTTACCATCCAGCTCTACCGAATCGCCTGTTTTGGGATTACGTCCTACGCGCGGCGCACGATAATGTAATGAGAAGCTGCCGAAGCCACGAATTTCAATCCGTTCACCGCCGGCAAGCGCCTGAGACATATGTTCCAACATGGTCTTGATAGCCAGTTCGACATCCTTGGCTGATAACTGTCCCTGCTGCTCGACTATGCGCTCGATCAACTCCGACTTGGTCATGATTTTCCTTTTTTATCAAGCGGCTAGCTCTATTTTTATTATTTTTACCATGCTTGGCCCGGTTTGAACAGTGTACGAACCGTCGCAACCAGTCAGAAAGCATCAAATGCGAAAAAAAGGCACAAAAAAGGGCGACCTAAGTCGCCCTTTTCAGGAACTACAAGGGCTTGAATCAGTTACCCTTGTTTTCCATCTGCTGCTTGATCAGATCACCAATGGTGGTCGGACCGGAAGCGGCCATTTCCTGCTGACGCAGACCCTGGATCGCTTCTTTCTCATCTTCAACGTCTTTCGCCTTGATCGACAGACTGATCACGCGGCTCTTGCGATCAATGCTGATGATTTTGGCTTCGACTTCGTCACCAACGTTCAGGACGTTACGTGCATCTTCGACTTTGTCACGACTGATTTCAGAGGCTTTCAACGTGCCTTCGATTTCTTCGGCCAGAGTGATGATGGCGCCTTTGGCATCAACTTCCTTAACGATACCGTTCAGGATGGTGCCTTTCTCGTTCAACGAAGCAAAGTTGGAGAACGGATCGTCTTCCAGCTGCTTGACGCCCAAGGAGATGCGCTCACGCTCTGGATCGACCGACAGAATGACGGTTTCAATCTCGTCACCCTTCTTGAAACGACGCACGGCTTCCTCGCCAGCTTCGTTCCAGGAAATGTCGGACAAGTGAACCAAACCGTCGATGCCGCCATCCAGACCAATGAAGATACCGAAATCGGTGATCGACTTGATGGAGCCGGAGATCTTGTCACCCTTGTTAAACTTGCTGGAGAACTCTTCCCATGGGTTCATCTTGCACTGCTTGATGCCCAAGGAAATGCGACGACGATCTTCGTCGATGTCCAGAACCATAACTTCTACTTCGTCGCCAACGTTTACCACTTTCGAAGGATGGATGTTCTTGTTGGTCCAATCCATTTCGGATACGTGAACCAAGCCTTCTACGCCTTCTTCCAGCTCTGCGAAGCAGCCGTAATCTGTCAGATTGGTAACTTTGGCAGTAACGCGAGTACCTTCTGGGTAGCGACCTGTGATAGCGACCCATGGATCTTCGCCCAGCTGCTTCAGACCCAGAGAAACGCGGTTGCGCTCACGATCGAACTTCAGCACTTTGACGTCAATCTCGTCGCCAACATTAACGATTTCGGAAGGATGCTTGATACGCTTCCATGCCATGTCGGTGATGTGCAACAGACCATCTACGCCGCCCAGATCGACAAATGCGCCGTAATCTGTGAGGTTCTTGACGATACCTTTGACAACCTGACCTTCCTGCAGAGTTTCCAGCAGGGCTTCACGCTCGGCACTGTTCTCGGCTTCGAGGACGGCACGACGGGAGACAACGACGTTGTTGCGCTTCTGGTCAAGCTTGATGACCTTGAATTCCAGTTCCTTGCCTTCCAGGTGCGTGGTGTCGCGCACAGGGCGGACATCGACAAGCGAGCCTGGCAGGAACGCGCGGATAGTGTTGACATCGACGGTAAAGCCACCTTTGACCTTGCCGTTGATAACACCCTTGACGATTTCTTCTGCGGCGAAAGCTGCTTCGAGGACTTTCCAGGATTCGGCACGCTTGGCCTTCTCACGGGACAGTTTAGTTTCACCGAAACCGTCTTCAACGGCTTCCAGTGCAACATGGACCTCATCACCCACTTTGATCGTCAGCTCGCCCTGATCATTCAGGAATTGCTCACGGGGGATGACACCTTCAGACTTCAAACCAGCATGAACGGTGACCCAATCGGAGTCGATGTCCACAATGATACCGGTGATGATGGAACCCGGCTGCATGTCGAGGGTAATTAGACTTTCTTCAAAAAGTTCGGCAAAGCTTTCGCTCATTTGGAATCCTGTAAATGGTTATTTAGGCAGTAACCGCCTGGCCGCTTGTTATTTCGCGCGCCCTGCAGCAAACATACCCGCCACATCACCAGCTGATGTGGGTTGATTATTAAATGCCCGTTGCCGGCCAGGCTGGTTTCCCGGCAGCGGATGCCCTGATTAGCCCTGAAGGTCGCGCTTGCGTGCTTCCGACAACACCGCTTCAAGTACTTCTTCAATCGACAGACTGGTCGAATCAAGTACGATTGCATCGTCAGCCGGGCGCAAAGGCGCCACACTGCGAGTCATATCGCGCTCATCCCGTGCCAAAATCTCATCGAGAAGACTCGCCAGATTAGCAGCTTCACCTTTTTCGAGCAACTGCTTGTACCGGCGCTCTGCTCGGATGTGGGGGCTGGCGGTCAAAAAAATCTTCACCTCAGCGTCGGCGAAGACGACAGTACCCATATCCCGGCCGTCGGCTACCAGACCAGGCGCTTCGCGAAACGCTTGCTGTCTTTGGAGCAAGGCTGCTCGCACCACCGGAATTGAAGCTACCTGCGACGCCCCAGTACCCATCGCCTCGGTACGAATCGCGCGCGTCACCTCCTCACCCTCGAGGATAATCCGTTGTTCACGGTCGCCACCGTCAGCCAGGAACTGGACGTCGAGATGGGCAGCCAGAGTCTTCAAGGCCTCCTCATTGGTCAGGTCCACACCGTGATTCTGCGCGGCAAACGCCAGCAGCCTATACAGTGCGCCGGAATCCAGCAGCTTCCAGCCAAGTCTAGCTGCCAGCAGACCGGCGATCGTGCCTTTGCCCGACCCGCCAGGTCCGTCGATGGTAATGACCGGTATGGCTTGATCTGTCACGCGCTCTCCTTTAACCGAACCATGATGCCAACCGAACTGGCCAACGCCACAAACCCCGGGAATGATGTCGCCACATTGGCGCAATCGTTAATGTGTATATCAGTCAACGCGCGCAACGAGGCAATGCTGAATGCCATTGCGATGCGGTGATCACCGTGACTCTCGACTGCCCCCCCCCGCAACTGGCCGCCCTCGATGATAATACCGTCGTGGGTAGGTTCGGCCTGGATGCCAAGGGTCTGCAACCCGTCCGCCATAACCTGAATCCGATCTGACTCCTTGACCCGCAGCTCTTCGGCACCGCGCAATATGGTGCGCCCTTCTGCGCAGGCTGCCGCAATGAACAATGCAGGAAACTCATCGATAGCCAGCGGCACCTGATCAACCGGAATATCGATCCCTTTCAATGCTGCATGGCGCACACGAATATCAGCTACAGGCTCACCGCCGACTTCACGCTCGTTTTCCAGAGTTATGTCACCGCCCATTTCACGCAGAATATTGATAACCCCGATGCGAGTCGGATTGATGCCGACATGCAGCAGAAGCAAATTTGAGCCTTCAGCAATACTTGCAGCAACCATGAAAAAGGCCGCCGATGAAATATCTGCGGGGACATCAATACGACATGCCGTGAGCACTTGGCCGGGGTCGACAGTCACTTTGGCGCCCTCGACCAACACGGGATAACCAAAACCCTTAAGCATCCGTTCGGTATGATCGCGCGTTGGCGCAGGCTCGGTCACCGAGGTGCGCCCAGATGCATAAAGTCCGGCCAACAACAGACAGGATTTTACCTGAGCACTGGCCATCGGCATGGTGTAATCCATACCCACCAACCGGCTGTCGCCCTGAATGCGCAGTGGCGGCCTGCCCTCTTCGCCCGTGTCGATCCGCGCGCCCATTTCCCGCAGCGGCTTCGCCACCCGACCCATCGGCCGCTTAGACAGGGAGATATCCCCGGTCAGCTCACTGTCGAACTGCTGGCCCGCCAGCAAACCGGCAAGCAGCCGCATGGAGGTGCCGGAATTACCTACATAGATGGGACCAGGCGGCGCCTGCAAGCCATGCAGACCTACACCATTGATGGCTACGCGCCCGTGATGTGGCCCTTCGATGACCACGCCCATGTCACGGAACGCCTGCAGGGTAGCCAGACTGTCTTCACCCTCCAAGAAACCCTCAACCTGCGTAACACCCTCGGCCAGGGAGCCAAGCATAATCGAGCGGTGGGAGATGGATTTATCACCCGGGACGCGAATACTGCCTTGAACACATCCACCGGGGCTCGCAATGAAATTACTGACTTGAGTCTGCATAGGTTCCGTATAGGCCCTGCGGGCCAGAATATGACTGAAATGTTCGCGGGCTGATTTGGCCCGCGTAAAGACGCCCAGCAAGGCTTTGGCATCCCCCTCATCGATTGCCGTGCGCAAATGCCCCAGATCCCGGGTAAAGGCGTCGAGACTGCGCAGTACGGCGCCCCGATTAGCGAGAAAAATATCGCGCCACATGGTTGGATCGCTTGCCGCAATCCGAGTGAAATCGCGAAAACCACCCGCGGCATAACGGAATATCTCCAGATTTTCGCTACGCGACGCCAGGGTATCGACCAGTGAAAACGCCAGCAGATGCGGTAGATGACTAGTCGCAGCAAGTACCTCGTCATGATCTGCCAGCGCCATATGTTCCACATCAGCCCCGAGCGCCCGCCACAGGCCGCTTATCAGATCGAGCGCCTGCGGATCTGTTTGCTCTAAGGGTGTCAAAATAACCTTGTGCCGCTGGAACAGCTCGGCATCAGAAGCTTCTACCCCGCTACGTTCAGATCCAGCTATCGGATGACCCGGCACGAACCGTGAGGGCACCTTGCCGAATGCGCGCTCCACTGCCGCCACTACCGCACCCTTGGTACTGCCGACATCGGTAATGACCGCATCACCAAGCTCAAGCCGAGCCAGCTCCGTGAGTACTTTCTCCATGGCCAATATCGGCACGGCGAGCATAATCACATCGCTCCCGACTACCGCTTCTGCCAGGCTGCCGGGTGCGCTGTCGACAACACCCAGGGGTACCGCTAGATTGCGCGCCAATGGATCAGCGTCGTAGCCGATCACCTCACGACACAGTCCCGACTGCCTGATGCCCTTGGCAAAAGACCCACCAATCAACCCAAGGCCAACGACAACCAGTCGCCCGACAGTACCCTTACCCATTCAGCATTGCCTGCTTCAGAACATCAAGAAAGCGTTGATTCTCTTCAGGCAGACCAATGGAGACCCGCAGATGATTAGGCATGCCATAGTTGGCGACGGGCCGTACGATGACACCTTGCCGCAGCAGGCTGTTGAAGATTGTCGCGGCTTCACGACCAAGATCGACCGCAATAAAATTGCCTCTTGAAGGAATCCAGTTCAGCTTCAACGCGATAAATCCGGCCTCCAGCTGAGCCATACCCTCGCGATTGATACGACGACTCTCGACTAGGTACGCCTCATCTTCCAGAGTCGCTACCGCGGCGACCAGGGCCAGCGTGTTGACATTGAAAGGTTGGCGAACACGGTTCATCGCATCGGCAATCGCCGGGTGGCAAATGCCGTAACCTACGCGCAGAGCCGCCAGACCGTAGGCCTTGGAGAAAGTGCGCGACACCAGCACATTGGGATACTGGCTAAGGTAGTCTAGGCCGTTGGGTACGTCCGTGGTTTCCACGTACTCTGTATAAGCTTCGTCAAGCACGACGATGACCTGTTCCGGCACTTGCGCAAGAAAGCGTTCCAGCTCTGCCTTTTCGATCCAGGTGCCGGTGGGATTATTCGGATTGGCAACAAAGACCAAACGGGTTTTTGCCGTTATGGCGGCGGCCATTGCATCCAGATCATGACCCCAGTGCTTGGCCGGCACCACTACAGCCTGCGCACCTACGGCCTGAGTAACAATTGGATAGACAGCAAAAGCATGCTCACTAAACACCACTTCGTGTTGCGGGCCGACAAAGGCACGGGTGACCAGCTCAAGGATATCGTTGGAGCCATTGCCCAAGGTAATCATCGCCGGATTGACGGCCAGCCGGCGGGACAGTGCTTGCTTCAGTGCGAAGCCATTACCATCGGGGTACCGGGTCATCTCCGGCAACGCTGCCTGGATGGCCGCGACGGCTTTCTGGCTTGGTCCGAGCGGGTTTTCGTTACTAGCCAACTTGACGATATCAGCGGGATTCAACCCGAACTCTCGGGCAAGCTCGCCAACTGGCTTGCCGGGTACATAGGGAGACAGCTTTTGAACGCCTGGCTGCGCCAGGGCAAGAAAATCGCAAGTCATAAAACACGCCTCGGATAGCGACATTCAAACGACAGATAGCAACCCCAGAAGGACCGCTCCTTTAGCCACACAACCTATTCGCCGCGACTACAGCACGGCCTTTGGATACGAACCGAGCACCTTGAGCGCGACCGACTCGTCATTGATCTTCTCCAGCACATTTTTGATCAGCGGATCATGCTGATGACCAAAAAAGTCAATAAAGAACACGTAAGTCCACTTACCGCTGCGCGATGGCCGCGTTTCGATACGCGAAAGATCAATGCCATTATTATGGAACGGCTGCAACAGATGATGCAGAGCACCCGGCTTGTTACGCATGGAAACGATAACTGATGTCTTGTCGTCGCCGGTTGGCGGGACCATCTGGCTGCCAATAATCAGGAACCGGGTCGAGTTATCCGGCCGATCTTCAATTTTTTCGGCAATCTTGCTCAATCCATACAGCTCGCAGGCCATATCGCCGGCGATCGCCGCGGAATTCCATTCACCTTTCACCCGCTTTGCCGCTTCGGCGTTGCTTGCCACCGCCACGCGTTCAACATTCGGGTAATGCGCGTCCAACCACTTGCGGCACTGGGCGAGCGACTGAGCGTGGGAATACACCCGGGAGATACGGTCGGTCTTGGTATTCTCACCAATCAGCAGATGATGATGAATGCGCAACTCTACTTCGCCACAGATGACCATATCGTGTTCGAGAAAACTGTCTAGCGTATGGTTGATAGCGCCCTCAGTAGAATTTTCCACCGGCACCACGCCAAATTGGACAGCGCCAGCGGCTACTTCGCGGAAAATCTCGTCGATCGCAGCCATAGGCACGCTGACCACAGAATGGCCAAAATGCTTCATCGCAGCCGCCTGGGTAAAGGTGCCTTCGGGGCCCAGGTAAGCTACTTTGAGGGGCTGTTCCAGCGCCAGGCAGGCGGACATGATCTCACGGAACAACCGAGCCATTTCCTCGTTGTCCAGCGGGCCTTTGTTTAACTCCATGATGTGCTTGAGCACCCAGGCTTCACGCTCGGGCCGATAAAATACCGGCTCACTGCCGGCTGGCAATGACTTCTGCTTGACCTGAGCCACCGTCTGCGCGCAATGGGCACGCTCGCTGATCAGCTCGAGAATTTTTTCATCAAGTGAATCGATGCGCTTGCGCAGCGCCTTGAGTTGGTCTTCATCAGACATGCCAATTAGCCCTGTTGCTTTTCGAACTCGGCCATATAGGCCACCAGCGCATCGACCGCATCCTGGGAAACGGCATTGTAAATCGAAGCACGCATGCCACCGACAGAGCGATGACCCTTTAGATTCAACAGCCCACGCTCTTCAGCTCCGGTCAAAAATGCCTTGTCCAGACGATCGTCACCGAGACGGAAAGGAACGTTCATCCAGGAACGATCGGCCGGATTGATCGGATTGCTGTAGAACTCGCTGTCATCGATAGCCTGGTACAGCGTGCGCTGCTTGGCGTTATTGATCCGCTCCATCGCCTCCAGGCCACCCTGCTCTTTCAGCCACTTGAAAATCAGACCGGCCAGATACCAGCCAAAGGTCGGTGGCGTGTTGTACATCGAGCTATTCTTCGCTGCCACCGAGTAATCGAGCATGGTCGGACAGCTGGCTCGCGCTTCACCCAGCAAATCTTCACGCACAATGACTACGACCAGCCCGCTGGGCCCAATATTCTTCTGCGCGCCAGCGTAGATCATGCCGAATTTGGAAACATCAATCGGTCGCGACAGAATAGTCGAAGACATATCCGCGATAAGAGACTTATCGCCAACCTGAGGGATCCAGCCGAATTCAAGCCCGCCAATCGTCTCATTTGGCGTGTAATGCACGTAGGACGCAGCGTCGGATAGTTTCCAGTCGTTCTGGCCCGGAATCGCAAAGTAGTCATACTCCTTGGCGCTGGCAGCGACATTGACATGGCCGAAACGCGAGGCTTCCTCGATCGCTTTAATCGACCAGATTCCGGTATCAATGTAGTCGGCACTGCCGCCCTCGGGCATGAAGTTGAGCGGTACCTGCGCGAATTGCTGACTCGCGCCACCCTGCAGGAACAGTACCCGGTAGTTGCTGGGGATGTTCAGCAAATCACGCAGATCCTGCTCGGCCGTCTCGGCGACGCTGGTGAACTCTTCACTACGATGACTCATCTCCATCACGGAGAGACCCTTGCCTTGCCAGTCGAGCAGCTCGGCCTGTGCCTGCTTCAGCACGGCTTCGGGAAGCGCCGCCGGGCCGGCGCAGAAATTGAACAGTCGCTTGCTCACGTCAACCATTACTCCTGATCATTGTCGCTTGTCTCAGCACCATCGTCGTCATCGACCGGGCCTATGGGTTCGACTTCACTGACAATCGCGCCTTCAATACTGCCGGCGCTATGCAGGATATCTTCCTCCGATTCGGACGGCTCCTGGATACGCTCCAGACCGACCAGCTTTTCATCGCTGGCAACCTTGATCAAGGTCACGCCCTGAGTGTTACGCGACAGACTGGACACCTCGGCTACACGCGTGCGCACTAGGGTGCCCTGGTCAGAAATGAGCATGATCTCCTCGCCCTCAACGACCTGCACCGCGCCCACCAGCGGACCATTACGCTCGTTGCTGACCATAGCGATCACACCCTGGCCACCGCGCTTGTATTGCGGGAACTCTTCTACAGCCGTCCGCTTACCATAACCACGGGCGGAGGCCGTCAGTATCTGCGTGCCTTCCTCGACGATAATCATGGAAATCAGCTGCTGACTGCCAGCCAGACGCATGCCACGCACACCTCGGGCAGTCCGGCCCATGGCACGTACGTCGGTTTCCTTGAAGCGTGTCACCTTGCCGCCGTCGGAGAACAACATCACTTCGCGCTCACCATCAGTAATGGCAGCGCAGATAAGCGTGTCACCTTCGTCCAGATCCAGGGCAATCAGACCGACACTGCGCTGGCGGCTGAATTGCTCAAGCGGCGTCTTCTTCACGGTGCCGTTGGCGGTCGCCATGAAGATAAACCAGCCTGCGGTATATTCATCGACAGGCAACATGGCACTGATGAATTCGCCCTCATCCAACGGCAATAGATTAACCAGCGGACGACCCCGCGCGGTTCGCGATGCTTCGGGTATTTCGTAAGTCTTTAACCAGTACACCTTGCCCTTGCTCGAAAACAGCAGCAGCGTCGTGTGACTGTGAGCGACCAGCAAATGAGAGACGTAATCCTCATCCTTTACGCCCGTTGCCGCCTTGCCACGACCACCGCGGCGCTGGGCTTGATAGTCAGCCAACGGCTGGCTCTTGGCATAGCCACCATGGGAAATGGTCACCACACGCTCTTCTTCTGTTATCAGATCAGCCAGACTCAGATCCAGACGTGAGGCGAGTATCTCGGTGCGGCGCGCATCGCCGAAGTTGGCGCGAATCAGCTCCAGCTCCTCAACGATCACTTCCATCAGCCGCTCCTGACTATTGAGGATGCGCAACAACTCACCAATCTGCAGCAGAATTTCATGATATTCGGCCAGCAACTTCTCGTGCTCAAGACCAGTCAGACGGTGCAGGCGTAGATCAAGAATCGCTTGGGCCTGTTCGGCAGACAGATAATACTTGCCGTCACGCAGGCCAAACTGTGCGTCCAACCCGTCCGGCCGGCAAGCATCAGCACCGGCACGTTCGACCATTTCAATCACCGCGCCTGGCTCCCAGGGGTTGGCAATTAACCGCTCTTTGGCTTCTGCTGGAGTGGATGATGCCTTGATCAGCGCAATGACTGGATCGATATTGGCCAGCGCAACCGCTTGACCTTCAAGGATATGTCCACGCTCACGCGCCTTGCGCAACTCAAACACGGTGCGGCGGGTAACTACCTCACGGCGATGACGGATAAATGCATCAAGCAACTCCTTGAGGTTCAAAATGCGCGGTTGACCGTCAAGCAAGCCAACAATATTGATACCAAATACATTCTGCATCTGTGTCTGGGTATACAGGTTGTTGAGCACAACCTCAGCCACTTCACCACGACGGATCTCGATAACCACGCGCATGCCATCCTTGTCGGACTCGTCACGCAGCTCGGTGATGCCTTCGATCTTCTTTTCCTTGACCAGCTCGGCAATCTTTTCAATCAGCCGGGCTTTGTTCAACTGATAGGGCAGCTCGTTGATAATGATCTGCTGACGACCACCAACCTTGTCGATATCTTCAATAATGCAGCGGGCGCGCACATAGATACGTCCACGACCAGTTTTGTAGGCTTCAACAATACCGGCACTACCATTGATGATACCGGCCGTTGGGAAATCCGGGCCCGGAATGTGTTCCATCAGATCGTCGATGGACATGTCCGGATTCTCGATCAACGCAAGGCAACCATTGATCACTTCGGTCAGGTTATGCGGCGGGATATTGGTCGCCATCCCCACAGCAATACCACTGGAGCCGTTGATCAACAGATTCGGTACCTTGGTCGGCATGACCGCAGGGATCTGCTCAGTACCGTCGTAGTTGGGTACCCAGTCAACCGTTTCCTTGTCCAGGTCGGCCAACAACTCATGGGCCAGCTTGGTCATACGGATTTCCGTATACCGCATTGCCGCAGCGTTATCGCCGTCGACAGAACCAAAGTTACCCTGACCATCAACCAGCAGATAGCGAAGAGAAAATGGCTGGGCCATACGTACGATGGTGTCGTATACCGCAGAGTCGCCATGCGGGTGATACTTACCGATCACGTCACCGACCACACGGGCCGATTTCTTGTAGGGCTTGTTCCAGTCGTTCTTCAGTTCGCTCATCGCAAACAATACGCGGCGATGCACTGGCTTAAGGCCGTCGCGCACGTCCGGCAAAGCCCGCCCAACGATCACGCTCATCGCGTAATCGAGGTAGGACTGCTTAAGCTCATCTTCGATATTGACTGGAAGGATTTCTTTGGCCAGTTCACCCATGAAACGGCATTCCTTTTATTGTCGGCAACGTGACGATGCCCATAGCAATTGTTCGGCGCAGTTAAAGACCCTACAGAGCCACTGAACGGCTTTTCTATCGGCCATTCAATAGCCAAATCCGACGGACCGATTAAAGCCCAATAGAATACCACAGGGAGGGCTGGGGAGGGAGCCGAAAGACGTTCGCGGGGCTGCATTACACCCTGGCAGCAAAAAATACGTCAGAAGTGTTAATGGAGGTGCCTGTGGCTCATCAGATCGGCGAGCTTTTTCGTATCTGGCCGTTCGACGATTCCCTTCTCCGTGACAATTACGTCGATTAGATCGGCGGGGGTAACATCGAATACCGGATTGAATGCGGGAATCCCAGCATCAATCGACTGATTACCCAGAGTAAACAACTCCGCTGCGCAACGCTCCTCGACCTCCACGTCATCGCCACTTTCCAGCGCCATATCGATACTCGAGCTGGGCGCGACCACCATAAAACGCAAACCATGATGCATGGCCAAGATCGACAACGCATAGGTGCCAATTTTATTAATAACATCGCCGTTGGCCGCGATCCGATCAGCACCGACAATCACCCAGGTAATCTCCCGGGTTTTCATCAAGTGACCGGCTGCCGCGTCGACGTGAACACACGCATTAATGCCTGCGCGCTCCATTTCCCAGGCTGTGAGCCGCGAGCCCTGTAGCCAGGGACGAGTCTCGTCGATAAATAGCGTATCCACTAGCCCTGCCTCGTGAGCGGCGCGAACAACACCCAGAGCAGTGCCGTAGCCACCTGTTGCCAACGCCCCGGTATTGCAATGGGTAAGCAAATTCTGCGGGGTCTTGTGGTGATTGCGAATCAACTGCATGCCCAGCCTGCCCATAGCCAGGTTAGCTTCGTGATCACTTTGATGAATTGAGCGAGCCGCCTCCAGCAGCCGAGCAGGTACATCAGCATCGGACGGAAGACGCGCCAGGCGATCGCGCATCATCTTGAGCGCCCACGACAAGTTGATCGCGGTGGGGCGAGCCGCTTCGAGCAACTCGAATGACTCGGCCAGAGATGCAGCCCAGTCCATGCTGGTGGCAATGACTCGCGCTTGTAGCGCGATGCCATAGGCTCCAGCGATGCCAATTGCCGGAGCGCCCCGGACCTGCATATCGACTATCGCGGTAGCCACCTGAGCGGCATCCGTGCACTCGACATAGACTTCGCGGGCAGGCAACAGACGCTGATCAAGTAACCGCAAAGTATTGTCCTGCCAAGCCAGCGCACTGAAACTGCCAGCGATTACAGGTTTTACAGCTTGCTGCATGAATGACTCCCAAAACACCATTATAACCGCCGTCCTGCCCCGCTGACGAACATCGAAACGAAAAGCCGCTGCACGGCGCTTCAGGCAAACGCTATACTGCCGACCATGATACAAAATGAACTGCTCATAACGCCCTTACCTGAACGGATTGACTTGCTCATCCTGCCCAGCTGGATTGTACCTGTCGTTCCGACTGGCACGGTCCTCGAAGAACACGCCTTGGCGGTCCACGAAGGCCGGATAGTAGGCATCATTACCCGTACCCAAGCCAATTCCATCCACGCCACCGAAAGGCGCGAACTGCCAGGTCACGTGCTTATTCCTGGCCTGATCAACGCACACGGCCACGCGGCCATGAGTCTGTTCCGCGGCCTTGCCGATGACTTGCCGCTTATGAGCTGGTTGCAGGAGCATATCTGGCCAGCAGAGGCGCGCTGGGTGAACGAGGACTTTGTCAGGCTGGGTACGCGCCTGGCAATCGCAGAGATGCTTCGCGGCGGCACCACCTGCTTCGCCGACATGTATTTTTACCCGGATGTGGCGGCCGAGGTGGCCATAGAGGCTGGCATCAGGGCCCAACTAGCTTTCCCGGTGATCGACAATCCGATTCCCGGTGCATGGGACAGTACAGAGGCCATAACCAAGGGCCTGCGACTGCGTGATGAGGTTAAGCACAATGCACTGATAAGCGTCGCTTTTGGGCCGCATTCACCTTACACAGTAGGCGATACAACGCTATCCAACGTCCGCATGCTAGCCGATGAACTGGACATGCCGGTTCACATGCACGTGCATGAGACGGCAGGAGAAGTGTCAGACGCATTGGCGCAGAGTGGACAGCGCCCACTGCAGCGATTGCATTCGCTAGGCTTGCTGAGCCCGAGACTGCAAGCAGTGCACATGACGCAGATCAATGACGAGGATCTGAGGTTGCTTGGCGATCACGGGGTATCAGTCATCCATTGTCCCGAGTCGAATATGAAATTGGCCAGCGGTATATGTCCTGTGCAACGCCTGATCGAAAGCGGAATTAATGTCGCACTGGGCACCGATGGGGCAGCCAGCAACAACGATTTGGATATGTTCGGGGAAATGCGCACCGCATCGCTTTTGGCCAAGAGCAGCACCGGCTCCTCGACCGCACTGAGTGCCCACCAAGCTTTGCATGTGGCCACCATGGGCGGCGCTCTAGCTCTGGGCATTAGTGAGGAAACCGGATCACTTGAAGTGGGCAAGTCGGCGGATATCGCCGCAATTGATCTGTCTGGCTTGGTCCATCAACCGGTCTATCATCCGGTATCGCAACTGCTTTATACCTGCAATGCCAGTCAGGTTTCCCATGTCTGGGTTGCCGGACGCGAGAAGGTGAGCGTCGGACGACTGACCCTGCCCGATCAGGATGGGCTGCTCGAAGCAGTCACCCACTGGTCACAACAGATTCAACAAGGGGATGAAGAAAATGCTTAATGTCGATCGCGCCGAAATCGCAAAGTTCGAAGCCTTGGCCAGTCGCTGGTGGGACCGTAACAGCGAGTTCAAACCATTGCACCAAATCAATCCATTACGGACCAACTGGATCGAGCAAAAAGTCGGCCTGGCTGGCAAGGAAGTGCTGGATGTGGGCTGCGGCGGCGGCATCCTCGCTGAAGCCATGGCGTTACGCGGCGCTACGGTGACCGGCATAGACATGGGCGAAGCGCCCCTGGCAGTGGCTCGGCTACATCAACTGGAATCAGGCGTGGACGTCGACTACCAACAGACAACAGCCGAACAATTAGCCGAACAACACCCGGGACGCTTCGATATAGTGACCTGCCTGGAGATGCTCGAGCACGTGCCGGACCCAAGCTCCGTCATCCGCGCCTGCGCCTCTCTGGTAAAACCCGGCGGCCATGTCTTTTTCTCGACCATCAACCGCAATCCCAAGTCGTTCGTGTTCGCTATCGTGGGTGCCGAATACATCCTCAAGTTGCTGCCACGCGGCACCCATGAATTCGCTAAGTTCATCAAACCCGCCGAACTCAGCGGCTGGTCGCGCGAGGCCGATCTGGATCTGCAGGACATCATCGGTCTGACTTATAATCCACTGACACGAGTCTACAAACTCGAGCCGAACGTCGATGTAAACTACATGGTTCACACCCAGCGGAGTTTGTGACCACATGCTGACCAGTGTTTTATTCGATCTGGACGGCACGTTGCTTGATACCGCAGATGACTTTCTGGCCATAATACGCGCCATGCGCAGCGAAAGTGGTCTTGCACCAGCGAACGACCTACTGATTCGCAACCAGGTGTCAGACGGCGCAGCGGGCATGCTCGCCGCCGCTTTCTCGCTAGAGACTGTAGATCCCAGGCTGGACGGCCTGCGCAATGATTTCCTCCGGCGTTATGAGCGTGATTTGGGTGTGCACGCCCGCCTCTATCCAGGCATGGCAGACTTGCTCCACTGGTTGGAGTCAGAGAATATTCCCTGGGGTGTGGTCACCAACAAACTGAGCCGATTCAGCACCCCATTAATGGATGCTACTGGCTTGGGTGCTCGCTGCAGCAGTCTGGTCTGCCCCGACCATGTTGTAAAAGCCAAGCCGCATCCCGAGTCGTTACTCAAAGCCTGTCGAGACATGGGTACTGACCCCAGGCATTCAGTCTTTGTTGGAGACCATCTGCGCGATATTCAAGCAGGACGCGCCGCCGGCATGGCCACAGTCGCGGCGTTATACGGATACATACCACCGGATCAGAACCCCGCGCACTGGCAGGCCACTCACAGCATCCAATCACCCGCCGAATTGCGCCCCTGGCTGGACGCGCGGCGCACCCAGGAGACATCCGATGTTTGATTATCATGCCCCAAAGAACCTGCTCACTGACCGTGTCATTCTGGTTACCGGCGCCGGTACCGGGATAGGCCGGGCCTGTGCTCTCAGTTGCGCCGCCCATGGGGCCATTGTCGTACTGATCGGCAAGACACCTTCGAAGCTCGAATCGGTCTACGACGAAATCGAAGCTGCTGGCTACCCGCGTCCCGCCATGTGTCCGCTGCATCTGGAAACGGCCCTGGAGAAAGATTATCAGGATCTGGCCGATCAGTTATTTGACACCTTCGGCAAGATTGATGGACTAGTGCACAACGCAGCGCTCCTGGGCCCTCGCACCCCTCTCGACAGCGTAAGCGCCGAATCCTGGCTGCAATTGATGCAGGTCAACGTGAACGCCCCGTTTCTGCTGACCAAGGCAATGATGCCATTACTACGGCAGGCGCCAGACGCCTCAGTGATTTTCGTATCCTCCAGTGTAGGCCGCAAGGGTAAAGCCTACTGGGGGCCCTATGCTGTCAGCAAATTCGCGATCGAGGGCCTGATGCAGGTATTCGCTGATGAGCAGGACGGTACCAGCGCCATACGTGCCAACAGCCTCAATCCGGGAGCGACACGCACTGCGATGCGTGCAGCAGCCTATCCGGGCGAGCCACCAGAGAAAAACCCCGAGCCCAACGAGATCATGCCAGCGTTTCTATACCTGCTCGGGCCCGACAGCCGCCAAATCAATGGTCAGGAGCTGGATGCACAGTAGCCAGTATTTTGGCATCGAAGTGGCATCGAACCGCCCACTCCCGTAAATGATGCGGCAAATTTCTGCCGCACCGGCTAATCCAATCGCCAAAGATTGGATTAGCTTGTTGTTTCATAGAGCTTTCTAGTTTGTGGCACGCTCTCTGCACCGACACGCTTAACCCCATCCCCGCGTGCAGGACTGCAGATGACTCTTACCCAGGGAAATACAATCGATTTCGACTCAGCTCGCCTTAAGTTGAGTCAAGGCACCTCGCTAGCCGGGACTCAACCTGTCCAAACGAGCGAGTTAAGCCTGGATGCCGTAAAGGACAGGTTGACCCAGCAGCTACAGACCTCACTGGAGATCGATCGCATTCTCGAGATGTTCTTTCAGGAGCTGCGCAACTTCCTTGGCCTCGATTGCCTGGAATACCGCCTTGATGGTAACGGCCTGCACCAGCGCATCGGCCAACCCGGCCTGCATCGCTGCAGCTATCGGATGACTCATGCTGGTAGCTTTCTAGGGGAAATCGTATTCAGCCGTAAAAAGCGCTTCAGCGAATCGCAGCTCCTGGCTTTGGAAACCCTGCTCGGCAATCTTCTTTATCCGCTGCGCAATGCGCTGCTGTATCGCGAAGCGGTATTCTGCGCTCACAGTGACAGTCTTACCGGGGTGGGCAATCGCCTCGCCATGGACCGTACGCTTGACCGAGAGATTAAGCTGTCGATCAGACACTGCTCCAGCCTGTCGGCTCTGGTGCTAGACATCGATTATTTCAAGCAGATTAATGACCAATACGGCCACGCCTGCGGCGACGAGGCGCTGAAAGCGGTAGTCAATTGCGTCAGAGGTTGCCTGCGCGATGTGGATGAACTATTTCGCGCGGGTGGCGAAGAATTCGTTATTTTGCTCAGCGACACCCCTGCCAGCGACGCTAGGCTGGTAGCCGAGCGTATTCGCAGTGCAATTGAGGGGATGCAGTTTCAGCAACACGGCGACTCGATCCCGATCACAGCCAGTCTTGGCGTTGCGACACGACAGCTCGACGAGGGCGTTCGCGAGCTGTTGGAGCGGTGTGACAAACTGATGTACAGCGCCAAACGATCTGGACGCAATAGAATAGGCATTCAATAGACAACCTGGCTATCTACTGCTGTACGGCCTATTTCCTGCCGTGCGGCACCTTGGTTCTGCGCACCGTCCGCGCTTGATACATTGAAGGCTTGCGCGCCAGACGCTTGGCTTTGTCGCGTTCGCTGGTACTCATCGTCGGCAGCGCAATCGACTCAAGACCCACCTCTTGGCTTAATGCATCTATCTCGTTCTGCTTCATTTCGCGCCAGCGGCCAACCGGTAATTCAGGACCCAGAAATACCGGTCCGAAACGTACCCGCTTGAGGCGATTGACGCGCATACCCTGGGATTCCCACAATCGTCGAACCTCACGATTGCGGCCTTCCATCAAGCATACGTGATACCAGCGGTTAATCCCCTCGCCGCCCGCGGTCACCACGTCGGTGAAGCGTGCAGGGCCGTCATCCAGCATGACCCCCGTCTTCAGGCGTTCAATCATTTCTTCGTCCACCTCACCCATTACGCGCACCGCATATTCGCGGTCCATCTGATAGGAGGGGTGCATCAGACGATTGGCGAGCTCACCGTCGGTAGTAAACAGCAGTAGGCCGGACGTATTGATATCCAGACGTCCAATATTGATCCACCGACCATGCTTCAGGCGCGGCAAACGATCAAATACGGTAGGACGGCCTTCTGGATCATCGCGTGTGCACACTTCGCCTTCAGGCTTGTTGTACAGCATTACCCGGCGAGCTTCTTCATTGGCGATGTCACGTTTGACCGGCCGACCATCAACCAATATCTGATCTAGGCTATCAACCCGGCAGCCGAGACTGGCGATCTTGCCATTGACGCTGATGCGCCCAGCTTCGATCCAGGCTTCGATTTCGCGGCGCGAGCCAAGGCCGACGCGGGCGAGTACCTTTTGCAGTTTTTCCCCGGTCACAGGGTTAGAGGGATTATCGATCATGCTGGGCACCTCCCGGTGTAGTAGTCATTCAAGGAAAGATAGATTACCACTGCCGCCCAAGGCCGACTAGCCGATTGTCAGCGCCCGGTGCTTTCTCCACCGTCGTCTTTGCCGTCCTGATCATCATCCGGATGCGAATCCGCAGGCCGCAGATCGTCGAAATCAGTCTTGATATTGGACTCCATCGAGCCCAGCTCGGCCATCAATGCGTGAAAGCCAGTTTCGGCCGCCTCACGGTCCAGTGGTTGCAGCGCTTCAAACGGCATCCAGAGTGTGGCCTCGTTCTGGTCGGTGTCGGCACCCTCATCCTGCAGCCCCAGTTCGGGCTCCATCTGATCGAGATCACGTATGTCCGCTAGTGGTGGCAACTCGCTGAGACTACGCAGATTGAAATGATCGAGAAACTGACGAGTAGTGGCGTACATGGACGGACGTCCCGGTACATCACGGTGACCCACGACGCGGACCCATTCGCGCTCGAGAAGCGTTTTGACAATATGACTGCTGACGGCCACACCCCGCACATCCTCGATCTCGCCCCGGGTAACAGGCTGGCGATAAGCAATCAGCGCCAGGGTTTCAAGCATCGCCCTGGAATAACGCTGCGGCCTTTCTTCCCATAATCGGCCCACCCATGGCGAGAAGGCTTCGCGCACCTGCAGGCGCCAACCACTGGCCACTTCCCGCAGCTCGATGCTTCGGCCTTCATAGTGCAAGGCAAGTCGTGTCAAGGCTGCGCGTAATTCATCCAGACTCGGCTCGCGTCCCTCATCGAACAATTCGCGCAAACGATCGAGCGTCAACGGGCGACCGGCAGCGAGCAGCGCCGCTTCCACTATGTGTTCAATCGTCGGCTGGGACATCGTCACCTCGCACTTTTACATGAATGGGCGAGAAGGCATCACCCTGAACCAGATCGATCAACTGCTCTTTGACCAGCTCTAGGACGGCCATGAAGGTAACAACTACACCCAGCTTGCCCTCACCTGCGGTGAACAGACTGACAAAGGGGACGAATTGCTGCCCCTTCAGCCGATCCAATACCTCGGCCATGCGTTCACGGGTCGAGAGTATTTCCCGGGTAACCTGATGACTTTCAAACATGTCCGCCCGACGCAGGACGTCCGAGAGTGCCAGCATCAACTCCTGCATGTCTACTTCAGGATGTGCACGACGATTCTGCACTGGCGGTGCCTCGGCGCTCGCCACCCGGGTATCACGACCTACCCTGCTGAGGCCGTCGATATCTTCGGCGGCCTGCTTGAAACGCTCATATTCCTGCAATCGGCGGATCAGCTCGGCGCGGGGGTCATGCTCCTCGTCTTCGTCCTCCGCATGCCGAGGTAACAGCATGCGCGACTTGATCTCAGCGAGCATCGCCGCCATCACCAGATACTCGGCGGCCAGCTCCAGACGCACCTCTTTCATTAGCTCGACGTAGCCCATGTATTGCTTGGTGATCTCGGCGACCGGAATCTCCAGGATGTCGATATTCTGGCGGCGAATGAGATAGAGCAGCAAATCAAGCGGGCCTTCGAAGGCTTCAAGAAAGACTTCCAGGGCCTCGGGCGGGATATACAGATCCTGCGGTATTTCAGTCACCGCCTTGCCGTGCACCATGGCAAAGGGCATTTCCTGCTGACGGCCAGGTATCAATTGAGTTGGCGAGCTTGCAGCCAGCTGCGTCGTCACGATGACGGCTGCCGGCTGCGGTTCCTGCTCGCCGCTGACCATGATTTACTCGCGGTACTGCAGGCCCATGGCCTGACGCACTTCGGCCAAGGTGTCACGGGCCGCCTCGCGCGCCCGCTCGGTACCCTCGCTGAGGATCATCCTCACGGCATCGGGATTGGACTCGAAGTCGCTTGCACGCTCCTGAATGGGTCCCAGCTCGGCGACGATCGCGTCGATCACAGGTTTTTTACAATCCAGACAACCAATACCGGCACTGCGACATCCTTCTTTGACCCATTCATGAGTCGCATTGTCGGTATACACCTGGTGCAACTGGAACACTGGACACTTAGTGGGCTCGCCCGGGTCGGTGCGGCGCACTCGAGCCGGATCGGTAGGCATGCGCCGAACCTTAGTATCAACTTCATCACTGGTGTCGCGCAGCGTGATGGTATTGCCATAGGACTTGGACATCTTCTGTCCATCGAGCCCGGGCATCTTGGAGTCCGGCGTCAGCAGTGCATGGGGTTCAGGCAAAATAACTTTGCCGCCGCCTTCCAGATAACCAAACAGTCGCTCCTTGTCGCTAAGGGTAATGTTCTGTTGTTCCTTGAGCAGCGCACGGGCAGTGTCCAAGGCTTCGGCGTCACCCTGTTCCTGGTAAGCCTTGCGCAACTTGCTATACAGTTTGGCGGTCTTCTTGCCCATCTTGTGCACCGCAGACTCGGCCTTCTCCTCAAAGCCCTGCTCCTTGCCATAGAGGTGATTGAAGCGGCGTGCGACCTCACGGGTAATTTCCACATGGGCAACCTGATCGGCACCCACCGGCACCAAGCCAGCGCGGTACATCAGAATATCGGCACTCTGCAGCAAGGGGTAACCCAGAAAACCATAGGTAGCCAGATCCAGATCCTTGAGCTTTTCCTGCTGATCCTTATAAGTCGGCACACGCTCGAGCCAGCTGACAGGTGTCATCATCGACAAGAGTAGATGCAACTCCGCATGTTCGGGCACCTGCGACTGAATAAACATCGTCGAAGAGCCTCCACTTACCCCAGCAGCAAGCCAGTCGATCAACATATCCCAGACGCTCTGCTGGATGTTTTCCGGAGTCTCGTAATGGGTGGTCAGCGCATGCCAGTCGGCAGCGAAGAAAAAGCACTCATACTCGTGCTGCAGCTTGACCCAGTTTTTCAATACGCCGTGATAATGGCCCAAGTGCAGGCGACCAGTAGGACGCATACCCGATAAAACCCGACGTTCTGACTCAACGGAACTCAATGAAGACTCCTGTCATGCTCAATATGGATGGGAAGTAACTTACGTTGCGCGATTATACGCATATCAGCGGCAGAATCATGAATGATCCGGAGCACCGCCAAAAGGGGCAGGATCACCCAGACCAACACGCTGCACTTCCGGCTCACCGTCAAGCAGACTGACCACGGTTGTTGGCTCGATATTACAGGCGCCACCATCGATAATAAGATCCAGTTGTTTGCCCAGACGATCGCGAATCATGTCGGGATCGGTCAACGGCAGATCATCACCGGGCAGCATCAAAGTTACACTCATCATCGGCTCACCCAGTGCCTCCAGCAACGCGCGGGTGATCTCGTGATCAGGTATGCGCAGACCAATAGTACGCCGTTTTGGGTGCAATAAACGCCGCGGGACCTCATTGGTCGCATGCAGAATAAAGGTGTAGGGACCGGGGGTATGAGCCTTGAGCAGACGAAAAGTTGGATTATCCACCTTAGCGTAGATGCCCAGCTCTGAAAGGTCCCGGCAGATAAGGGTGAAATTGTGCTTGTCGTCGAGCTGACGCAGTCGCCGAATCCGTTCTAGCGCATCCTTGTCACCCAGATGGCAACCCAATGCGTAAGCCGAATCCGTTGGATAGGCAACAACCCCACCGTTACGGATAATCTCGGCAGCCTGGCGAATCAGACGCACCTGGGGATTCTCTGGATGGATATGAAAATACTGACTCACGCGCTGATCCCTCTTCGTGGTTTCTCACAGTTTAGCGAGAAAACAGCGGATCGTCCCATACTGGAGTGCACTGTGGAGGCAACGCAGTCATCTTGCCCAGCGCCGTCCATGGTGAATCTGGATGATGGAAATCACTGCCGCAACTGGCGAGAAAGCCAAACTCTTCGGATAACTTGCCCAGATACGCCACCTGCTCCACCGCTTGTTGCCCGTTGACAACCTCGATTCCGCGTCCACCACCCTCGGCAAAATCGGTCAGAGCCCGACGCAGCCTTGACCGGGTGAAGCCGTAATGCCAGGGATGGGCCATCACTGCCATGCCACCGGCCGAGCGGATCTGCTCTACCGCCTCGGGGAGTGTCGGCCAGTGCTGTTTGATATCGCCGAGCTTGCCTGCACCCAGCCATTTACGAAACGCCTCGGCGCGGTCGCGCACAAAGCCAGCATTCACCATCCAGTCAGCAAAATGTGGCCGCGCTGGAGGACTGTGCGGATCGCCACCGGCACCGACCTGCACTGCCATAGCGCCTTCGAGCGCTCCCGGCATGCGTTTGCCTTCGAGCTTTTTGGCGATCTGTTCGGCGCGCAGCCAGCGGCCATTGCGCACTGCCTCGATCGACTCCATAAGGGCAGGTGATTGCGGATCAAAACCATAGCCAAGCACATGCAGCGTATGACCTTGCCATTGGGCCGATAGCTCCACCCCACTAATCCAATGCATGCCCAGCTCGCGCGCTGCGCGCTCGGCTGCGGGTAAGCCATCGAGACAATCATGGTCTGTCAGTGCGATCATCGAGACGTTCGCCGCCGCCGCTTCGCGCATCAGTTCCAACGGATCAAGCAAGCCATCCGAGGCAGTGCTGTGCATGTGAAGATCGACTATCAAGAAAGCCACCCGAGCTGGAGATGAAAAGGACAGATGCAACGCAATTTCATTATTATGCAGGCCAGACGCTGACAATACCTAACCCAATGGCATAAGTTACAGTTCATGCCCTCAACCCAAACGGATCAAGGATTCAACATGTTCTTTGCCATCATGGCCACTGATATTGCAGATTCATTGCCCAAACGCCTGGCCGCGCGGCCCGACCATCTCGCTCGCCTGCAGGCGCTGCAGGACGCCGGACGCCTGCTGGTAGCCGGCCCACATCCTGCGATCGAAACGGTCGACCCAGGTCCAGCAGGCTTCACAGGCAGCCTGATCATCGCGGAATTCCCATCCGCTGCCGACGCTCAGGCGTGGGCTGAGAAAGACCCTTACGTCGATGCCGGCGTATACGCCGATGTGACGATAAAACCCTTTAAACCCGTTTTCCCCGCCTGAGGCACGAGCCGTCATGATCCAGACCCTACATACCCTGGCCCTAGCCGCCTTTCTGATGCTACCCGTTTATGCAGTGGCGCAGGAGCCTATTGCATCAGCCTTAGACGATAACGCGACGACAGAGACCGATCTAGGCACGCTGCAAGCCGAGCTGGCCCGTGTTGAGGCAGAGCGTCAAGGTCTCGCCCAACGTCTGGCTAACAGTGCTGATAATACTGAGCTACAAAAGCTGCGTGAGGCCAACCGTGCCTTGCAGAACCGACAGATCGAAGACGATGTTCAAGCCCAGTCATTGCTCGAGAAACAACGCCAGCAGTGGTTCATGATCGGTGCCGGCACCGTCCTGATCAGCCTGCTGCTCGGTTTTGCGCTGGCACGGGGTAACAAACGCAAGCGTAATGAGTGGATTAATTGACTGACAATCGGGTCCGCTTCACTGCCAGTAGTCAGTCCGTTACCGGCCAGGCCTGAAAATAGTCTGCTATCGGCAGTTCGGGCGGGATTTTACCTGGCCCTAGTGGCTGACCCAGATACAAAAACGCTGCTATTTGCTCATTTTCCGCAAGACCCAGCCCTCGGCAAACAACCGGGTGCGCAGCCATGGGCCCTGTGCGCCAGACCGCGCCTAGACCTACGGCATGGGCAGCAATTAACATATTTCCGACCGCCACCGCGCAGGACATATCCTGTTCATGCAGGGGTACTTTGGGATGGTCACGGTGGGTACAGATCGCCACGATAATGAGTGGTGCCCGATCAGGCTTTCCGCGCAAGCGATCTAAGGCCCCCCCGTCCATAACTGATCCATCCTCCAGCGCGGCCTGCACAAACAGCTCACCCAGCTGCTGGCGTCCGTCATCCTCGAGAACCAGAAATCGCCAAGGTCTTAACCAGGCGTGATCCGGCGCGCGCAATGCCGCGCGAAAAAGAGCTTCCCGCTGTTCACCGGTGGGTGCGGGCCCCACCAGGCGGGTGATCGAAACACGCTCATGCAATGCCGTTAACGCGTCCATCAAGCAGAATCCTCCGAGTTATACAATCCAGGCGTTTTGCGGTCCAGGTGTTGTTCACGGTACAGCCCGGGCGGCATACCGAACCAGCGCTTGAAAGCGCGAAAGAAGTTACTTGGATCGGCAAAGCCCAGCAGATAGGCGACCTCAAGCAACGTCAATCGCCGCTGGCGAAGAAGCTGCATCGCCAGTTCTTGCCGCGTTTCATCCAGCAAATGTTGAAAGCTGGTTTGTTCCTCTTGCAAACGACGCTGCAGTGTTCGCGTGCTCATACTCAGCGCACTCGCTACCGCCTGCCTTTTCGGCTCACCCTGGGGCAATAACCGGCACAGCACCTGACGCGCCTGATGGGTCACCCGCGTTTGTTCAAACCGAGCGAGGTAATCGCCGGCGAACTGGTCATGCATTTGCGCCAAGGTCACGTTGCCTGTCGCCAGTCTGGACTCCATCACACTGCGGCTGAACTCCATACTGTAATGGGTGGTCCCAAATACCAGCGGACACTGGAACAAAGCAACGTAAGCGGCAGTATCCACGGGCTGATCATATGCAAGGCCCACCCGCAAAGGCGCAATAGGCGAACCGGTCATCCAGCGAAGAAAGGCTAGCAGATAGGCAAGGGCGGCATCATGGCTTTGCCGGGGAGCCGGGACCGTATCCCCATGGATATGCAGTTCAAGGGTGTAACTGCCAGGGCTCTGCTTCAGCGACATATCGGAGGCTTCGCCGATAATGCGCTGGTAGCGAACCAGACGCGACAATCCCTCGCGCAAATTGGTGCTGGAAAGCAATGCAAAGCCGACGACATTGAAATGCGCTGGCCGGACCACCCGCGCCATGTTGAGACCTATCGCCGGGTTACCCGACACCTGCACTGCCAGCGACCAGAGACGCGTCATTTGATCCTGAGCGATCCTTGCATCGGGATTGCCGAGTATTGCGTAATCCAAGCCAATCTGAGCGAACAGTGCAGAGCAATCAAGCCCCTCAAGCTCCAACGCCTGAACAATGGCCAGCGCCCAACTGGAGGAAGTGGTGCGTTCAGGATAGGCCATGCGGACCTCGCAAGATGCAATCGCACCCAAAGGGAAAGGCAAGCAGATAACCGGCGCTAGTCATCAAGCGACGCTAGGGGAAACGAAAAGCAAAGCTTTGGCACGCGCGGTCATAGGTCAATCTCCATAGGACGTTTTATAGTCAAATAATACCCTATTCATAAGAGGTGCAGCATGGCCCATGCAGAAACAGCCAAGCCCGCAAGCGACAAAGCGTTTCAGTCCTTCGCTGAATTTTATCCGTTTTACCTGAGCGAACACGTCAACGACACCAGTCGCCGCCTGCACTACATCGGCAGCCTGCTGGTACTGGTCGTCCTGGCCTGGACAGTGTTCACCCAGAATTGGATGTTGCTTGTGGCACTGCCTATAGCCGGTTACGGTTTCGCATGGGCAGGTCACTTCTTTTTTGAAAAAAACCGTCCAGCTACGTTCAAATATCCACTTTTCAGCTTCATGGGTGATTGGGTAATGCTTAGAGATGCTCTTACCGGTCGTATCCGTTTTTGATAGACAGATGCGACTGTAACGAGCGCGACAGTCTGTAGCAGTAACGTCGCCCTATACTGTTGGACAGCACAAAAACAGGAGAGATCCCATGAGCGAGCAACGCGCAGGTTTCAAAGCCATGCAGGAAGGTACTGCAGAGGACTGGAACCTCATATCCAGTCATTTCAAAGCCTTCTCCACTGGCCTGCCCGATCGCGTCATGACCCACCTGCAACTGCTTGATGGGGATTACGGCGGATTCCCAATCGACCGTTTGCAGCACTCTTTGCAAACGGCTACACGTGCCCATCGTGACGGCCGTGACGAGGAATATGTGGTGTGCGCGCTTTTACATGATATTGGCGACACCCTAGGATCATTCAATCATCCTGATATTGCTGCTGCCATCCTCAAGCCCTTTGTGACCGAAGAAAATTTGTGGATGGTCGAGAAACATGGCGTATTCCAAGGCTATTATTTCTTTCATCACCTGGGCATGGATCGTCACCTGCGCGATCAATTCAAGGGTCATCCTCTCTACCAACAAACTGCAGAGTTTTGCGCTAAGTATGACGCAACGGCTTTTGACCCGGATTATGCTTCAGAACCCCTGAGCTTCTTCGAGCCCATGCTGCGCCGCGTTTTTGCTCGACCACGGCAATCAATCTACAAAGCAGTAGGTAAAGACGCCAACGCAGCCTGATCCGCTCGCGGGTTCTGCAAACCCGCTGTGCACTCAACTCTTCGCCATTAGATCTTCTTTCAGGTTTCCCTGAGAGAGGATGCATACTATGATCTGTCGATAAATCGCCCCGACTGATCTGGAAGCCGTCGTTAAACCCTTAATGTGACGGCAAACCAAGAATAAAAATTGATCAGCTGGACACATTTCGTGTCAGAGAAGACTGACCATGATCTTCAAAAGCCGTGTTCAGCCGGTCAAACCACCTCTGGAAGGATTCCAGTCCAGAGTCATTGCCTATCTGTGTGTTGCAATTACTTTTTCTGCTATTGCAGCAGAAAAGGGCTTCGATGCTATTTATGCGGCAATTATCCTATACGCCCTGCTCTACCCCCACTTGGTGCGTCTGTTGAGCCAGACCATAGATAATTTGCGGCCATTTCACAGCCGTCTCGCCCTCTTGGGAGTTGATGGTCTTAATACCGGGCTATTCATCACACTCTGCGCGTTCAGCGTCGTACCCAGTCTGGTATTCGTCTTGCTCATCAGTTTTGCAAGCATCATCATCGGCGGGCCGATTTTCATGTTGATTGGCTGGCTTCTAGTACTGGTGGGCCTGATGGCCTCCAGTGCCATTCTCACACCCCAGATCTTACTGCACTCATCCACTTTAGTGGCGTTAAGCAGTCTGCTTAGCGGTGGCGCTTTCACCCTGATCATGGCCGCCTCCGTTTATCGACAGGGGCGCACGCTGGCTCAGGCACAAAAAGTGATCAGCGCTGAGCAGGAAAAAACCGCTCGGCTGGCTACGAACTTGTCCAAATATCTGTCGCCACAGGTGTGGGAGTCCATCTTCACCGGCAAACAGAGCGTAAAACTGGAAACCCGGCGCAAGAAGCTCACCGTATTCTTCTCGGATATTCGCGGCTTCACCGAGCTGGCGGAAGAGATGGAGGCTGAGGCGCTTACTGACTTGCTCAACAACTACCTGAACGAGATGTCACGAATAGCACTCCAGTACGGAGGCACCATTGACAAGTTCATTGGTGATTGCGTGATGATTTTCTTTGGCGATCCGGTAAGTCAGGGTGCCAAGCAGGATGCCGAAGCAGCAGTTTCAATGGCGATCGCCATGCGCAAGCATATGAAAGTGCTGCGTCAACAATGGCGCAGTAAAGGTATAACTCGCCCTTTGGAAATACGTATGGGGCTGAGTACCGGTTACTGTACCGTGGGTAATTTCGGCGCTAATACCCGCATGGATTACACTATTATAGGCCGCGAGGTGAACCTCGCCAGTCGCCTGGAGAGCGCAGCCGAAGCGGGCGAGATATTGATTCCCCACGAAACCTATTCACTGGTTAAAGACTTGATCATGTGTCGAGACAAAGGTCAGGTTACTGTAAAGGGCTTTTCACGTCCGGTACAGATCTATCAGATTGTTGGCCTACGCCGGGACCTTGGAGCAGCGCCTTCATTCGTGGAACACGAAGTACCCGGGTTTTCGATGTATCTAGATACAAACGGCATACGCAACTACGACAAAGATCAGATTATCCAGTCCCTAGAGCAGGCTGCTCGCAGGCTCAAGGACAAGATCTTTATCTAACGCCATTTCCGGTCAGCTGTATTGGCAACACAGGCACCGATTCAGATTCCGGAGTCCAGCTATAGAGTTCTATACGGCCGTCCAGATGTTCAATCAACGCCGTGCAGGACTCAACCCAGTCTCCGCAATTGTGATAGTCGATATCATTCACCCTGCGGATTTCGGCGTGGTGTATGTGACCGCACACCACGCCCTGATAACCACGCTGGTGGCATTCGTGCGCCAGCGCCTGCTCGAAGTCGCTGATAAAGCTAACAGCACTCTTAACCCTATGTTTGAGAAAGGCCGATAGAGACCAGTAACCCAATCCGAGCCGGCTTCGCCAAAAATTTAGCCAGCGATTGAGGACCAGCGTGAACTCATAGGCATGATCACCCAGGAACGCCAGCCAACGATGGCAACGGGTGATCACATCAAACTGATCGCCATGAATCACCAGCAACTTACGCCCGTCCAGTGTCTGATGCTCAGCCTCATCGACCAGATGGATATTGCCAAGAATCAGGCTGGAGTATCGACGCAGGAATTCATCATGATTTCCGGTGACATAGGTCACGCGCGTACCGCGCTTGCTCATGGTTAGCACCCGGCGCAGCACATTGGTATGTGCTTGTGGCCAATAAATACCACTGCGTAGTCGCCAACCATCAATAATGTCACCGACTAGATACAAGTGATCGCATTCGTAGCTTTTGAGGAACTCTGCCAACTTCTCGGCCTGGCATCCGCGGGTTCCCAGGTGTAAGTCGGATATCCACAACGTTCGCACCCTGTGTTTACAGTCTGACAAAATCGTTTCGGCTTGACTCATGATTGCGTCTCCCATGCATACCAATGCAGCCTGGCGGGAACGTCTTGCAAGCGAATGACACGCGAATGACCGTTGCATGACAGCGCGGGAGATGACAATCCATTGCTGCGCCTATTTGGTCTGAGGCTCGTATACAATAACCTTGTTTAGATCCCGGCTCGGATTCAGGTCAACCCCATGTTCAAACGCCTCTGCCTGCTTGTGCTACTTGCCATTTCTCCGTTCGCTTCAGCGCAGGAACTGCGTACGGGCTTGGTCCTATCAGGTGGCGGCGCCCGCGGGCTGGCACACATCGGCGTACTGAAGGAACTGGAGGCACGCAACATTCCTATCCATGCGATTGCGGGAACCAGCATGGGTGCGGTGATCGGTGGCCTCTATGCTGCGGGTTACAGCGCTGCCGAACTCGAAAAGATTGCATTGGAGCTCGACTGGCAGACCACACTCGGGGACGACCCATTGCGCGAGGACATTCCGTTTCGTCGCAAACAGGACGACCGCGACTTTTTGGTCAAACAACGGCTGAGCTTCGACCGCGGCAGGCCCAACTTGCCGCTGGGACTGCTGCAGGGTCAGAATCTGGGGCTGGTACTCGAGACCCTTCTAGTTCACACCAATGACATTGATGATTTCGATAGTCTGCCCATACCATTTCGGGCCGTCGCGACCAATATCGCCACCGGAGAGGCGGTGGTTTTTGATCATGGCCACCTGCCGCTGGCTATACGCGCAAGCATTGCTCTACCCGGTTTCTTCGCACCCGTGCGCGTAGATGGACAGCTATTGGTAGACGGTGTGCTGGTGAAAAACGTGCCCGTGGATGTCGCGCGTGCGATGGGGGTAGATCGTCTGATTGTCGTCGATATCGGCACACCGCTGAAATCTGCGGAGCAGCTCAACTCTATACTTGATGTCATGGACCAGACCACGAGCCTACTGACACGTACAAATACCCAGGAGCAACTAGACACCTTGGGCCCCCAGGACCTTTTATTGCAACCGGAGCTTAGCGCTATGGGCTTCAGCAGCTTCGAAGAAGTCGCCTTTGCGATTCAGGCTGGTGCTAAGAGCCTGGACGGACGTGCCGATATTCAGCGCTATGTCGCGGGACAGCCGCAGACCGCAGAAAGCCTGGGTCCCCACGATAGTAGGCCGGAAAGACAGCCGATAATTCATGCGATACGTATCAAGAATACTGGCAAAGTGGCAGACGAAGTCGTGCGCAGCATGATCCGCCAGCAGCTCAATGAACCCTTGAATCTGGTTCGGCTGGAAACCGACATGGGAACCATCTACGGCACCGATTACTTCAGCCGCGTCAATTACGAAATCAGCCATGGCGAGCAGATTAATACTCTGGTGGTGCGTACCAGCGGTCGCGAGACAGGCACTGATTATCTTCGCCTCGGACTCAGCCTGGCTGATGATTTTAACGGTGGTAGCCAATTTAATATCGGCGCAAGCTTTCGTGTGAACGGCGTCAATCCGCTGGGTGCAGAATGGCTGACACGTCTACAGGTTGGCCAGCATCAGATCTTCTATAGCGAATTCTATCAGCCACTGGACTATGGCTCGCGGTATTTCGTGGCGCCTTTTGTCGATGCCGAGGCACGCAATGTCGAGGTAATCGTCGATAATGATCCGATCGCCGATTACCGTCAAACGCGTTATGGAGTCGGTTTGAATATCGGCAGGCAAATCGCTAACAGCGGCGAGATACGCTTAGGTATCTCGCGCTATCGTGGTGAAGCGGATGTGCGCTTAGGCGATCCAGGGCTGCCCTCATTCGGCTTCGAAGAAGCCTTTTATACCCTTCAGCTCGACCGCGATACGCTGGATAACGTCAACTTTCCACGCTCCGGCGACGAAGCGCGTTTTGTCTGGCGCCAGTCTGAGCCGGCCCTGGGGGCTGATGATCGTTACCGCCAAGTCGAGCTGCGCGCCAGCAGGGTTCTGTCGTCCGGCGCAAACAGCTTCCAGTTTGGCGGCTCTCTGGGACGCACTGATGGAGAAGTCGGTGTAGCGCAAAGCAGTTATCTGCTCGGCGGGCCCGGACAGTTCTCGGGCTTCCGTCAGGATAGTCTGGCGGGACAAAACTATAATCTTGCCCGTCTTTTGTACTATCTCCGCCTGAACCCTGGGCAGTTCGGACCGGTGGGTCTTCCGGTCTACCTGGGAGCCAGTTTCGAGTACGGGCGCGTTTACAATAAAGAAGATGACGGGTTCGACACGGGGTATATCAGTGCCGGCAGCCTCTTGTTGGGATTGGATACGCTCCTCGGCCCGCTATTTTTCGGTATCGGAGCAAACCAGGAAGGCGATCGTGCGGTGTACATGAAGCTTGGCCAGACGTTCTGATCACAGCGAACATCAAGCGCCCGATATTTCATGAATCAGCGCGGCACGGATGCAATGCAGCACACCCTCATCCACCGGCTCTTCTAGCTCCTTGGCAACGGTGCGCACGCCTGGCAGATCCTCTTCGGCGTCATTAAGGAAGGCGTCCTGAATGCGCTCGAGCTGGCCCGGTGGCAAGTCGACTGCCTGGTGGAGCGCTAGCTTGCCTATGCTGATCGCTTGCGCGAGCTGCATGTAGACCTGCTTGACCGACAGACTCAATTGCCGGCTGATCTGCTCAGCACCCATACCAGCCATGGCTAACGCCTGGGCATCCCGGCTCGCTTCCTCGGCGCCAGCCGCCGCAGGCGCATCACCAACAAGCACCTGCAGGAAGTCCGCGCCATAGCGCTCCAGTTTATGCGAGCCGATACCACTCACCAGCGCCATATCTTGCAAATTAGCGGGACGCTGACGCAACATGTCGACCAGCGTCGAATCGGGGAAAATGACATAAGGCGGAACACCATGAGACTCGGCCAGCTTCTTGCGCAATGCCCGCAGTGCTTCCCACAAGGGTTTGTCGGCATCCGCGATAACCGCTTTTTCGCCAGAGCGCGACGGCAATACCGAAGTACGGGTGGCATCCTTGCGCAGCGCCAGGCTCTCCTCGCCGCGTAACAGCGCCCGGCAAGTCTCGGACAACCTAAGACTGCCATAACCATCCAGATCAATTTCAGCCAGACCACGGGCGATCAATTGGCGAAATACCGAACGCCACTCTTGCTCGGACAGATGCTTGCCGATGCCATAGGTAGAAATATGCTGATGCCCAGCGCTGCGGATTTTCTCGTTGTCACGTCCCAGCAGAATATCCACCAGGTGTCCCACACCGTAGCGCTGACCACTGCGGTAAGCGCTGGACAAAGCCATTCGTGCTGCCTCGCTACCATCCCAGGTATCAGCCGGTTCGACGCAATTGTCGCAGTACCCACAGGGTTCGGGCATGGTTTCACCGAAATAGTCCAGTAGCATCTGCCGGCGGCAACTGGTTATCTCGCATAATCCGAGCATGGCGTCGAGTTTGTGACGTTCAATACGCTTGTGCCGCTCGTCGCCCTCGGAATTAGCCATTATCTGGTTGAGCATCAATACATCCTGCAGGCCATAGGCCATCCAGGCATCGGCGGGCAAACCATCGCGTCCCGCGCGGCCCGTTTCCTGATAATAGGCTTCGATACTCTTGGGTAGATCCATATGCGCAACAAAACGCACATTGGACTTGTCAATCCCCATGCCAAAAGCAATGGTCGCCACCATGATCAGGCCTTCTTCATTGAGAAAACGCTTTTGGTGTGTCGCACGCAGCTCTGATGGCAATCCGGCGTGATACGGCAGCGCTGGCCAACCCTGAGCGCTCAGCCACTGGGCCGTATCGTCTACCTTGCGCCGAGACAGGCAATAAACAATGCCCGCATTATCCTTGTGACGGGCCAGCATGCTCAACAACTGCTGGCGTGGCTTGTCCTTGGGAACAATTCGATAAAAAATATTGGGGCGATCAAAACCGGAAATAAAACAGGGCGCCTCTTCGAGCTTAAGACGCTGGCTGATGTCTTGCTGTGTGCGCTCATCTGCTGTTGCGGTAAGCGCTATGCGCGGAACACGGGGAAAATGCTCCGCTAGCTGGCCCAGCTGCAGATACTCAGGTCGAAAATCATGTCCCCATTGGGACACGCAGTGCGCCTCGTCAATCGCGAAGAGTGCAATATCCAGCGTCTGCAGAAATTGCAGGGTACGCGGCTTGAGTAACCGCTCGGGCGCCAGATAGAGAAAGTCCAGCTCACCCCGGCGCAGTTGTCCGGCGATCTCGCGCTGAGCATCGTCGGTCAAAGTGGAGTTCAATGCAGCCGCTTTCAGACCCAGTTCAATCAAGGTAGCGACCTGATCGTCCATCAATGCGATCAAGGGCGACACAATCACCGCGAGGCCGTCACGCAGCAATCCGGGGATCTGATAACACAGCGATTTGCCGCCGCCAGTGGGCATCAATACCAAAGCGTCGCCACCAGTAGCTACCTGGTCGATTATATCGGCCTGCTGGCCGCGAAACTCGGCGTAGCCGAAAATGTCCTTGAGTCGCTGCAGAGCTTGCTCGCGCATGGGTCTCCCTGAATTGAAGATGACGAATTAAACATGGCATCAGCCCGGTTGGCGACGCATTGTAACAGCCCTGCCCGCTTCGACAGCGCCGCACATCAGCTTGGGCTCTGTGTCTTTGGCAAAAGCGATGAGGCGCGCGTACAATGCTCGCATTATCCACTATGAGGTGTCCCATGTCCTTCGCCGACCAACTCGAGCGCCTGCAGGAATTTCTTGATGCCGACGACCTGCACGATGAAGCACTGGACTACCTGGCCACACACGGGTATCTCGCCGCGCTGTGCATCAGTCCAATAGACGTACCCGAAGAGGAGTGGATCACCGAGCTCTTCTCCGAAACGCCTAATTATCAGGGTGACGCACAAAAAACTGATATTGAGGCCGGCTTGCGTGCATTAAAGACCCAGATTGCACGCGAACTCGCCAGCGATGAGGATCTTGAGCCACCCTGTGACCTGAGTCTGGGTGACGAGCCCGATCTGTCGGATCTGCGTAGCTGGTGTATCGGTTTTCTGGAAGGTGTCTTCCTGCGCGAGGAAGACTGGTTCGACAAGGACGAAGAAACTGTCAGCGAGTTACTGCTACCCATCATGGTCGGTTCCGGATTGTTCGAAGACCAGCCCGAGTTTGCCGAAATGTCCCAGGATGCAGACATGGTCGACGATATGATGCAGCACATACCAGAAATTCTGACCCAGCTCTTTCTGCTCTTCCATGCCCCTGAAGACAAACCAAAGCCGGCATTGCTGTCGCGCCACTAACGGGTAACAGTTGAGAAAAAGGGCCTGTCTTGTCAGGCCCTTTTTCATTTCCGGTATTTACCCACTCAGAAACCGGCAAAACCCGCCATTCGCCAGCAATCACTGGCATCGACCACCATATGTATCAGCAGGCCGACACCCACCAGCCGAAGCGGACGCCAGAGCGTCATCAGCAGATAACCCGTGATCGCCGTATAGGTATGCAAGGGATGAAAGCCAATTGAACAACGATCCGCTGCGAAAATGGGATCAGCCAATAAGTGATCTAGATCGACAAGCATGGTCGCCAGCATTATTAGCCAAGCCTTTTGCCACTGATCACGAAAGAACACCAACGCGATCACCAGCGGTACGAGTGCGTGCAGCGCCAGATGAAAAATCAGGGTAAGCGTCATGCCGAACCCTTGCCGACGGTCACCCAGCGCTGCAGCAATGGCAATACATCGCCCGACGATTGATAACCATTAGCCAACAGAGCCAGCTGGCCTTCGCGCTCAGCCAGCAAGGTCGGAAAACCCGCAATGCCCAGGTCGCGAGACCAGGAAAAATCGGTCGCAATGGCCGCGCGGGTCAATTGCGCATCGAAATGCGCACCGAAAGCTTTGCGCCGATAACCGGCCTGCTCAGCGAGATCAATTAGAGCCAACGTCTGACTTACATCGACCGCCTCGGCGTGAAATGCATACTGGATCCCGCGAACCAATGTCCATAACTTGCTCGCATCCAACACCCGGCCCGCCACCAATGCCCTGCAAGCAGGTTCGGTGTTATACACAAATCCAACGGGCAAGTCGTCTGGGGTAAGAAAGGGCTGTCCGGACGCGATCGTAACGGCCTCCCAATGCTCTGTCAGTGCCGACCTGGCCGCGTCGTCGAGGGGCGAGCTTGCGCCTGGTCGCAACCCCCCCACCACGAGATGAATTGGCAGGTCCGGATAATCAAGCCGGATCTGATCAACAACGGGCGCGAAACCCCAGCACCAGGAACACATTGGATCCATTACGTATAGCAGGCGCTGGGCCATGAGCCTCTCCGTTGGGTCATCTCAGGTGATATCGGGCGTGGTCTGTGTCTGTTGTTGCCCAATCGGGTGCGGCTGATTGCGCAGCTTTGCCAGTTTCACCTGACGCTGACGCTCTTCGGCACGACGCCGGCTCTTCTCTGGCAGGCTGTCATAGCAGCGTGGACAGCTGACGCCCTCTTCGTAGTGCGGGGAGGCTTTTTCTTCTGCAGATATCGGATGACGGCAGGCGTGGCACTGATCAAAGGAACCGGGTGCAAGATCATGCCTGACAGTGACTCGGTTATCGAATACGAAACACTCACCATTCCAGCGGCTTTGCTCAGCCGGAACCTCTTCGAAGTACTTGAGAATCCCGCCTTTGAGGTGAAATACCTCATCGAAGCCCTGTTGAAGCATAAAGCTAGAGGCCTTCTCGCAACGAATGCCACCGGTGCAGAACATCGCTACTTTCTTGTGCTTTTCCGGGTCGTAATGAGCCTTTACGTACTCGGGGAATTCGCGAAAGCTCTGGGTTTTTGGATCAATCGCGCCCTCAAAAGTACCGATGGAGACTTCATAGTCATTACGGGTATCGATCAATAGCACCTCGGGATCGCTGATCAGCGCGTTCCAGTCGGTAGGCTCGACATAGGTCCCGACCGTCTCGTTGGGACAGACGCCCTCGACGCCGATAGTCACGATTTCTTTCTTCAACTTGACCTTGGTGCGGTAAAACGGCATGTCAGCGCATAGCGATTCCTTGTGATCGAGGTCACTCAAGCGGGCATCACTGCGCAACCAGGTGAGCACCGCATCCATGCCTTCTCGCGGACCGGCAATAGTGCCGTTGATGCCCTCCCACGCCAGCAACAAAGTACCTTTGACGCCATTGGCCAGCATGGTATCCAGCAAAGGCTGGCGCAACGCCTGATAATCTTCCAAGGTGACGAACTTGTACAACGCCACCACAACAATCCGGGACATGAACATACCTCTGTATTCAGTTATCGCCCCCGTAAAGGGCGCACCATTTTCGCCGGCTGATTCTAACAGAGGCCGACAGCTGCGTCAGGGGTTTGCCTTGGCGTCAGTATTGCCGCCCCCCAGGCAATTGGGCGAGTCCGGCGCCTGCTCGCGGGCATTCCATTCGGCCGGCGTGTACGTATGCAACGCGAGCGCGTGGATACTCGACATCAGATCGCCCAGGCTGCGATATACCGCCTGATGACGCTTGACGGCATTCAGACTGGCAAACTCGTCACTGACTATCACCGCTTTGAAATGCGACTCTGAACCGGGCGGCACGCTGTGCATGAAACTTTCATTGACCAATTCGAGGTGAACCGGCTGCAGACTTTGCATTGCCTGGTGAAGCGCGTTCTGAATATCGCCCATGATCTCTCCGTTGTACTCAGTTGATAAAATAATGCGCAAAGCGCTAGCGCAGACCCTGTTGGCGAGCCTCAATTTCTTCTGTCATTCGTTCCAGCAACCCCTGTATTCCGGGTTCAATATATTCCTTGACCCGAACGCTGCTGATGGCCATGGATTCGCGGGTGAGCTGCGGCAGATACTTCATCAGCTTGCGGCCGGCTGGTGATTGATAAAATTGTGCCAGCTGCTCGAACTCTTCCTCACTGAACAACGGCAAATACAGATCCACTAATTCGTCACGCAGTGCATCCCAGGCGAGTTCTTGATCCAGCATCTGGCGGGCCTGTTGCTGGTAACGACGCAGAACCGATTCGTACTGCATGGATCCACCCATTTGCGAGAAATGCGCGGTAATCAGCCTTTCTACCTGGTCATACACCGGTGCGGTCATGCTCTCTGCATTAGCGAGTTTGAGAAACCGCTCGGCACTGGCACGATGCGATGTTTCGTCAGCCATCACCGAGTTGGTTATTCCAACACCGCCCAGCAGCAGCCAACACAGCAGCGGCAACAAATGAATACGCATGGATCTACTGGTTTCTCCGGGAATATGAAATCCAGCTTCTATACTGACAGTCATCACTTGCATTGACTACTCGGAGGATCAACATGAGCACACGCATCGAAACGGACAGCATGGGCGAGATCGAGGTCCCTGCCGACCGATACTGGGGCGCCCAGACCCAGCGCTCGCTGCATTACTTCGCGATTGGCGAGGAACGGATCCCTCTCGCTGTCGTCCACGCACTAGCGTTACTGAAGAAGGCAGCTGCTCGCGTCAATCACACACTAGGGAATCTGGACGACGCAACCACCACTCTAATAGAGCAGGCCGCTGACGATGTTGCAGAGGGCCGTCTGGACGATCATTTCCCCCTGTCCGTCTGGCAGACCGGTAGCGGTACCCAAAGCAACATGAACGCCAATGAAGTCATTGCCGGGCGGGCCAACGAGCTGGCCGGTGGGCCACTCGGTGGAAAACAACCGGTGCACCCCAATGATCACGTGAATAAATCCCAGAGCTCAAACGATACTTTCCCCAGCGCGATGCATATCGCAGCCGTCATACAGACTCAAAAAAAACTGATCCCCGCCGTGCGTAAACTGCGTGAATCATTGAACCGGCAGGCGCACCAATATGCCCATCTAATCAAGATCGGCCGCACCCACATGATGGATGCGACACCGGTCACCTTCGGCCAGGAATTGTCGGCCTTCGTCGCCCAGCTCGATATGGGCCTGCAAGCACTGGAGCAGGCATTACCCAATGTGTGTGCCCTCGCCCAGGGCGGCACAGCAGTGGGCACCGGACTGAATACGCCGCCCGGTTTCGCCACTGGGGTCGCCGAAGAAGTTGCACGATTGACCGGTTTACCCTTCACCAGCGCCGGAAACAAGTTTGCCGCACTCAGCGGTCATGAACCTTTGATCCAGTTGCATGGCGCCTGCAAGCAACTGGCTGCCACATTGATGAAGCTGGCCAACGACCTGCGACTGCTGGGCAGCGGTCCACGGGCCGGGCTCGCCGAGGTCCGCTTGCCGGCCAACGAACCAGGTAGCTCAATCATGCCCGGCAAGGTCAACCCAACCCAGTGCGAGGCGCTGTCGATGATCGCGTGTCAGGTTCAGGGCAACGATGTGACTCTAGGCATTGCGGCCAGCAGCGGCCATCTGCAGCTGAATGTATTCAAACCAGTCATCATCCATACCCTGCTGCAATCCATACGGCTGCTCACCGATGGCTGCAACAGTTTTTGCGAACATTGCGTGGAGGGTATGGAGCCGGACAACCAACGGATGCGTGAGCATCTGGACAACAGCCTGATGCTGGTCACAGCGCTAAACCCGGTGATTGGCTATGACAAAGCGGCAGACATCGCCAAGAAGGCATACACCGAAGGCACAACGCTCAAGCAGGCCGCCTTGGCCCTCGGCTATCTGGATGCAGCCGCCTTCGATAAAACGGTCAAGCCAGAGCAAATGGTAGGCAAGCATAGCTAATATTGTCGCGTTCATGCTCTGTAACCCTTAGCGCCGGGGCCGGCGCTCTTACCAGCTAAATCAGACGCTTGCCGGTGGCGGCGTGATGGCGAGACGGCGAAGACGGCGGTTCCTGAGCTTTTGGATCAGACTCGGCGCCAGCGCTACTAACGCCGAGCCGCTGACGACCAGCAAGGCGCCCAGATAGGCCAGATTGTTCAGTAGTTCCGGTTTGATCACTGTCGGCCAAAGCATTGAGCCCACCGCCACCATCGCAAAAGTAAACAGCGGCGTTGTCGCAATCGTTGCGCTTACGCGCGAAGCTTCCCAGTGCACCAGTGCCTCAGCAAAAGCTCCATACGCCACCAGCGTATTCAAGCAACAGCCAACCAACAACCAGAACTGAAGCGTGGTCACGTGCAAGATGCTACCGGGATTGGCCAAGGGTAGCAGCAGCGCAGAGCAAGCCAGATAGATCACCATCATGACCGTGATCGACGACCAGATAGTTAAAAGCTGCTTCTGCGCTAAACCATACAGCGCCCAGGTCAGCGCCGCCCCAAGGGTAATCAGAATGCCCAGCGTATAACTAGTCATCTGGGTAAACAGTTCGTCGAGACGTTGATTAAAAAACAGCACGAACCCCACCAACAGAACCATCAAGCCGATCAACTGACCAATACCAAAACGCTCACGAAAAACCCACATGCTGCCCAGCATCAACATAACCGGTGCGACCTGGATCATCAGCTGCATGGTGCCCGGTGTCAGCCGGCTCAAGCCCATAAGATAAAGGACGTAATTAAACGTCAGACCCAGGATAGCGACCACCAGCAACCAGCGATTGGTCGTCGACAAGGCAAGGATCGAAGGCAGCCTGCGCTTCCAGGCCAACCAGACAAACAGCACTACTCCCGCCGTAAACAGCCGATACCAGGTAACTGTGTAGGGATCCATCCCCTTGAGCACTTCTTTGAGCATGATAGGCAAAACAGCCCAGAGAACAGTGGTAATCATTGCCAACAAAAAACCGTACAACCAGCGACCAGACGAGACGTGCATGGAAAACTCGAAACAGGGAGGGGGGAAGGTAGTCATATTCTACTGCCGCACCGTGTCCGGCACACAGCTACAGCTGATGAAGACTTGAAGCTTGAACTGTTACGCGCAAGCCCCTTCCCCTGGCAAAAAAACAGCTGCGCCCTCGCGGGCAGAAGCTAAAGGAAGAGCAAGAACGAACAAAAAGTGGTATTGCACCCATACTCGTAATACTGGCTATGGCACCATAGTCTGTAGCATCAATCCGGCGATAGCTCGCTGTCACGCAGGCGATGCCAACCTGTGTCGTCCTGCTCAACAGCATAGCGCGCCCAACGAACAAACTCGGACAGGCGACTGATCCCCGTTCCGCCCTCACCCAACCCCTGAATCGTCCGATAACGAACCCTACCCGGCCGGCCCGGACGCCGAGCAACGATCTGTACCACTTCGCGCACTGACCAATTGTTACCGGGCATACCATTACTGTAGAAACCTCCCACCTTGAGGTCTTCTTCGGCAACACGCTTGCTTTTGGCATGGGAGTTGGCCAGCTCTACCAGCTTGAGCAGGTCGTCGAACTGAATATCCACATACGAATTCATTTCGCGCAACGCATGGTGGAAATCTTCCGGTGCGATACCAGTCAGCTTGCCGGGCTCTGCTCTAGCGAGCGCCAGCGGATAGCGGCGCCAGTCAAAAAGACTGTTGAATACAATAGCCGTAGCAACGATGACCAGTGCATCCAGCAAGATGGGATACAGCACAAAATTGAAGCCGGCCTGCTCTACTGCTGGTCCTCCGAGCACAACAATCATCGCAGTGGCACCACCTGGCGGGTGCAGGCAACGTGCATACATCATCAGCATGATGCTCCCACCCACAGCCAATGCAGCTACCCAGGGAACCGCCGGCAACCAGAGCACGCAGGCAACACCAAAGCTGGCGGAAATAACCTGCCCGCCGACCACCGACCACGGCTGAGACAGCGTGCCATGCGGAATCGCAAAGACCAGCACCGCACTCGCCCCCATCGACCCGGTCACCCAGAGTGCTCCGTCACCGGCTATGCCCAGATGCGTAATCCAGTACACCAGCATCAACGACAAGATCGCACCTACCGCCGACAACAGCTTTTCCTGATGGCTGGTGCTATCAGGTCGCCAGCCGATAAAGTTCAGGCTCCTGCTAAACCACCGCTGCCTCATTTAGGCTGTCTCCTGATGCAATGGGCGAAAAGAAGCAATGATACTCTCTGTCACATTGTCGGTCACAGCCCGCAACCGGTTGACGACCACGACTGCTATGCTTGGGTTTGAACATCGCATAAAGGAGAATGGCATGGGTACATTAGCTACAGAGTCGCTCGACAGATCAAAACAGGGTGCAAAAATTCTCGCTGAAAATGATGCTCAGACGCTTCTGGAGAGTTTGGAAGGCTGGTCCCTGATCAGCATTGATGACGTGAGTCGGGCGGAAAAAACATATCAATTCAAAGACTTTCAGCAAGCACTCACCTTCACAAATCAGGTGGGCGCATTAGCTGAAGACGTCGGCCACCACCCGGCATTGCTGACCGAGTGGGGCAAGGTCACCGTCACCTGGTGGAGCCACGACCTGGGCGGCGTCCATCGCAACGACCTGATCATGGCCGCCAGGACCGAAAGACTGAAAAGCTGAGGCTCAGAACAGCGCGCCGTCGGCTTCCTTCTGCATCAAAAGGGCCGGAGGCGTGAAACGTTCGCCATATTGCTCGGCCAAATACCGGGCCCGAGCCACAAACACCGATACGCCATACTGGTTGATGTACTGCAGAGCACCTCCGGTCCAGGCAGCGAAGCCGATGCCGAAAATCGAGCCAATGTTCGCGTCTGCAGTCGATAGCAATACGTTTTCCTCAAGGCAACGCACCGTTTCGATGGCCTGTGCGAAAAGCAACCTGTCGCGCACGTCTTCTATCGGTATCGACACGCCACTTTGTCCGAAGTGTCCGCTCAGATCAGGCCACAGGTATTTTTTAGCGCTGGCAGGATAATCATAGAAACCCTTGCCGGCGGACTTGCCGGGACGCTTGAACTCGTCAACCATTCGGCTTATCACAGCAAAGGCAGGATGTTCCTGAAGTGGCTTGCCCTCGGCCGCTAGGTCCTTGCGTGTCTGCTCGCGAATGTGGCTCATCAGCCCCATGGAGACCTCATCCGATACGGCCAGTGGTCCAACCGGCATGCCTGATTGACGCGCCACGTTTTCGATCAGTGCCGCCGGTACACCCTCACCCAGCATCGCGATGCCTTCACTGGTAAAAGTACTGAATACCCGCGAGGTAAAGAAACCACGACTGTCATTGACCACAATCGGCGTCTTGTTGATCTGCATGACAAAATCAAATGCGCGCGCCAGGGTTTCATCGTCGGTCTGACTGCCCTTGATTATTTCCACCAAAGGCATCTTGTCCACTGGGCTGAAAAAATGCAGACCGATGAAACGCTGGGGCTGTTTGACCGCACCCGCCAGTCCACTAATGGGCAGAGTAGAGGTATTCGAAGCGATAACCGCGTCGGGTAGTGCGTGCTGCTCGGCCGCCCGGGTAACCTTTGCTTTGAGTTCACGATCCTCAAACACGGCTTCAATAATCAGATCGCAGCCAGAAAAATCCGCATCGTCGATAGTAGGCTTTATCCGCGCCAATATGGCCTCACGCTTCTCCGTCTGCATTTGACCGCGAGCGACTTTCTTTTCCAGCAATGTTGCTGAATAAGCCTTGCCCTTGTCTGCCGCTTCCTGCGAAACATCCTTGAGTACCACCTCAATACCCGCAACAGCCGACACATAGCCAATACCGGCGCCCATCATGCCCGCACCCAACACTCCCACTTTGCGGATATGACGCGTCTCGAAGCCCTGCGGCCGAGAGCCACCCGCCTTGATCTGATTGAGCTGAAACCAAAAGGTGCCGATCAGATTTTTCGCCACCTGTCCGGTTGCAAGCTCGGTGAAATAACGCGTCTCAATAATCTGGGCAGTATCGAAATCGACCTGCGCGCCCTCAACCGCAGCGCACAATATTTTCTCTGGGGCGGGCAAACAGCCGTGGGTTTTGCTGCGCAGTACCGAAGGCGCTATCGGTAACATCTGCGCCAGGGAGGGACTGTTCGGGGTTCCACCCGGCATCCTGTATCCTTTAAGGTCCCAGGGCTGCGCGGCAACTGGCGCACCCAAGATCCAGGTGCGGGCACGGGCCAGCATATCGTCGCGATCGCTCGCCAAGGCATGAATCAATCCGGCTTCCAGCGCCTCGGCCGGCCGCACCTGCTTGCCTTCGACCAGATAAGGCAAAGCCTTCTCTACGCCGAGCAATCGCACCATGCGCACAATCCCACCTCCGCCGGGCAATAATCCGAGAGTCACCTCGGGCAACCCCAGCTGAACGGACGGGTGATCCATTGCAATACGGTAATGGCAAGCCAGCGCCAGCTCCCAACCACCTCCCAGTGCAGCCCCGTTGATGGCGGCTACAACCGGTTTGCCCAGGGTTTCCAGCCTGCGCAATTGCGCTTTGATACCCAGCACCATGTAATAAAACGAATCGGCATCGGCGGGCGTTACCTTGACCAGCTCATTCAAGTCGCCACCGGCAAAGAAGGTTTTCTTGGCCGAAGTTACGATAACGCCTGCAATACTGTCGCGTTCATTTTCCAATCGCTCTACCGTTTCAGCCATGGCGTGGCGGTAGCTTGCGTTCATGGTATTGGCGCTCTGGCCAGGCATATCCATGGTCAGGATAACAATGCCGTCCAGGCCTTTGTCGTAACGAATAGCATCGGTCATGTTCATCTCCTCAGACGCGTTCGATGATGGTAGCGATACCCATACCGCCGCCAACGCAAAGCGTGGCCAGGCCGTAACGCAGATTGCGCCGCTCCAGTTCGTCGAGCAGCGTAGCGAGGATGATGCAGCCCGTGGCGCCCAATGGATGGCCCATTGCAATACTGCCGCCGTTGACGTTGATTTTCCCCTCGGGGACCTGCATCTCGCGCATGAAACGCATGACGACGGATGCAAACGCCTCGTTCACTTCAAACAGATCAATTTCGTCGATCGTCATCCCCGCCCGCGCCAACACCTTACGGGTCGCAGGTGCCGGACCCGTAAGCATGATGGTCGGATCGGTACTGGTCACAGCGGTCGCTACGATGCGCCCTCGCGCAGTAAGACCCAATGCCTCACCCTTTGCTTGGGAGCCAATCAGCATAGCAACCGCACCATCGACGATTCCCGAGCTGTTACCCGGCGTATGCACGTGATGGATACGTTCGACCTGCGGATAACGCTGTAGAGCCGAGGCATCGAAACCCATCCGACCCATCGCCTCAAAGCTCGGTTTCAGGGCACCCAAGCCGACCAGTGTGCTGTCAGGGCGGATAAACTCGTCGTTGTCCAGTAACATAATGCCATTTTGATCAGTAACAGGTACCAGCGTTCGCGCAAAAGCGTGCTCGGCTCGGGCACGGGCGGCTTTGTGCTGCGAGCGCAAGGCAAAGGCATCGACATCCTCACGGCTGAAGCCTTCCAGTGTGGCAATCAGATCTGCGCCGATGCCCTGGGGCACAAAGCGGGTATGCATATTGACCTCGGGATCCATCGCCCAGGCACCCCCATCGGAGCCCATCGGCACCCGCGACATGGACTCCACCCCGCCTGCCACGACCAGATCTTCAAATCCTGAGCGAACCTTCATGGCGCATAGGTTCACTGCCTCAAGACCTGATGCGCAGAAGCGATTGATCTGCACACCCGCGACGCAGTCGTCCCAGTCCGCCGCCAGCGCGGCGGTCTTGGCAATATCGGCGCCCTGATCACCCACCGGCGTGACACAGCCCAGAACGATATCATCCACCTGACTGGTATCCAGATCGTTGCGCTGCTGTAAAGTGCGCAGCAATCCGGCCATTAAGTTAACGGGCTTGACGCTATACAGCGACCCGTCCTTACGTCCCTTGCCGCGGGGCGTGCGCACCGCATCAAAAATCATCGCCTCAGTCATCAGGTCTCTCCAATAGGGCCATATAACTACCCTACCTTTCAGAGGTATCGGAACAATGACCAAAACGCTCAATCGCGCTGACCAAAGCTTGCGCCGTTGTGCTCGTGGGCCTCGCAACCCACGCGTACCCGAAAAAGATGTCACTTTGATTTCATATACATAGCCGTTCGCGACTTGCCCTGTAATGCATGTAGCCAATTGGTCTAATGCAGCATTGCCAGAGCATCTATCATCAAGTCACAATAGCGCTGCAGACATTAAGTGGCGCCGCCATAGCGCATTGCGATGCTCACCACTGCGCATAACAAAAATAAACGAACCAAGAAGGCGCTTGCCATGAAAAAGCCGATCAGAACACGGTTTTCATCAGTCGGCCTGGTATTCGCAGCCACCTGGCTGCTGTTGATCCTGCCCAACATCAACTGGGGTGGCGCTGCCTGACAGGGTGGTTTTACGCTTTTCTCCAGCTGCTTAGCAGTACAATGACGCACACATCCCTGGGTCATTGGAGCTCACGTGAACTTGCCTTACCCCCTTGCCCAGCTGAACTGGACCGAAGACGGACGACCTATCTCTGAGCATTTCGGCGATATCTATTATTCTCGCGATGACGGCATGGATGAAAGCAGGGACGTTTTTCTGCGGCACAATCAGCTAGAGCAGCGATGGCAGACATTGCTCGCGGGCGACAGGTTCTGCATCGCGGAAACGGGTTTTGGTACGGGTTTGAATTTTCTCTGCGCGTGGCAACTCTGGGACCGTATGGCGCCAGCTGACGCCCGACTGCATTTCGTCAGTGTCGAAATATCCCCCCTCAGCGCTACTGATCTGCAACGCGCCCATGGGTTATGGCCCGAATTGACTCCATGGTCCACGCAACTACTCGAGCAATACACCTCGCCTGCACCCGGCTGGCAACACTTCGTCCTTGCTAACGGCCGGATCACGCTGACGTTGATGATTGGCGATGCACTCCAATTATTGCCGTACCTCGACGCCAAAGTTGATGCCTGGTTTCTGGATGGTTTTGCCCCGGCAAAAAACCCTGACATGTGGCAATCCGCACTCTACCGGCAGATGGCTCGGTTGGCTCGGCCAGGCACCACTATCGCCACGTTCACCAGCGCAGAAGACGTACGTCAAGGCCTGACTGATGCTGGATTCAAGCTGGAAACTGTAAAAGCACATGACGGCAAACGTGAGTTGCTCACCGGCCGAATCGATACCCTGGCCGCACGTGACTGGACACCTCCGTGGTTTAATCGACCGCCGGCGCTCATCCGTGAGCGCCGGGCGCTGATCATTGGCGCAGGACTAGCCGGCTGCAGTACGGCGTTTGCCTTGGCTCAACGGGGCTGGGCGGTAACCGTTATAGAGCGCCATGCCGGTGAAGCCCGGGAGGCATCAGGCAACCCTCAAGGCATTCTCTACTGCAAACTGTCGCCCCACCAGACCCCCCTCTCGCGTTTTGTCCAAACCAGCTACGCCTACAGTCTGCGCATTCTGCACCAGCTCCTTGCGCAGGACGGTGATGGCTGGGCAGCCTGTGGGGTGCTGCAACTCAGCGGTAATGCCAAAGAGCAAACCCGCTTGCAGGCCCTGGCTACACAGGGGTACCCAGCAAACTTTCTGTATGGCGTGAACAGTGGAGAGGCAAGTCGGATTGCCGGCGTGAAGGTTGCTAACGGCGGCCTGTTCTTTCCCGAGGGGGGCTGGGTCAACCCACCCGCTTTCTGTAGAGCTCTACTGCTAAAGGCCGGCATCACGCTGTCAACCTGTCAGGAAGCGTTGACGCTGCAACAGCGTGACGCGCGCTGGCATGCAATCGATGAACAAGGTCAGACAATCGCTGACGCTGCTATTGCCATTATTTGCAGCGCAGGGGACAGCCAGCGTTTTACGCAGACCGCCCACCTACCCCTGAAGACCATACGCGGCCAGATAACCCACCTGCGCGCAAATGCTCAAAGCCAGGCTTTACGCAGCGTACTGTGTGGCGATGGGTACGTATCGCCGGCGCGCGGTGAGGAGCACTTCCTTGGCGCCAGCTTTCGCTTTGACCGCTCTGATACCGAACCCAGTGTGGAGGAGAATGTCAGTAACCTGGCGTTACTCTCCAGCCTCTCACCTGAATTTGAAGAGGCTCTGGCCGGTGATGGTCAGCTGGATCCAGCGACTCTCAAGGCGAGAGCTGCCCTGCGCTGTACTACACCTGACTATTTACCCCTTATTGGACCGGTCGTTCAAGCCGAACAATTCCGTGAGGATTATGCGGCGCTTGCGAAGGACGCATCGAAAAGACCCGATACACCATCACCCTGGCATACAGGTCTTTACATCAATGCGGCACATGGTTCACGGGGACTGATAAGCTGTCCGCTCAGTGGTGAGATTATTGCGGCCTTACTCGAGAATGAACCGATGCCATTACCCTCTGACCTAATGAAAGCAGTCCATCCAAACCGCTTTTTACTCCGCCAGTTGATCCGTGGTACCTGAGCCTACTCCTGAGCTTTTCTCCCCCGACCTGCGCCACTTTCAGCCTGTACACGTTTCTACCATTGCTGTGCTAGCATTCAGTAAAGCCCGTCGATAGAACAAACCGAAGAACCGGCGGCGCCCCAAGGCATGCATCCAATGTTTTCGTTACGATGGCTGCTTATTTGTTGTATGTACTTGCTGCTGTTGCCGGCACAGGTCAGCGCGCTAGACAATGCAGTGCACGGAAAACCGACCGCGCCGGGCGCTATCGTCGTGCTCGACAAGGCAAACGTTCGCCTCAACCTTGCCAGGCATGCTCTGGTGCTCGAAGACCCCCAACAGCAATACGTTGTCAGCCAACTGGGTGACGATGCAAACCTGCCCTGGCAACCCGTTACAGGCACTCATATCAACAAGGGCAAGAACACATCAGCCTGGTGGCTGACGGTTCTGCTGGATAACCGCACAGAGCAAGCGCTCGATGGCGTTTTGGAGATCAACTACCCGATCCTGGACCGCGTCGAGCTATTCCATATCGACCCGCAACGCAGAATGCACCACCAGAAAAGCGGCGATCATCTGCTGCTTGAAGAACGACCTTTGCAGGTACGCAACCCCTGGCTGACTATTTCTTTGCCCTCCGGTATCAACCGGATTTATGTGCGTGTTGAATCCAGTAGCACCGTTTTCGTCCCGCTGTACTTTGCGACCTGGCCGGCCGCAGCCGCACGACTGGAAATCAGTTCACTGGCCCATGGTGTGTTCTATGGCGTTTTACTTGGTCTGTTCGCCTACAACTTGTTCCTGTTCGCGTCACTACGCGAAACCAGTTATTTCTGGTACCTGATATACACTCTGAACATGCTTCTATTTATGGCAGCCTTCGATGGGTTGCTATGGAAATGGCTGCCAATGAGCATCGGCATCCAGTCGGGCTCAATCTACAGCCTGATGTTTTTGCACTGTATTGTCGCTACTCAGTTCAGCAGACACTTCTTGCACACCGCCGCGCATTTTCACCGAATTGATCGACTGCTCTTGAGTGTGATCATTTTGGTGGCCATCACACTGCTGAGTTTTCCGCTAATCGGTTTAGCAGCCTATAACCTCCTAGCCAGTTTATTCGTGTTGAGTACCTCCGCAATTCTGCTGGCAACCGGCATTTACGTCTGGCGTCAGGGATTTCGTTATGGCTTGTATTACACTCTGGCATGGAGTGTTTTGCTTGGCTCCCTGATGCTGTCAACAGTCGGCTCCCTAGGTTACGAACTGGCGGTTTCCTATGGCACAGACTGGGTCAAACTGGGCATCTGTCTGGAGCTTTTTATCCTTTCGCTGGGCCTGGCTGACCGAATTAGAACCCTTAAGGAAGCCCGTTTCAAGGCTGATGAGCAAGCCCGACAGGCCCGCTTGGAAGCGCGCGCCAAAGGACGTTTTCTCGCGAAGATGAGCCACGAGATACGCACGCCACTGAACGGTGTGCTCGGGATGCTCCACCTGTTGCACCATACCCCGCTAAACCAAACCCAGCAGTTCTATGTAGATACAATCAACAGCTCCGGCAACACCTTGATGTCGGTCATTAATGCTGTCCTGGATTATGCCCGTATCGAGTCCGGACATGTGCAGCTCGAACAAATCGAGTTTGATCTCGAAGAGCTCCTTTCAAGTACGTGCAGCCTGTTTACTGCGCAAGCCGTTGCCAAGCAGCTGGAGCTCTACTGCTGTATAGACCCGCAAGTACCACGCAAAGTGATAGGGGACCCCACCCGGCTCAATCAGATACTACTCAACCTGCTTGGTAATGGTATGAAATTCACCAGTCGTGGTCACGTTACACTGCAGGTAAGCCGGCGTGATAACAACCAGACTCAAGGATACTGCTTACTGCAATTTCAGGTCACAGACACCGGTATAGGGATAGGTCCAGAGACCCAGAACGAACTATTCGACTCGTTCACCCAAGCCGATAGCAGCACCACGCGTCGCTATGGCGGTAGCGGCCTTGGGCTGGCTATTAGCCAGGAACTGGCCGCCCTTATGGGCAGCCGAATTGAAATCACCAGCGCCTTGGACGAAGGCTCGACATTTTCCTTTGAGCTCTCCTTGGGTACTGTCGAAGGCTCAACGAGCAATCAAAATCAGGTGCCCCTGTCCGGCTTCGCCATGCTGATCGGCAGCGATCAAGCCGCACTGGAGTGCTATGGCGCAATGTTAATACGACTGGGATTGAGTGTGCAGACTCTTCTGGCAAATGAGTATCTTGCGAAACCACCCGATGACTGTCTGCTGGTAGTCTCGACCGCAGGAATGAATACAACCGACCTCTCGCGCCTTGAAACCCTCTTGGCAGAACGCCGCCAACCGTCGCTACTGCTGAGCTCTGTGGCAACCCCAGACAATCAAAGCGCCACCAATGACAACGTAGTTTCGACTTGCCGATCGCCAGTCACGCCAGATCGCCTGAGAGAGGCACTAGATACACTCACTAGATCCTCCAAAGCGGTCCAGGCAGACGAGCCGCAGCGCGCCACTCTCCGCCGCCAAGCCAGAGTCGATCGGATAACCGTGTTGGTCGCTGAAGACAATCCTGTCAACCAGATGGTCGTGCGTGGTTTGCTAGAACGATATGACTGTACTGTTGTGCTGGCAAATGACGGAGCCGAGGCCGTGCATTTGTACAAGGCCGACGCCCAGCGTTTTCAACTGGTTCTGATGGATGGGGAGATGCCACACATGGACGGATTTGAAGCCACGCGTCAGATCCGCGCCTATGAACGTAGCACTCAACTACCAGCCGTTACCATCGTTGCACTGACAGCTCACGTGTTAGATATCCATCGGGAGGCCGGAGCCAAGGCTGGCATGGATGTCTATTTAGCCAAACCGCTGCAGGCGCAAGCCTTGTACGCGGTCATCGACCGTCTGCTCAGCCCGGGTATAAACCGGTAGCACCCTGGTAAAACAACCGGCCACCGGTCAAAAACAGAAATACATAGCACAACTGGTAGATCAGCTTCTCATTGCTGCGCTGCAACAGCCAGAACCCCATACGGACGCCGATTGGGGCCAGCGGCAGTAACACCAGCGCGGTCAGCAGGTTAGTCTTGTCGAATTGACCGAGATAGATATAGGCCGGCAACTTTGCCAGATTCACCACCGCAAAAAAAACCGCGATCGTGCCCATCAACAGCGTTTTATCCAGCTTTTGCGGTAGAAGGTATACGTTGATCGGCGGTCCACCTGCGTGAATACCAAAGCTGGTAAAGCCGGCCACCATGCCCCAAAAACTACCTCGTAACCTGCTCGCTTCCCGGGGTGGCGGATCGCCGCGGCGCAACCAGATGTTTAGCGTGAAAATCAATGCAATGGCACCAATCATCAACTGGATGTGCGCCTCTTCCAGAACGCGAAACATCAGCCCGCCCAACAGAACCCCGATCAGTGATGCGGGCAGGATGATGCGAAGATTCGACCTGTCCCAGCGGCCGCGAAAAGTGCGTAAGGCCATGAGATCCATCGCGATCAGGATCGGCAACAGAATGGCTGCAGCCTGCTGCGGCGACATCACGAGTGCCATCAGCGGCACGGACAAAATGGCAATATTGCCGCCAAAACCGCCCTTGGCAATGCCATAAAGAAGTACCGCGGGTATGGCACACAGATAAAACAACGGATCAGTAATCATATCGGATCAAGCACTGATGAACGGCCACGCAGTGTATCATTAGTGCCACTGTCATCTGGGAAGTAGACAACATGCTGATACCCCATACCCTGCTGGACCCTCATACACTGGAACGTCTTTTAGAGGACTTTGTCACACGTGACGGCACAGACAACGGATACGAAGCGACTCTCGAGCAACGGGTATCGCGATTACGTAAACAGATTGAGAAAGACGAGGTTTTGATTGTCTTTCATCCCGATACAGGGGATACCAGCCTTGCCCACCGGCGAGACGTGCCGGCAGACATGTTCAAATAGTACTTGTCCTAGCGCAACATATTAGCCAATGCGACCAAAGCAGGTCGGGTTGTGGGAAACGTGGCCGCCGAGGTAGCCACCGGATGAGAGGAAAGACGCACGACCACTAGTCCCACTGCCGGATTAACATGAATCATCTGGCCGTGCACACCGAGCGCCTCGTAGGCACCATCGTCGTTGTGGCTGATCCACCATTGATTGCGGTACGAATAGCCCGCTTGAAAATCACGGCCGGCTGCCTTGAATGCTTCCCGATCACCGCCCTCACGAATGCGGGCTATCACTGAGCTGTTAACGATCTGCTGGCCGTTGAATCGACCTTCCAGCCGCATCATCTCGCCAAAACGACCAAGATCACGCAGGCTGGCGTTCAAACCGGCGCCCGCCCACTCAGTACCTTTGCTGTCCAGCAATAGATAAGCATCCTGCTCGGAACCCAACTTGCTCCAGAGGCGCTCGCTGATCAGCTCAGCCACATGCTTTCCGGTAGCGCGGCGTAACACCCAACCCAGTACTTCGGTGTGCACGGTACGGTAAATAAAGCGCTCACCATGGGCACCGTCAGAACCAATAGTCGGCAAATAGCTGTAAAGGTCACGCTCTCCGGCAAAGTCCTCAGGCCTGGGGAGCATGCCGGCTGACATGGCGTATTTGACGACATCCGATTCCTGATCGGCATATACCTCGCTGTAGTCGATGTCGGCCGTCATATTCAGCAGTTGCTGAACCGTTGCGCCACTCCAACCGCTGCCGTGAAGCTCTGGCACGTAGTCAGTTATCAGCGCATCAGCTTTGAGCGTACCCTCCTCCAGCAGTTGCGTAGCGATCAGGCCGCCAAAGGATTTAGTGACCGACCAGAGCATGTGGGGATTCTCAGCCGGCATTCCCTCGTGGTAAGCCTCATAGACTACTTTGCCATCTTTCATTATCAGCGTGGCATCGGCGAAGGTAGAGGTGAGGTATTGACCGAAAGTAAGGAAATCGCCTTGCGGGCCTGTGAAACTCAATGCGTCGATCTTCTCGCGCAGATCTTCCCCTGCCGGCAACCCTGTGGGTGCCTCTGGCCCCCGGCGGATATTGCGCGTGGGCAGCAACTCGCGCATATGGTGGAATGCCCAACGCAGATTGGGGAACTGCACCAGAAAGTTGTCTGCGGTTACCTGCTTGTCTGCCGGGGCCGGAAAACCTTCCATTAACCGCAATTGGTCAAGACGAACAGTATCGGGTGAGGGCATTTCCTGGGCCTGTGTCTGATGTGTCAAAAGTACCGCCAGAGTGGCGGCGAGAGTACGCGAGAAAATCATGCGAAAACTCCGATTATTCGTGGGCCGATACGGCGAAGGCTTTATTTTTATATTGTGACTTTCTCAGATTAACCGATGCACTGGCCCCGGGCAGCGTCTGATAGGCCAGAGATGCGGTCTATTCAGTCAGGCAGCGACTAGAACTGCTCATAACGCTGGGTAATAGCGTGATAGCTCCCGTCCGTATGGATCGCAGACAGTCCCTGGTCACAGCTTTCGCGCACGGAGCGATTGGTAAAATCCATGCGATTGCCTGTCGGTGGAAACAGAGTGTGCTCGGTAACGGGTTGTCTGACATCAACCCAATCAGCTATGTCCCCATTAAATCCACGAATGATCCGTCAATCGCCGATCATCACGTCGACTCGTCCAGCATACAGCAGCAAATTCCGGGTGATCTGTCGCGCCTCTTCACGATAACGGGCATTCGCCTCAGTCATCGCAAGAAAGCGCGGGCCCAACAGGTAACGGGCACGCTGAAAAGCGCTGATGGAGTGACCCTGCAGGTCATCAATAGTCCCCAGGTGAATATGATTGCACTGCAGGCTCACCGCCACGTTGTGATACTCGATGAAGACCCGCGGTAATACGCAATAACTCCACTGGTCTCGTTGGTTGTGGCCATTGCATGGGGTTCTTTGTTTGCGAGCATTCGGTGCAAGCCCTCTAATGGAGCGTAATAGCCATGTATTTCAATTCCTGCATCCGCCAGAGCAGCTTCAACCAGCTCGTACTCAAGTCCTTTGTTCTCGCCTTCATATACGTAAGGAGGTTTGTGGGTGCCAAATCCGACCATCAGTACCTCGGCAAAGCTGGCAGGCGGGAACAGGATTAAAAAGAAGATAATCAAGACACTACAAGGGCGGTGCATGGCTAAACTCACGGAGTAGACGACAAATTGGCTACCATCAGACTCGTACTGAGAACGCCCCAATAGCAACCAAAAATCGATTCCGATTCTTGCACAACACCTATTCAGTCAATCCTGCCTTACCAGCAGAGACTGATTGACGCACCTGGTTGGATGCTCCAATGAATGCCGTTAAAATAAGTCTGCAATTAATGTAGCCATTGAGGCCAGCCATGAAAACACTATCTAGAACATTATCCAGTTTGATAACTGCCGGCTTACTCGGTCTATTCACCCTCCCGGCCTCAGCCGCTTGCACCGCTGACGATGCCGTAGCAAAAGCCGAAGAAGTCGCAGCAACAGTTCACCGTATCGCTGACGGTGATCCAGTCAAGGCAAACGAGCTTTACGAGCAACTGGTTGCGCTGCAACTACGCAATCCCACCACGGATGCACATGACCCCTGTGAAGCCTATGATCGGATTGTGGATGAATTGGAAAAACAGAACGGTGCTGTGGAGTAAATGCCAGTCTCGTCATGACATCGGCTTAGAGGATGGGGGTGCGACCAGCTAGAGCATGCGCTAGCGTTCCACCGTCAATATGCTCCAGCTCTCCACCCAGTGGCACACCATGGGCGATTCGCGAGACCTTGATCCCGCGAGACTTGAGCATGCTAGCGATATAGTGCGCGGTCGCTTCACCCTCTACTGTCGGATTGGTAGCCAGTATGACTTCCGCAACCTCGCTACGCTCGACCGCTTCAAGCAGGGCGGGGATACCAATTTCATCTGGCCCCATACCGTCAATGGGAGATAGCTGCCCTTTTAGCACAAAATAACGGCCGCTAAATCCGCCGGCCTGCTCGACCGCCCACACGTCGGCGGGGCTCTGTAATACGCAGAGCAAGCTGGCATCCCGACGCGGATCGATACAGATGACGCAGATATCATTTTCGCTGAGGGTACGGCAACGACTGCAATAACCCACGCCATCCATAGCGGTTGCAAGCGCTCCAGCGAGATGTCGAGCACCATCACGGTCTCGCTCAAGCAGATGCAACGCCATACGTTGCGCTGTCTTTGGGCCCACCCCGGGCAAACCGCGCAGCGCATCGATCAGATGACGAATCAGTGGACTAAAGCTCATGGCACCACCTGCATAATATTGATCATTACCTTTAAAAAGGCATCTTGAAGCCGTCGGGCAGGTTCATACCCGCAGTCATACCGGTCATTTTCTCCTGACTGCTCTTCTCCAACTTGCGCACCGCATCGTTAAAGGCAGCTGCAACAAGATCTTCGAGTATTTCCTTTTCTTCAGTCAAAAGACTGTCGTCAATGCTAACCCGCTTGACGTCATGGCGACCATTCATCACCACGGATACCAGACCCGCGCCAGATTGTCCGGTTACTTCGGCTTGAGCCAGTTCTTCCTGCATCTTTGCCATTTTTTCCTGCATATCTTGCGCCTGCTTCATCAGCCCGGCCATTCCACCTTTCATCATGCTGCTATCCTCGCTCAATGGGTCGTTGTGTCAATTGGACGGATAGTACCTTCGCAAATCTGAGCAGCAAAGTCGCGCATCAGACCCAGTACCAGCGGATCCTGCTGAATGCTTACCTCGGCCTCCTGCTGACGCTTGTGCTTGCGGAGCGCTGCCGCAATGGCCGGGGTTTCCTGGTCAGGAGAGGCTATCAGCACCTCCAGATCAACAGGAGAGCCAATATGCTCGATCAACGCCTGCTGCAGACGCAACCGGTGGTTGTCGTTGTACAAAGCACTATGCCCCGGATCAAGATGCAGCGTCCAAGTATCGCCGGAGCAGCCAACTAGCTGGCAATGGGCAGCTATACTCTGGGTCAGACCGCTTAGCTTCAACCGCAGGAATGTGTCCAACCACTCAGCCGCCAGACCAGTTGCTGCTGGCATATCTACGGGGGTCGCAGACGTCTCGTCCTCAGGACCAGCATCCCGAGGTGAGGTCGCCGCTGCCACGGCGTCCGCTGACTGCCAATCGCCAGAATAATGCTCAACATCAAAGCCTTCGTCGTCTTCTGCATCCCTTTCGTCTTCTACTGGATCAGCAGGTATTGCCTGCAGCCATTCAGCGGGCGGCTCATTCTGTGGCGGCTTTACCGGAGTGGTTGCCTTCAGGGGCTGGCCAGCGGTGAGTGACCGATGTTTGCTATTCGTAACATTATCCGACATAGAGCAAACAGGCGCATTCACCGACTCGGACTCTGGTGTTGATGGCTGTTCAGGCTCGCTGATTACCGGCAATACCACCGCAGGCGCCGCCTGTGCGGTTGCTTCTGGCCTGGCCGATTCGGATTCAGCCTTGGCCTGGCTGAGCCCTGTCTGCTTTCCCGGCGCTATTCCCGGTGAGCCAGTGACAGCGTCCTGTTCCAAAGTGCCGGGGCGAAACGCCAACATACGCAACATGGCCATTTCAAAACCACCACGCGGCTCCGGCGCCAACGGCAGATCGCGGCGACCATGAAGACCCATCTGGTAAAAAAGCTGTACGTCTTCAGCGCTGACTCTACCCGCAAGCCCGAGCACCTGTTCCTGATCGCCGAGACTGTTGTCGACGCTCTGTGGCAAAATCTGAGCAATGGCAACCCGTTGCAGCACCGATAATAGTTCACCCAGTACGCCGGTAAAATCCGCACCCTGCTCGGCCAACTCAGCCACGGCGGCGAGCATTGCCTGAGCATCATTTGCCGCTAGCGCTTCCAACAGCCCGAATACCTGCCCATGATCGATGGTGCCGAGCATGCTGCGTACCTCGGACACCTGAAGCGCACCGTTACCGAAAGCAATCGCCTGATCTGTAAGACTTAGCGCATCCCGCATCGAGCCATCGGCTGCCCGACCCAGTAGCCACAAGGATTCCTCGTCGAACCGAATCATCTCTTCGCCCAATACGTGCCGCAAATGATCGACAATCTTTTCCGGCAGCATGTTCTTCAGCGAAAATTGCAGACAACGGGAGAGAATGGTCACCGGCAGTTTCTGCGGGTCCGTTGTGGCCAGCAGAAATTTGACGTGTTCGGGTGGCTCTTCCAGAGTTTTCAGTAGCGCATTAAAACTGTGGCTGGAAAGCATGTGGACTTCATCGATCAGGTAGACCTTATAGCGACCTCGTGATGGCGCGTATTGAACATTGTCCAGCAGCTCGCGGGTGTCTTCTACCTTGGTACGGCTAGCCGCATCGACCTCAATGAGATCAACAAAACGACCCTCGTCGATCTCGCGGCAGGCCGAACACGTACCACAGGGTTCGGAGCTCACGCCGGTTTCACAGTTAAGGCACTTGGCCAGAATACGCGCGATCGACGTCTTGCCGACACCACGGGTGCCGGTAAACAGATAGGCATGATGGAGGCGATCATGATCAAGCGCATTGATCAGAGCCTGAAGCACATGGGTCTGGCCGACCATTTCACGAAACAGTCGCGGACGCCATTTGCGGGCAAGTACCTGATAACTCATTGGATGTCTGCTGTCCGATAGGGTCTGAAAGACAAGCCTATACTGTAACCAAAGCGGGCAGACTTTGCGAGATGCACGGGACAGCAAAAAGGATCTTATGACGGAAGGTCATGATGGGTGGCAGCCCCACCAGCCACACCCCGGCACACGATGTAGCCGCTGTGGCTGCTCCCTTCCGGGCCTGACCAGGTTAACGGCGAATCATTGCGAGGGGACCGGCGGGGCCACCATAACAAACCTGTACTGGACAGGCCGCGCTATTGTAACGGCTTGGTGCGAACTTACAACCCATTGTTGGAGTGCTTCCATAACCTCTTGGTCAGGTCTTGAAACGCCCCACCTGATGCTGTAACCCGGCTGCGAGCCTGGCCATGGATTCACTGGCCTGACGGCTTTCTGCTGAGTTCTGTGCTGCCTGATCAGAGAGATCACGGATACCGCTGATATTACGTGCAATCTCTTCAGTGGTTTGCGTCTGTTCCTCGCACGCCGAGGCGATTTGCGCCGCCATATCATTGATACGCACAACCGATTGTGCCGTATCACTGAGCGACTTTTCAGCGCCTTCAGCCTGAGCGACACTTTCAGCGGCTAACGCTGCGCCACGCTGCATAACACTCACAGCCTGGCCACTGCCTGTTTGCAGGCTTTGGATCATCTCTTGAATATCGCGGGTCGAATCCTGCGTCCGTGCTGCCAGCGTTCTAACCTCATCAGCCACCACGGCAAAGCCTCTACCCTGCTCGCCTGCGCGAGCAGCTTCGATTGCTGCGTTTAGTGCCAGCAAATTGGTTTGCTCGGCAATCGCTTGAATGACGCTGAGCACGCCTCCGATCTTGTCGCTATCCTGCTCCAGACGATTGATGACGCCCGCAGCCTCGGCTACATCCCCAGCCAGTCGTCGCAACGCGTTCATGGTCTGTCCGACCACCTCGGACGTTGCGTGGCCCTGCTGGTCCGCCTGTCGCGCTGCATCGGCGGTACAATGGGCATTGTCCGCCACTTCATGAATAGCTGCTGTCATCTCGGTTGCCGCAGTACTCACCTGATCAATGGCCAGGTGCTGATCCATGACGAGCTGATCCTGGTTGGCTGCGATGGCACTCATCTGCTCGGATGCCGAAGCCACCAGCAGGGTCGACTCTGCCACTTCGCGGATCAACAGTTGCAGCTGGTCGAGAAACGCATTGAAGCTCTGGCCCAGCTGCCCCACTTCGTCTGCCGAATTCACATCTACACGCTTGGTGAGATCGCCTCCGCCTCCGGCGATATCACGAATTCGCGCGAGAATATCGGTTATTGGGCGGATGATCAGACCCGGTAAAATAAAGATTGTCAGAGCACAGACAATTAAACCTGCGATAGCCACTATAAAAAGCGTCTGTGCATTCGAAGCTGAAGCGCTGTTAGCCGCTTGCAGTTCAGCCGCTGCCTCAGCATCAACAACCTGAGTCATCTGGTCGATCAGATCACGTGCTCGGCCAAAAAGCTCCGCTGACTGCCCGAAGCTAAGCTGATTAGCCTGACCCTTATCTTGAAACGCCTCACTTTGCGCGAGCCGGACAACCTCTGTACTGACCTGTTTCCATGCTGCAAATCCCAGAACAAACTTTTCGCCTAGTGCGCGGCTGTCTGATGACACCGCCAAACCGGCTGAGACCTGAACTCGATCTAATGCCTGTTGCATGTTATTGGCATGCTCAGACGCTAATGCGGCACGCTCCTCCCTCGAAGCACCCTGAACCAACGCACGTTCAGCCAGCAGCGCTTGATACATGTCCCGGTCAGCCTCAAGAAGATTGGTTGCCTGCGGTAAAAGGCCAGAAGAGAAACGCTCCATTCGCGATGAAAGATCCGATATTCCTATATAAGAAACTGCGCCCAACAGACAAAAGATGCCGGCAAGAATCAGCATGGGTAAAGTCAGTTTCCAGCGAAACCCCATATTACGTAAGAATGTATTCATTCTGGTTTTCCACGTAGCTTGCGAATGGCCAACAGCCCTATATTGCTGTTAAAGGTCACGTCAAAAAAAGGATTCATGACGAACTACATGTCATATCGGCCATAACGTTGTGAGCATTAGGAAAAGATACAACACGTTGTTGTGTCATGGGCAAAAGCGCAGGAAGAAGCTGAGGTGGATCGTGTTTACTGACACCTGTCCATTCGAGAAGATAGGCAGGGTTTAAGTACTCACGTTATTGAGAAAGTAACCAAGACAAATTGGGCACCGTAAAGAAACAAGAGACCTCGCTCGACTAATAAACAGGCAGGCCCTTCAAAAAACCCAGCGCCGTTGGTGGCTGGGTAGTCCTTGATGATCAGCGGAAGAGCTATCCCGACCAACCTGTTGGAATGAGTCTAGGACCTGCATGGTCATCTGCCGCGCAATCGGCTGCGTAGGAACTGGAGTTGTAAGGGTCCCTCTTTGGATCTGCGCTGGTTTAGTAAGCTGTGTGGTCCGGTCTTGCAGGCCATCTTGTCCTGAGGAAAGCACAAATGCAGCGCCTAACAAAATCCCCTGAATACTAACAAATAAGGCAATATCGCGACCTTTCATGATGAACGTTCTCCCTGTAGTGATCAGAGTTGTCAGCTCTGCCTCTGCTGATCGAATTGTATTTCTACCGATCAATGTTGCAGGGTACGTGCCAGTCAAAAAATACATATTTTACTATATATATCATGCGGTTATATATTTTAAAGCTATCCATTTATTGCATTATGCATGACAGATCATTTTTTCATCAGGCATTTTGCATGAAAGAAATTTGCCGTGTCGATCACAGCAGCACGAAAGAAACCATCAGCGGTATGTAAATCAAAGCGAATACCGTACTGAGCAGGGTAGTGCCAGCAGCTTGTCGCGGCTCAGTACCCAGCAGCGTCGCTATGACTACCGTGTTAGCGGCTATAGGCGTAATAGAAATGAGAAAAATCGCCTGGTAAACCGCAAGATCGTATATCTCTAACCAATGACTATCGACCCACCAGAACCCCAGTGCCAGCAATGGCCATGAAACAAATTTGCCGAAAAAAGCCAATGCGGTAAAACGCATATCTCCCGCGAGGCCGCGAAAGCTCAGGATGCTCATACCTATGATCATCATCCCGAGAATGCTGTAAGCCCCTCGTAGGTTGTCAAACAACGGAATCAAAATAGTTGGCATGGCAACATCAGCAAGGTTCAGAGCTACGGCAAGGCAAAACGCATAGATAGATGGGAGTCGCGCCACCTTGAGCAAACAGTCACGCACACCGTAACGCCCTCGGGCTGCGAGGTAAAACCCTATCGAATTTTCATACAAGGTCGTACCGAGCAAACAGACAATGTAAATACTCAGCCCACGGTCGCCAAACAACAATAGCGCAACAGGAATACCAAAATAGCCAGTGTTACCGGTCCCCACCGATAGCGGAATAAGATTGGCGCTGGCATTGTTCAACCACCCACGGGCAATAACCAGGTGCATCAAACCGATCAGAGTGCAAAAGCCGAATACCACAAAAGGAAGCAAGATAACGCTAGTGGACAAAGGCGCGCTCATCACGCCGGAAAAAACAACCGAAGGCGTAACAATATACAACATGATGCCCGCAATGTGACTGCCACTGGCGTTCAGGAAGCGCCCTGCCAGCCAGCCAAGCCCCACGGTTATGTAGAGCGGTAACAGTTTAAGCAATAGAGCAAGGGCGGCCGCCATGGCTACTCCAGAACAATGTCTGCACGGATTATGGCAGCCTTTCGGATGCCGCGATAAAAGCCTGACACCGATTAATCAGCCAAAATCAGGTAGACCCGCTCGACCAGTTCCGTCATGCCCTCTTGCTTGAATACCGCGTGCTGATCGAGCACCTCTTCTTCCTGCAGTATTGCTATTTTGCAACCCTCGAAAAGAACCTTCACCTCGGCGTCGGGTACACTGAAAGGAGGTCCGGCCCGCTCCTGTTGCTGGTAATCCAGGGTAATCAACAATAACTGCCAGCCCCCCGGCAGGCAGGCTCGCAAATGCTCCACATAGCGCTTGCGCATTGGCGGCGGCAAGGCGATGAGTGCCGCACGATCGTAGACTGCAGTAATACTCGCCAGTTTTTCTGCGTCGAGCTCGAAATAATCACCGCAATACAAAGCCAGAGCACCGCACTGCCCCACGGCGAAGTCGCCCTGACTCTGCCAAGTGCACTCCAGGCTCTGCTCGACGATGAATTCTTCCAGCGCCAGACGCGAAAGCTCGACACCGAGCACCGGGTGACCCTGCTCGCGCAACCAGATCATGTCAAGGCTCTTGCCACACAGGGGTACCAGCACACTCTCGTCGGACGATAGAGCCAAGTCGTCCCAAAAGCGGAGTAACAAAGGGTTGGCCCGCGACTTGTGGAAACCGGTCTGCCCCAGTTGCCAGCGTTCACGCCAGAAATCCGCATCCATCCTCATCTCCTATCTATCGTAATCAACTGACAGCATTGAAATTTTCACCAATAACAGCGAGCCAGACTATATAGTGAGAGTTCTCACGATACATGAATGGACTGCCCTGCGGCATGGATTACATCAACACACTTTTCCTGATCGGTGCGCTACTGCTGTGTGCCAGCATACTCGCCAGCTCATTGTCTTCGCGGTTGGGCATACCGCTGCTGCTGATATTTCTGATAATCGGAATGCTTGCCGGTGAGGACGGACTCGGCGGTATCAGCTTCGACAATACGGATACCGCATTCATGATTGGCAGCCTAGCACTGGCAATCATTCTGCTGGATGGAGGCATGCGTACCAAGGTCGAGAGCTTCAGGGTTGGGCTGTGGCCCGCCATTTCTCTGGCAAGCTTCGGGGTCATTTTGACCGCTAGCCTGACCGGCCTGCTTACAGCCTGGCTGCTAGAACTGCACTGGCTGCAAGGAATGTTGCTCGGTGCCATAGTTGGCTCCACCGATGCCGCAGCTGTGTTCTCACTGCTGCAAGGAAAAGGGCTGAACCTGAAACAGCGGGTTGGCGCTACGCTGGAGATCGAGTCTGGCTCAAACGACCCCATGGCTATTTTCCTGACCATCACACTGGTGGAAATGCTGGCATCCGGCGAGCAGGATGTCAGCTGGTCCTTTCTGCTCGCATTCGTGCAACAGTTCGGTATCGGAGGTCTGTGCGGTCTCGCTGGAGGCATACTCCTAGTCAGCCTGGTGAATCGGGTCAAGCTTGCCACAGGACTTTACCCGCTACTGATTACCAGTGGCGCGATTCTGGTTTTTGCATTCGCCAACAGCATCGGCGGCAGTGGCTTTCTGGCCATTTACCTGACTGGCCTGGTCCTGGGCAACCGTCGTGTGCACAACTTGCAGAACATCCTGCATGTTCAGGACGGTATGGCTTGGCTGAGTCAGATTGGCATGTTCCTGATGCTGGGACTTCTGGTAACTCCCAGCGAAATGATGCCCATCGCTGGGCCAGCAATCCTTATTGCACTCTTTCTGATCTTTGTCGCACGTCCTCTCGCGGTCATGATTTGTCTCGCACCTTTTGTCTTTCCTTGGCGCGAGCGGCTGTTTATTGCCTGGGTTGGCCTGCGCGGTGCAGTACCTATTATTTTGGCAATCTTCCCGTTATTGGCAGGGCTCGAGCAGGCTCAACTACTGTTTAATATTGCGTTCGTAGTAGTGCTTGTCTCACTCCTGCTGCAAGGCTCTTCCCTGCCACTGGCAGCCAAATTCTGCAGAGTGGAAATTCCACCCCAACCCGAGCCGTTGCAGCGCACCAGTCTTGATGTTGCGGTCGAGGGCGAATATGAGGTGATGATTTATCAACTGGAAAATGCCAACTGGTGCGTCGGCGTGGCATTGCGTGAGCTCAGCATGCCGGATGATTCTCGAATTGCCGCGGTATTTCGTGGCAGCCAACTGTTACACCCTCGCGGGAGTACCCGACTCGCTCTAAATGACGTGTTGTGCGTCATCGGCCGACCGCGGGATTTGCCCGCACTCTCTAAGCTTTTCAGCAGACCCCGTGCCGCAAGTTACCTGGAAAGCCGGCGGTTCTTTGGTGACTTCATTCTGGAGGGCGATGCCGAGCTGGGCGCGGTAGGCCGGTTCTATGGTTTCAGCGTACCGGAGGAGCTCGTCAAACTGACACTCGCAGACTTTTTGGGTAAACGCTTTGGTGGCCATCCGGTAGTCGGGGATAAATTGGAATGGGAAGGCCAGGCCTGGGTCGTCGCCGCAGTAGACAGCGACACCATTCTGAAAGTTGGCCTGAAGCTGGCTAGTGGCAAGCCGACAATACCGCCGGGGTTCTGAATTGCATCGTCAACGCTCAGCGCAAGAAGTTAAATAAACTCAAGCCGCTGATTTTGACATAACTCTGCTGCGCGGCTTGTAATACGATCGATTCCATACTGAGGCGGCTTAAAGCCTCCGCGTAGTCGAGTTCCGACAACTCTGCTTGTACCTTGGTGTTGATCAAAGACACCTCAGCATTTTCGTCGCCGGTCGATTCGATAACATTAAGTCTAGCGCCAATGCTAGTCTGCACACTAAGCACGCTGTTCATAGCATTATCGATGTTCTCCAGACTGACTGCTAGCTTATCCCGACGTACCAGTTTGTCCTCGGTGGAGTTCCCCGTGTTTTCCAGTGTTGCGCGCAGGAAGGCGATATTCTGCAGGATGCTGCGCTTTTCCCCTGAGTCAGCAATTCTAGGATCGCCAGGCGGTAAAGCAGCACCACGGGTAATACTGAATTCATCACCCGCATTCAGGTCACCATCCAGATTGACCACCACGCCAGCTACCCGTATCTGCTGGCTTTTGTCGTCATTCGGCTCAATCGTTCCCGACGCCAGCAACACAGCCGGATTTGCATCACCATAAATTTCGTAGCTCGTGCCACCCGCACCTATCGTAATACTCAGCGTATTATTCGGATAGAACTGGGTGTCATAGGCTTTCTTGTCTTCCACCACTCCTAACGACACACGTGCATTGCCGGTGTTAACGGCGTTTGCTTCAGTCACCACTCGATTGACGTTACCCACATCAACGAATAGATCTTTGCCATTATCATTAATCGCCACCTGCTTGGAGCCAGCAATCTGTATCGAGCGCTGGCCTTGATCGCCTTCGTAGGAATAAGTAGCGTCTGGATTGCGGACAAAAGGCGGCGTTTGGCTCTGAAAACCGCCAAACAGATACTCGCCCCGAGCATTACGACTGTTGAACAGCCCAAACAATTCCTCTTCTCTCTCGGTCAGCTCCTGGGCCAGAGCTTGCCGATCCGATGAGTCCAGCGCGCCATTACCTGCCTGCAAGGTAATCTCTCTAACCCGCTGCAGAATATTGGTGACCGAATTGAGCGTCGCTTCTTCCTGATTCAAGCTATTAGTGGCCGCGCTCATGTTGGATTTGAACTGCCCCAAACGATTAGCTTCCTGATCCAGTTGCAGCAAACGGACAGATGCCACCGGATCATCAGCAGGGGATAGAAGACGCTTGCCAGAGCTGACCTGCTCCTGAGTCCGAATCACCTTGGCATAATTATCCTGAATACCCTGGTTGCCGTTATTGAATGCCTGGATAGTCGAAATACGCATGGCCTGTCACCTGTCAGCGGATGCTGCTTATCAGAGTATCAAACAACGAACGTGCTACCTGCAGCACCTGCGCCGACGCATTGTAATACTGCTCGAACTTGATCAAGTTAGCCGCTTCCTCGTCTAGGTTAACCGCTGAAACTGAATCACGATTATTGGTTACCTGCTTGAGCACAGCATTGCTGGAATCACTGTCCGAACGCGCCTGAGCGGTAAGAGTAGCTACGCGCTGAACCAGATTGCCGTAACCGTCAACAAAGGAGAAACCGGCACGGCCGCCTGCCTGCCCCAAAACAGCTTTGGTCTGCAAATCGGATAGCGCGAGGGCATTGCGGTTATCCGATCGGCCTTCGTTGAACTTGATGTTAAAGGTATCGCCATCAAGCGGCGTTCCCGTCATCTTCATACTGAAGGTATAGCCGTCTATCTCCCACTCCAGCGTATTGGTTTGGCCAGGATTGATGGCAATCGATAAAGGAGTTAGCGTTCCTCCGGCGGGAGTGAGGTTCAAGACACCAGCGGTTTGATCGTAGCGCATTTCAATCGGCAGGAACGTCTGCATTACAGACGGATCTATCGGCTGCGGCCCATCCACCAGCGTTGGCTGAGTGATCTTCGCCGTACCTCGATTGGCAAGACTAGTGTCGGCACTAGCGGGCGCTGCAAAACCTAACTCTTCAGGCTGCTGCATAACCGACTCCATAGCACCGGAGCCATAACGCGTTGGTGTCAGCAGAAAGCGATCCCCCGCCGCAACACTGCCACCCGCTGGCAACGTAACCGCAAAGCCGTCTACGGACGTTGACGGCTGCGGTCCACCCGGAGGTAGCGGGTCGGTATTAAGCGTCAGCGGGCCGGTAACCTGATTATCACTAATCCGGCGAATACTGTATTGAGTCGGACTGCTGAAAAGCACTTCATAATCAGAAGTGCTCAACTCAGATGTTTGCGTAATAAACACATTCAGCTTGGTGTTCGGATCACTGTTGGTTGGCCTTGCTTGGCTGCGCAGGTCCAGCTGATCTGCACTGTTTATATCTTTGAACAGCTGGCCACCTGCCTGGCCATTGATATCCAAGCCCTGACCTAGCTGACTGTTAACCTCTCCAGCAATGGATAGCGCCAGGCGACCCACAGAATTCAGCGCCTGATCCAGCACATCCTGGCGATAGCGGAGCAAGCCTCCCAACTGACCGCCACTGATCAGGTTGGTGATGCCTTGAGCAGAGCCACTAGTGACTAGCTGGACTTCCGCCCTGGACGGGTCGGTTGTTCCGCGCACGACCTGGAGGCTTGATGCTTCCTTACCCACAACCAATGGCTGACCGGACCCAACAAAAAGGTTAATGCTATTGCCATCCTGCGGCACAACAGTGACACCGATCAATTCGCTGAGTTGACGAACCACCTCGTCGCGAGCATCTAATAAATCGTTAGGTTGCGCACCATTGGCTACAGCGAGGCTAATGGAGTCATTATATTTAGCGACCGAATCAGCCAAACGGTTAACCTGACCGGTCAATGTACCCATCTGCTGCCCGATGAACTCGGTCTGGGTCGACAATCGATTCTGAATCGTATTGAAGCGTGATGCCAGACCTTCGGATTCGGAAAGGAATAATTGCCGGGCCGGCAAGCTCGCAGGATCTTCCACGGAGGTCTGCAGCGCATTGAAAAAATTCGCCAGACCCGGAGTGATACCGGTCGCAGCACCAGACAGCCGCGAATTAAGTTCTTCCATTTGCGTCTGGAACGCATTGACCTCGGAATTGATCGCCGTACTAGTACGGACTTGGCTGGTCATAAATTCGTTATAAATACGCTGAACATCAACAATATTAGTGCCGTTACCGATATAGCCGGCACCGCTAAAGCTGGGGTTTCGAGCCTCCTGCACAGCGGTTTGACGACTAAAACCAGGCGTATTAACGTTGGAAATATTCTGCCCGGTGACCGCTAGATTGGTCTGACTGGCTTTGAGCCCGCTGAGTCCGATGCCAAAGAGATCTGCCATGCTTATGCCCTGCCTTCACTATGCCGAGCATCCGCCTGTGCGATCTGCGTACCCTGCTGTGCCTGAGAGTTGTTCAGTAATTGCCGGGCAATCTGCGATACCTTACGAGCATACTGCGGATCGGTCGCGTAGCCGGCCTGCTGCAATTCTCGGAAGAAAGTGTCCGGGTTTTCGGTGCGGGCCAGTGCTTGGGTATAACGGCCGTTGCCTTCGAGGAAGTTCACATAATCATCAAAACTTTGCTCGAATGAGGCATAGCTGCGAAAACTGGCACGCTCCTGACCTTTGGCGCCGTCACGATACTCGTGAGTCATGACGCTGGCTGACTCGCCCTGCCATCCACCGTGCGCCTTGATGCCAAACAAATTGTGGCTATTACTGCCATCGGGCTGCTTGATAATTGACTTGCCCCAGCCCGTTTCAAGCGCAGCCTGGGCCACCAGATAGTGCGGATCGACCCCCAGTCGCGCTGCAGCCTTTTCAGCCATTGGTAACATTGCCTCCGTAAATTCAGCTGAATTGGCAAAACGGACGGGGCCCGACGCAGAGGCATAAACAGGTGTAACTGAAGGCGTCGCCTGAGCAATAGCCTCAGCGGTACCTGACTGGCTACGCGCGACATCCTGTAAAGCGCGCAATGGCTGCCATACTTGGGCAGGCTCGATTGTTGCAGATGTTCTGGGAACGGGGGCGCTGGTAGCGTTAGCTACCAGCGCTGCCTGCATACCGGCATGCCCCAGGGAAAAACCCAGCCGACGTTTAGCCAGGAGTGCAGACTGATCCGGCCTGCCACCCGTATCAACATCAGACGAAATGCTTACTGACAGATCAGTGGTAAGCGCTGGGCGCTCCAGAGCGGTACCCGTTGACGCGGGCGCTTTCTCGGGTGACAACTGACGCATCATCACATCAGCCAACCCAAGACCTTGCTTTTCAGACAGATGAACCGACATCTGATTGTCGTACATATCCTGATAGAAACGAGTCTGCGGTGTATTCAGCGGATTGCCTTCGGCGAATGCCTGGTTGGCATCACGCATGCTCTTGACCATCATATTCATGAACAAGGATTCGAACTGCTCGGCAACGCGTTCCATATTCTCCGGGCTGTTGGCCTTGGAACCCGCCTTCAGCTCGCTCATAGAGTTGAGATCGGTGTAGCTGATACCGTTCGGGCTCATGGTCGCGTCCTCGCTCAGATAATCACAAGCTCGGCGTTCAAGGCGCCAGCCTGTTTAAGGGCTTCAAGAATAGCCATCAGGTCGCCTGGGGCTGCCCCCACCTGATTAACCGCACGCACTATTTCGTCAAGAGACACGCCTGGATTAAACACGAACATGCGGCTATCACCTTCTTCGATGTTAATCTGCGAGCTGGGCGTGATCGCGGTCTGACCGGCGGTGAAAGCACCAGGCTGGCTGACCTGAATATTTTCGCTGATGGTCACCGTAAGGCCTCCATGGGTGACCGCAGCCGGTTGTACCAGGACATTCTGGCCGATGACAATGGTGCCCGTGCGCGAGTTGATCACGATTTTTGCCGAGGCATTGCCCTGCTGTACCTCCAGGTTCTCAACCATCGACATATAGTCAACACGCTGGTTAGGATCCAGGGGGGCTCGAACGGTTATGGAGCCGGCATCCTGAGCCTGAGCCACACCAGGGCCAAAGGTACTATTGATCTGGTCGACGACTCGTTTGGCGGTAGTGAAGTCCGGACGGTTGAGGTTGAACACCAGGTGCTCGCCACTGGCGAATGGGCTAGTGACTGCTCGCTCAACCGTTGCGCCGGCGGGTATTCGGCCAACGCTCGGTACGTTAACCGTGATCCGTGAGCCATCAGCACCTTCGGCGCCAAAGCCACCCACTACCAGGTTACCCTGGGCAATCGCATACACCTGGCCGTCGATTCCCTTGAGCGGCGTCATCAACAGGCTGCCACCGCGCAGGCTCTTGGCATTACCGATCGAGGACACGGTGATATCGATTGTCTGGCCCGGCCGGGAAAACGCCGGTAACTCTGCATGGATAGCCACTGCCGCCACGTTTTTAGTCTGGATCCGCGTGCCAGGCGGCACAGTGATACCGAACTCGGTCAGCATGTTATTAAAGGTCTGCACCGTGAAGGGCGTCTGACTAGTCTGGTCACCGGAGCCAACCAGACCGACCACCAGGCCATAACCGATCAACTGGTTGGTGCGCACGCCAGCCACGCTGGCAATATCCTTCAGACGCTCGGCCTGGGCCAGGGGCGCAGCAAGAATCAAACACAGGCACAGCAGCATACTATGCATGCTGATCACTCCTAAAAGGGCCAAAGGGGGCTAAGAAAGAACTGACTTAACCAACCCGGTTGACTAGCGTTGGCGAAGGCACCTGTACCGGAATAGGCAATGCGCGCATCAGCGATGCGGGTAGAGGGCACGGTATTGTCAGGGCCTACATCTGCGGCGCGGACCAGGCCGGAAATCCGGATCAGCTCATCGCCATTATTCAAAGTTATCCATTTTTCACCACGTATGCGCATGACCCCGTTGGGCAATACCTCAAAAATCGTTGCGGTGATTGAACCATTCAGACTGTTGGTCTGGTTCGCCTCGGAATCCCCTGCAAAGGTACGATTGCCCGCAATATCAATACCCAGATTAAGGCCCTTGGCCCCAACCACATTGCCCAGCAGCGTCGGATTAGCGATCTGTGTTGAACTGTTTTTGCTTATTTCATTATCTGCGCTCTTGCGCGCTGCCGTCCGCTCCTCAAGGAGGATGGTAATGATGTCGCCAACCCGACTGGCCTTGTTGTCATCGTATAGAGTGACCTCGAACCCAGACTGATAGATAGCACCGTTGTTACGCTCCTGCGGAGCCGGTGAGCGCGGCATGATAGGCGCGTATGACGGATCGTTGGGCGCAGGGGGCATTTGTACGCAGGCCCCCAGCGTAGCGATAACAAGCAGAACCAGAGCAAGCCGCATGGATTTCATCTCAGGCTATTCCTCTTAGAGATTCTGGCTGACGTATTGCAGCATCTGGTCAGCAGTCGAGATCACTTTGGAGTTCATCTCGTAGGCGCGCTGGGTCGTGATCATATTGACCAGTTCCTCCACGACACTGACGTTGGAGTTCTCCAGCGTATTCTGCAGCACCGTACCCAAACCGTTCTGGCCTGGATTGCCGGCCTGTGGGGCGCCGCTGGCAGCCGTTTCCAAAAACAGGTTATTACCGATCGACTGCAGGCCGGCCGGATTAACAAAATTAGCCGTCTGCACAATGCCTAACTGTTGGGCGGCGGGGTCACCGAACACAGAGATACTCACTGTGCCGTCTTCGCCAACGGTGAACGACTGCACATCATCCGGCAGCTGAATCGCCGGCTCCAGCGGGAAACCGCTCGAAGTAACAATTTGCCCATCGGCGTCCAGATGAAAGCTGCCGTCGCGGGTATAGCCGATATTGCCGTCGGGCATCAGAATCTGAAAGAAGCCCTTACCATTGATCGCCAGATCCAGCGGTTGTTCAGTGGTCTGCAGCGTGCCTTCGGTAAATATCTTCTGGGTACCGGCAACCCTTACACCGGTGCCCAACTGGAGGCCAGATGGCAATTGCGTATCCTGAGTAGTCTGGCCGCCAGGCTGACGCTTGATCTGGTACAACAGATCCTCGAACTCGGGTCGATCGCGCTTGAAGCCCGTAGTCGCCACGTTGGCCAGGTTGTTGGATATCGTGGTCAGCATGGTGTCCTGCGCGGACAAACCGGTTTTACTTACCCAAAGTGCTGCGTGCATGCTCTTTCTCCTAGCGCATCATTGAGCGATGCGGCTGATCAGGTTTAACTGATTTGCAGAATCTTGTTAGTGACCTGGCTGTTCTCTTCGGCTGTGCGCATCATCTTTATATGCAGCTCGAACTGGCGCGCCAAGGACAGCATTGCGGTCATTTCTGCTACCGCATTGACGTTGCTGGTTTCGAGAAAGCCCGAAGCCACTCTTACGGCGCCATCGGCTGGTTGCTCGCCCTCACCCTCTACCCGCATCAGGCCGTCTTCCCCTTTGCGCAGCGAAGCCAAATCCGGGTTGACCAGCTTCACACGGTCAACTTCTGCCAATACGTTGGGACCTTCGCCCTCTGCGCGAATGCTAATGGTGCCGTCCTGACCGATTTCGATCTTGTCGGCCGGTGGCAACGCAATTGGACCAGCGTTACCCAACACCGGCATCCCGCTGCTGGTACGCAACATACCGAAGGCGTCCATCTGCAGACTGCCGGCACGGGTGTAAGCCTCGGTTCCATCCGGCGCTTGTACCGCAATCCAACCCTGCCCTTCCACAGCGATATCCAGCTCGCGACCGGTTTCCTGCATGCTCCCGGAGGCCATGTCAGTACCCGGCCGCTCTGTCATCGCGTAGGCTCGGGTGGGAAAGGTTTCACCATAGACAGGCATGGAACGCGCCTGCTCGAAATCGCGCCGAAAGCCAGTGGTACTGACGTTCGCCAGATTGTTGGCATGGGCTTGTTGAGCCAGCATATTCTGACTGGCGCCCGTCATGGAGATGTATAGTGATTTATCCACGCTTTACTCCCGTTGCGACAAGGAATTGCCGCTTTGCTGCTATCAAG
>NZ_JBLIAB010000007.1:0-149509 GCF_047631575.1 Halopseudomonas sp. | reverse complement strand
CAGAAGTGAAACGATGCATCGCCGATGGTAGTGTGAGGTTTCCTCATGTGAGAGTAGGTCATCGTCAAGCGCTATACCAAAACCCCGATCTGGAAACAGGTCGGGGTTTTACTTTGTGCAGTCAAAAACATTGAACCTTATGCTTTAGTGTTTTAAGGTATAAGAAAATCCGTATAAAGCTGATATTGTTCTATGCCGCTAATTTCTATAGGCTATCTCTCCTAATCAAACGCATCTGCATATCCTAATATGCATGGAGAGGTTTTTATGGCTGGTGGATTATCAGTAGTGGGGCGCATGAAAAGCGTGGCTGGTGTTTTAGTTTTGAGCGCCGGCATGGTAATGACGCCAGCCCAGGCCGCAGATCAGGAAATACTCAATTCGTCTTACGATATTGCCCGCGAACTCTTTACTGCCTATAACGAATTATTTAGCGCGCATTGGCAGGAAGAAAGCGGCAAGACGATTGAAATTCAGCAGTCCCACGGTGGTTCGTCGAAGCAGGCACAAGCGATCATCCAGGGATTGCGCGCAGATGTAGTGACTTATAATCAAGTGACTGACGTGGACATTCTGCATGAGCGTGGAAATCTGATCCCGAAAGACTGGCGAACGCGTTTGCCCAATGCCAGTTCGCCTTACTATTCGACCATGGCGTTTCTGGTGCGTAAGGGTAACCCCAAGAACATCCGTAACTGGGATGATTTGGCTAAGGACGGCGTGACTTCTGTACTGCCCAACCCCAAAACCTCTGGTAATGGACGTTATACGTACCTTGCTGCATTAGGTTATGCGCAAAAAACCTATCCTGACGATGAGGCTAAGGCTGATGCTTTTCTCAAGACGCTTCTGGGTAATGTTGCCGTATTCGATACAGGTGGGCGTGGTGCGACTACTACCTTCGTAGAGCGCGAGATCGGGGACGTTCTGTTGACCTTTGAATCTGAAGTTAACAACATCCTCGCACAGTATCCTGAAGGTGGTTACGAAGTTGTTGTTCCCAAGATTAGCTTCTTAGCCGAGATGCCAGTGACTTGGATTGACCGCAATGTTGAGCGTAACGGCACAGAAGAAGTTGCTAAAGCCTATTTGGAATACTTGTACAGCGAAGAAGCCCAGCGGCTGATTGCTGGCTTTTACTATCGCGTACACAACGAAAAGGTAAACCAGGAGTTCGCTGATAAGTTTCCTGAAGTAGAGCTGTTGTCGATCGAGGATATTGCTGGTAATTGGGAGAACGCGATGAAGGTTCACTTCGCCAGCGGTGGTAAACTTGACCAACTTCAACGCAGATAATTTATTCCTTTCATGACTAAAGCTATAGGCGCCTTAGCGCCAGTGCGCAACAACAACCCCGGCAAGCGTGTCTTGCCGGGTTTTGCCTTGAGTCTGGGTGTCTCCCTGCTTTTCATCAGCTTGGTACTGTTGCTGCCACTGACCGGTCTTATTATCGAAACGTCTGGAATGAGTGCAGCTGAGTATTGGGCGGTGATCAGTGATGAGCGGGTTGTCGCCTCCTACAAGGTGACCCTGTGGGCAGCCGGGATTGCTTCATTGTTCAATGGCGTGGTGGGTTTGCTACTCGCCTGGGTGCTGGTTCGTTATGAGTTCTGGGGTAAGCGTATCGTCGATGCATTGATGGATCTGCCTTTCGCGCTACCCACAGCGGTTGCTGGTATTACATTAGCCGCGCTCTTCTCCGAAGGAGGCTGGTACGGAGAGTACCTTGCCATGCTGGGTATCAAGGTCGCTTTTACTCCGCTGGGCATTGTTGTCGCTATGGCCTTCACCAGTTTGCCCTTTGTGGTGAGAACGGTTCAACCCGTACTCGAAGATCTCGCACCGGAGGATGAGGAGGCTGCGGTGAGTATGGGTGCTTCGGACTGGACTGTGTTCCGGCGTATTCTCTTTCCTTCCCTCTGGCCTGCCTTGATGACGGGCATAGCGCTGTCCTTTACTCGTAGCCTAGGTGAGTTTGGTGCGGTCATCTTTATTGCAGGCAATATGCCCTATGTCAGTGAGATAACCAGCCTCATGATCTTCATACGTTTGCAGGAATTCGATTACGCGGCGGCAAGTGCGATTGCTTCCGTGGTGCTGATGGCGTCGTTATTTCTATTACTCGCTATCAACCTGTGGCAAGCGCGCTATCTGCGACGGCTGCATGGACGGTAGTTACTCATGAATCGAGCAAAATCACGCTTGCGTATCGGAGATCAACCCTGGGTTAAGTGGAGCTTGATCGCTCTTGCACTCACAATAACCACGTTGTTGTTGGTTATACCGTTAGCGCTGATCTTCGTCGAGGCGTTCTCCGAGGGCGCGCAGACTTTCTGGGATAACCTGACCGACACCTATACGTTGCATGCTATCGGGCTGACACTGTTCGTCGCCGCACTGACAGTGCCGATTAATTTGGTCTTTGGCGTGTTTCTCGCCTGGTTGGTGACACGCTTTGAGTTTCCTGGGCGTAAGGTGCTGATTACACTGATCGATATACCTTTTGCCGTATCGCCAGTGGTTGCAGGCCTGTTGTATCTGCTGTTGTACGGCAGTAACGGTTGGCTTGGCGGATGGTTGCTGGATCAGGATGTGCAGTTGATGTTTGCTTGGCCGGGTATCGTCATGGTCACGGTGTTCGTTACCTGTCCCTTTGTTGCCCGCGAACTTATCCCTCTGATGCAGCAGCAGGGCCGGGAGGAAGAGGAGGCCGGCGTTGTGCTCGGCGCTTCTGGTTGGCAACTGTTTCGTAGGGTGACGCTGCCTAATATTCAGTGGGCATTGCTTTATGGTGTCGTCTTGACCAATGCCCGGGCGGTAGGCGAGTTCGGTGCGGTATCGGTGGTTGCAGGCAACATCCGCGGTGTAACCAATACGCTGCCCCTGCATGTGGAGTTGTTGTATCAGGATTATAACGCGGTGGGGGCTTTCACCAGCGCCTCACTGCTGGCGGGGATTGCCTTGCTTACCCTATTGCTGAAAAGCTTTGTTGAGTGGCGTCAATCCCGCCAACACGCCCTGCTAGCTGATCAATCGGACAGTCGCTGATGAGTATCACCTTAGATGGTATTAACAAGTATTTTGGCAAGTTTCAAGCTCTCAATGATATCTCTCTGGAGATTCCCGACGGCGAGCTAACGGGGCTGCTCGGACCTTCCGGGTCCGGTAAAACAACGCTGCTGCGGATCATTGCCGGACTGGAAACTGCCGAACAGGGCCGCATTCTGTTTCACGGCAAGGATGTTACACCGCTGCATGTACGTGAGCGTCGAGTAGGATTTGTTTTTCAGCATTACGCGCTGTTTCGGCATATGACCGTAGCGCAGAACATTGCCTTCGGCCTAGAAGTGCTGCCCCGTAAGGAACGTCCTGGAGCGGCGGATATTCGCAAGAAGGTGGGTGAGCTGCTCGAAATGGTCCAGCTCAGTCATCTAGCAGACCGGTTCCCTGCGCAACTGTCTGGCGGACAGAAACAACGTATCGCGCTAGCGCGCGCTTTGGCCATGCAACCTCAGATTTTATTGCTCGACGAACCCTTTGGGGCGCTGGACGCAAAAGTACGCAAGGACCTTCGCAGGTGGCTTCGGGCGCTGCATGATGAACTGCATTTCACCAGTGTTTTCGTTACCCACGACCAGGAAGAAGCATTGGAGCTGTCCGATCGCGTTGTGGTCATGAGTGCGGGCAAGATTGAGCAGGTCGATAATCCGCAGGCATTATATGCCGAGCCGGACAGTCGCTTTGTATTTGATTTTCTCGGCCACGTGAACGTTTTTAACGGCGATGCGCAGGGTCAACGTCTGGTTCAAGGCGAAGCCTGGGTCGATATGCCGTCGCCCATCACGGATGAGGCAATACAGCTTTACTTACGACCGCACGAAGTACGTTTGCAGGATAAGCCAGCGGAGCATGCTCACCTGCCACTGCGTATTGAATCAATTAGCTTGATCGGTGCCGAGGTACGGCTTGAGTTGTTGCCTTGCGGATGGCAAGCGGATGAGCCCTGGGAGGTCGGCATCAGTCATGTGGAGTTCAATCGCTGGCAGCCGAAGCGGGGAGACCGATGCTATGCTGTGCCGGATGTCGGGCATCTGTTCGACGCGCATCAGGGGCAACCGCAAACGCTCAGTTGGCTTAAGGACTGATGCGTAGCATTCAGCCCAAAAAGGAAGAGCTGATGAATCCTTATGAGCGTTATGTATTACCGCGAATGATCGATATCGCCTGCGGCATGGGCGATGTCATGAAAGCGCGCTCGCGCATCGTGCCTCAGGCGGTTGGCGAGGTGTTGGAAATTGGTATTGGCACCGGTCTCAATCTTCAGTTTTATCGTCCTGATCAGGTGACCTCTATCGTCGGTGTTGATCCAGCTGCGCAGATGCAGGCCTTAGCCTCTCGTCGTGCGGCAGATTGTGCTATACCAGTGGAGATGATCGCCGTCGATGTACAAGGTATCCATGCGGTAGACAACCGGTTCGACACCATTGTCATGACGTTTACGCTCTGCTCAATCACGGATCCAGTGCCGGCTCTGCGCGAGATGCTTCGTGTACTCAAACCAGGTGGTCGCCTGCTTTTTTGTGAACACGGTCTGGCTCCGGATGCCTCCGTGCGCCGCTGGCAGAATCGGCTTACACCTATCTGGAAGCCATTCGCCGGTGGCTGTCATTTGAATCGGGACATTCCACAATTGCTGCGTGATGGCGGATTCAATATCGGTGACCTGGCTACCGAATACCTGCCGGGTCCTCGCCCGATGACATATATTTACAGTGGCTGGGCGCAGCAGGAACAACTGACCTGAAGATGCAGCGTAGTTCAATAGCACTAACGTTCAAGTAAAGTTGCGCACGCTGCTAGTATGCGAGCTGTATCAATCGGGTTACGGCCCGGCGCTCCGGCACAGTGGCCCCAGTTTGACTGCAATGGCACACATTGACTATTGGGGATATGCGCGGCCTCCCAGGCCGCATCCTGCTCGGTGAAGTAGAAGTCCGTCGTGCAGGGCACGATCAGCGTCTTCGCCCTAATGGCGCCCAAAGCAGCAGGAAGATCACCCGCATACACATCATTGGCACTGATGTCGGCTGACTTCCAGCTCTCCAATACCGCCAGCAGATTGTTGGCGTCCTGGGCCAGGTGATCCTTTTCCCAGTACTCCAGTAAGGCCGAAATACTGTCAAATCCAAGGCTGCGATACAGCTCATCGCGGAAAAATGCCTGACTGTAGGCCCATCCGGCATACACCCGGGCAAAGGCTTTGAGTCCAGCCTCTGGCTGATGATGATAGAAGCCTTCGTGCCAGGCTGGATCGCAAATCAACGCCGCCTTCACTCCCTCCAGAAATACCTGATTGTGAGGCCAGCAGCGCGCAGTAGCGCAGATGCTCATAATCCGTTTGACCTTTTCTGGGTAAAGACAACCCCATTGCAGTGCCTGCATACCGCCCATTGACCACCCCATGACCAATGCGGGTGAAGCGTCGTGAAAATGGTGCTCCAGCAAACGCTTCTGAGCTATGACATTGTCATACAGGCTGACCCGGGGGAAATGCCCCGCGGACTGATTATTCGGTGAGTTGCTAGGTGAGATGGAGCGACCATTGCCAATCAGGTTGGGAATAACAATACAGAACCGCTCTGGATCAAGGGGCCCCTCTGCACCAATAAAGGGCATATTGCCCATGTGTGTTCCACCATAGTACGTCGGGATCAGAATCAGGTTGTCCGCCGCGGCATTCAGCTCCCCTATCTGGACGAAACTGAGCCAGCCATCGCGCAGAATTTCACCGCTTTGCAGGGGTGTATTGCCTAGCTGGAATTGCCGCTCAAGCCCTTGATGTACCGACATTATTACTACTCCCAGATGGATTTTGATGAAGTCCTGCGGGTATGGCTCCACATGCCTTTTGAGATTTATACATGCATGCTGGCATGTATGTTGAATGGAAGAATCATACCAAGCTCGCCACCCCCGGCGCTTTTATCATACTGGAGTGCATACATGACCGTTCAGCCATCACCAGAAAGCCTTAAACAAACCCTGCAGGACAAGGGCGTTAAATACGCTCTGGCCGGTTATGTTGATATCCACGGCATCATCAAGGGCAAGTTCGTACCTATTTCTCATATTGGACGCATGCTCAAGGGTTCAGAGCTGTTCACCGGCGCTGCGTTAGACGGGGTGCCGCAGGATATTGCGGACAATGAAGTGGCTGCCATGCCGGACGTCTCTACCATGACCGTCTGCCCCTGGAATCCTGATCTTGCCTGGTTTGCCAGCGATCTATATCTGGACGGAGCACCCTTTGAAGCCTGCTCGCGGAGCATACTCAAGCGACAGGTCGCCGCCGCAGCCGACATGGGCTATACGTTCAACCTCGGTATCGAGACTGAATTCTTCCTGTTCAAGGATTCTGCCGATGGTGGTTTCGAGCCAATCAGCGGACGCGACTCGTTGTCCAAGCCTTGCTATGACCCGCGCACCCTGGGCGACAACATGCACATCGTTGGCGAGTTGGTAGAAGCCATGAACAGCATGGGCTGGGATGTGTACTCCTTTGACCACGAGGATGCCAACGGTCAGTTCGAAACTGACTTCACTTATACCGACGCTCTGGGCATGGCCGACAGACTGGTGTTTTTCCGTTTGATGGCTGGAGAGATAGCTCGTAAGCACGGGGCCTTTGCCAGTTTTATGCCCAAGCCTTCAGCCACGCGCACCGGTAGCGGAGCTCACTACAACATGTCATTAGCCGACCTGAAAACCGGCGAGAACCTGTTTGATACTGCCAACGGTGAGGATATTCACGGTTGTGGCGTTACAACCATGGCTTATCACTTCATTGCGGGTGTGATGAAGCATGCCAAGGCAATCAGTGCAGTGATTGCGCCTACGGTAAACAGTTACAAGCGACTGGTGCGCAAGGGCAGTATGTCTGGCTCGACTTGGGCCCCGGTATTCGTCTGCTATGGCAATAACAACCGCACCAATATGTTGCGCATCCCTTCCCAAGGCGCGCGTGTTGAATGCCGTGCGGCAGACATCGCCTGCAATCCTTATCTGGGAGCCGCAATGATTCTGGCCGCCGGCTTGGAGGGCATCAAGGAAGCAATGGATCCTGGTCTGCCGCACCGCGAGAATATGTACAACTACACTGACCAGCAAGTCCGTGAGATGGGTATCGATATGCTGCCGCAGAACCTGGGAGAGGCCATCGACGCCTTCGCAGCAGACCCCCTTTCCAGGCAGGTATTTGGCGATTCGATGTTCGAGAGCTTCGTGCAATATAAGCGCGATGAGTGGACCAGTTATCACACCCACGTATCAGACTGGGAGATAAACCGGTACCTGAAATTCTTCTAACCCTGTTGCGCTGGCGGAAGCTGGCGCGCCTCTTGCAAAGTTTTTCCCATAGTCTGGAATTTTCATCTGGACACATGATCGGGCAAACGCCTTATCCATTCAGGAGTAGATACATGAAAAAGCCTTTTGCATTCCAACGTCGTATCAAACAACTGCTCGGCGGCGCACTCATGACGGCCGCTGTTTCTACCATGCTGATTGTTCCGTCGGTGAGCGCTCAGGAGCGTGATAGCTTTAAAATCGCCTGGAGTATTTATGCAGGGTGGATTCCCTGGAAGTACGTCGATGAGTCGGGAATCATGAAGAAATGGGCGGACAAGTACGGTATTGAAGTCGAGATTGTGCAGATCAATGACTATATCGAATCGATCAACCAGTACACCGCAGGCGAATTCGACGGCGTAGTAGCGACCAGTATGGACGCACTTTCAATCCCGTCAGCCGGCGGTATTGATACCACCGCGTTGATCGTTGGAGACTATTCCAGCGGTAACGATGCCCTGGTCATGAAAGGCAGCAGTAATATCAAGGATCTGGCCGGCGAACAGGTCAACCTGGTTGAACTGTCAGTCTCCCATTATCTATTGGCCCGGGCGCTGGACACCGCGGGTATGAGTGAGCGGGACGTGACTGTGGTTAATACCGGGGATGCGGATATGGTGGCCGCATTCAGTACCGATGGTGTTGAAAACGTAGTGACCTGGAATCCACTGCTTGCTGACGTGTTAAAAATGCCCGGAGCCAATCAAGTATTCGATTCCAGTCAGATCCCAGGCCACATCAAGGATTTGACTGTGGTAAACACCCAGACCCTGGCGGAGAACCCCGCGCTGGGCAAGGCACTGGTCGGTGCCTGGTTTGAGCTGATGGCGATCATGAGCACGGACAGCGAAGCTGGTCAGGAAGCAAGAGCCTTCTTGGGAGAAGCGTCGGGTACTGATCAGGCGGGCTATGAAGCTCAACTGGCTGGCATGAAGATGTTCTGGCAGCCAGCCGATGCGGTCGCATTCATCTCCAGTGAGCAAGCAGTTGAAGCCATGGATAGCGTCCGCCAGTTCTCCTACCAGAAGGGTCTTTTGGGTGAAGGGGCCAGTTCCGCTGATTTCGTGGGTATCGCCTTTCCCGGTGGCAAGACGTTGGGTGATAGCGCTAACATAAAGCTGCGTTTCGATCCCACCTACATGCAGATGGCGGCGGACGACGCGCTCTGATATTAGCCCGCACACTTCATGCTCGAAAGATCATGAGGTGTGCCGCAAGCGGATAATTCATGCGCCGTACTAAGGAAGACGCAGAAAAAACGCGTCTGAAGATAATCGAAGCCGCTCTGACACTGTTCAGTCGCAACGGCTATTCCAATACCACGCTAGGCATGATCGGCGCCGAGGCGGGTTACAGTCGCGGGCCGATCTACTGGCATTTCAAGAATAAGGATGATCTGTATCAGGCTGTACTGGCGTATTCCCAGGAGCCGTTGGAAAACCTGATCAACAGTGCCGCCCAAGACAGCGCGGATCCGCTAAAAGCAATTGATGCCTTCACGCGGCAATGGCTCGGGCTGTTAGCAACGGATGTCTGGTTTCGTCAGTCGTTCGAAATCCTGTTGAACAAGACTGAGCTGACCGAAGCGATCGCACCTACGATCAAGCGTGAACGAGAGTTGACCAGCCACATCGTTGACACTTTGTCTCAGCTAGTGACCAAGGCTCAGGAGCTCAAGCAATTGCCATCCTCGCAGCCAGCCAAAAAACTGGGTTTGCTGGTGTATATCCACTTGATGGGTGTTACCCAGAGCTGGCTGTTTGCGCCGGAGCTATTCAGCCTAAAAGAGGAGTCCGCATTCTTTGTGGAACGGCTCCACGGTCTTCTGCATTCCCCCTGACATTTATCTCCAGACTGTGTTGAAAGACCTTGATTTGGCCGTATGATACCCGTCTGGGCCAAGAGGCCCAGTAAATGGGATCACTGTCACGAAGACAGTTTTAATAAGCATATGGAGATGTAAAATGCTCAAAAAATCGCTGATAGCTGCGATCGTAATGGGTTCAATGGCCACGGCCGCTCAGGCTGCTGAGCAGGTTAACGGTTATCTTTTTGGCTCGCTTGGCCAGTCAGAAGCTCAGCTCAGCAATATTTCCGATGATACGGATACTGCCTGGAAGGTAGGCGCTGGCGTACAGCTCAACCCCTATGTTGGCGTTGAGTTCCAGTACACAGACTTGGGCATGATTGAGGATCGGTTTGTATTCATGGAATTGCCAGTCAAGTTAACGGGAGATACTACCGGCCTGGGTGCAAACGTGGTTGGCACGCTGCCACTGGATCGCTTCAGCCTGTTTGGCAAGGCCGGTTATCATCAGATGAAGACTGATATCCGTGCAACTGCTGGTCCTGGTTTTGGCAGTGATAGCGAGAAAGAGTCGTTAGTGTCTTACGGTGTTGGTGCTGCCTACCGTGTTGCTGACAGCTTCGATATCGTAGCTGAGTACGAGCGCTATAAGGAAGTTGCTGACGACTTTGACATCGATATGCTTTCCGCAGGTCTGCGCTACAACTTCTGATTTCTACGCAAACTAAAAGCCGGTGCTCAGTTCATTTGAATTGAGCACCGGCTTTTATATTTCCGCCTTGCCCGGTTATTGAGCGACTGGCTCGATGATCGGGAAGTTTGCCGGCGGCTCTTCGAGCATCTGCAACAAGCCGAAGAACGCCATGGGGTTGCCGGACACTTTGATATCACCCGCCTTGACTGCATCAGGGAAAGTCAGTTGACGCAGCAGGATACGATCCAAGGTATCGCGGGTCATGCTGACGCTCGCATCGGGACTGTCAGCCAGGCTGCCGGCACGATGGGTCAGGGTGGAGTTCTCTAGATTCAGGCGGTACTGTTCGTCGATATCGGTCAGTGACCAGTTGATCACCAAGTGCTTCCCTTCAGCCTTTTCAGCGTTCAGGCGCACTGCTAGCAGATCGAAGAACATCCCGGCATCCAGCGCTTGTAGTAAATCCGGGGAGAGTGCATTGCCGCGACGCGGTTCAGCCGTACCCTGGCGCAGCTCCTGTGCGCCAGTCAGATAGGCGCCGCGCCACGTGCCCGCTTCAGCCTGGTAGCCCAGTTGCTCCAGCGCGTCAGCGCCCAGTTCTCGTGCTGCCTGATTATCTGGCTCTGCAAACACAGCCTGACTCATGACTGAAGCGACCCAGCGATATTCACCGCTAGAAAAGTCGATGCGAGCCTGCTTCAGCACCTTGTCCATGCCACCCATGTAACTGATGGTTTTCCTCGCGTTCTCCTGCGCCGGCAACGGATCCAAATTGGCTGGATTGGCATCGTACCAGCCCATGTAGCGCTGATAGATGGCACGGGCGTTGTGTTTCAAAGTGCCGTAATAACCTCGAGCGTACCATTGCTGGTCCAGACTTTTTGGCAGTTTGATGTTTTCTGCGATGTCGCCGGGCAGAAAGCCTTTGTTCATCATCCGTACCGACTGGTCGTGGATGAATTTGTAGAGATCACGCTGCACGCCGAGAAAATGCTTTGCCTCCTCGCGCTTCCAGATGGGCCAGTGGTGCTGGGCAACCAGAATGTCTGCTCGATCACCGAAGCGTTCCAATGCCTTGTCGATATAGTGTGACCAGGCGCTGGCGTCGCGAATCGCTGCGCCGCGAATGGTGTAGATGTTGTGCAGCTGTTGGCTGGTTATCTCGGCAGTGTTGAGCACCTTGAATTGCGGGAAATACATCATCATTTCCGATTCAGCTTCTGAGCCGTGGGCCATCAGAAACTCGATATCAATGCCATCGATAGTCACTGTGGCGTCATCCGGCACGGTGTCAGTAGGTGCGATCAGGGTGATCGGGCCACTGGCCAGTGCCTTGCCAAGACCGGTATCCACATGCCCGCGCTCGCCGGGTGGGACTGACGCGCCAAATTGGTAGGTGGCACGGCGAGTCATGGCGTTGCCGGCGATGACGTTTTCGGAAACGGCGTGCTGCATAAAGCCGTAAGGTGCATATACCTTGACCTTGCCCGAGCGCACATCCGCTTCATCGATCACACCTTTAACCCCACCAAAATGATCGGCATGGTTATGCGTATAGAGCACTGCAACCACTGGTTTTTCCGGTCGATTCTGATAATACAGCTCTAGACCCGCTTTGGCGGTGGCTGGCGTCAGCAGTGGATCGATGATGATCAGCCCCGTCTTACCCTCGATAATGGTCATGTTGGACAGATCCATACCGCGGATCTGATACATGCCTTCGGTGACTTCGAACAGGCCATGAATCGCGTTCAACTGCGCCTGACGCCACAGGCTGGGATTGACCGTTGCAGGCGCTGAATCGGCATTCAAAAAAGCGTAGGCCGCCATGTTCCAGGCTATGTTGCCCTCGCTATCGATCACCTTGCCTTCGGGCCACTCGGCGATAAAGCCTCTCTTTGCATCGTCGAACGCCTGAGTGTTGGAAAACGGCAAGACCTCAAGAACTGCTTTGTTGTGCTCAGCCGTCACAGGCTCTGCGGCTTTCGGTTGGGCTGCTGCGCTCCAGCTGCAGCTTGCGGTGAGTACAGTGGTCAATAGCAGCGATGGATAACGCATGGTTTAGACTCCAGTTTTTATTGATCGGCTGACCTTATAAGGATCAGCCTCTATTTGTCTAATGCATATTATGCTCACTTGTAATGCGTATTATGCATGTGCGAGGTCTCGCTTGAGGGGTGTGTCCCGGGAGCCTGCAAATCGTCATATTAGACAGGTATCCTATTAGCTGCATCGGGCCGGCTGGTTTATGTATTTTTCCTCGAAGCCCGGGCTGTTTTTCACTATAATCGCGCGCTTTGCGTACGCTGGGCATCTCCCGGTTTATCGGCAATGAGCGGAGGGTCGTTGTGCCATGATCAAAACGCCGTATTACCTGATCGACAAGAGCAAGTTGCTGCGTAATATGCAGCGCATTGCCTACGTGCGTGAGCACTCCGGCGCCAAGGCGCTGCTGGCGTTGAAATGTTTTGCCACCTGGTCGGTCTTTGATCTGATGCAGCAATACATGGACGGCACAACCTCCTCATCGCTGAACGAGGTCAAACTCGGTCGCCTCAAGTTTGCCGGGGAAACCCACGCATACAGCGTGGCCTATGCCGATGACGAGATCGCAGAGGTATTGGCCAATTCAGACAAGATTATTTTTAATTCGATCAGCCAGTTGCAACGCTTTGCTGCCCCTTCTGCCGATCATGTGCGTGGTTTGCGGCTTAACCCCGGGGTCAGCAGTTCGGAATTTCTGATTGCCGATCCGTCGCGACCCTTCAGTCGTTTGGGTGAGTGGGATGCCGACAAGGTGGCAGGGGTGATCGATCAGGTATCGGGCTTCATGATCCACAACAATTGCGAAAATAGTGATTTCGCCTTGTTTGATCAGATGTTGAGTCAGATCGAGGAGCGCTTCGGCAGCTTGCTGGAGCAGGTTGAGTGGGTCAGTCTGGGCGGCGGGATTCACTTTACCGGCGATGATTACCCTCTTGACGCCTTCTGCGCTCGACTCAGGGCCTTCTCCGAGCGTTTCGGCGTGCAGGTCTACCTTGAACCCGGCGAGGCGGCGATCACCATGAGTACCTCGCTCGAGGTAACCGTGCTGGATACGCTGTTCAATGGCAAGAATCTGGCCGTGGTCGACAGCTCCATCGAGGCGCACATGCTCGATTTGCTGATTTACCGGCAACCCGCCAGGATGGAGCCATGTGGGGGTGCGCATAGCTATATGGTGTGTGGTAAATCCTGCCTGGCCGGCGACATTTTTGGTGAGTTCCAGTTTGAAAAGGAGCTTGAAATTGGTAGCCGGCTGTCATTTATCGATGCCGCCGGTTATACGATGGTCAAGAAGAACTGGTTCAATGGTGTACAAATGCCCTCCATCGCGGTGCGTCAGCTCGATGGCAGTGTCGAAGTGGTGCGCGAGTTCAGCTTCGACGATTTCCTAAACGGCCTCTCCTGAGGCGATTATCCAAGCCTTTTCCAAGGAGGCGTTTCGAGGAAGAGACATGAAGAAAAATGTTCTGATTATTGGTGCTGGTGGTGTTGCTCAAGTGGTTGCGCACAAGTGCGCGCAGCATAACGATGTGCTGGGCAATATTCATATTGCGTCACGTACGGTCGAGAAGTGTCAGCAGTTAGTCGACAGCGTACGGGAGAAAGGCAGCCTGAAGGTTGCCGGTGACTTGCAGGCCCATGCTTTGGATGCTCTCGATGTCGAGGCCACCAAGGCGCTGATAGGCAAGACACGGTCGCAGCTGGTCATCAATGTCGGATCCTCTTTCGTCAACATGTCAGTACTCCAGGCCTGCATCGAGACTGGAGCTGCTTATCTGGATACGGCGATTCACGAAGAGCCGGAAAAGATCTGCGAGACGCCACCCTGGTATGCCAACTACGAGTGGAAACGCCGGGAGCTATGTGTGGCCAGCGGTGTGACTGCGATACTTGGTATTGGCTTTGATCCGGGCGTAGTCAATGCCTATGCGGCGCTCGCGGTCAGTGAATACTTCGACAGCGTCAGCGATATCGATATTATCGATATCAATGCTGGCAGCCATGGCAAATACTTCGCCACCAATTTCGACCCGGAAATCAACTTTCGTGAATTCACCGGCGAAGTCTGGTCCTGGCAGGCTAGCCAGTGGGTCAGTAATCGGATGTTCGAGGTCAAGCGAACGGATGATCTGCCGGTAGTCGGCCAGCACACCAGCTATATGACCGGTCACGATGAGCTGCATTCGCTGTCGCAGAATCTGAACGTGCCGAACATTCGGTTCTGGATGGGTTTTGGTGAACATTACATCAACGTGTTTACGGTGCTGAACAATCTGGGTTTGCTGTCCGAACAACCGGTGACGACCGCAGAAGGGTTGGAAGTAGTACCGTTGAAAGTGGTCAAGGCCGTGTTGCCGGACCCTTCTTCATTAGCTCCGGACTATCAGGGTAAGACCTGTATTGGCGATCTGGTCAAAGGCAAAAAAGACGGCAAGGACAAAGAGGTGTTCATCTACAATGTCGCCGACCATGCCGAAGCTTACAACGAGGTGGGTAGTCAGGGCATTTCCTATACGGCGGGCGTTCCTGTCGTCGCTGCAGCCATTCTGATCGCAAACGGAGCCTGGGACGTACAGAAGATGGTCAACGTCGAAGAGTTACCGCCCAAGCCGTTCATCAATTTATTGAACGCCATGGGCCTGCCCAGTCGGATTCGTGACGACCAGGGTGATCGCTCCTTGAGCTTCTGATCAATATTGAGTGGAAGAAGCCGGCCTGAGTGTTCAGGCCGGTTTTTTTATGCCCGCCTGAAAAGCCTATTGCGGCCGATACGGCGGTGACGTCGCTTCACTGCGCCCTGTATCATTCGTGCAGACCATCCCGGTCAGTGCTAAAAAAGGGCCCTCTCATGTCTTCTCCATTATCTGCGGTTCCGCTGTCGATGCGCTTGGCGGGTGTGCCCGAAATCGAATGCGTTACCCCCGATCTCAATGGCATTCCGCGGGGCAAGGTGATGACGGTAGACGGCTTGTTGGGCGGTCGGCGTTTGCAGATGGCTCGCGGCGTGTTGTTGCAGGCCCTGATGGGCGGCTATCCGGAGCCCGCTTTTTTCGGCGATGACGATGGAGATCTGGAGCTGCGTGCGGTACCCGAGCAGGTGCATGTGCTGCCGTGGGCAGATACGCCCAGAGCCTTGGCAGTATGTGATGCGGTGGAGCTTGACGGCACGCTGTCAGGACTGTCGAGTCGAACTTTGCTCAAGCGAGTGATCGACCAGTATACCGAGCGTAACTGGCAACCCATCGTTGCCACCGAGCTGGAATTCTTTGTGTTTGAACGTCACCTTGATGTCAATCAGCCGTTCCAGCCACCGGTCGGCATTGATGGCCGCCGCGACCCGGGTAATGCAGCGTTCAGTGTCAGTTCGAGCAACGGTCTACGGCCGTTTTTTGATGAGATCAAAGTCGGCATGGCGGCGCTGGGTATCGCCCGGGATACCTTCATGCATGAGATGGGCGTGAGCCAGTTCGAGATCAACTTCGTGCATGGTGATCCACTGCTGATCGCCGACCAGACATTCCTGTTCAAGCATATGCTGCATGAAGTAGCGCTCAAACATGGTCTGATTGCCGTCTGTATGGCCAAGCCTCTGGCGCGGGTGCCTGGGTGCTCGATGCATATCCATCAAAGTGTGATCGAAAAGACCCACGGCAGAAATATTTTCACCGACCCGCGTAACAACGAGCCTACCTTCAGTTTCCAACATTTCATTGGTGGTCTGCAGCTGTGTCTGGTTGACCTGACCCTGCTGATGGCGCCAAACATAAATTCCTATCAGCGCTTTTGTCATGTTTTTGCATCGCCTAACAACCTATGTTGGGCGGAGGATAATCGCAGCGCCGGTTTGCGTATCCCGGCCAGCACGCCTGATGCCCGGCGCGTCGAGAATCGTTTGCCTGGCGCGGATGCCAATCCCTATCTGGCCATTGCCGCGAGTCTTGCTGCCGGCTTTTATGGCATCGACAATGAAATAGAGCCGAGTGCACCTGTCGCCGGACAGTTTGCTGCGCCGGATCACCTCAAACTGCCGGGCTCGCTTCACGAGGCGATCAATCGATTGAGCCGCAGTTCGCTGGCCCGGGAGCTTTTCGACGATGAGTTTATTGATGGTTATCTAGCGACAAAAACCCTGGAACTTGAACATTTTCTCGATGAAATCACCCCCTGGGAACGTCGATATCTGGGCGCTCAGGTCTAATTGCATCGCGACCTGATCTGTCGCAGCGACCCCTGATACTATGGCCAGAGATCAGCACCGGATTTGTGCTTGACCGGTTAATACAGGAGTAGCAATGCAGGACGCCGCCAGTCTTACCCCCGGATTCATGATTCTTCACGGTAACCGACTGGAGAGCCTGCGCCAGTTAGTGGTCGACTGGATGCGAGAGCATCCGCTGGCGCCGCTGGAGAACGAAGTGGTGCTGGTCCAGAGCAATGGCATCGGTCAATGGCTGGAGATGGCTTTGGCTGAAGATCCAGAGAAGGGCGGCTGTGGCATCGCGGCAGCGCTGGATGTGCAATTGCCTGCTCAGTTTCTCTGGCAGCTTTATCGGGCTGTGTTGGACTCAGACAGCGTTCCCGGCACCTCTCCACTGGACAAGCAACCGCTGACCTGGCGTCTCTTGCGCCTGTTGCCTGGGTTGCTGGAAGATCCGGCGTTTGCGCCCCTGCAGCGCTTTCTTGCGGACGATGATGACTGCCGCAAGCGCTATCAACTGGCCGAGCGTCTGGCCGACCTGTTCGATCAGTACCAGGTGTATCGGGCAGACTGGCTTAACGACTGGGCAGCCGATCACGACCGAGTGAGCCTGGCACGCAGTGGCGGGCGGCAGCTGGAAGATCATGAACGCTGGCAACCAGCGCTATGGCGCGCGGTGCTGGCCGATGTGGGCAGCGAGCATGTGAGCCATAGCCGCGCCGGCGTTCACCCGCGCGCACTGGACAGCCTGTTGAGCGCCACGCAGCGACCTACAGGCCTGCCGCGTCGGGTCATTGTCTTTGGTATTTCATCGTTACCGGCGCAAACACTGGAGGCGCTGGCCGCACTGGGACGCTTCAGCCAAGTACTCTTGGCCGTGCTCAACCCCTGTCAGTTCTATTGGGGCGATATCGTCGCTGATCGCGAACTGCTCAGACACCAGTATCGACGCCAGTCCATTAAACCCGGCAGCCCGCTGCAACTGGATGAAAGCACCCTGCATCAGCACGCCCATCCTTTGCTGGCGGCCTGGGGCAAGCAAGGGCGCGACTATATCAACCTCTTAGATGTGCACGATGAGCGGACCAGCTATGAAGCCCGATTTGCTGCGATCAACGGCGGTCGCGTTGACCTGTTTGAGGACAATACCGGGAAAACTCTGCTGCAGCAGTTGCAGCAGGACATCCTGGAGCTGCGGTCATTGGCAGAAACCCACAGTCACTGGCCGCCGCTGACCATTCGAGCGCCCGAGTCCGGTTTGCCTGCCCCATTGCCCGACGATGTGTCGATACGCTTTCACATTGCCCACAGTCCTCAGCGGGAAGTGGAAATCCTGCATGATCAATTGCTCGACGCCTTTGGCCGAGATCATTCACTGCGCCCACGCGATATCATTGTCATGGTGCCGGATGTGGATACCTATGCACCGCACATACAGGCTGTTTTTGGTCAGTATGCAACCGACGATCGACGCTATATTCCGTTTACCCTGGCTGACCAGAATCAGCGCGGACGCGAACCGCTGTTGATCGCCCTGGAGCACCTGCTGCAATTGCCCCACGATCGGCTGCCGGTCAGCGAAGTGCTGGATTTGCTCGATGTGCCTGCCCTGCGCAGTCGCTTTGGACTGACCGAGGCAGACCTGCCGACGCTGCAACGATGGATCGAAGGTGCCGGAATTCGCTGGGGTCTGGATCAAGAGCGTCTCAGTGCCCGCGGCTTACCCGGCGGACTGGATAACAACAGCTGGCGCTTCGGTCTGCGCCGCATGCTACTTGGTTATGCCAGTGGTAATACTGCTGCCTGGGGCACGATTGAACCCTATGACGAAATCGGCGGTTTGGATGCCGCACTGATTGGTCCTTTGGATCAGTTGCTGCAAGCCTTTGACCGGCACGAACAGGCGCTGGGCGAACCTGCTGTGCCCACAGTCTGGGGAGAGCGATTGCGAGCGCTTTTGGCGGAGTTCTTTCTGGCTGCGACTGAAACCGATCAGGTACTCCTCGGGCAGCTGCGTGAAAGCCTCGATCAATGGCTGGAACTGTGTCATGACGTTCAGCTCGATGAAGCGCTGCCGCTGAATGTAGTGGCTGAAGCCTGGCTAAGCAGCGTTGGTGAGAGCCAGTTGAGTCAGCGCTTTTTAGCGGGTGCAGTGAATGTATGCACCTTGATGCCCATGCGCGCGATTCCATTCCGGCTGGTCTGTCTGCTGGGCATGAATGACGGCGACTATCCCCGCGCTCAAGCGCCGCTGGATTTCGATCTGATGGCCACTGACTACCGGCCCGGCGATCGGTCCCGCCGTGAAGATGATCGTTATCTTTTGCTTGAGGCGCTGCTCTCGGCGCGCGACAGCCTGTATGTCAGTTGGGTTGGACGCAGTATTCGCGATAATAGCGAACGTCCGCCCTCGGTCTTGATTGGTCAACTACGCGATCATCTGGGGGCCGGCTGGCAGTGCGCTGATTCTAGCGTGGATCTGCTGCATGTGTTGACCACCAAACACCCACTGCAGCCCTTTAGTCACCAGTATTTTGATGGCAGTCACGCAGCCCTGTTCAGCTATGCCGGTGACTGGAGAGTCCTGCATGACAGCCCCCTGCAACCAATCAGAGACAGCGCTCTGCCCCCTGTGGTTATCACCGAGCCCATTGATCTGAGCGCGTTGCAACGATTTCTGCGTAACCCGGTAGAGCACTTCTTCGCCCGACGCCTCAAGGTCTGGTTTCGGGATGCTGAACTGCACAGCGAGGATGACGAGTCCTTTGCCCTGGATGGTTTGCAGCGCTTTCAGCTCCGCCAATGGCTGCTTGAACGCACACTGGCCAGCGGCCCAGAAGCCGATTGGGATGCCGTGCTGGAGCGAGAGTCGTTGCGTCTTGATCGCCGCGGCAGTCTGCCCCTGGCTGGCTTTGGCGAAATCAGTCGGCAGGCACTGATCGAGCCACTGGCCGAACAGCTGGCGCGTTACCGCCAGTGTACCGAGACCTGGAATCGTCCGGTCGCCGAACCACTGGCACTGGTTGTCAACGCTCCCGGGATCGCCTTGCATGACTGGCTCAGCGGCCTGCGGACGTCCAGCGCTGTGGAGGGTCTGATGTTGTTACAGCTGGAGACTGGACGGCTGCAGGGCGGTAACGGCAAGCAGAAGACCCTGCGCTGGAAGCGCGTGCTGCCAGCCTTGTGCCGGCATTTGCTGGCCTGTGCCAGCGGCCACGCCGTACAGGGCTGCCTGATTGCCGAGGACGCTAATCTACTACTGCAGCCAGTACCCGCCGAGCAGGCGCAGCAAATACTGCATGGCTGGCTGGAAGCCTGGCTGGAAGGCTTGCAACAGCCCTTGCCAGTGGTGCTGGAAACCGGCATGACCTGGCTGTTAAGCGAGGACCTGGCCCAGACCCGGCTGCAATTTGAAGGCAATGATTTCAAGATAGGCGCTTTGGCCGGCAGTGTCGCCCTGCAACGCAGCTATCCGGATTTTGCCAGCTTGCACGCGGCCGGCTTCGAGGCGTGGGCTAGTGTGTTGTATCAGCCGCTGACGCAGATGCTGGAAAACGCATGGCTGACAGTCCAGCCAGTGGAGGCTCAAGCATGAATCCTACCCAGACGCCCTTGGCTCTGCGCTGCCCGCTGCGCGGTAGCCGGCTGATCGAAGCCAGTGCCGGCACCGGTAAGACCTTCACTATCTCCGCGCTTTATCTTCGTTTGGTCCTGGGGCAGGGCGGCGAGGCAGACTTCCCTCGGGCTCTGCTGCCCCCGGAAATTCTTGTTGTGACCTTTACCGAGGCCGCGACGCAGGAATTGCGCGATCGCATTCGTGCTCGTCTGGTGGACGCGGCCCGCGCTTTCCGCCACGACCTGGCGGCGCCGGACCCGATCATTGCCCAGCTGTGCCAGCAGACGCCGAGCGAACAATGGCCAGGCTGTGCCCGCAAGCTTGAAATCGCCGCACAGTGGATGGATCAGGCGGCCGTTTCGACGATTCACAGCTGGTGTCAGCGCATGCTGCGCGAACATGCTTTCGACAGCGGGAGCTTGTTTGAGCAGACCTTGGAAACCGACCAGCGAGAATTACGCGCAGAAGTTACGCGCGACTATTGGCGTGAACAATGTTACCCGCTGCACGGTGATGCGCTCGACTGGGTAGCGCAGCACTGGCAAAGCCCGGAGCGGTTGCTGGGTGCGCTGCATGCGCTGCTTGCAGACCAGCTCCCGCCAGCCAGCGGTCAATTGCAGGACCTCATTGTTGACAGTCTGAACCAGCGCGCGCAGGCATTGGTCCACCTGAAAGCACCTTGGCTGCAGTGGGCGGATGAACTGGAGAGGCTGATCGAGCAGGGCGTGGAGCACAAGCAGGTGAATGGCCGTATTTTGCAGCGGCGCTATTTTGCGCCCTGGTTTGAGGCCCTGCGCGTCTGGGCCGAGGACCCTGAGCAGCAAGCCCCTGCGCTGACAGACTCAGCCTGGATGCGTCTGAGTGAAGATGGGTTGGCTGAGGCCTGGAAGAGTGGTGAGCCACCCAGGCATCCAGCCGCGCAAAATCTGCCCCTATTGCGGCAGGCGCTAGCCGAACTGGCCGCGCCGGACCAGCCGGCTCTGAAACACGCCGCCGCCTGGATAGCCGAACGGTTTGAACAGGAACAGCGTCGTCTGGCCCAAATGGGTTTTGATGACATGCTCAAGCGCTTGGATGCGGCCTTGCAAGGTCCCAGCGGCAAGCGTCTGGCCGAAGTGATCCGCACGCAATTTCCGGTCGCGATGATCGATGAATTTCAGGATACCGACCCACTGCAATACCGCATTTTCGATTCAATATACCGCGTCGCGAATAATGACCAGGACACCGCTTTGCTGCTGATTGGCGACCCCAAGCAAGCGATCTACAGTTTCCGCGGCGCAGATATTCACACCTACCTGCAGGCACGCAGGGACACGGCCGGGCGGCATGAGAATTTGGATACCAATTATCGCTCCAGCCAATCGATGGTCGATGCGGTGAACCGGGTATTCGAGCTGGCAGAGACCCGCCACGCTCAGGGTGCCTTTCGTTTTGCCCGGGGTGTGGATAACCCCTTGCCCTTTCTATCGGTTGCAGCCCAGGGTCGCAAGGAGGTCTGGCAGTGGCAGGGCGTTCCCGCGCCAGCCATGAGTATCTGGCATCTGGCCAGTGATGAGCCTTTGAGCGGCGATGCTTACCGCGAGCAAATGGCCGACCACTGCGCAACGGCCATGGTAACCCTGCTTAACGCTGGCCAGCAGGATGAGGCTGGCTTTGCGCACGCCGATGGCTCCTTTGTGGCAGTCAAACCGGCGGATATGGCGGTGCTGGTGCGTACCGGTCGCGAAGCTCAATGTATTCGCCGCGCATTGGCTCAGCGTGGCGTCCGCAGCGTGTATCTGTCAGACAAGGATTCGGTATTTGCCAGTCTGGAGGCGCAGGACCTATTGCGCTGGCTACGTGCCTGCGCCGATCCGGGTAACGACGGATTGTTGCGGGCCGCACTGGCCAGTGCGAGCCTAGGCCTGAGCTGGGCCGAGCTGGAACGCCTTAACGAGGATGAACGTTACTGGGAGCAACGGGTTGATCAGTTCCACGGGTTTCGTCGTTTGTGGCTGCGCCAGGGTGTACTACCCATGTTGCAGCAGCTGTTACATGCCTTTCTGCTGCCGACACGACTACTGCAACAAAGCGATGGCGAGCGCCGCTTGACCAACCTGCTGCATCTGGCTGAACTGATGCAGCGAGCGGCCCGTGAGCTGGACGGTGAGCAGGCGTTAATTCGTCATCTGAGCGAATTGCTACTTAACCTGGGCGACAGCAGTTCCGAGGAACAGGTGCTGCGGCTGGAGAGTGACGCGGAACTGGTCAGGGTAGTGACTATCCATAAATCCAAGGGTTTGGAATATCCCCTGGTGTTTTTGCCCTTTATCGCCCATAGCCGACCGGCTGATGGCAAGAAGCCGCTGTGGCTGCATGACGGTGGTGTGCGACAACTGAATCTGGCGCCGGATGAGCAGGCGGTGGCGCAGGCCGATGCCGAGCGTTTGGGTGAAGATCTGCGCCTGCTCTACGTGGCCCTGACCCGTGCCCGCCATGCATGCTGGCTGGGTCTGGCCGACCTGAAAAGTGGTCGAAGTAAATCCTCGGTGCTGCACCACAGTGCAGTGGCCTGGCTGTTGGCCGGCGCTGAGCCACTGCAAAGCTCTGTGCAACTGGGCGAGTGGTTGCACGCCTGGGAACAGGCAGAAACCCTGGCAGTGATTGCTGCGCCAGTGGTCACCGAGACGGGCTATCAGCCGCCTGTCGTTGCCGCGCTGACCCTGCGCGAAAGACACCCAAGTCATCCGGAATTCGCCCGCTGGTGGGTAGGATCTTACAGTGCACTTATCGGCGGACATGACACCGATTATTTCGCTGACGACAAGGAAGACCTATTCACGCCCCTGCGGACAGGCGAAACGCCGAACATGCACCGTTTTCCCCGGGGACCGCAGCCAGGTACCTTCCTGCACGGCTTGCTTGAGTTGGCGGCGGATGAAGGGTTCGCGCAATTGACCGATGCAGACTATTGCGCAGAGCGGGTGTATCCCCGTTGTCAGCGTCGCAACTGGGGCGATTGGGGAGGCTATCTGACTGAGTGGATGGGGAGCCTGTTGACATTCAAGGGGCTGGTGCCGGGCAGTGATCTGAGTCTGGCAGCGCTGCAGCCAGCGCACTACCAAAGCGAAATGCAGTTTCTTTTTACTGCCCATGACGTCAAGGCGTCGACCATCGATCAGCTGGTCTGCGCGTACACGTTGGATGCTGTCGATCGACCTGCTCTGGGTAATGATCGATTGAATGGCTTGTTCAAAGGCTATATCGATCTGGTATTCGAGTATCAGGGGCGCTATTGGGTGCTTGACTACAAATCCAACTGGCTGGGCAAGGATGCCAGCGCTTACAGCGAGGCCGCGATGAGCCGGGCCATACTCGAACACCGTTACGACCTGCAGTACGTCTTCTACGTGCTGGCGCTCCATCGGCAACTGCGCGCACGCTTGCCTGACTATGACTATGACCAGCACATGGGCGGCGCCGCCTATTGGTTTATGCGCGGGGTCCAAGCCGATAGTGGTGGGCTCTGGCACACTCGTCCGCCGCGTGAACTGATTGAAAGTCTTGATCGTCTGTTTGCCGGCCAGGCACAGGAGGCTGCGCATGTCTGAACAACTTGATCTGTTGGGCGTTGCGTCCGCGTCGAGCACACAACTGGAGAGTAGCCATTGCTTGCTGGCCTTGCTGGATGACTGGCAAAACCACAACTGGTTGCGGCCGCTGGATCGGGCGCTGGCTGGGTTTCTGCTTGAACAGGTACCAGATTGCGCTGCGCCTGTCTTGCTCGCTGCGGCGCTGGTCAGTCATCAGCTGGGCCATGGTCACGTCTGTCTGGATTTGGCTGCGACCCTGTACGAGCCGGATTTTGCGCTCTCCTTACCGCCGGACAATGCAGAGACGAGTGACGTATTACTGCCCTCGCAATTGTTGCGCGGTTATACGCTGGAGCAATGGTGCTCAGCGCTTAGGCTCAGTGCGGTGGTGGATAGCGAGGCGCCCGAGCGAGGCACGCGGCCGCTGGTGCTCGCCGGTGAGCGGTTGTATTTGCGGCGCTACTGGCAGTATGAGCAGCAGGTCGTCGCAAATGTGCATGCCCGTTTGCAGGCGCCGCTGGCGCTGATGGACGCTCTCCCGCAGCGCTTGCAGGCACTGTTCGCCGACAGCACGCAAAACCCGGACTGGCAGCTGTTAGCCTGTGCGCTGGCTGCCCGTGGCCGCTTTAGTATCATCACCGGCGGTCCGGGTACCGGTAAAACGACCACGGTGGTGCGTTTGCTGGCGTTGCTGCAGGCTCCCGCAGTCGCTGCTGGGCAGCCACTGCGGATTCGTCTGGCCGCACCAACGGGCAAGGCGGCGGCGCGGTTGACTGAATCCATTGGTCGGCAAGTTGGAAGCCTGCCAGTGGACGCTGTTGTCAAGGCCGCTATTCCCAGCGAAGTAGGTACCCTGCATCGGCTGCTCGGTAGCTTGCCGCACAGTCGGCATTTTCGTCACCACGTGGATAACCCGCTGGCGCTGGATGTCTTGGTGATTGACGAAGCCTCGATGATCGATCTGGAAATGATGGCCTGTGTGCTGGCTGCTCTGCCACCCTCGGCACGGTTGATTCTGCTCGGCGACAAGGATCAGCTCGCCTCGGTAGAAGCTGGAGCGGTGCTTGGCGATCTGTGTCGGCGGGCCGATCAGGGCCACTACAGCGTGCAAACGCGCCAGTGGTTGGAGCAGGTCAGCGGCCAGTCGCTGGCTGAGGCCGACTTGCAACCCGGCGACGAGACAACCCATGCGCTGGAGCAGCAGACAGCCATGTTGCGTTACTCACACCGCTTTCGCGGTAACAGTGGCATTGGCGAGCTGGCGCGGGCGGTGAATCGCTGCGCTGACGGGGATGCCCGACGCTTGCTGCAGGCCGGCACCTTTGCCGATATACACCAGCGCAGTCTGAGCAAACCCGGGGATCCCGCCTTTGCTACCTGTGTGCTGGGTACTGCCCAATTACCGGGTTATCAGGGTTATCTGCAGGTACTCAAGGAGCAGCGGCCCGATGCTGGCACCCCAGCCAATAGCGATGCCTGGCAGGCATGGGCGCGGCAGGTGCTGGCGATTTTTGATCAGTTTCAGTTGCTGTGTGCTGTGCGCAGGGGCGACTGGGGTGTAGAAGCAATCAATCAGCAAGTAGCCGGTTTGCTGCGCGCCCGTAGGCTACTGGCCCACGATCAGGGCTGGTATGAAGGGCGTCCGGTGTTGGTAACGCGCAATGATTATGCGCTGGGACTGATGAACGGAGATATCGGTATTGCCCTGCGCGTAGCTGAACCGGCTTTGCTGCCGGGCACACCTGAGCGTGAAACCCTGCGGGTGGCCTTCCCGCGGAATGATGGCAGCGGCGGTATCCGTTTTGTGCTGCCCAGCCGCCTGCCCGAGGTGGAAACCGTATTTGCCATGACGGTGCACAAATCCCAAGGCTCGGAATTCACCCATGCAGCCTTGGTGCTGCCACCGACACGTAACCCCGTATTGACCAAGGAACTGGTCTATACCGCGATCACCCGGGCCAGCACGCATTTTACTCTGCTGGAAAGCCGTGACGGCGTGTTCGAAGAGGCAGTACGTACCCCCGTACGGCGTATCAGCGGGCTGGCGCTGTATTAAGTCAGTTCGAGTAGGTTGTGGCTGCAGCCAGATTAGTGTCTGGCTGCCTCAATCAATGCGCCGAACAAGCGCCGCTGCCGGCCGTTGAAAAGCAGGAACTCCGGATGCCACTGCACGCCTATTAAAAAAGCATGACCGGGAGCCTCTATCGCTTGAACAATGCCGTCCAGATCAAGACCGCTGACTTGCAGATCGGTACCGACGTGATCTATAGCCTGATTGTGCAGGCTGTTGATCTTGCACCTGTCGGTCCGCAGTAGTTTGCTTAGAAAGCTATTTGACTCGGGCAATAGCGTCTTCAACGGCAGTATTGTGCGGCGGTTTGAAGTCAGCTTGCGATGTGATTTCAGATCCTGGAACAGATTGCCGCCACGTCGAGCGTTCAATAATTGAGCGCCACGACAGATGCCCAGCAGCGGGAGTCCTCGTACTAGGGCGTCATCGATTACCGCGGATTCCAGCGTGTCCCGCTCCGGATCATACTTGGGATGCACTTCCGGCTCTGCCGCATACAGCACTGGATCTATATCGTGCCCGCCGGTGACAACCACAGCGTCATACTGCAGCGTTTGTATGTCGTCGCCGGGGCGAATGTGCAGTGGTTTAGCGCCGTACCAGCGAACAGCACAAGACACCATGAAGCGGGGCCCAAAGGCGCCTTTGCGGGGCCCGGTGATGGCAACAACCGTTTTGCTCATGTTGCCCCACTCAGCCATTTCTGTTGCACCTCGTCTTCCCAGTTGTGCAGCAATCGCCCGACGCTTTTATCCAGGTACACGGCGTAGGCGCGGCAGCACTTTTCTAATCGTTGCGGGTCGGCCGCCAGGCGTTCAACCTCAACCCAATCGTTCCATGCGATGTGAACACCCCAGCCTGGCTGATCGATCAAACAGTCGGGCAGCCGGTAGTGAAAGGTGGGGCGAGACTTTATAAGCTCGTCGCTTACCTTAGCCAGCACGCGCTGTTCGTCGATATGCTTGAACAGCGGCAGCATATCCAGTGCCCGATTGCGTGTCGGATTGGCTTCCAGGTAGTCGTCAATCAATCCGGCCATATCGGGCCAGTAGTCGGTCTGAACCAATTTTTTTACATAAGGACCCGGGAACGGATCGACATAGCTGGTCAGGCGCCGGGTCATGTTGATGTCGGCGCGGACACTGAGCCAATCGAACAGGCACAGGAAAGCTTTCAAATAGGCCGAAATGATATTGGCTTTGCAAGCTGGCACCTCCGGATTGAACTGCATGCCGAAGGCGTTGGTCGCCCGGTCGCCCGTTCCCTTGGCGCCGGCCTCACGCAGGTAAGCTATGAGCTCGTCGACTTCTCCGAGGCGATTCAGTGGCAGGGGTGGGCTGACCAGCTCATGGGGTACCAGGCCATTGGCGAACCATTTGATCACGTCTTCGGCCGAGCCTCTGATTTCATCGCCCAGATCGCTGGCAATGCGTTCTTCGCGGCCCATTTTTTTCAGCAGAGCAAAATCGAGCTCGACGATCCATTCCCCTGCGGGATCTCCACGCAAGGAGCGCTCATAGCGGCTTGTTGTCTCAACCGTGCAGCCGAGAAACTCAGCAGCCAGACGGGCGATTTCATCCAGTTCGAGACCGTTCATTTCGAGCTCCACGCCCACCCTGCGCAACTGGCCCTCTGCGGTTTTTTGCCAGGGCGGTAGTGTAAAAGCATCAATTTTGGTCATGCCTATCTCCGTCGAGATTATCAGCGCAGCAGCCTAGCATGGCTCTGTCAGTCCAACCGCTCATTCGCCCAATGCGACGCCGTCAAGCCGCGGATCAGCCCCGCCGCGCCAGCGACCGGCAACGCGCTCGATGCCGTGCAAACCGCTGGTCATCGGTACGATACTGACCTCGTGGCCCAGTTCTTCCAATGCGGGTGCGAGGGACTCAAGTGAGGTACCTGCTTCCAATTCCAGGCCGCGCCCGCGTTCGACCCTGTTGGGAAGGGCTATCGCGTCCTGCACGTCCATGTCCCAATCCAGCACCCCGATCAGGACTTTGGTTACATAGCCGATAATTCGGCTGCCGCCACGCGAACCGATGACCAGCCGAGGCGTCCCTTGTGCGTCAAACACCATGGTGGGAGCCATGGAGCTACGCGGCCGTTTGCCTCCGGCCACAGCATTGGGATGCGTGCGCCCATCCAGGGTGGGGTTGAAGCTGAAATCTGTCAGTTGATTGTTGAGTACGAAACCCTGACTGAGCATGCGGCTGCCGAAAGGCGCTTCGTTGGAACTGGTGAGGGCTAGCAAATTGCCGTCTTGGTCTACAATGCTGAAATGTGAAGTACCCCGTTCAGCGGTTTCGGGTTGGACATCGACTTCTTCGATCTCGACCCGCTCTCCAGGATCACCCGGATGTATCTTGCCCATGGCGCGATCGGGACCGATCAGGCCGGCACGCTGGCGCAGGTAGGCGGGGTTGAGCAAGCGGTCCATGTGCACATCCACATAATCAGGATCGCCTATGTAATGGTTGCGGTCGGCAAAGGCCAAGCGACTTGCTTCGGCAATCAAATGCACGGCGGCAACACCGTTGGGCTCCATTGAGCGCAGATCAAATTGCTCAAGCATGCCCAGTATTTGCAGCACGGTGATGCCACCAGATGAGGAGGGCGGCGCGCCACAGACTGTCCACTGACGATACGGTCGGCACACGGCGTCGTGTTTCACCGCTTGGTAACTCGCCAGATCAGCTGACGTCATGCCGCTGCTGCCCCAGCGCGCGGCTTTTAGACGCTGGAGCACACCCTCGGCTATCGGACCACGATAGAAGGCGTCCGTCCCTTGGCTGGCGATGCGACGCAAGGTTTGGCCCAGTTGCGGGTTACGCAGTACAGCAGGCTTTTCCTTTATCTGGCTGCGAAAATAGGCGCGGGTGTCGGCGAACAGGCGCAGCGACCAGTCTTGTTCTATCTGCCGCTGCAGGCGCAGTGGCATAGGCAAGCCCGTCTCGGCCAACGCTATTGCTGGCGCGATCAGCTCATCCCACGGCAGCCGGCCGTGCTCGCGGTGCGCCTCAGAGAGCATGGCGATCAGGCCGGGGACGCCTACCGACGCCGCGCTGGGGATTGCCAATGCTAACGGCATATTTATCCCCAGAAACTGAAAGCGGTCTGGCTGTGCGGCGGCGGGCGCCGTTTCTCGGCCGTCATAGATCGACGTTTCGCCGTTGTCGCTCTGATGCAGTAGCAGATAACCGCCACCACCAATGCCGGTCTCGGGCGCTTCGATAAAGCCCAGTACCATCTGCACCGCGATGGCCGCATCAACCGCATGACCACCCCGGCGCAGTACCCGCAAACCCGCTTCCACTGCGGCTGGATGGGCCGCGGACACCATCATCCGGCTTGCCTGCCGCTCTTTGAGCGATTGCTCTGTTCTGTTGCTCGTAGCAGGATCGACGCCGCTGCAACTGGTCAGCAGCCAGAGCAGTGTCAGGAGCAAACCTGTTTTGGTAACCTTGAACTGAGTAATAGGAAGTCGTAATAGAATCATGTTCGCAAGCTTAGACGTAACCCCGCCAAGCGTCTAATGCAGGCGTATTAGTGTAGAATTCGATGAGGAACCGAGGATCACAACGTCTTATGCCAAATCTTTCAGAATTTCGCGCCGCCGAGCGCCAGCTTGCGCAGCAGCTCTCCCAATTGGAAACCATGAAGCAGGATGTCGGGCTGCAACAGGAAATGGCGTTCAACGACAAGCTTCACGCCTTGATGGGCGATTATGGCTACTCCCCCGCAACCGTGCTGGCCATACTCGAATCGGCGCAGGAGTAGGGCTACAGCCCACTGAACAGGCCGGGAACGCAGTTAAAGATGGCAATCTGATTTCCCTAATGTTCCGCCAATAGCTATCATGTAAGTTAATTGATGAAATTATTCATCAAATGACTGTAGATCGGCGACCCCTTTGCCGGTATTCCGTCAAGCAGGTTGAGTTACCTACCTGGCTGGACATTGAGCTGGTTTCCCCGCTGTATGTGCACTGCCTATAAGTAGCCCTGACCCACCAATCAGGAGTATTTCCGATGGAGAAAGATCCTTTAAGCGATCTGAATGACAAGCCCGCAGTAGAAACGCAAGACGCGATACCCGCGCCATCTGGCGATTCCGCGCTGATCGATACTGATTATGTGATTGGGCAAGACAACATTAAAGGGCAGTTTTCCTTCGCTATGGATATCCACGGCAAGGTGTTCAGTATTTCGGCCATCACCATCCTTTTATTTGTTTTTCTTACTCTGGCATTACAAAACGATATCGCGCCGCTGTTCAGTGCGCTGCGTGATTGGCTGACCGGAAATCTGGCCTGGTTCTTCCTGAGTGCAGCCAACGTTTTCGTGGTTCTCTGTCTGGTATTGATTGTGTCTCCGCTTGGTAAGGTTCGCCTGGGCGGTATGGAAGCGAAGGCAGACTATTCTTATCTTGGTTGGTTCTCGATGCTGTTTGCCGCAGGCATGGGCATCGGCTTGATGTTCTATGGCGTGTCGGAGCCGATGTCGCATTTCTCCGCGTCGTTGGGGGGGCAGGTTGCAGAGGCGGGTGTGCGCACAGACTGGGCACCTCTCGGGGCTGCCGGCGGTGATGTCGAAGCGGCTGCCAGGCTCGGTATGGCTGCGACTATTTTCCATTGGGGTCTGCACCCTTGGGCAATTTATGCCGTAGTAGCGCTGGCGCTGGCGCTGTTCTCCTTCAATAAGGGTCTGCCGCTAAGCATTCGCTCCATCTTCTATCCGATTTTGGGTGAGCGCATTTGGGGCTGGCCTGGGCATATCATTGATATTTTGGCGGTCTTTGCGACCCTCTTCGGTCTGGCGACGTCCCTCGGACTGGGCGCCGAACAGGCGGCTGGCGGTATTGATTATCTGTTCGGCATCACCGCCAACAGTACCAGTAAGGTGCTGCTGATTGTCGGTATTACTGCGATTGCCTTGCTATCGGTACTGGCGGGCCTGGACAAAGGCGTCAAGCGTCTGTCCGAGCTGAACCTGGGGCTGGCGATACTGCTGCTAGGTTTCATCATCGTGGTGGGTCCTACGCTCGCAATTCTGACCGGGTTTTTTGATAACTTGGGCGCCTACCTTCAGTATTTGCCGGCGTTGTCCAATCCGATTGGTCGTGAAGATGCTAACTTCAGCCAGGGCTGGACTGCCTTTTACTGGGCCTGGTGGATCAGCTGGTCGCCTTTTGTCGGTATGTTTATCGCGCGGGTCAGCCGTGGCCGTACCGTGCGTGAATTCCTGATAGCAGTCTTGCTGGTGCCCTCATTGGTATCGGTGCTGTGGATGACCGCGCTCGGTGGTACTGCCATCGATCAGCTGGCTAATGGTTTCACTGGTGTTCAGGATGCCGCGCTGGAGCTTCAGTTGTTCGTCATGCTAGGCCAACTGCCGCTGGCATCGATTACCTCGTTCATCGGTATCATTCTGGTGATTGTGTTCTTTGTTACCTCATCCGACTCCGGATCTTTGGTAATCGACACCATTACTGCTGGTGGCAAGGTCAATGCGCCGGTACCCCAGCGGGTATTCTGGGTGTGCATCGAGGGGATCATAGCCATTGCGTTGCTGCTTGGGGGCGGACTCGTCGCCCTGCAGGCGATGGCGGTGTCCACTGGACTGCCATTCACAATCGTCTTGCTGGTCGGCTGCGTCTCGATCGTCAAGGGACTGATGTCAGAACCGCGCTAGAGTAGCGCGGGTTCAAAAAAGGCGCGGCCATTATTGGTCGCGCCTTTTTTGTGTCTGCGATATGACCGCTTGATCCGCTCAGTCCCAGAGTTCGCTAACCGGCGTGCCGTGATCAAAGTGGCTGGCGATCTGTGCCTGAAGCAGCTCCGCGCTGGCCAGCGCGTCGGTCAATGCATGGTGAGCCTGATACAGGGGCAAACCATAGCGCAGACGACTTTCTGCGAGTCGGATGGACACAGCCTTTTTCCCGCGAAGGCGGTCAAGCCAGCTAATATCGTTAGTGCCCCGATGAAGACGGGCCTCGAGCTCCATGGTGTCTATAACCGGAAAATGCAGATTCTCGTTCAGGTAATGGCGTACCGTTTCGTCGAGAAATCCGCGCTCGATATTACGGTAGTGAACGACTGCGACACGCCCGGCCATGACCTGCAATATCTCACCGAGCAGGCTGTCCAGCCGTGGAGCGTCGTCAAGGTCGCTATGGGTAATGCGGTGAAAGGCGACAGATTCGGAGTTCAGCTCGGAGAGGGGTTTGACCACATGATAATGCGCATCTGCGCAGCGAATCCGCCGCAGATTGAATGGCATCAGCCCAATGCTGACAATCGCATCGCGCTGTGGATTCAGTCCTGTGGTTTCCAGGTCGAGCGCAACCAGTGGCACCTCTTCAATGGGTGTTTGCGGGGCTACAGCGCCTGCCTGATAAAAACGCTGCAGGCGTTCGTCACGTGCGGTCTGAGCAAGGCTGGCAAACAGCGTTTGCCAGTTCGGGGTCTCATACCCGAGCGGGCGGGACGGATTTTGATTTTTGTTCATAGCGTACGCATCGACGGAAGGGCAGGGTAGCGAAAGCGAAGAAACTTCTGCGCATTGCTGAGAATCTGAAATGATTCCTTCAGATTATGTCGCTCGGCAGTGGAGATCTTCTCCGGCTCAATATAATTGTTCGGTTCGCGTCCCTCTTCGAGCTCCAGGGCCTGGTGACGTATACGTACACTGGATAGAAACTCCAGCGCATAGCGCAGGCGCATGACCGCATCGGGTGGCATCAGGCGGGTGGCGGCAATAGCATCGAGACGATCAAACGAATTTTGTGCCTTGGAACCGCAAGCCAAGGCATGGACGCGAATCAGGTCGGTGAGCGGCGCCGTACCACGTCCTTTCATATTGATGATGTTCTTGTGGGCCCCGTCTTGCTCCATCACGAAGTCACGGAAAAAGCCCAGCGGCGGTGTACGGTTTAGCGCGTTACGAGCCAGTGCGGCGAGGAAAGGCTCGTTGGAGCTGGCGCTGGTGGCGAGCAGATCTTTCAACGATTCCACCAGCTCAGCTTTGCCGTAGACAGTGTCCAGATCAAAGAAAATCGAACTGTTCAGCAGTGTCTCGGGATTGGGTCGTGTGATCCATTGAGTAAAGTATTTTTTCCAGACGCTCAGAGGTTGTCGCCATTTTGGGTTGGTGGCCATGATGCCACCCTTGCAGTAGGTATAACCGCAGGCGGCAAGGCCATCGCTGACGAAGCTGGCCAGCCGAAAAAAGTAATCGTCATGCAGCTTCGGGTCGAAGCTGTCATCCAGGACCAGTGCATTATCCTGATCGGTTACGATCATCTGCTCGTCGCGGGCCATTGAGCCAAGGGCCATGAAGCAGTAAGGCACTGGTGGCGGGCCCAGCGAAAGCTCAGCCAACTCTAGCAGGCGCTGGCTGACACCCCGTCCGATACCCGCCATTGTGCTGCCGATCATGTGTGAAGACACCTCATCGGTGGCCATGCGAACAAAGGTCGCACGTATATCTGGCAACAACACCTGCAGTTCGTCGATGCTTTGCTTTTTGTGGATGTTGCTGACCAGATAGAGGCTGCTTTGCGATTCGAACTTGATGACGTCGCGCAAGTTGACCACCCCGATCGGTCGGCCACGCTGTATCACCGGCAAATGGTGGATGTTGTGACGCAACATCGACAGCATGGTTTCGAACATCGAGTCGTCGGCCTGAACCACTATTGGGTTAGGGGTCATTACCTCCCGGATCGGAGTGTCCGCTGGCAAGCCTGCAGCAACTACCCGGCTGCGGAAATCCCGGTCGGTTACGATGCCGATCATCGAACCCGCTCCGCGGTGAATGTCGTGCCGGTCAGTGGCGTTTTCCACGACCACAAGCGACGAGACGCTGTGGTCGATCATTATTTGTGCTGCCAGCATGACCGTCGTATCTGCCGTCACCGTTACCGGCAATCGTTCGATCAGTTTGCGCACCCGCAACTTCATCATTTCGCCGGCTTTGCTATCGCTTTCAACTGCTGTTTTAAGTCTCGACTGGCCCTCTGCCTCGACGAAATCTGCAAAAATATCGTACTGGTCACACAGCGTTTGGAATAAGGGGCCTGGAATAAAATAGACCAGACTGTCTTCAATCGCAGTAGCTGGGAAGCGAACCTTGTTGTTACGCAGCAAGCCGAAATGGCCGAAAATATCGCCTTCTGTCAGACGATTGTATAGATCACCATTGCGCCGGAACACGTCCACTGCACCGCTGCGCAGGTAATGTAGATACTGGATATCATCATTGAAATGCAGAATCTCGGTGCCAGCTTTGAAATAGCTGACTTCGACGTGCCGGGCGATATTATCCAGGGCCTCGTCCGGCAGGGTTTCAAAAGGTGGGAAGCGTTTCAGATGGTCACGTATTTCGATCAGCTCGACATCCACTCTCGGACCTCCGGGTTCAGTTGTTCTCGCTAACGGATATGGCGATAAAACGCGCCATCTGTGTGGAACTGCCGTGCTGGGGATCACATTCGCCAATGTCGACGAAGCTGACCTGATAGCTGTTGCGCTCGGCCACGCCGCGTGCCCACTGGCGGAACCGCGCCCGACTCCATTCGAATCGATGGTCAGGATGGCGTTTTTCTCCGGGCGGCATGCCATGCAAAACGTTGTACTCGACGTTGGGCGTGGTGACAAATATCACGCCCGGCCGCATATCTCCAAAAACTGCAGTCTCGACCCGCGACAAGCGACCAGGGTCAATATGCTCGATGGTCTCCACCAGTGTAGCGGCATCGAACCCATTGAGCTGCGAATCCGGTTCCTCGAAGGAGCCATAGCGGACCTGGATGCGGCTACAGTCATCCAGCAGATTCAAGCCAAGTGCACGGCGGGCTTGTGTCAGGCTGACCTCGTCAATGTCGATACCGACGATTCGCTCGAATTGACCCTGAAGTGCCAGACGCTGTAACAGTTCGCCGCCACCGCAACCCAAGTCCAACACCCGGCAAGCGTTGGTCTCCAACAAGTGCTGGACGACGATGTCCAGACGCTCATCATGCAGACTGCTTTCCTGAAACCTTCCTCTCATGCGCTACCTGTTCGGGGATAAACACTGTCTTGCGCTGCGGGTGACGTACTACGCAGCACGGGATTTACTGTGGTTATTATAGTCCACGGGGCCTGGATGTAAGGCGAATTTTGCTTGTTAAAGTCTTTGCTGTTTCTGCGGCTCTATAGGCGTGATCCAGACGGCGGAAGCCGGTCCATACTTACCTGCCTGGTCCAGCTGGGTGCTGCCAATCCAGTCCAGCGGACACGTGTCTCGTTTTGGAAAATACCTTCAATTACGCAGCGCGCCATTTTTATAGCGTCAATATTATCGCTTTATACGTACGCGAATTTCGTCAATATGTGCGAGATTATCGTCAAAGGTGACGGGTTCTGCAGTTGATTTCGCAATTCATTGTTTTTTATGTCTTTTAGTCTCTTAAGGGGCTATAACAGTAAAAGACTCATAAATAAAATCAGAAAAAAGAATTCAATAATGTCCGAACTTTTGTTCTATCAGCAGCCCACGGTTCTGAATAAAGAGGTCCATAAGGCCATTCGTTTTTCGCCAGTGAAAGACTTCCGCTTTACCAACAAAGTCAACTCTGTCCCCCTTCTTGCCATTGAGTTTTTTGAATCCAGCCGCGATCTACCTGTGCTGTTCAGTCAGGATCAGGCCGGCGCTTATTTTCCTATTGCTCTGCTTTCGCTAAAAAATCAGGGGCACGAACAGGTCGATGAGGCGGGTGAGTGGCTGGGCAATTACACCCCGGCCTTCATCCGTCGCTATCCGTTTGTGCTGAGCAGCGACAAAAATGTTTGTTTTGATGCTGACTACGCGGGTCTGAAAGAGACAGAAGGCGAGGGCGAACTTCTGTTTACAGACGAAGGCGCTTACACCGACACGCTGACCAAAATCATCGAGTTCGTGACCAACTTTGAAGCCGAACATGTTCGTACCCGTGAATTCTGTCAAGCGGCAACCGAGCAGGACGTGTTCAAGCCTTTTGTCTTGCAGGTCATAACGGCGGACAAGAAGCCCCTGCGACTCGATGGTCTGTTTGTCATCGACGAGAAGAAGCTCATGGCGTTGGACGACGCAGTCGTTACCCACTGGTTTCGCCAAGGTTATCTGGCCTGGGCTTACGCCCATCTGCATTCGCTGGGCTCCCTGCAACGCTTGAGTGAGAAGCTCGATACCCGCGCCTGACCGGCCGGGAATCACGTCCGGGTGACCGGATGGCTGTCTGTTTTTATTCGCCTCGGCTCAGCCGAGTGACGTTGTTCCTTCATCATTAAAAGTTGGGCAGAAAATGAACTTTCCACGCCATCCGTTAGCAGTAGCCATTGGCCATTGCAATCCATTTGCACGCTCGCTGGCTGCACGAACTGCGGCGTGGGGGGCGTTATTGTCTTCTGTATCGCTGCAAGCGCTGGCAGCATCGCCACACAATATTGTGGTGGACGCCAATACAGCGCTTAAAACCTCTGCCGGCCTAGTTGATGAAATCCGCAACAATAATCTTGTTGGCGGTGTTCCGGTCAACGTATTCAAGCATTTTGTTGTAGGCGAACTCAACACCGTCAACCTGATAGTGCCGAACAATGCTGCCAAGCTGGTCAATATTGTCAAGGGCAGTCAGCCTGAAATCCACGGCATTCTGAACAGCTATGAAAAAAATAGCCTGGGCGGCAACGTGGTATTCGCCAGTTCCCAAGGCTTTCTGGTCGGCCCTTCAGGGGTGGTCAATGTGGGCCAGTTGACGGTACGCACGCCCAGTAGCAGCGATGTCGACGCGCTGATCAGCGGGAGCAAGAGCATTGATGCAGTGTTGGCCGTCTCGCCAACCGGGCTGATTACCATTGAGGGCAAGATCAACGCCAAAGACGGTATTGACCTTCGAGGTGCCCAGGTCAATGTCAGCGACAGCGGTAAGCTGATTGCGGGTAACGCGCTGCAGGCAAACTATGTGGACGAGGCTGCAGTCAACACCGGTGATTACACTGCGCCCCGCGCCTTGATTCAGGATGGAGGCACCATTCACATAGTGGCGGACGGGGGCGTGTTGGGCACCGATGTCCTGATTGCCGGTGAGCTGTTGGCGGATGGCGGAATCACCATCGAGGCAAAAAACGACAATGGCCTCATTCTCGACGGAAGCAGTATAGACATTGCGGCTGGGGCTATCCTGGATACCAGGGACAAAGTCACTACCAACACCAGTGGAAATGTCACGCTTGCTGCGAGCACAACATCAGCGATTGGTTTCGGTATCGCGACGGCTGGCTCATCCGTCACCATTGCGGGCGAGATAAACGCCGGTGATGTTACCGCTACCGCCCTGAGCAAGGCGTCAGCCTCTTTCTATGAAGACCCCGCTGCGGGTCTGACCATCATGGAGTTGGGCCCCTTTACCGGTGCAGGTTTTTATCTGATGGCGGCTGATGCGCAAGCAACGGTCAATGTCGAAGGTGCGGCTAATGTGCAGGCCAGCGGTAATGTAACGCTGGGCTCGGAATCCCATGCGCTGAGCCAGGCTAGCCAAATCAACACCTCCGGTGGCAAGGGATCCCTCTCGGCCATCTATAGCGCCAGTGATGCGACCAGTTCGACCAGAATCAAAAGCGGTGCAACTGTGCAGTCAGGCGGTGATCTGACGGTAACGGCCCACAACGAAGCCTTTATAGCTGCCAGTGCGCTGGATGTGATTGCAGCGGATGCCAACAAGGTGGTTGTAGCCATTGCCGTTGGTGAGTCAGATGTGGATGCAACCGCCGTGATTGAGAGCGGTGCTGTGCTCGGCGCAAGCAGTTTAGTCTTGGCAGCAGAGAATCAGAACTACTACTCGGTCTCGGCCAGCGCCATGGGTCTGAAGGATACCGAGTACGGTATTGCCGTTGCGGTTGGCGATTTCAATACCAATGCCACCGCAGAAATGGGCGCATCACTGGGCTCCGACACCAAGAAGACCGGTGATGTAAGCATCACTGCCCTGGATCGCACCGTGCACCAGCAGGTGAAGTCGGGTGTCACTGTGGGTAGTAATACGCTTTTCCGTACCGTCGGTGCCAAGCCGATTGCGGGCCTCGCGGCTATGCAAAATGGCGTGAACAACCTCATCGATACGAAAAAGCCGGCGGGTACAGAGGTACCCAAAGACGGTGATGGCAAGATCTCCTTCAAGGGCGGGCTGGCCTTCACCATGAACCTGTCCGATCACGAAGCTTATGCCTTTCTGGGTAACAACATTGCTGGACAGGCCTCAGCGCCGAAAATCAACTCCACCGGCAATCTGTTGCTGGCCAGCGCCATTGATCTCGGTACGGATAACGCCTCAATTGCCGGCGGTAACGACAATGCAGCCCATGGCGATGACGAAGGCGCATGGCGCACGTCTGCTGAGGCCGCAGTGGCTTCGCCGAGTAGCCGCACCGAGGGTAGTAATAAGACAGGCTCGTCGGAAAAGAGCCTGGCAGTCGCCTTGAATTTCGCTATCAACAGTGGCGATGCCGTCGCCGAAATCAGCGACTACGTGGAAATTTCAGCGGCCAATGTTGGTGTTCTGGCCCGGCAAAAAGTGCCGATCAGCAGCAGCTATGACACGTGGGATTCTTTCTCTGATGTGCTGAACAAGTTCAACGGCATCGGTGGAATGCAGAACAATATTCTTTCTTCCTTTGCCAATGCGGGCACGTCAGCAGATAATTCTGCTACGGGTGGTTCGCTTAATGTGGTCGTGAACGATCTGGATACCAAGGCCTGGATTGGCGATAACGTCAAACTCACGACCACGGGCACGACTGGCTGGTCTGCAGGCCGGGTGGTTGCCGGTAATCTCGTAGCCCCCGCTATTTTTGATACCACGATCCCTTTCAAAACCATTGATTACAGCTTCGACTTCATCAGTTCGGTGGATGTGCAAGCCTACAACCTCAATGAAAGCGTTCATCTTGCCGGCAACCTGGGCACCCTTGGGCTCTTGCCGAACGGTAATGGCACCAATGAAAAGGGTAAATCCGTCGGCGGCAGTATCAGTTTTGTCCAGCAGACAGCGACTGCCGTTGCCGGGATCGGTGCTTCGACGCTGGCAACACAGGGTGATGTGCGTATTGCGGCGCGTACGGACGAGCGCCACTTTCTGATCACACCGTCTTCCGGTTCGGGCAAAGGTCTAGGCTTCAACGGCGTACTGGCGATTCTCAACAGCGAATCGCTCACCCACGCTTCGCTAAGCAATCAGGCAAGCGTCAATTCCAGAGGTCTGGAAGTACTGGCCGATCATGACTTTGGCAACTGGGCAGCGTCTGGCGCATTCAACAAGTCTGATGAGTCGGCCATGGGTCTGTCTGTGGCGATCAATATAGCCCAGGGCGATACCAAAGCGTTCATCGGCGACAACAGCGGCGAGCAGGCCAAAGTCAGCTTCAAAAATGGTTTTCACCCTGCTCCCGGCGCGCCGACAACGCCTGCGCCGCTTGCGCCGCAGCCCGGTATTCAGACTAACGAAGTTCGCGTACGGGCGCGCAGTGCAGGCACTAACGGCTCGCTGGCCGTGGCAGGTGCCGTCACCACAGAACCTAATAATAACCCAGGATTGGCCGAGAGATTTGAGAACTGGTATGGCACGTTAGGCGCGAAGTCAGCGGCAGGCGCCATAGAGGCAGTCGATGGCGCAGGTGCTGCCTCCATTGGCAGTGCTGCCGGCAATGGCTCGAACGATCAGGCTAGTCCTCCTGCAGGTGGTAGTGCGCCAGTCGATCCCAACAAGACAGGCCTTGCGGCTGCCGGTAGCTTGACAGTGTCGGTCAATAACCTGGATGCCAAGGCGTTTATCGATGGCGCCACGATCAGCGGTCGATCGGGTTCAGACGTTAATGTAACGGTACAGGCCTTGCAAAAAGTGATTTCAGCCTCGGCATCGGGTGGCGCAGCCATTGCCAAGCTGGGCGCTGATTCACCGTCCAATCAGAACACCATCGCCGGTGCAATTGCGTACCAGATCAGCTTCAATGACGCGCTGGCGCGTATCCAGAACAGCAATGTTAGCAATGCCAGAGACGTCAAAGTACAGGCGCTGCATGGCGGTGAACTCACGTCGGTGGCGCTGGCGCTGGCCGTCACCAGCTCGGCGCAGAATACCCAGAACAGCAACAACGGCGCACTGTCGATCTCCGGGGCGCAAATCTACGACGGCACCTCGGCGCGTATCGATAGCAGTTCGATCTCCGGCGGCTTCGGCGGTGGTAAAAGCCTTGAGGTATCTGCCTACAACAATGCCCAGATCGGCGTGGGTGGCGGCTCACTTTATTTGGGCGGCAAAAAAGGTGGCGGGCTGGCCATTACCTTTGCCGAGATCAATGACCCGAGCGCCATGCTGCCGGGGATCAATCCCGACTCAAACAATGTCCTGAGCACGGCCTACAACGAAGATGTCTACAGCGGCTCTGCGGTTGAGGCGGTCATCAGCGGTGACGGAGCACGCAGCACGCTGACCGGCCTCGACACTATTATCGTTTCTGCCAGTGCGGTGAACCGGATTGGTATTGGCGCTGCGGGCGGTGGCTACAATGGCGGCGTGGAAAACTCCCAGGGTTTCACCGGCAGTTTTGCCGTGGGTTCGATTGGTGCCGACACCAAGGCCTTGATCAGCAAGACCGACGTCAATGGCGTGGAGACTCTTAAAGTCAATGCCAGCGGTGAAGACGACGCTGCGCTGGATACGCAGCTCAGTAACCTGGGTAGCAGCACCATCAATGATGATTACGATTTCAGTGGTGCGGACGTCATTGATAATACCTACATATTCACGGCCGAGGATGGCAGCGAGTCAAGCTACAACTACAGCTCGGCCGGCAAGCGCATCATTGCTGTGGCCGGTGTAGTGCAGGCAGGCAAGAGCAATGCAGGCCTTTCCTATGCCCATGCCGATGTGAAGAGTGATACCTCGGCACGCATGGCGGACGTTAGCATTAATCAGGGCGAAGCCAGCACGGCCGATGTGGCCGTCAACGCGCGCGACAACTCCCTGTTATATACCGTGGCCATTGGCGTCGGCGTCAGTACCGGCAAATATGCAGGGGTGGGTTCGGTTGCGGTCAACCGCCTGAATAACCGCATCGTTGCAGAAATCGGCGACTGGGATGGCGCAGACAGCGGCAGCATCAATGCCGAGACGGTTACCGTCACCGCGACCAATGACATGGATATGATCAACGTCGCCGGTGCAGTGGCAGTGGGTACACCGGATTCTACTGGGCCAGCAGGCGGCCTGGCGGTCGCACTCAATTTGGTGGGCACCGACGAGCACTCAACCAAAGCCTATATTGCAAATACGGCGTTGCAGGCTTCGGGCAATGTACGGGTCAAGGCTACCAGTGGCGCCTCTGATGATCACAACCTGCTGGTTGGTAATGCTATTGCTATCGGCGCTACCGGTGGTTCCGGATTGGCCTTTGCCGGCGCATTCGGCGTTAACAATGTGGATCAGCTGGTCGAAGCGGGCATCAAGGATGTAGGGACTAATCGTAGTACCGATGCCAATGTCGACAGAGGCGGCAAGGTCACTGTGCAGGCGTATGATTTTACCGACAGCGTATCGACTGCCTGGATGGGTGCAGGTTCTGGCAGCGGTTCTGCCGGCGGTATCGCCGTGGCAACCAATCGGGTCGATTCGGATGTCAAAGCGGCCGTACTCGGCGACAACGTCTCGGTCGGTAGCACTACGTTGAAGGTGCAGGATCTGATTGTCGATGCCGCACGTGACAACTGGCTGCTGAGCATCAGCGCCGGGGTCGCGGCCTCACCCGAGCAGAGCGCACTCGCCGGGTCAGTGAGTACCGGCATTGTTGATGGTGATGTCAGCGCACGCATCGCAGAAGGTGCAAGCGTTAAGGCCTGGAACAGTGTCTTGGTCAATGCCGACGCGTACAGCGAAAACCTGGTAGGCAGTGGCGCGTTGGGTATTGGTCTGGGTAACGGGGCCGGGGCAGTGGCGATAGCGACTGCGCTGGAGTACGGCAACACCTCCGCGTCCGTCAACAATGCCAACGTCATTGCCGAAGGCAAAGGTGCGAGCATGACCGTAGACAGCGGAGCGCTGGCCAATTACGGCACGCTGCCGGATCTATCGACCTCGGGTCAGGCCGAGGACGACGGTGACGATACCAATGCCAGTCCGGTCGACCGCGACGCACTCACGACTGGTTTTTCCTTGCTCAATCTGGACAAATCCACGCAAAGCGTCGACGGGCTGGCGGTCAACGCTACCAGCCGCACCAAGCAGCAGGCTATTACCGTGGGTGGCGCGGGTGCCAAGTCGTTGGCAATCAGTGTCAATGTGGCGACCAACAGCTCGTCCAGTGAAACTACTGCCGAAATCAAGAACAGCACGATCAATGCCGGTGTCAGCAATCAGAGCGGTGCTGATGTGCTGGTGCGCGCCAGCGCCCATGAGGCCGGTCTCGCTGTATCGGCGGGCGTGGCCATTTCGGGCGGCAATTCAGGCGTCGGCGGTTTCGCCACAAACAGTCAGAAAAAGTCGGCCAAAGCCACTATCGCTAACAGCACAGTGATCGCTGATGCGGCCACAATCAGTGGCAATAGCTCGAAAGTAGCTCAGGCGGTTTCCGCCGGAGTGGGCGCCGGTGGGAACGGTTTGGGCGCCGCCGCCTCGGTAGTCATTACCGAGCAAATGGGCACCACACGAGCATGGTTGCGTGGCGGGACCCTGACCGCCAACAGTTTGAATGTCAGCTCGGATCGTCGCCAGGAAGCCAATGTGGTCGCTGGCGCCGTGGGCATCGGTAGCGGGGTTGGCATTGGTTTTGGCCTTGCCGTCAATATCATCGGCGGCGACAGTAAGGCGCTGATCGGTAACGACCTTGATGACGCAGCGGATACGCGTACCACTCTGGTCAATGTTGGCAGTCTGACAGTAGATGCCCAGCGTTTAGAGAACGTCAACAGCCATGCCTTTGGCGCAGGCATCAGTGCAGGTTTTGGCGCAGCGGCAATGATCGACGTTACCGAATTTCGTGGTGAGACGCGAGCCGGCATTTTTGGCAAGCCTGTTAGTGGTGGATTCAGCACCCGAATTCGCGGCAAGGACGGCGTCGCTGATGCGACCAGTGTGGTCCTCAGTGCGCAGGAAATACTTGATGCCAGACAGTTCGCGCTTGGGGTTGGTGTGGGTGCCAAGGTAGGTATTGGCGCCGTCGCCAACGTGGTGCTGGGACGCAGTCAGGTAGTCAGCGAAGTGGTGGGCAGTGATATCAAGGCGGGTCTGCTGGATATCGATGCCAACTCGCAGCGTCAGACTGATCTGACCAGTATCGCCGGTGCAGCGGGCAAATTCAGCGCAGCGGTCAGCATTGGTGTTGTGCTCTTTGGTCAAGGTGATACCACCGCGGATGATGGCACCAATGCCGAAGACGAATTTGACGTGTCACGGAACGTGGCAAACTCCGTTCTGCAGACGGATACAGCTAGCTTCAATACGCATTTGTCCAGCGATGATGTCGCCGCCATCGAGTCAGAGTCCGGCGCAACCCTCGAGCGCACTTCAGCACCGGCTACTCCCACGGCCACCGATGCCGGCAAGTCACTGAAGTTGTCGGGTGAAAGTGTCACCGCCGCGCGGATCTCCGGTGGCGTGATCGACGTCGATACCCTGAATGTGAACAGCCGTGCCTTGCTGCATAACAATCAATTGTTGGGCGCGGCGCAAATCTCGTTGGCAGGTATTGCCGGCGTGATAGGCATTACCCGCATGTATGACATGAGTGTAGCCACTGTTGACAGCAACCTGACGGCCGATAATGTGGTGGTGGGTGCCACGATCGAGAACGTGTCCGATGAAGATGCTGCCGGTGAATCCAAGTCGGTCGTCATTGGCCTGAGCGGCATCAGTGTGGTAGTTAACTATGCAGATATCCGTGCGGCCAACAGGGTCGTTGCCGGCGTCTCCGCGGCCAGCGGTTCAGATACGGGTGATTTGATCGTTACGGCTATGGATATCACGGAGCTGCGCGTTGGCGATGTCGATTCTGGCCGGCCGGACTCGGCCACTGACGGTTCGCTTAACGTCAATGTGGGTGGTGGCGCGTTCGGCGTGAGTTTTGGCTACGCTAAGAAGGCCAGCGAGGTGAATGCTTGGCTGGGCGAGACCGGCAAGCTGGTCGATGGCTATGACAACATGACCGTCAGCGCCAACAGTTCGGGTCTGGTCAAGAGCACGGCGTTTTCTCTAGCCGGTGGCATTGCTGCAGGTATCCAGGGCGTGATAACTGAAGCCCACGATAACTCCCATGTCAATGCCACTTTGTTCGGTACTATTGGCACCGGCAGCGGGCTGCTTAGCCTGTCTGCGCAGGTGGTGCCGGAGCTTTACTCCAGCGCTTACGGTGTCACGGTATCCGGCGGCTCCTCCATGGGAGGCTCATTCGCCTACGCCATGACCGAAGCCGAAGCACGGGCTACCGTGGCTGATGGTGTGACCTTCACCGGCAGCGGTGACGTGGTGGTTCGCAGTGAAGTCGGCGATGGATCTGATGCCGATTATGAGGCGGCGCATGCCGCCGCCTTCGCCGCCTCCGGCGGCATGATGCTGGGTGTGGCCGGCACCGAAGCTCGCGCGAGCAATAATGCGCAGTCAGTGGCCAGGGTTGGCAATTATGTTTCCATCCCGGATGCCGACTTCGAAGTGTACGCCCGGCATACTGGCGTACAGATCGCTGATGCCGATGGTTTCTTTGTCGGCGCCTTTGCTGGTGGCTATCAGGTTGGTCTGGCGGAGTCTTTCAGCTCGACCCGAGTTGAGTTCGGCAAAGATCCGAATGCCACTCTTGAGCGCACCGGTAATCTGATTCTGGATGCCAGCAGCCAGAATGAAAACCAGTCGTTCACGACCGCGGGTGGTGGCGGTTTTGTTTCCGGGAGCGCGGCGGAAGCCGTGGTCGAGGCGGGCGATCATGCCAACGGCAACTATGCGGCAGCGGTGCTGGTAGATGACTGGTTCAGCGGCTACCGCACAGTACCGATCGATGCCGGGAACGTGATCATTCGTGCCAGTAATGAAGTCAACTTTTTTGCCGGCACTGACTCGACCACGGTTTCTGTGGTGGGCGGTTCAGGCGCCGTTTCGGATGTTGAGGTCAACACCAACGTCAAGGTAGTGCTGGGCGAGAACGTCAGCCTGAATGCGCTGGATATTGATATTGATGCACTGAATCAGGCCCGGCAGATTCAAACGCCTTGGGATTCCAGTTACACCACCAGTGTGTATGGCGCCGGCGGCGGCGGTGCTAACGGTACGGCGGCCCTGTCCAGCCAGAACATCAAGCATTTGCTGGCGGCGGTAGAGGTTGGCGAGAGTGCGGTACTGAAAATTTCAGATCTGGCCTGGCTGTACGAAGGTTATCGCAATGGCATTAGTATGGATGCCGGCACCGAGTTTTTTGTTTATGACAAGGCTGTGATCGAAGTGGGTGGTGCCTTGCAGGGTGCTGGCGCGGAGTCGGATGTCGATGTGCTGGCACGTAACCAGGTTACCCTGGGTGACGGTGTGCAGTTGCGCAATGCCTGGGGCAAGATAGGACTGGGTACCTATTCACGGGGCAGTGCGGCGGCCGAGGCCGATGTCAGCGTATGGGCAGTGGCTGGTGTCGCCGGCGGCGTGTCGGACGTACATATCGATGTCGCCAACAGCGTAACGCTGGGCAACAATATTGTGATTGATGCTTACGATCAGATTAGCGTGTTTGCCGGTCGTGGCTCCGATGGCCTGAATCAGAACCAGCTGGTTGCCGATGCCCGCAGCAATATCTACAACTGGACAGCGGTGCCGATCCCTGCCGGTAATGACGCTGAAGGCGATATCGTTCTGAGCAACAATGTAACCTTCGGTGACAGCTTTGCGATCGGTAGCGATGGCCATGTTGCTATCGGCGCGATTGAGGGCGCACTCAGCGCCAGAGGGACTGGTGTCGAGAAGAATCCCTACCTTGAATTGTTCAGCACCGAGAACACATTTGGCTCCAGCAACAAGGCGGTGAGCAACGTCCTCAACTTTGCTGGCAGCGGCAGTGTTACCGCAGGTCAGTACGCCTATCAGTCAGTGAGTATCAATCAGGCCGGTGGTATTACCCGCCAACTCTATCGTTACGGCACTGCTGAGCAACAGGCGGCCAAGTACTCGTCGCGCGCCGAACTCCAGTTGTACATCGACGATCTGAATGCGCAGATCACCGAGCTGCAAGCCTGGAGCACGACGGAGGCGGTTACCGAGGGCACCACCCTGGGTGACGGCAACGGGGCAGGGACCGGTACCAGCACGGGCACAGACAGTACGGGCATAACCAGCGTCGGCAGCAATCCCTATGCGAACGAGATCAACGAGCTGCAGACTCAGGTGGTGCTTCTGTCGGCTATCGTCAATGACCTCTCGCCACAGGAAAACTTCGCTATCAAGGTGGCTGATGTCCGGGCTTCAGCGGGCAATGTCAGTCTGACAGCGGGTTCTATCACCATGGCAGCCGGTGTTACGCCCACATTTACCGCCAAGGGCAATGCGAATATCAGCATCGAAAACCTGTCCGACCGCCACCTAATGCTGGCGAATCTGGAGATAGCTAACCAGACCGGGGGCAATGTATTCGTCACCGGCGGCGCCAATTTGGGCAGTGCCTTTATCGATGAGCAGGCGGGCAGCCAGTCCGGCATTTACGTCACTCACGCACCGACCGGGGCGAATTTTAAGAGCGCCGACGTCATCGTCAATGGCAACATCACCAACCTGCTGTCGAGCGTGAATATCGCGGTAGCCGAAGGGGACCTGATTCAGCAATCGCTGATTCAGGCGAATGCGGTCAACCTCAATGTAGAGAACGGCAGCCTGCTGCTGAATAACCCGAACATTGAGCAAACCTATGGACGAGACCCCGATGCGCTGGTCAATTACACTCGTCGGTGGAAGCCTACAGACGCCACGGACTTCGTGCAGTTTTATCTGAACGACAAGTATTCCACGGCAATTAGCGCCACGGGTGCTTCTGCATTCAACGACTGGTTTACCGGTCGCGCCCTGAGCATCGGTGGTGTTCAGAATCCCTACTACCAGTCGTCGTCCTACGGCTACGACGAGATGAACATCTATTTCAACTGGGGCTTCAGTGATGCTGCGGAATATAACGGGGCGAATCCTGTGCTGTTCCTCATGGCCACCGACGACAGCTCCCGCGGTGGTCAATACTGGAAGTTCCAGCCGGTACTTGATTACCAGAACAGGCTAACGAAAACCGCAAGCTACGCTCAGGTGAAAAGTCAGCTCGGTTCGACCGGCACCTCGATCATCTCCAACAAGGTCATCATCAACGCCAAGCGGCTGGACATCAACGGCGCCATCGTGGTGGGTACGGACAACAGTTGGTCGGTCAACGTGGGCGCTGGCTTCGATGGCAAGATTCAGCAGTTTGTCAAAGATACAGGTCTGTCGGCAGGCGACACCATCAGCCTGACGCCCGGAGAAACCAAAACCCTGCGGGTGATCAATCCAGCTTATCAGCCGTATCCCTGGCTGGTGAACTTCAACCCGTATTTCTATGTGAACAAGACCTATACGTTCGATATTGCCAAAACCGCAGGTACTTCGGATATCAAGCTCAAGTACGACGTTGGCTCAGGGACGCTGGGAATTGATGATGTGCCGGTCAGCGGCGGCGGTTATGTAGCCATTCGTGCGGCTATCTCCTCGACCGGGGCGGACGGCAAGATCATCGTAAAGGATGGACTGGGCCAGATCGCCATCAACAACGACTCCAATACTCAGCTGAATATCGGCAGGCTGAGCGCTGGCGACGATGCCACGGGTGTGATCCGCATTACCGATCTGAACAAGTCGAGTACGGTATCGCAATGGTATATCCACAACCCGGGCAATCAGATCAGTCAGTATCAGACCGATGCCTGGGCGGTATCGCATCTCGATCCCAAATCGTCGATATTCAAGGGTAATTATGGCGGGACTGGCACCACGTCGAGCATGAACTACAACCCGCTTGCCGGGCAGCTGTACTATATTCGCGAAGGCGCCACTGTGGGTCGATCCTATACCCGCCCGGCAGACGGCTACCTGTCGAAGTATCCGACCACGGTCGGCGACTGGGCTTACACCACGGACTGGAATACCGAGACCAGTTACTTTACCAGTTGTGCCCTCAAACCCGAGGCCTGCTCTGGCGGCGTCGCCGCGCAATATCTGAAGCAGACCTATGACTATGGCAGCCAGTCGGTCACTGGTTTCGGCTGGAATATCAGCTACAGCGCCTATTACGGCACCGGGCTGACTAATGCTGACCCCTATGTACGCATCCCAACCCGAATGGACATGGATGCCCATACCTATGTCAAGGCGGACCACTCGATCCTCTTTCAATTCAACGGCGTGGCAGAGGGTAATATCGACGTCGACTCCCGTGCTCCGATCCAACTGACCGGCAATATCTACAATCCAAGCGGTACCAGCAGCATCTTTACCGATGCCGGTTTCAGCGCATCCAGTGCCTCATCGATCACCTCTGGCATCACCCGTATTCAGGCTAATGGCGATATCGGCAGCAGCGCAAATTCGTTGGCGATCACCACCAACGAGCTTTCCTTGCAGTCGGATAATGGCTCAGTGAATTTCAACGCTACGGCCATGGGCTCGGCTTTGGTCATCGATAAGCTCTCGGCCAGATACGGCATCGTAGGCACCGCAGACAGAAGCATTGTCGCCAAGAATAGCAACACGCTGATTTCGGCCAACACCATCGATCTCACCAGTCTGTCGGGCAGTATCGGTAGTCTGGGTGCCTTGGGTGACCCGGCAACCTACAACTTCGTCAATATCGCCTCTACTGGAGCGGTCTCCCTGAACGCAGCTAACGATATTGTGGTTTCCCAGGCTACGGGTGATCTGCAGGTTGAGCGCATCGAGGCTAATGACAATGTTGTTCTTCGATTGGGTAATGGCAGCCTGACCAATGCGCTTGGTCAGCAACAGAAGTCGGAGCAGGAATTGGCCTATGAGGCCTCGGTATGGGATTCCCTGAACCTGCTCAATGGCACTGCCGGCGAACGTGCCGTGACGGCCTATGAAAATCAATTCAACAGCAAGTACCACACCTACTGGATGCTCAAGCAGCGCTTGGCCGACGCCAGTGACAGTGGCTTTGCGATTGAGGCGGTTTATCTGGATGCGATGAAGATCCGTTACGACACGCCGGATGTCACTCAGCTGACAGCGCGGGTGAAGGCTGAGTACCAGGCACTGGATGCATGGTTCGTTGATCAGGTTGCCACGCCGGATATTTACGCCAATGTGGCCGATGCAATTGGTCAGGAACAAAAAGGCACCTTGGTTGGCTACGACTATGGCGTTCTTTTGACCAGCGCCTACGACGACAGCTTTCGGCTGGATATTGATGCTGCCAGCAGCTGGTATGCCAAGATGGTCGAAGGCTCGACCTGGAAGCAGAGCCAGCTGGATATCAGTATTTCCGCTGCGGCCTTGAGTGCCGATGCGGCGGGGCAGTTGACCGATCGTGAGGCCAATATCGTTTCCTCGAATGTTCATCTGCTGGCTAACAGCGGGAGCGTTGGCAAGAACCTGGCAGATGTGGTTTTCAGTGTGCCGCGTGACAATACGGCAACCATCACCAATCAACAAAAGTCTGCGCTGCTGTCGGCTGGACCGGGTGATATTTCCACTGTTGTTACCGACAGCGAGGTCACTCTGAGGGTCAAACAGGTTGATCCGATTAAGGTTGATACCACCGGCGTGCTCAATGTGGCCGCCCGTGATTCCATCTTTATCGAATCGGCCTCCTCATTGACGGTCGGTGAAATAGCCTCGGCCAATGATGATGTCCGTCTGATCGTGGATGGCGCAATAGCGGCGCAAACCGGGATGACCAATCTCAAGGCCCGTGATCTGTACCTGGCCAACACCCAGGGTGACATCGGTTCGGCTACCCAGGCCATGAGCGTGCAGCTTTCGGGGGCATTGCGTCAGGCAGGTGCCGCCGGTGACCTCTACCTCAGGCACAGTGGCGGCGACTTGCGGGTGGGCTCTGTCGCTGCGGGTGGCACCCTGTCGTTAACCAATGATCAGAATATTCTCGGCTACGACGCTAACCACTTCCTGCAGGGTTCCGGCATCGCGCTGGACGCAGGCTTGAATGATCTGGGCAGCCCGGCTAATTGGTTGAATCTGACGCTCTCCGGCACTGACGGGCTCAGCGTAACTGCCGCCAATGCCTGGCTGAATGTGCGAAATACCACATTCTTCACCCTAGGTGATGTGATGGTAGATCAGCGCTTTGATCTTAAGTCAGCCGGCGCTGTCGATCTTGCTGGCGATCTGACTGCCGCCAGTCTGCACCTCGATCTGGGTGGTGCGCTGAGCGCTAGTGGAGCGCCCCAGGTTATTGTGTCTGACGATCTGGAGATTTCAGCTTCCGCCATTCAGCTGTCTGCGGTGGCAATCAGCGCCGCAAGTGCAGCGCTGGAAGCGACTGGCGGTGCGCTAGGGTTGGGTGATCTGACTACCACCAATGGCGACTTGTCCTTGCTGGCTACTGGCGCACTGAGCACGTCGGGTGTAGTTGATATTCAGGGTGCGCTGATCGCCGATGCACAAAGCATCAGCATGAACAGCGGCTCTGTTTGGCAGGCAACAGGCAAGGGCACACTGACGGCTATCGACGACATGGCCTTGCAAGCGCTGACCTTTGGCGGTGATCTGGATATTGACTCGACGCAGGGCCGCATCATCCTTGATGGTCCTGTGAAAGCGCTGGCCATTGATGTGCTTGCGGCTACAGGTATAGAGGCGCGCTCAACGGTGACCGGTACTTCGCTGCTGCTGAATGCGGGTGGCGGTAATCTGCTGGTGGGCGATGTGTCTGCCACCAACGGCACTCTGACCCTGCTGGCAGGTGGTGCGCTGAGCACGGCAGGTTTGGTTGATGCCCAGGGTGAACTGATCGCCGATGCACAAAGCATCAGCATGAACAGCGGCTCTTCTTTGCAGGCGACAGGCAAGGGCACACTGACGGCTATCGACGACATGTCCCTGCAGGCGCTGAGCTTTGGCGGTGATCTGGATGTCGACTCGACACAGGGTCGCATCACCCTTGATGGTCCTGTGAAAGCGCTGGCCATTGATGTGCTTGCGGCTACAGGTATAGAGGCGCGCTCAACGGTGACCGGTACTTCGCTGCTGCTGAATGCGGGTGGCGGTAATCTGGCTGCCGGGGATGCTTCGAACCTGGCGTCCACTGTGGGCGCAATAACACTGATCGGAAACGGAGTTGCTCTGACCCGCAATTCTCAGTTGAACAGTGCAAGTGACCTTTTAGTGACCAGTAATATCGGCGATATTACCCTTGGCAAAGTCGACGCGAACGCTCGGGTGACGGTCAACAGTGCTGGTAACCTAGCATTCAACAACGCGGTGACCAGCGCAGGTGATCTGGATATTGATGCGGCGGACGAGGTCTCTATTGCTGCCACTACGATGATCGCATCCGGCGCAACAGTTGGTCTGGATGCCGCTAGTCTGACCATGGGCAGCGGCTCGCTTGTGCGCTCTGACAGCGCCATGCGCATGAACACCTCGGGTTCCATGGCGGTGGCTTCCATCGCAAGCGGCGCTGCCCTGACGCTCCAAGCTGGCGACGACATGCTGCTCGGCGGTGATATATCGGCAGTACAGCTGATCAAACTTGACGCAACCGACAGAGTGGCATTGGCTGATCTGGCGGGCATCAATGCCAGCTCTGCGTTGGCCATTAATGCCGCTAGCCTGGAAATGGGCTCTGCTTCGCGTATTGACGCGGCTGGTCAGGTGAGTATCAGTACCAAGGGCAACATGCAGTTGGCAGCATTGCAAACTGCATGGGATGGCGCTGATGCAGTCCGCCTCATCAGTGGCGGCAACATCGAGGGCCGCAGTGATACGCCTGTGCATCTGCGTGCCACCGGACCCAATGCCCAGGGCAGCATCAGCGCCGTGACCGGCATTGGTGATCCGCTGGTAGTTGATATGCCTTGGTTGTCGGCAGAAACTTTGAATGGCGATATCAATATTGTCGCAGAGCAAGGCCTCTATTCGCCCTTCCTGCGGGCTCGCAATGGCAATGTCAAATTGCGCGTCAATGGCAGCCTGACCTTTGGCGAACTGATCGGTAATCCCTACCTGTGGGTGGATGGCGTCATAGACGGCGATTTAATTGTCATGCAGCAAGGCAAGCTGGCATCCAGCCAGGGGCTGAATGTTCGGCAGATTGATTTGAATGGCGGCGGGCCTTTGATACTGGAGGCGCCCACCATCGATGTCGGGGTGGACAGCAAGGGAGCTGCTGACACCTATATGACCCTGAGCGGGTTTGAGGGGGTCAGTGCCGACCAGATCAATGTGCGGGTGGTCAACACCGGCAAGCTCAATGTGGATGGCTACAAGTCAAAAACGGGCTCGTTGAGCGTGGATGGCGAGCTGAATCTGGACGAGGCACTCGTGCTTGAAAGTCTGGCTATCCAAACGGCCAGCCTGACGCTGAACATGAACAATTACGATGCGCGCCCACTGAATGTGAACGGGCAGTTGATGTCGCCCGGTGCAGCGTTCTGGCTTGACACGCTGGGCTTTGAGTTGCGCACCAATGCACTGCCTACACGCTATGCTGATCCGCTGGTGATGTTCCTTTACAAGCCTGGTGTGCCGCAGGATCTGCAAGTGCTCGCCTACCAGCGACTCAGCGCAGAGTACAACATGCAGACACAGCTCGGTGATCCCCGACTTTGGGAGGCAGGCTTTGGTATGCCCGGGTATCCGAAGACAGCGACCTATTCGAGCCCTCTGAAATTCGACACTAATACCGTTAACACGGGTGAACAAAGCGCTAACGAGGACGCTGAGTTATCGCCGGCGGACGAGGAGTTGCTGGAAATTTCTTCCAGATAACCAGCTCGATCACGGACGGTAGTCCCACAACCAGGAATATTGAATGAATTATTGGCGTCTATGTCTGCAGGTGATTTTACTCAGCACGCTCATCCCGAGTGTTCAGGCTCAAACACTCCCGGGGGTGGCTGATCCCGCAGGACGGGAAAGAGAATTGCTGCGCCGGGAGCAGAATCTGCAGGAACGCAGGCAATTGCAGGAGCGTGAAGAGCCGTTGGTTGCTCCTGACGTAATTGAGGCGCCCGATGAGGGGCCTTCATTTGTCCTCAACAGTGTGCGTTTTACCAAATCTGAGTTGCTCTCCGCGCAGGAGCTGAAGTCGATTGTAATGCCCTATCTGGGCCAGCAAACGCGTTTATCTGACCTGAACCGAATGGTTACACAGATCAATACGGCCTATAAGGAAAAAGGCATTTATACGGCCACTGCCCTGCTGCCCAAGCAGGCCGTCACGGACGGTGTTGTGATTGTTCGACTAGTTGAAGGCAAGCTCGGCGAAATGGTTGTTGAGGGCAACAGCTACCTTGCTGAACCCTACGTGCGGGAGTGGGTGCCCTTCGCCGGGGGCAAGACGCTGGTTGATATGAACGCGCTGGAAAGCAATATCCTGGAGTTCAACCGGGTCAACGATGCCCGGTTGCAGGCCGAGTTACGCGCGGGCAAGGACTTTGGTCTAACGGATATTGTCGTGGTGGTTGACGAGCCGCTGCGCAATACAGTGCAGCTGTTTATCGATAACTATGGCTATACCAGCTCCGGTGAGGCGGAGGTGGGCGCGATTTATCGCCGCCAGGGTGTATTCACCGGGAATGACCGGGGGCTGTTGTATGCGCTGGCGTCGGACGGCAACCAGGCGTTCACGGCCATTTATAGCGCGCCAGTGAAGGCCAGCCGGTGGCGGCTTGGTGGCAGCCTTGCCATCAATCAGTCAGAGGTGACCGAGGGTGATTTCAAGGATCTGTCGGTGGAGGGGGACTCCACCAGCATGACGCTCGATGCGTCCTGGCTTGTCATGTCATCCAGTCATTTTTGGCTTAACGCGCTCGGCTCGGCAATGTACTCGAACTCCTCGACCTCGGTGCTTGGAGAGGACATCAGTGACTACACGATCAGCAAGTTGAGTTCTGGCGCTCAATTGACCTGGCTCGGCTCGGGCTGGCAAATATCCGCTCGGCAGCTGGTCGGTTGGGTCAACGCCCAGAATCAGGCCGCCACCGACGGAGACAAGAGCTTTGCGGTGCTGAATGGAGACGCCAGCGCCTATTACCGGCCCGCTCAATCCGATTGGTACGGGCTGATGCAGATGGACTATCAATACACCAATGAGGAAGCGCTTCCAGGCGCTGTAGCCTACTCCATTGGTGGGCCGACATCGGTTCGTGGCTATGCGCCAGGCCTTATCAGCGGTGATTACGGCATCCGGACCAGTCTAGAGACCCACTATAGCGAAATGAGTGCCCTAGGTGGCGATCTCGACCCGTTTGTATTCTATGATTTTGGCACTGTGCTTTCCAAAAATCCCACGCAGACAGCCCAAGCGGCCGGTGTAGGGCTTGGCTGGACAGGAGTTAAGGGCTTTTCGGCTAGCATGACCTATGCAAATGCATTGGACGATATTCTGCCAGACCAAGATGACTGGGTTGTATATGCACGTCTGAGCTGGGAATGGGGTAGGTAGTCGATGCATGCATGATTGCTAGGCAGCTTAAGCAGTTACATGCACTTTCTTTGGCTCTCTAAGGACAACATTTAAAACAAACCCGCTTCGGCGGGTTTTTATTGTTTGGATTTTCAATGACTCAACTATTCAAAACCCTGCAAGCAGGAGGAGTAGTACCGGTGGATTATGGCGTGGTGAAAATGTGAGGGACTGGGTTGCCCTCAATTTCCTTGGCGCTCTCATAGAGTCACTCAAATCGCAGGCAAAAAAAATGTTGCTGAAATGCCGCTGAATCCCACAGGATTCCTCAACACTACTCAGCAACATCTCCCCTCTTTTCTTGCTTTAAACCGCATTATAGAGGGGTTGTTTGGTGGAGCCGGGGGGATTTGAACCCCCGTCCGCCAGTCCTCCACTATCAGTTCTACATGCTTAGCCATCTCAATTAAGTTAACTCCTCACCGCCCGAGTGGCAGGGTGTTTGGAGCGAGTTGTGTAATGTTTAACCGCGTCGTCCACAACGTACTAGGCGGCGATCCTGTTCTATCTGACAATCATTTCGAGTTTACAGACATCCTCTTATGATTGCTGGAGCCGAAGCTACCAGAAGTGCGACTAGGCTGCTTACGCAGCTAGTTGAGCACCGTAATTGTCATCATTGGCAATTATATAGTTTTGCAACAGTGGATTTACGAGTTCTGTTACCAACTCGGCATGCCCTTCAAGCTTTGTAACCGTCGTCGAATCCAAATCGGCCCCAAAACTGATTACCTCATTAATACAGACCCTATCATACTCTAAAGGTTCCGGTTTTGATAGAGTCGACCGTGCTAGAACGGGTATGTCGGGACAGGCGCCGCACGTTGACAGGCACGCATCACCGGCTGTTGTCGCGCACTACTCGCTGTTTCTCTCGGGCCCAGTCGCGCTCCTTCTCGACCTGGCGCTTGTCGAAATCTTTTTTGCCGCGTACCAGTGCAATTTCGCATTTGACCAGATGGCCTTTCCAATAGAGGGCCAGGGGTACGCAGCTGAAGCCCTTCTGCTGCACACCGATCAACAGCTTGTCCAGCTCACGCGTGTTGAGTAGCAATTTGCGGGTACGTGTTGGATCGGCCACAACGTGGGCGCTGGCTGTTTGCAGGGGCGTAATGTGGGCGCCCAGCAGAAAGGCTTCGTTGTTCTTTAGCAGGATGTAGCTATCGACCAATTGCACCTTGCTGGCGCGCAGGCTTTTTACTTCCCAACCGGTAAGTGCCACGCCGGCTTCGAAGCGATCCTCGACAAAATAATCGTGCTTGGCCTTCTTGTTCAGCGCGATGGTGCCGCTGTTGGCCTGGGGTTTCTTTTGATTGCTCATAGGGGTGGCATTATAGAGGGTTGGTATGCCGTTCGGCTATACGGGCCTTGTCCGACTTGATCAAAATCTGGACAATGCCGTTCCTTTTTTCGCCCGGCAAGGGTTCTGCCATGACACAAGACACCGTTTCCATCCATGGCATTTGGGCTAGCCGCTGGGTTTTTATTCTGGCTGCAACCGGATCTGCGGTTGGGTTGGGCAATATATGGAAGTTCCCCTACATGGCCGGGGTATAGGGGGGTGGCGCTTTTGTGCTGGTCTACCTGGTATGTATCGCGCTGATCGGCTTGCCCATCATGCTGGCAGAAACCGTGTTGGCTCGCTGACTGCCGATCCTGTGCGCTTGCTCTTCTGGCACACGCTATTCATGCTGGTGACGGCGTTCATTATTGCCCGGGGCGTGGTGGCGGGCCTGGAGCGCAGTTTGCGCATCATGATGCCGCTGCTGTTTCTATTGCTGCTTATCCTGCTTGGTTACAGTCTGACTACTGGGCACTTCATGTCGGGAGTGAAATTTCTTTTTCACTTTGATCTGCAGAGTGTTCCGGAGGGGATCCTGGCGACCATGGGGCACGCTTTCTTCACGCTGAGTGTGGGCGTGGGATCGATCATGGTCTTTGGCGCCTATATGCCGAAAAAGTCCTCGATCGGCGGGACTATTATTACCGTCGCGTTGCTTGATACAGCGGTAGCCTTGACTGCAGGTCTTGCCTTGTTTCCGATCGTTTTTGCTGCGGGTCTGGAGCCATCGGCCGGACCGGGCCTGATGCTCGTTACACTGCCTATCGCCTTTGGCAATATTGTATTGGGGCAGGTGTTTGGGGTGCTTTTCTTTGTGCTTGTCGCAGTGGCGGCATGGAGTTCTGCAATATCCATGTTGGAGCCGGCGGTTGCTTACTGGGTCGAGCGGAGCGGTTGGACCCGCACGCGGATTACCTGCCTGGTCGCCTTTATTTGTTGGCTGGTGGGGCTGGGCACCGTGTTGTCGTTCAATTTGCTCTCCGAGGCTCGATTCTTTGTAACAGACGCCAGTGGGTGGCACTTCTTTAAATGGGGCGCCGAGGGCGGGCAGACCTTCTTTGAAAGTGTCGACTATGTGACCAGCAGGATCATGTTACCCCTGGGTGGATTGTTGTTTGCGGTGTTCGCTGGCTGGGTGTTGGGGCGCGATGTCTTTCGTGCGGAACTGGCGCTGAGCCATCCCCGACTGTTTCCGGTGGTATATTGCCTGTTACGCTATGTCGCTCCTTTGGGAGTACTGATCGTGTTTGTCACAGAATTGTTCAAGTAACGAGGCTCTATCTACTGCCCATGACGCATATCCAACGCTCGGCCCTGCTGCCCTATCCTGCGCACCGTTTGTACGACCTGGTTAACCGGGTCGAACATTACCCGGAATTTTTGCCCTGGTGCTCGCAGGCGCAGGTGCTGGAGGAAACTGATCTGGAAATGCGTGCACGTTTGACGGTGGCGAAGGCTGGCATGAGTTCGGCATTCACCACGCACAACATTCTGGTGCCCGGTGAACGGATAGAGCTGCGGCTCGAAGACGGACCTTTCAGCGATCTCAAGGGTGTTTGGGAGTTCAAGGCGCTGGGCGAGCAGGCCTGCAAGATTTCACTGGATCTGAACTTTCATTATGCGGGCCCTGTGGTCAAGGCGACGCTTGGGCCCTTGTTCAATCAAGCGGCCAATAATATGGTTGAAGCATTCTGCCGGCGCGCCAAGGAGCTGTACGGTGGTTGATAAGACAATGGTAGTGGAGGTGGCCTATGCGTTACCCCACAAGCAAAAGATACTCAGTTTGAGCGTGAGCGAAGGCGCTACGGTAAGGCAGGCAGTCATCCAGTCGGGGATCGATACCCATTTTCCTGAAGTGGATGTGCAGACATGCGCTGTGGGAGTGTTTGGCAAGGCTGTGACTAAGCCCGAGGAGCGGGTATTGAATTCGGGCGAAAGGATAGAGATTTATCGACCGTTGATTGCTGATCCGAAGGAGATACGCAAGCAGCGCGCCGTTAAAAGTAAGGCGGCTAAAGAGGGCTGAGCAGCCCTCTGCACAGGATTCTGTTTATTCGCCAGTGCCCAGTGGGGCGCCGAGATCGACCGGATAACTTTGCACATCTGCGGAGTTATTGTTGGTGGCCGACTCGCCCATAATTTCCTGTTCACGGCTGGCGCCCGGTACAAAGTCGCCACCCAGGCCGACCAGCAGGTCGTTATCGAACGTCAATACCACGTGTTCCTGTTCCCGCTCCTGGTGGCCTGCCTGCATGCTGTAGAGATAGTCCCAGCGTTCCGGGTGGAAGGTGTCCTGGACCAGCGGCGTGCCCATGATGAAACGGACCTGCCGAGTCGTCATGCCGGGGCGTAGCTGATTGACCATTTCCTGCGTTACTACATTGCCTTGCTGTACATCAATCTTGTAAACCCCGGGGAAGCTGCAGCCGGCAAGGCTTAGCGCGGAGGCACACAAGAGGATACAGAGGATTCGGTATAAGCTGTTTGGCATGACGTGTTAAGATCCATTATCGTGAAGCGGCTCAATAGTCGTGAATCATACCCGACTGATCCCCCTCTGCGAAGCGCTGAGCGAGAAACTGACATGGTTGAAAATCAAGAACTCCGAAAAGCCGGCCTGAAAGTCACCCTGCCGCGCGTCAAGATCCTGCAGATTCTGGACAGTTCACCGGAACGGCACATGAGCGCCGAAGATGTATACAAGGCGCTGATGGAAGCGGGCGAAGATGTAGGGCTAGCAACAGTATACCGAGTGCTTACCCAGTTCGAGACTGCCGGCCTGGTCGAGCGTCACAATTTTGATGGTGGCCACGCCGTTTTTGAACTGGCCGATACCGATCACCACGACCATATGGTCTGCGTGGACACGGGTGAAGTGGTCGAGTTTTTCGATGCCGAGATCGAGCGCCGTCAGCGGGAGATAGTCAAAGAACATGGTTTTGAGATGGTCGATCACAACCTAGTGCTTTATGTAAAAAGAGCCAAGTAATTTTCAGGTAGAAAAAAGCCAGGCCTCGTGCCTGGCTTTTTTTGGCTTTTTTTGGCTTATTGCTGCGCCGTTTAATGCGCTACCGACATCAACTTGCGTGCGTGGGCCAGGGATTCTTCGGTCATATCCACGCCCCCAAGCATGCGTGCTATTTCTTGCACTCGGCCTTCCTGGCTGAGGTGGTCAATACGTGTGCTGGTGGATTCGTCGGTCTGCTCCTTGCGCACGAATAGATGTTGATGGCCGTGGGCTGCGACCTGAGGAAGGTGTGTCACGGTCAAAACCTGACCACTGCTACCCAGCTTGCGCAGCATGCTGCCAACGATTTCTGCTGTGGGACCACCAATGCCAACGTCGACTTCATCGAACACTAGGGTTGGTACCCGCGAAGTTTGAGCAGTAGTGACCTGAATGCCCAAGCTGATGCGCGACAGCTCGCCGCCCGAAGCGACTTTCGCCAGGGGCTTGGGGGGTTGGCCGGGGTTGGCGCTGATCAGCAGTTCTACTGATTCCTGGCCATGGGGCATAAACGCTTGTGGGTCATTGGGCTGTAGCTGGATCTTTACCTGCCCGCCGGGCATGCCCAGCTGCTGGATCTGACGAGTGACTTCTTCACCCAGACTGATGGCGGCTGTGTGCCGAACAGCGCTGAGCTCCGCGGCTAATTGCCGGTAATGCTCGCGAAACGCTTCGAGCTCTTCAGTGAGGCGTTCGGCATCCAGGTCCTGCTGCTGCATGCTTTCCAGTTCGTCGATCAGTTTTTGTTGCAATGCCGTCAGCTCATCTGGATTGACGCGGTGCTTGCGCGCCAGATCATGGATAAATCCGAGGCGCTCTTCCACCTGCAGCTGGCGCTCTGGGTCCGCCTCGAAGTGGTCGAGGTAGCGGGTCAGTTCGCCGACGGCCTCCTCAATCTGGATCTGCGCGCTGGCGAGCATGCCATTTGCCTCTTCCAGGCTGTGGTGGTTGTTTTTGAACGCGGCGAGGCGCTGCTGGCTGGCAGTCAGGGCTTGCAACACGCTGCCGCTGTCGTTCTCGCTGCACAAGTTGATCACCTGTTGGCAGGACTGCATGATCTGCTCGGCATTCGCCAACTGGCGCTGGTCATTCTCGAGCTCCTGGATCTCTCCTTCTTGCAGGCTGAGGTTGTCCAGCTCTTCAAGTTGATAGGTTAGCAACTGGAGTCGCGAGCTTTGCTCTTCGCCCTTCTGGCTGGCTCTGTGCAATGCCTGTTCGGTCTGTTTGCAGCGTTGTGCCGCCAGTTGCACCTGGCGTGACAGCTCGCGGCTGCCGGCGTAATCGTCCAGCAGGCGGCGATGGGTGTCGGGTTTGAGCAGTGACTGATGCTCGTGCTGGTTGTGAATATCGATCAGCATGCCGCCCAGTGCTTTCAGGTCTTGTTGCGGGCAAGGACTGCCGTTGATATAGCCTCGCGAACGGCCTTCAGCGGTGATTACGCGGCGCAGAATAACCTGTTGATCCTCACTCGCCAGGTCGCGCTCGGCAAGCCAGGCAGTTGCCTCCGGAATCTTGCTGATATCGAAGGTGGCAAGGATATCGGCTTTATCGGTACCCGGGCGGACAGCACCGCTGTCGGCCCGGTCGCCCAGGGTCAGCGATAGGGCGTCGAGCATGATTGATTTGCCGGCACCGGTCTCGCCGGTGATCGCGGTCATGCCACCGCCGATTTCCAGTTCGAGGTGATCGACGATGGCGTAATTGTTCACCGCCAAGTGTACCAGCATGGTTGCATTCCCCAAAGAGTTAGTCTGGTTATTTATACAGTAGTTTTCCGCTTATCTACAAGTTCTGCGCAGCGGGTCGGGTTCTGCCCCTTGAAGCTGCACCGAAAGACCCCATATATGGTGCTGATACCAGCCAACGGGCGTTCGCACGTCCCGCAGTGAGAACAGGAGACACAGATGGTAGACGAACACAGACAGGATCCGAATGGTGCCGAGGGAGCTGAAGACGTGCTTTCTACCGGGCCTTCCGAGGATATGGCTGCGCGGCTCGACGTCCTTGAGGAGGAGTTGGCTGCTGCGAAGGATCAGGCTCTCAGAGCTGCTGCGGATGTACAGAATGCGCGTCGGCGCTCGGAGCAGGAGGTTGAGAAAGCGCACAAGTTCGCCTTGGAACGCTTCGCCAATGACCTGCTGCCCGTACTCGAAAGCCTGGAGCGGGGCGTTGAGCTGGCGGATCCGGAAGATCCGGCAATCAAGCCGATGCGAGATGGTATGGAGCTGACGCTGAAAATGTTCAGCGAAACCCTCGCACGCTTCCAGATTGTAGCGGTTGATCCGCACGGTGAACCCTTCAATCCAGAGTTGCACCAGGCGATGGCCATGGAAGAGCGCGATAGCATCGAGCCTAACACCGTGATTCGCGTGTTCCAGAAAGGTTACACGCTGAGCGGCCGGCTTTTGCGCCCGGCAATGGTCGTGGTGAGCAAGACCCCCACAGACAAACCTGACTCGCCCTCGATTGACGAGCAGGCTTGAAATTGATTTGAGTGACCCCCATCAAGGGTGCATAGACAGACCAACCCCTGCCGCCGGTAACCCGCGGCAAGCTGAACCGGAGACTTATACATGGGCAAGATTATCGGTATCGACCTCGGGACCACCAACTCCTGCGTAGCAGTGATGGAAAACGGTGTGGCCAAGGTAATTGAAAACTCGGAAGGTGCGCGCACTACACCCTCCATCGTTGCATACACCAATGACGGCGAGACACTGGTTGGCCAATCAGCCAAGCGCCAGTCGGTGACTAATCCGCAGAACACGCTCAATGCGGTCAAGCGTCTGATCGGTCGCCGCTTTGAAGAAGAAGTTGTACAGAAAGACATCAAACTGGTTCCTTACAAGATCGTCAAGGCTGACAACGGTGATGCCTGGGTTGAAGTGAAGGGCGAAAAGATTGCACCGCCGCAGATTTCGGCCGAAGTGCTGAAGAAAATGAAGAAGACTGCCGAGGACTATTTGGGTGAGGCAGTGACTGAAGCGGTTATCACCGTTCCGGCCTACTTCAACGATAGCCAGCGTCAGGCAACCAAGGACGCGGGCCGTATTGCGGGTCTGGACGTTAAGCGGATCATCAACGAGCCGACTGCCGCAGCACTGGCTTACGGTATGGACAAATCCCGTGGTGATTCCACTATTGTGGTGTATGACCTGGGCGGCGGTACGTTTGACATCTCCGTAATCGAGATCGCCGAAGTCGATGGCGAGCACCAGTTCGAAGTGCTGGCGACCAACGGTGACACCTTCCTGGGTGGCGAAGATTTCGATATGCGTCTGATCGATTATTTGGCTGATGAATTCAAGAAAGAAAACGGTATCGACCTGCATACCGATCCGCTGGCACTGCAGCGTTTGAAAGAAGCTGCCGAAAAAGCCAAGATCGAGCTGTCCTCGAGCAACCAGACTGACGTCAATCTGCCGTATATTACTGCTGATGCGACCGGTCCCAAGCACCTGAACGTCAAGGTGACCCGGGCCAAGCTGGAGTCGTTGGTAGAAGAGTTGGTCAAGCGCAGTATCGAGCCTTGCCGTGTGGCCATGAAGGATGCTGGTCTGGACGTTTCCGAGATCAATGATGTGATCCTGGTCGGTGGTCAGACCCGTATGCCGCTGGTACAGAAGACCGTAGCCGAGTTCTTTGGCAAAGAGCCGCGCAAGGATGTCAACGCTGATGAAGCGGTTGCCGTGGGCGCTGCGATTCAGGGTGCCGTACTGGCCGGTGACGTGAAAGACGTTCTGCTGCTCGACGTGACCCCGCTGTCGCTGGGTATCGAAACCATGGGCGGCGTCATGACCACGCTGATCGAGAAGAACACGACTATCCCGACCAAAAAGTCGCAGGTGTTCTCGACCGCAGACGACAATCAGACTGCGGTGACCATCCACGTGATGCAGGGCGAGCGCAAGCAAGCCACACAGAACAAGTCGCTGGGCCGCTTCGATCTGGCTGATATCCCGCCTGCACCCCGCGGTGTACCGCAGGTTGAAGTGAGCTTTGACCTGGATGCCAACGGTATTCTCAACGTATCGGCGAAGGACAAGGCGACTGGCAAGCAGCAGTCGATCATCATCAAGGCCTCCTCGGGTCTAAGCGATGAAGAGATTGATCAGATGGTGCGTGATGCCGAAGCCAACGTTGAAGAGGATCGCAAGTTCGAAGAACTGGTGACCACGCGCAACCAAGCTGACCAGTTGGTCCATGCGACGCGCAAGACTCTGACCGAAGCGGGTGACAAGGCCACCGAGGAAGAGAAAACCGCAATAGAATCTGCGCTGTCAGATATTGAAGTGGCCATCAAGAGCGATGACAAAGCGGAGATCGAAGCCAAGATCAATGCACTGTCTGAAGCGTCCGCGCCGCTGGTACAGAAAATGTACGCCGAGCAGGCCCAGGCTGATCAGGGTGGGGAAGCCCAGGCCGACAGTCAGCAGGATGCTGGCGATGACGTGGTGGATGCCGAGTTCGAAGAAGTGAAAGACAACAAGAAGTAAGTCTTTCAGCGTCAGGTAGTCACTCGCATTAGAGCGCGTGACATACCATTGCAAGGCAACGCGGGAGCTCATCCCGCGTTGCTGTTTGTGTAACAGGGGCAAACAAACGCCCCGGTAAAGGAAATTTAAACGATGGCCAAGCGTGATTTTTATGAGGTGCTGGGTGTCGAGCGCGGCGCTAGCGATGCGGAGCTGAAAAAAGCCTATCGCAGACTGGCAATGAAATACCATCCCGACCGCAACCCGGACGACGAAGGGGCGATCGAGAAGTTCAAGGAAGCTAACGAAGCATACGAAGTGCTGACCGACGGGCAGAAGCGTGCGGCTTATGATCAGTATGGTCATGCCGGCGTAGATCCGAGTATGGGTGGCGGTGCCGGTGCTGGCGGTAACTTCTCCGATATTTTCGGTGACGTATTCGGCGATATCTTCGGCGGAGGAGGTGGTGGCAGGGGTCGTTCCAGCGTGCAGCGTGGTAGCGATTTGCGTTACACGCTTGAACTGGATCTTGAAGAAGCTGTGCGCGGTACGACCGTGACTATTCGTGTACCCGCCCTGGTCGAATGTAGTCCATGCAGCGGTAGCGGTGCTAAGAAGGGCAGCAGCCCTGTGACTTGCACCACCTGCGGTGGACACGGTCAGGTGCGTATGCAGCAGGGTTTCTTCTCTGTGCAGCAAACCTGCCCCCGTTGCCACGGCACAGGTAAAATGATTACCGATCCGTGCAGGGAATGCCAGGGTCAGGGTCGCGTCGAAGAGCAGAAGACGTTGTCGGTCAAGGTGCCTGCGGGAGTCGACACCGGTGATCGTATTCGTCTTGCCGGTGAGGGTGAAGCTGGCGTCAACGGTGGTCCTGCGGGTGATCTGTACGTGGTGGTATCGGTACGAGAGCACAAGATATTTGAACGTGATGGCAAGAATCTGTTCTGCGAAGTACCGATCAGTTTTGCTGATGCAGCGCTGGGTGGTGAGCTGGAAGTGCCGACACTCGATGGTCGCGTCAAGCTCAAGATTCCAGATGGCACGCAGACTGGCAAATTGTTCCGCTTGCGAGGCAAGGGTGTAACGCCAGTTCGCGGTGGCTCGCCCGGAGATCTGTTGTGCCGCGTTGTAATTGAGACGCCGGTGAACCTGACCAAGCATCAGCGCGAATTGATTCAGGAATTACGCGAAACCTTGCAGGAAGAAGGTTCCAATCAATCGCCACGGGCCAAAAGCTGGTTTGATGGCGTGAAGAACTTTTTTGAAGACATGAAATTCTGAGCGGAGCCGGCATGAAAAAAATAGCGGTGATTGGCGCCGCCGGGCGCATGGGTAAAACGCTGATTGAGGCGGTAAGCCTGGCTGAAGGGTCGCAGCTGACCGCGGCCATTGAGCGGCCTGACAGTTCCTTGGTAGGTGCTGATGCTGGCGAACTGGCAGGTGTTGGGCGCAATGGCGTCACCATAGCCGGAAATCTGCAAGAGGTGCTTGGTGATTTCGATGTACTGATCGACTTCACCCATCCGACCAGTACTCTGGCCAACCTGGCGTTGTGTCGCGGCGCCGGCAAGTCGATGGTCATCGGCACTACCGGCTTTAGCGATGCCGAAAAGCAATTGTTGCTCGAAGCTGGTCAGGATATTTCTATCGTCTTTGCACCTAACTTCAGTGTTGGCGTCAATCTTTGCCTCAAGCTGCTGGATATGGCCGCCCGGGTCATGGGTGATGATGCGGATATTGAAATCATCGAAGCGCATCATCGGCACAAGGTCGATTCGCCCTCGGGTACCGCGTTGCGCATGGGCGAAGTGGTGGCCCATGCGCTGGGTCGCGATCTCGGCAAGGTGGCAGTATACGGTCGCGAGGGTCAGACAGGTGCTCGTGAGCACGATACCATTGGCTTTGCCACGGTACGGGCGGGTGATGTGGTGGGCGATCACACGGTGTTGTTTGCTACCGAAGGCGAGCGTGTCGAGATCACCCACAAAGCCTCAAGTCGTATGACTTTTGCCAAGGGCGCGGTACGTTCTGCCCTGTGGCTGCATGGCCGATCTGCCGGTTTGTACGATATGCAGGATGTGTTGTCGCTCAAGGACTGATAAGCGCTGAGACGTAAAAAAGGGCGAAGATTTTAATCTTCGCCCTTTTTTTGAATACGTTGGTTGTGATCGGCCCGTGATCGCCTAGGTTTCTATTTGCTCGCGGGCCATCTTGTTCAAGGTTTCAATGTTACGTTGCAAATAAAACGCCGCAATGGTTGGTACCCAGTCATATAAAGGGTTTTGCAGCCGTGGCTGAACGAACTGGTATTGCTTTTCCATCCGGGAAAAGGCGCCAGACTGATCAGGATAAAGTTTTTTAAGCTGTTCGGAGCGGGCAACAATGCTTTGGTCCAGCGTTTCGAAAAGGCCTTCCTTGTTTACCAGAAAGTAAACGCCGATCGAACTGAACATGTTGTTTTGGTATAGCGTCAGGATCTGGCTGGTTTCCAGGCTCTGTTGATGTAATGTCAGCAAGTCATCGCTTGCCGCGCCTTTCAGCTCTTCGTACATCGCCGCTGTTGCCTCATCAAGGGCTCCATGTGCCTTCATGATGCGGTTGACCGTGGCCAGCCCGTAATGGGCTTCTTCCCCAGGCAGTGCTTCAAGCTCGCGAATCAGATCGACGAATGTATCAAACGGCACTCGCAGTTGAGGCGGGCTATCCATTTGACGCAGTAGATTTTCCATTCGCGACAGAGCTTCGCGATAGCTCTCCCGATTGCCGGGCTCGCGAACGCGTTCAAACAGGTTGTTATCGATCAGCAGGTAGGTGCCGACGGTGTAACCCTCGCTGCGAAATTCGTGCACGGTTTGCAGTTGCTGGAGATTAGCGTGAGCCAGAGGTGCCAGGCACAGCAGAGTAAGTGCAATCAATCCTTTCAGGCGCAATAACATGGTGTATTCCCCGAATCCTTTTTTGTTGTTCTAGACCATTCGCTCCCAGGGACTGCCCTGATCGTGGGTAAGGCAGACTTGAACGATGGGGCGTGGCCGGCAGAGGGCTTTCCAATTCACTTTTTAACACAGTTCCCTGATATGTGGAACATGGCGCCTGATGACGCGCTTATACAAGCCCGTATACGCTGGATATTCTCTGGGCAAGTCGTTACAATTGCGCGCTAATCTGTGTATACAGCGCGCATCTGACAATGCATTGCGGCGGGATGAAGTGTCACGCACTCCATTCCCGCTTTTGTGCAGCCCGCGTTTGGTAAAATGTGTCAGCCCTATCGGAGGTTTTCTTGTCCAAGCCAGCCATTCTCGCCCTTGCCGACGGAAGTATTTTCCGTGGTGAGGCCATCGGCGCCGACGGTTATTGTGTTGGTGAGGTCGTCTTCAACACGGCCATGACCGGTTATCAGGAGATCCTCACCGATCCTTCCTACGCCCGCCAGATTGTTACCCTCACTTATCCGCACGTTGGTAATACAGGTACCACGCCGGAAGATGCAGAGTCCGATCGTGTTCAGGCCGCCGGTTTGGTGATTCGTGATTTGCCACTGCTGGCCAGCAGCTGGCGTAACAAACAGCCGTTGGGCGCCTACCTTCGCGACAACAATGTGGTGGCGATTGCCGGCATTGATACCCGTCGCCTGACGCGCATCCTGCGTGAGAAGGGATCACAGAACGGTTGCATCCTCGCCGGTGAAAACATTACTGACGAGCAGGCGCTGGAGCTGGCGAGAAGCTTCCCCGGTCTGAAGGGGATGGATCTGGCCAAGGAAGTCAGCGTCAAGCAGGCTTACCAATGGCGCTCGAGTGTTTGGGATCTGGCCACTGACAGCCACCCTGAAATCGCCGATGCAGATTTGCCCTATCACGTGGTGGCCTATGACTACGGTGTGAAGTACAACATTCTGCGCATGCTGGTCGCCCGTGGTTGCCGCCTGACTGTTGTGCCAGCGCAAACGCCGGCCTCTGAGGTTTTAGCCATGCAACCCGATGGTGTGTTTTTGGCTAACGGCCCCGGTGATCCCGAGCCTTGTGATTACGCCATCCAGGCGATTCGTGACGTGCTTGAAACCGATATCCCCGTCTTTGGTATCTGCCTGGGTCATCAGTTGCTGGCGCTGGCCTCCGGGGCGAAGACAGTAAAGATGGGTCACGGCCACCACGGCGCCAATCACCCTGTGCAGGATCTGGATACCGGCGTGGTGATGATTACCAGTCAGAATCATGGTTTTGCGGTTGACGAAGCATCCCTACCAGCCAATTTACGGGTGACGCATAAATCGCTGTTTGACGGCACATTGCAGGGCTTCGAACGCACTGACAAGCAGGCCTTTAGCTTTCAGGGTCACCCCGAAGCGAGCCCTGGCCCGCACGATGTCGAGCCCCTGTTTGACCGTTTCATCGAAGCTATGGCCAAAAGCCGCTGAGCCGCCGGTACCCCCAAGGATTTGTAGACGACTATGCCAAAACGTACAGACATTAAAAGTATTCTGATCCTCGGCGCTGGCCCCATCGTGATTGGTCAGGCTTGCGAGTTCGATTATTCCGGCGCCCAGGCGTGTAAGGCGCTAATGGAAGAGGGGTTCCGCGTCATTCTGGTGAACTCTAACCCAGCCACGATCATGACCGACCCGTCCATGGCCGATGCGACTTATATCGAGCCAATTAAGTGGCAGACAGTCGAGAAGATCATCGCCAAGGAGCGTCCGGATGCGGTGTTGCCGACCATGGGTGGCCAGACGGCACTGAATTGCGCGCTCGATCTGGAAAAGCACGGCGTACTGGAAAAATACAATGTTGAAATGATAGGTGCCAATGCTGACACCATCGACAAAGCGGAAGATCGTTCGCGCTTTGACAAAGCGATGAAGTCAATCGGTCTGGACTGCCCGGTGTCGGGTATTGCTCACGACATGCAGGAAGCCTATAAGGTCCTTGATAAAGTGGGCTTCCCGTGCATTATTCGTCCGTCTTTCACTATGGGCGGCACGGGTGGCGGTATTGCTTATAACCGCGAAGAGTTCGAGGAAATCTGCAACCGCGGACTGGATCTGTCGCCGACCAAGGAATTGCTGATCGACGAGTCGCTGATCGGTTGGAAAGAATATGAAATGGAAGTGGTGCGCGACAAGAATGATAATTGCATTATTGTCTGCGCGATCGAAAACTTTGATCCGATGGGTGTGCACACCGGTGACTCTATTACTGTAGCGCCGGCCCAGACGCTGACCGATAAAGAATACCAAATCATGCGTAACGCCTCACTGGCAGTACTGCGTGAGATCGGTGTAGAAACCGGTGGTTCCAACGTTCAGTTCGGCATCAATCCGGTCGACGGTCGCATGGTCGTGATCGAGATGAATCCTCGGGTATCGCGCTCTTCGGCGCTGGCTTCCAAGGCGACCGGCTTTCCCATCGCCAAGATCGCTGCCAAGCTGGCTGTGGGTTATACCCTGGACGAGCTGCAGAATGATATTACCGGCGGCCGAACACCCGCGTCTTTTGAGCCGTCGATCGATTACGTGGTTACTAAAATCCCGCGTTTTGCTTTTGAGAAATTCCCTAGCGCCGATGCGCGTCTGACCACCCAGATGAAATCCGTCGGCGAGGTCATGGCTATCGGGCGCACATTCCAGGAATCGCTGCAGAAAGCCCTGCGTGGGCTGGAAGTGGGTGTCAGCGGCCTCGATCCCAAGCTGGATATGGCGGCTACCGATGCCAAGACCGACCTGATCCGTGAGTTGACTGTGCCAGGTGCAGACCGTATCTGGTACGTCGCTGATGCCTTTCGTTTTGGTATGAGCATGGAAGAGATTTTTGAGCTGACCAAGATCGACCCCTGGTTCCTGGTGCAGATCGAAGATCTGATCAAGGACGAGGAGCGCATCAAGACGTTGGGGCTAGTAGATGTGGATCGCGATCTCATGTACCGCCTCAAGCGCAAGGGTTTCTCGGATATCCGCCTGGCGGATCTGCTCAGTGTCAGCGAGAAAACTCTGCGCAGCTTGCGTCACAAGCTCAAGGTGTATCCGGTCTACAAGCGCGTGGATACGTGCGCTGCGGAGTTTGCAACCGACACCGCCTATATGTATTCGACCTATGAGGAAGAATGCGAAGCCAATCCCACCAGTCGGGACAAGATTATGGTGTTGGGCGGCGGGCCTAACCGGATTGGTCAGGGCATTGAGTTCGACTATTGCTGCGTGCATGCCGCATTGGCAATGCGTGAAGACGGCTACGAGACCATCATGGTCAACTGCAACCCGGAAACGGTATCCACCGATTACGATACGTCCGACCGTCTGTACTTTGAGCCGGTCACGCTGGAAGACGTACTGGAAATCGTCCGGGTTGAACAACCCAAGGGTGTGATCGTGCAGTATGGCGGTCAAACGCCGCTAAAGTTGGCGCGTGCGCTGGAAGAAGCCGGTGTACCTATCATCGGTACCAGTCCGGAAGCGATCGACCGGGCGGAAGATCGCGAACGCTTCCAACAGATGGTCGAGCGTCTCAATCTGTTGCAGCCGCCTAACGCGACGGTGCGCAGTGAAGAAGAAGCCATCCGTGCGGCCGGCAAGATCGGTTACCCGCTAGTGGTGCGTCCGTCCTACGTGCTGGGCGGCCGGGCGATGGAAATTGTCTATCAAGAAGAAGAGCTCAAGCGTTACCTGCGCGATGCGGTGAAAGTTTCCAACGACAGTCCGGTGCTGTTGGATCACTTTCTTAACTGCGCCATCGAAGTGGATATCGACGCTGTGTGCGACGGTACCGACGTAGTCATCGGTGCGATCATGCAGCATATTGAGCAGGCTGGCGTGCACTCTGGCGACTCCGCCTGCTCGTTGCCGCCATACTCGCTGCCAGCCAACATCCAGGATGAGATTCGTGATCAAGTGGCCAAGATGGCACTCGAGCTGGGTGTGGTCGGGCTGATGAACGTGCAGATGGCCGTTCAGGGCGAGAAAATCTATATCATCGAGGTTAACCCGCGCGCCTCACGCACAGTGCCGTTCGTCTCTAAATGCATCGGCCAGTCACTGGCCAAGATTGCCGCGCGGGTCATGGCTGGCAAGACACTCAAGGAAGTGGGCTTTACCCAAGAAGTAGTGCCGACCTACTTCAGCGTTAAGGAGGCGGTATTCCCATTCTCCAAGTTCCCGGGTGTCGATCCGATTCTCGGGCCGGAAATGAAATCCACCGGTGAAGTCATGGGTGTGGGTGATAGCTTCCCTGAAGCCTTTGCCAAAGCCATGGTGGGTGCGGGTGAGACGCTGCCAAGCGGCGGCTGTGCTTTTATCAGCGTACGCGAAGACGATAAGCCATTCGTTGTCGACGTAGCGCGCGCGCTGATCGAGCTGGGCTTTGAAGTGGTCGCGACCAGCGGTACGGCCAAAGTGATTGCAGCTGCCGGGCTGAATGTGCGCCGGGTCAATAAGGTGACTGAAGGCCGGCCGCATATTGTCGACATGATCAAGAATGACGAAATCAGCCTGGTGATCAACACCACTGAAGGCCGTCAGTCGATGGCCGATTCTTACTCAATCCGCCGCAACGCGCTGCAGCACAAAGTGTGTTCTACCACGACGCTGGCAGGTGGCGAAGCTATCTGTATGGCATTGAAATTTGGTCCGGAGAAGACGGTTCGTCGTCTTCAGGACTTGCACGCAGGAATTTGAATATGAAATATCCGATGACCACGCAGGGTGCAGAAGCCTTGGAAACCGAGCTTAAGCATCTGAAAAGCGTTATGCGCCCGCAGATCACCCAAGCCATCGCTGAAGCGAGAGAGCTGGGCGATCTGAAGGAGAACGCTGAGTATCATGCTGCGCGGGAGCAGCAGGGGATGGTCGAAGCGCGTATTCGCGATATCGAAGGCCGTCTAGGTAACGCTCAGGTGATTGATGTGGCCAGTATCCCACCCACCGGGAAGGTCATCTTTGGCACGACGGTCGAAATCGTCAATGTGGATACCGACGAGACAGTGGTGTACCAGATTGTTGGCGACGATGAGGCTAACATCAAAATAGGTAAGATCTCGGTCAGCTCCCCCATTGCCCGGGCTCTGATTGGTAAGGAAGCAGGCGATGTTGCGACCGTTAAAACACCTGGCGGTGTGGTTGAATACGAGATACTTGAGGTGAGTCACAAGTGACCTCCTCAGCTCAGCGGCCCATATTGCGTGGTGGTCGCGTTGCATGGCAGCTGACTCAGACGCTGTGGGTTGGCGCAATTTGGGTAACCCATTTTATTTTGTTGCCCGCACTCGGGAAAATGGGATTAGCGCCGCTGCTGATAGATGAGATTGCTGGCTTTATGCGGCCTCTAATGGTCGGTTTTGCGGGCGTCTGTGCACTATTGCAGTTGCTGGTGATAGGGGCTGCACTGGGTCGAGGTTGCTGGCGGGATCTGCGCACACAGTTGTTGCTGCTGGTAGTGGTCACCGTGGCAGTCGTGTTTGCTTTGACTCGCGTCGCGGGTACCGAGTATCTGCAATTGTTCGGCTATCTGGTTGTCGCCTTCGCCGGATTGGTATTGATTCTGCAGCCGCGTCCGGACGAAGGCTGATTGAGTCCGCCCGGGCGCGCCTGTAGTCCCTCAGATTTCCTTGAAACGCGTCAGGTTTGATAAATTGGGGTTGGCTTTCTTGTTGAGTCGTAACAGGATTGCCATCTTGCCTATCACCTGAACCAGTTCGGCGCCACTCGCCTTGCATACCTGAGCGATAAGAGCTTGCTTGGTGTCGCGATCGGCGACGCTGATGCGTATTTTGATCAATTCGTGATCGGTCAGTGCGCGGTCAAGTTCAGACAGTACGCCCTCACTGGCGCCCTGATCACTGACAATAACCACCGGCTTGAGATGATGGCCAATACGTTTGTAGTCTTTCTTCTGCGCTGAGCTGAGGGTCATAATGATCGGATGCTTACCAGTATTGAATGAGAAATTTAAATGTAACGCTGCTGTCCAATTAGACAGTACGCAGTTTAACAGGCAGCGCGCTTCGCTGCATGGGGTATTCCGTGGCACAGAGCAAGACCAGTAAAGGTTGGCTGAAAGAGCACTTTGATGATCCTTTCGTCAAGCAGGCGCAAAAGGACGGTTATCGTTCTAGGGCCAGTTATAAGCTTCTCGAAGTGCAGGAGAAGGATCGTTTGTTTCGTCCCGGAATGACAGTCGTCGATCTGGGTTCTGCGCCGGGGGGCTGGTCCCAGGTAGCCAGCCGACTGATTGGCGAGCAGGGCCGCATCATTGCATCTGATATTTTGCCGATGGACAGCATCGCTGATGTCACCTTCATCGAAGGGGATTTTACTGAGGACAGCGTATTCGAGGCGATACTAGCGGCGATTGGTGATCAGCCCGTTGACCTTGTTATTTCGGATATGGCCCCCAATATGAGTGGGACGCCTGAAGTTGATCAGCCCGCGGCTATTTATTTGTGCGAGCTGGCGCTGGATATGGCGGAAAGAGTCCTGAGACCGGGTGGGGATTTCCTTATCAAGGTGTTCCACGGTGAAGGATTCGACGATTATTTCAAGTTGATGCGTAGCCGTTTCGACAAGGTGGTGACCCGCAAGCCTGACGCCTCACGAGGTCGCTCGCGGGAAACGTATCTGCTAGGCAAAGGCTTCAAGGGCCAGGAGTGATCTCTGGTCTGTCAGATAAAAGGGACGCGTACCGGCAATCCGGCGACACAGAGCGTTACACTGGCTTATCTGCAGTAGGCCTGTAGATTGGTGTAATGTATCTAAAAGCAGTTCAGACTCAGTCAAGCTTTTGCTGCACGCGCAGCGGGGCAAGAGGGTAGCAATTTGAATGATATGGCGAAAAATCTCATCCTGTGGTTGATCATCGCGGCAGTGTTGGTCACGGTCATGAACAATTTCAGCGGGCCTAGCGAAACCACCAATACGCTTGTTTATTCCCAGTTCATCGAGCAGGTGAAGCAGGGACAGGTCGAGAAGGTGACGGTCGATGGGTTCGAGATATCCGGGGTCAAGAATGATGGCAGTCAGTTCAAGACGGTGCGGCCCGCCATCCAGGACAGCGGTCTGATTGGTGACCTGCTGGAAAACGACGTGGTTATCGAAGGCAGGCAGCCGGAGCAACAAAGCATCTGGACACAACTGCTTATTGCCAGTTTCCCGATCTTGATTATTATTGCCATTTTTATGTTCTTCATGCGTCAGATGCAAGGTGGGGCAGGTGGCAAGGGTGGTCCGATGAGCTTTGGCAAGAGTAAAGCCCGGATGCTGACTGAAGATCAGGTCAAGACCACATTTGCTGACGTCGCTGGCTGTGATGAAGCGAAGGAAGAGGTCGGTGAGCTGGTTGAGTTCTTGCGCGACCCAGGTAAATTTCAGCGCCTAGGCGGGCACATACCGCGCGGTGTACTGATGGTGGGCCAGCCGGGTACGGGTAAGACACTGCTTGCTAAAGCCGTAGCCGGCGAGGCGAAGGTACCTTTTTTCACCATATCCGGTTCGGATTTCGTCGAAATGTTCGTCGGTGTAGGCGCCAGCCGTGTCCGTGACATGTTTGAGCAGGCTAAGAAGCACGCGCCGTGCATTATCTTTATCGACGAAATTGATGCGGTTGGTCGTCATCGTGGCTCCGGAATGGGAGGTGGTCACGATGAGCGTGAGCAGACCCTCAACCAGCTGCTTGTCGAGATGGATGGCTTTGAACCTAACGACGGCGTCATAGTTGTTGCCGCGACAAACCGACCTGACGTACTCGATCAGGCACTACTGCGCCCCGGTCGCTTTGATCGTCAGGTAGTGGTGGGGCTTCCAGATATTCGTGGTCGCGAGCAGATTCTCAAGGTTCATATGCGCAAAGTCCCATTAGGTGACGATGTGATGGCGGGTAACATTGCCCGCGGCACTCCCGGATTCTCTGGCGCCGATCTTGCTAACTTGGTTAACGAGGCATCCCTTTTCGCCGCGCGTTTTGGTAAGCGCATAGTGGAAATGAAAGAATTTGAAATGGCTAAAGACAAGATCATGATGGGCGCCGAGCGCAAATCCATGGTTATGTCCGACAAGGAAAAGCTCAATACGGCTTATCATGAGTCCGGTCATGCCATTGTCGGTCGTCTAGTACCTGAGCACGACCCGGTCTACAAGGTGTCCATTATCCCCCGTGGTCGCGCCCTCGGCGTGACAATGTTTCTGCCGGAAGAAGATCGCTACAGTCTTTCCAAGAGAGCTTTGACCAGTCAGATCTGTTCGCTCTTTGGCGGACGTATTGCCGAAGAGATGACGCTAGGTTTCGACGGCGTTACTACTGGCGCCTCTAATGACATCATGCGCGCCACCCAGTTGGCCAAGAATATGGTCACCAAATGGGGTCTTTCCGAAAAACTTGGGCCGCTGATGTACGGCGAAGACGAGAATGAAGGTTATCTTGGTCGTCAGGGTGGAGGCCAAGCTGGGGGTATCTCTGGTGAAACGGCAAAGCTGATTGACCAGGAAGTACGCCGGATTATTGATGAGTGTTATGCGACTGCGCAGCAACTGCTCAAGGATAATCGCGATAAGCTCGACCTTATGGCGCAGGCTTTGATGAAGTATGAAACCATCGATGCCGATCAGATCCAGGACATCATGACGGGTAAGCCCGCCCGTGAACCAAAAGACTGGAGCTCTGATGACAAGGCTGGTCCTGGTGCTGCAGCAAGCTCTGAGTCGGCTGACGAGCCTGCGGACAAGCGTAGCGATACCATCATAGGTGGTCCGGCGGGCGAGCACTGATCAGGATATGCCTACAGTGAACTCTGGTTCCCGATTGCCCTGTGGCGATCGGGAACTTGATCTGTCCCATGCTCATGTAATGGGTATTCTCAATGTGACGCCCGACTCCTTCTCTGACGGCGGTCGCTATCTGAGACTTGACCAGGCACTGCGTCATGTCCAGCAGATGCTTGAAGAGGGGGCGACTCTCATCGATGTGGGGGGTGAATCCACCCGGCCGGGTGCTGATCCAGTCAGTGCCAGTCAGGAGCTGGATCGCGTACTCCCTGTGGTTGAGGCCATCAGTCAGCGTTTCGATACGATCATTTCAGTCGACACCAGCACACCCCAAGTCATGTGCGAGTCAGCTTCAGCCGGCGCTGGCATGATCAATGATGTGCGCGCATTACAGCGCGACGGTGCATTGATGGCCGCGGCCCAGACGGGATTGCCTGTGTGCCTCATGCATATGCAGGGTGAGCCACAGCACATGCAGCAGACCCCGCAATACGCCTCCGTGATCGATGAAGTCAGTGCCTTTCTTATCGAGCGTGTTACTGCCTGCGTGCAGGCGGGCATTCCGGCTAATCGGTTATTACTCGACCCAGGCTTTGGTTTTGGCAAGACCCTGGAGCATAATCTTCAGTTGTTTGCTGGCATAGAGTCTTTGCGACCTGCGGGTATTCACCTTTTGGTGGGTGTGTCGCGCAAGAGCATGATTGGCCAGCTATTGGGCCGCTCTGTGGATCAGCGGCTCGCGGGGGGGTTGGCGCTGGCTGCGCTGGCAGTGAGAAGTGGTGCACGCATTATTCGCGCCCACGATATTGCTCAGACATTAGATGTTGTGCGGATGACCGAGGCGGTCATGTCGGCTAGCTGAGACTTTTGATGTGGCCGGGGTGCTCCCTATTTGCGAGCAGTCATTAAAAAAGAACTAGATCAGGATTTTGCGTACATGGAAAAGAAATACTTTGGCACGGATGGCATACGCGGCCAAGTAGGAACCCATCCTATCACCCCCGAGTTTATGCTCAAGCTAGGGTGGGCTGTAGGAACGGCCTTTAAAAAGCAGGGCGAGTGCCGGGTGGTGATCGGCAAAGACACACGGATTTCCGGATATATGTTTGAATCCGCGCTGGAAGCGGGCTTGTCTGCCGCAGGAGCTCACGTTCAGCTCCTGGGTCCAATGCCAACGCCGGCGATTGCCTATCTCACGCGCACTTTCAAGGCGGATGCGGGTATCGTTATCAGTGCCTCGCATAACCCGTATTACGATAACGGCATCAAGTTTTTTTCTGCTTCGGGAAGCAAGCTTCCAGATGATCTGGAACTCGAGATCGAACGTCTGGTCGACTCGCCCATTGTGGTGGTTGATTCTGCATCGCTGGGTAAGGTATCTCGGGTAGAGGATGCCTCGGGTCGCTACATCGAGTTCTGCAAGAGCAGTGTGCCGACCAGCACTAGCTTCAAGGGCCTGAAGTTAGTGCTTGATTGTGCTCACGGCGCAACCTACAAGGTGGCACCCAGTGTGTTTCGGGAGCTCGGCGCCGAGGTTATGGTCATCGGAGCGCAACCCAATGGCGTTAATATAAATGATGGCGTTGGCTCGACGGATCTCTCCGCCCTGCGTGACCAGGTGCTGTCGAATGGAGCTGATCTGGGCATTGCTTTGGATGGCGATGGCGACAGGGTCTTGATGGTTGACCATCAGGGGGTCGAGGTTGGCGGTGATGAGTTGCTTTACATCATGGCGATGGAGCTGCATCGACGGAATGTCTTGCGCGGAGGGGTGGTCGGAACGTTAATGAGTAACCTCGGTCTTGAGCTTGCGCTGCGCAAAGAGGGTATCGAGTTTGTGCGCGCCAGGGTGGGCGACCGATATGTTATGGCCGAGCTGCGCGCGCGTGACTGGGTGTTAGGTGGTGAGGCATCGGGTCACCTGGTATGTCTGCATCACAGTAGTACCGGTGACGGCATCATTGCGGCGCTTCAGGTGCTCAAGGCGCTGCGGAGTACCGGTTGCACGCTTTCTGAAGCGCGGCAGGGTATGGAAAAATGCCCGCAGGTATTGATCAATGTGCGCTATCAGCGAGGCACAACTTCGCCTTTAGCCGATCCAGGATTGCAGGCTGCGGTACGTGCTGCGGAAGCGCGTCTTGGCCAGAGCGGGCGAGTTCTGTTGCGTTTGTCCGGTACCGAGCCGCTTATCCGGGTGATGGTTGAAGGTCAGGATCCGGCCCAGGTGTCGGCCGAAGCGGAGTCTCTCGCTGCTGAAGTTCGAGCTTTATTTGCCTGACTCAAAAGCATAATGAAAATGCGGTTGTGTCGCCGCGGCAACTTGGTTAACATTGGCGCCCGCTCGAACTGAGAGGTTGAGGATGCGTCGTCTGCTCGTCGCCGGTAACTGGAAAATGCATGGGACTCGGCAGTCCGTTGACAGCCTTCTTCAAGGGTTGAATCAGCAGGACTGGCCAGACAACGTGGATCTCATGGTTGCCCCGCCATCGCTGTATATACAGCATTGCCTAGAGCGCCTATCCAGATCACCGCTATATGTGGGTGGTCAAAGTTGCGCATACCAGGCTGAGCCGGGTGCGCTGACAGGCGAGATATCTGCTGCTCAGTTACGCGATGCGGGATGTGAATTTGTACTTGTGGGCCACTCCGAGCGGCGCAGCCTGTTTGGTGAGACCGATGAGGTAGTACGCAAGAAGTTTGCCGCAGCATTGGCGTGTGGATTAAGGCCTGTACTGTGTGTCGGTGAAACGCTGGAACAGCGCGACGCTGGGCTGACCGCCGAGGTAGTGGGTAGGCAGTTGAAGGATATTTTAGACGCTTTTGGGGTTGGCGGTTTGGCCCAAGGCGTTGTGGCTTATGAGCCGGTTTGGGCAATAGGTACCGGATTGACAGCGGAGCCTGAACAGGCTCAGGATGTGCACGCGATGATCCGGGCCCGCTTAGCCATGCTTGACGATGAGCAGGCACGGTTAGTGCAGATTGTTTACGGCGGTAGTGTCAAGGCAGATAACGCCGAGGCTCTCTTTGCCATGCCGGATATCGATGGGGGGCTAGTGGGTGGAGCCGCTCTCAATGCAGATGAATTTGGTGCGATAGCACGTGCCGCAGGACGAGTGTAATGATTGAGACCGTGGTAGTGGTTATTCACCTGATGGCAGCGTTGGCGTTGGTCGGCCTGGTTCTGATCCAGCAGGGCAAGGGTGCTGAAACAGGCGCCTCCTTCGGTTCCGGTGCTTCCGGTACCGTGTTTGGTAGTCAGGGTTCGGCAACGTTTCTCAGCCGCTTGACGGCTGTGCTGGCTGCGGTATTCTTCGTCACTTCTTTGGGACTGGCCTTTTACGCCAGCAACAAAGCATCGGTGGTTCGTGATGCGGGCTTGCCTGCTCCGGCGATGCAGCGCGACGCTGCGGTGCCTACCATAGAAGAAGATGTACCTGTTCTTGAAGAGCAGGCTCCTCAGGCTGATACGACAGACGGCGTGCCGTCCGTCGAGTAAGCAAACAGTTTTGCGGAAGTGGTGGAATTGGTAGACACGCTATCTTGAGGGGGTAGTGCCTTAGGGTGTATGGGTTCGAGTCCCATCTTCCGCACCAATCAAACAGGGCCTGCATTTGCAGGCCCTGCATATTTCAGGGCTAATTACGCCGGTTGTCTTGTGGGATAACCAAGCGTATAATAAGCGCCCTAGATTCGACGCGGGGTGGAGCAGTCTGGTAGCTCGTCGGGCTCATAACCCGAAGGTCGTAGGTTCAAATCCTGCCCCCGCAACCAGTTTTAAGGCCCCTTTTCAGGGGCTTTTTATTAGCCGTTAGTATCACGCAAGCGGTGCAAGACAGTATGGGCTTTAATGCCCATTTTTTATTGGCGACTATTTCTGAGAATGAGAGGCGGTTAATTTGTCCGGCAAAGTGACTGAGTTGGAGGCCCTGGCGGTCCCGATTGTCGAAGCTTTGGGCTATCGTTGTTGGGGTATCGAGTACCTGTCCCAGGGACGGCATAGTCTATTGCGTGTGTACATCGACCACCCTGAAGGTGTCAGTGTTGAAGCCTGCGCAGCCGTTAGTCGTCAGGTTAGTGCGGTGCTGGACGTAGAGAATCCGATTTCAGGTGACTACACTCTGGAAGTCTCCTCGCCCGGCATGGACAGACCTCTCTTTACCCTCGAGCAGTTTGCCAGCCACGTGGGTGAACAGGCCAAAATCAAGTTACGCGTTCCCTACGAGGGACGGCGGAATTTTCAAGGTGTCATCCGTGGAGTTGAAGGTGACGAGATCATATTGCAGGTAGATGAGCATGAGTACCTGCTGCCGATCGACACCATCGACAAAAGCAATATTATTCCACGGTTTTGAGCATTATTTCGGGCTCCAGTGGCCCCAATGGATGGCGTTAGGCGAGGCATACGATGAGCAAAGAAGTGCTGCTGGTTGTGGAATCCGTTTCCAACGAGAAGGGCGTACCGCCCGGCGTGATTTTTGAAGCGTTGGAACTGGCATTGGCCACAGCTACTAAGAAGCTTTATGAAGACGAAGTGGACGTGCGCGTGGCGATTGATCGTCACACTGGCGGCTATGAAACGTTCATGCGCTGGGCTGTGGTGGCCGACGAAGATTTCGAAGAGCCCGGCATGCAACTGACCCTGGATCAGGGTCAGGAGCGAGATCCGCAGATCAATATTGGCGACATGATCGAAGACAAGATCGAGTCTGTCGAGTTTGGGCGTATTGCCGCGCAGATCGCCAAACAAGTCATTGTCCAAAAGGTACGCGAAGCCGAGCGGGCGCAGGTAGTTGATGCGTATCGCGACCGTCTGGGCGAGATTATCAGTGGTACGGTCAAGAAAGTGACTCGCGACAGCGTTATTGTCGATCTGGGCAATAACGCCGAAGCGGTGTTGCCGCGCGAGGAAATGATCCCGCGTGAAACATTCCGTACCGGTAGCCGTATTCGCGCCTTGCTGAAGGATATCCGCACTGAGAATCGTGGCCCTCAATTGGTGCTCTCGCGTAGCTGTCCGGAGATGATCATTGAGCTGTTTCGTATTGAGGTGCCGGAAATTGCCGAGGAGCTGATCGAAGTCATGGGTGCAGCCCGGGATCCGGGTTCACGTGCCAAGATCGCTGTTCGTTCCAAGGATAAGCGTATTGATCCTCAGGGCGCTTGTATTGGTATGCGCGGATCACGAGTACAGGCTGTATCCGGTGAGCTCGGTGGCGAACGTGTTGATATCGTGCTTTGGGATGATAACTTTGCCCAGTTCGTGATTAACGCGATGGCCCCTGCAGAGGTCGCCTCGATTATTCTGGATGAAGACGCTCACACGATCGATATCGCCGTGGCCGAAGACAACCTGGCCCAGGCAATTGGTCGCAGTGGTCAGAACGTTCGTCTGGCCAGCATGCTGACCGGCTGGACCCTGAACGTTATGACCGAAGACGACATCCGGGCCAAGCAGGAAGCTGAAACCGGTGACATTCTGCGTACCTTTGTCGACGAACTGGATATTGATGAAGATCTAGCGCAGCTTCTGGTAGAAGAAGGCTTCACCTCTCTTGAGGAGATTGCTTATGTACCCATGGAGGAGATGTTGGCGATTGATGGGTTTGACGAAAATATCGTCACCGAGTTGCGCTCGCGGGCCAAGGACCTGTTGCTGACCAAGGCACTTACCAGTGAAGAGAAGCTAGACGAGGTTCAGCCTGCAGACGACCTGTTGAACATGGAGGGCATGGACCGCGCTCTGGCGTTTCATCTGGCCGCAAAAGGCATTATCACCATGGAAGATCTGGCAGAACAGTCGATTGATGAGCTGCTGGATATCGAAAGTATTGACGAAGAACGTGCCGGCGCCTTGATTATGGCCGCACGGGCACCCTGGTTTGCATAACCGGTCGGTAAGCGAATTTATCCTGATCTTGAGCAGGAACCCGACTGAGGAGAGAATTGAATGGCGGAAGTAACGGTCAAAGAGTTGGCCCAGGTGGTGGGTACACCCCTGGAGCGTCTGCTACAGCAGATGCATGAAGCCGGTTTGCCCCAAACCAGCGCGGATCAGCGCGTGAGTGATGAGGAAAAGCAGGCACTACTGGCTTATCTGAAGAACTCACACGGCGGAGAGACCGCCGGCGAGCCTCGCAAGATAACCCTCAAGCGCAAGACAGTGAGCACCCTGCGGGTTGCCGGCAGCAAAACTGTCAATGTCGAAGTACGCAAGAAAAAGACTTACGTTAAGCGCGATCCAGTTGACCTGGATGTCGAGCGTCAACGCGAGGCAGATGAGTTGCGCGCAGCGGAGGATGCACGTCAGGCCGCCGTCGAGGCAGAAGCCAAGCGCAAATTTGAGGAAGCAGAGAGTGCCGCTGTTCAGGCTGAGAGCAAAGCGCCTGAATCTCCTGCCCCTGCCCCTGCCCCTGCCGCCGAGGAGCCGGCCAAGGTCGAGCCCGCAGCGCCGGTTGCGGCACCCGCGCCGCCAGCCGCCCCTGTGGTTATTGCGCCACCGGCCGACAAGCCCGACCATTCCAAGAAAAAAGATGCGCATCGCAAGCCGACACGTGCCGAGGAAGAGGAAGAGCGGAGTCGCAAGCGTGCTGGGAACAGTGCTAAAGGTCGTAACGCGCCTCGCGTCAGCGATGACGATGATGCTGGCTCACGCCGCCGTGGCGGTGGTGGCAAGCTGAAGGCGAACAAGAAACGCAATGTACACGGCTTCGAGAAGCCGACAGGACCGATAGTGCGAGAAGTGGTAATTGGCGAGACCATCACTGTGGCCGAACTGGCTCAGAAGATGTCCATCAAGGCAGCTGAAGTCATCAAGTACATGTTCAAGTCAGGCAACATGGTGACGATCAACCAAGTGTTGGATCAGGATACGGCGAGCATCATTGCTGAGGATCTGGGCCACAAGGTCAAGCAGATCAGCGACAGCGATCTCGAGGACGCTCTGGTATCAGAGTCTCATGCACATGAAGGTGAGTTGGTCAGCCGGGCGCCGGTTGTTACCGTCATGGGTCACGTTGACCACGGTAAAACGTCGCTACTTGACTACATTCGACGTGCCAAGGTGGCATCCGGCGAAGCTGGCGGTATTACTCAGCACATTGGTGCCTACCACGTCGAGACTGATCGCGGCATGGTTACCTTCCTCGACACCCCTGGCCACGCTGCGTTTACTGCAATGCGTGCCCGTGGTGCCAAGGCAACGGATATAGTGATCTTGGTAGTGGCAGCTGACGATGGCGTAATGCCCCAGACTGAAGAAGCTGTGGCGCATGCCAAAGCTGCCGGCGTTCCTATGGTGGTCGCGGTCAACAAGATCGACAAGGAAGATGCTGACCCGGATCGCATCAAGAACGGTCTGGCGGCATTGGATGTGCTTCCCGAAGAATGGGGCGGTGACACCATGTTCATGCACGTCTCGGCCAAGGATGGTACCGGTATAGACGAGTTGCTTGAAGCTGTGCTGTTGCAAGCAGAAGTGCTTGAACTGCAGGCCCAGCCGTCGGCTCCAGGTCGCGGTGTGGTAGTCGAGTCCCGTCTGGACAAGGGTCGTGGCCCGGTTGCTACGGTCCTGGTACAGAACGGTACGCTGCGTCAGGGCGATATCGTTTTGGCTGGCGTCAATTACGGCCGCATTCGTGCGATGTATGACGAAAACGGCAAGCCGATCAAGGAAGCAGGTCCATCCATCCCGGTCGAGATTCTCGGTCTGGACGGTACGCCTGGCGCCGGTGATGAACTCACTGTTGTCACCGACGAGAAGAAAGCGCGTGAAGTTGCTTTGTTCCGTCAGGGCAAGTTCCGCGAGATCAAGTTGGCGCGTCAGCAGTCCTCCAAGCTCGAGAACATGTTTGATAATCTGGGCCAGGACGAAAAGAAGACGCTCAACATCGTACTCAAATCCGATGTGCGCGGCTCCTTAGAGGCTCTGCAAAGCTCGCTCAGCGAATTGGGTAACGACGAGGTTCAGGTCAAGATCATCTCCGGAGGCGTGGGTGGTATCACCGAAACCGACGCCAACCTGGCATTGGCTTCCAATGCCGTTATCTTTGGTTTCAACGTTCGAGCTGATGCTACTGCACGCAAAATTGTTGAGTCGGAAAGCATTGATCTGCGTTACTACAGTGTCATTTACGAGATCATCGACGACGTCAAGAAAGCCCTGGGCGGTATGCTGGGTAGTGATGTTCGTGAGCAGATCCTCGGTGTTGCCGAAGTACGTGACGTGTTCCGTTCACCCAAGTTTGGTGACGTGGCGGGCTGTATGGTCATTGAAGGCACAATCTACCGTAACCGCCCGATCCGTGTACTTCGCCAGGACGTCGTTATCTATGAAGGCGAGCTGGAATCCCTGCGTCGCTTCAAGGATGACGTTGCCGAAGTGCGTAATGGCATGGAGTGCGGTGTCGGTGTGAAGAACTATAATGACGTTAAGCCGGGTGACCGCATCGAAGTCTTCGAGCGTATCCAGGTCCAACGCAGCCTGTAATAGCTGCAGGCAGTGAAATACGGCAGGCATCGGGCTCAGCGTAAGCTGATCCGGGTGCTTGCCGTTCACGTTTGCGACGTTCCGCTTTTTTAGGCCACCTGCGGGTGGCCAGAGACAGATTTTATGGCTAATGAAAACAGTCGTACCCACCGCGTAGCGGACCAGATGCAGCGCGAATTGGCGCTTTTGATCCAACGTGATATCCGTGATCCGCGGCTTGGCATGATCACCATCACAGCTGTCGACGTGAGTCGGGACCTAGCCCACGCCAAGGTCTACATCACGCTGATGAACAAGGATAGTGAAGAAGATATTGCCGAGAATTTGGCGATTTTGAAAAACGTCGCTGGATTCCTGCGTATGCAGTTAGGCAAAGTTATGAAGTTGCGTAGTGTTCCACAACTGCATTTTCATTACGATGAAAGCGTGCGCCGTGGTGTGCATTTGTCGTCGCTGATCGAGCGTGCAGTGGCCGAAGATCGCGAGCATAAAACGGATGGCGAGGAGTAGAGTTTTGTCGGCACCCCGCATCAAGCGTCGCGATATTGACGGCGTACTGATTTTTGACAAGCCGCTGGGCATGACTTCCAATGCCGCTTTGCAAAAAGTGCGGTGGCTGTTCAATGCCGCCAAGGGCGGTCATACCGGCAGTCTGGATCCGCTTGCTAGTGGCGTGCTGCCATTATGCTTGGGCGAAGCCACCAAGTTTTCCCAGTATTTGCTGGATGCAGACAAGGCGTACGTTACCGAGGCGAGGCTGGGCTTGACGACCACTACCGGCGACGCTGAAGGTGAGGTGCTGCTAAATCGACCCGTTAGCGTCACGCTGGAGCAAGTGGAAGCAATTCTTCCTCATTTCAGTGGCCCCATAGAGCAGATCCCGCCAATGTATTCTGCTCTCAAGCACGAGGGGCAACCGCTGTACAAGCTGGCTCGGGCGGGGGAAACAGTGGAGCGCAAGGCGCGATCTGTTACCATCAACAAATTGAAGATTCTGGGTCTTGAGTCTGATCGCCTGCGCCTGGAGGTGCATTGCACCAAAGGCACCTATATCCGTACCTTGGTAGAGGATATGGGTGAAGCGCTCGGGTGTGGTGCCCATGTGTCGGAATTGCGTCGTACGCAGGCTGGGCCCTTTGATTTGACCCAGAGCGTGACACTGGAAACCCTTGAACAGCTCCATGCCGAAGGTGGGCATCTTGCGCTTGATCATCTGTTGTTACCCAGCGACAGTGGATTGGAAGATTGGCCCTTTGTCGAACTTACCGAGCAGACTGCTTATTATCTTAATCACGGTCAGGCGGTCATGGTCCCAGGCAGTCCGGCATTTGGTATGGTCCGGCTACGCGACCATACGGGACAATTTATTGGTATCGGCGAGATTACCGACGATGCCCGCGTAGCACCGAAACGCTTGATGCGTTTTCACGGCTAGGCAAACGAAGTTGACCCATCAGGGTCACAACGAGGGTGGCTGTTAACAGGCATGGTCACTCCTCGATTTAAAACACGGGATTAGGTTCCCGGCCTGTTCACTCAGAGGAAAGCTATCATGGCACTGAGCGTCGAAGAGAAAGCTGCAATCGTAACCGAATATGCCCGTGGCGAAGGTGACACCGGTTCTCCTGAAGTCCAGGTAGCGCTGTTGACTGCAAACATCAACAAGCTCCAGGGTCACTTCAAGATTAACAAGAAGGATCACCACTCACGTCGCGGTCTGATCCGGATGGTAAACCAGCGTCGTAAGCTGCTGGATTATCTGAAGTCGAAAGACATACCGCGTTACAGCAGCTTGATCAGCAGTCTGGGTCTGCGTCGCTAAGCGACAAGTCCCGTTTGGACATGATCGGGTCCGAAACCCGGTCGTGCCCAGAGTTTCCCCAAAGGCAAATACAGAGAGAGCACACCGTGAAACCGGTTATCAAACAATTTAAATTAGGCAATAACACCATCACCCTGGAAACGGGCCGTATTGCCCGCCAGGCTTCTGGTGCCGTATTGGTCAGCATCGACAATGCCGTCAGCGTGCTGTGTACCGTCGTTGGCGCCAAGAAAGCCGACTCCGGTCGTGACTTCTTCCCTCTGTCTGTGCATTACATCGAGAAGACCTACGCCGCAGGCCGTATCCCCGGTGGCTTCTTCAAGCGTGAAGGTCGTCCTACTGAAAAAGAGACCTTGACCTCACGCCTGATCGATCGTCCGATCCGCCCGCTGTTTCCTGACGGATTCATGAATGAAGTCCAGGTGGTGTGTACTGTCGTTTCCACCGATAAAACCACTGACCCAGATATCGCCGCGCTGATCGGCACATCCGCCGCCCTGGCAATCTCTGGCATACCGTTTGACGGCCCCATCGCTGGCTCACGGGTTGGTTTTGATGCGAACAATGGCTACATCCTTAACCCCACCTACGAACAGCTCAAAGACTCACGTCTGGATATGATCGTAGCCGGTACTGAAGACGCCGTACTGATGGTTGAGTCTGAAGCCAAAGAGCTGACCGAAGACCAGATGCTGGGCGCAGTACTCTTCGCTCACATGGAGTTCCAGCCGGCTGTTCAGGCCATCAAGGAACTCGCCGCTGAAACTGGCAAGGCCCGTTGGGACTGGACGGCTGCTCCGGAAAACACTGCTTTGCTGGACGCCATCAAGTCTCAGTTTGGTGCCGGTATTGCAGAGGGTTACACCGTTACCGACAAGATGGCTCGCTATACTCACCTGGGTGAGTTGCGTAACAAGGCTATTGACGCATTGTCCGGCAGCGAAGAGGGCAAGCCCTCAGCCAGCGATGTTAAGGACGCATTTGGTGAGATTGAGTACCGCACCGTGCGTGAAAGCATTGTGAACGGCAATCCACGTATCGACGGTCGTGACACCAAAACGGTTCGCCCGCTGAACATCGAAGTCGGCGTACTGGATCGCACCCATGGCTCAGCTTTGTTCACACGTGGTGAAACCCAGGCTCTGGTTGTGACCACGCTGGGTACTGCCCGCGACGCACAGTTGCTGGACACATTGGAAGGCGAGAAGAAAGATCCCTTCATGCTGCATTACAACTTCCCTCCTTACTCCGTAGGCGAATGTGGTCGTATGGGCGGCACCGGTCGTCGCGAAGTTGGTCACGGCCGTCTGGCTCGTCGCAGTATTGCCGCGGTCATGCCGAACATGGATGACTTCCCTTACACCATTCGCGTGGTATCGGAAATCACCGAGTCTAACGGTTCCAGCTCCATGGCTTCCGTGTGTGGCGCGTCCCTGGCTCTGATGGACGCCGGCGTACCGCTGAGCGCACCGGTTGCCGGTATCGCCATGGGTCTGGTCAAGGAAGGCGAGAAGTTCGCCATTCTGACGGATATCCTGGGTGACGAAGATCACCTTGGCGACATGGACTTCAAGGTGGCTGGTACCAGCAAGGGCGTTACCGCTCTGCAGATGGATATCAAGATCAAAGGCATCACCGAAGAGATCATGGAAATTGCGCTGGGTCAGGCACTGGAAGCCCGCCTGAACATTCTCGGTCAAATGAATCAGATCCTTGGCGAGTCGCGCAAAGAACTGTCTTCCAACGCACCGACTATGATCAGTATGAAGATCGACTCCGACAAGATCCGTGATGTGATCGGCAAGGGCGGCGCTACTATTCGTGGTATCTGCGAAGAAACGGGTGCTTCTATCGATATCACCGATGATGGTTCAGTCAAAATCTTCGCGCCCACCAAGGACGCTGCCAACGCTGCCAAGGCACGGGTTGACGAGATCACTGCAGAAGCCGAAATCGGTAAGATCTATGAAGGCAAGGTAGAGCGCATCGTCGACTTTGGCGCATTCGTTAATATCCTGCCGGGCAAGGACGGCCTTGTGCACATTTCTCAGATCGCCAACCAGCGCATCGAGAAAGTGACTGACGTTCTGACCGAAGGTCAGATGGTTCGCGTACTGGTACTGGACGTGGACAACCGCGGTCGTATCAAGCTGTCCATCAAGGATGTTGAAGGTGCCGAAGGCCAAGATGCCTAAGTACGAGCATCACGTGCAGTAACAGGAGCCCAGCTAATCCCTGGGCTTTTTTATTGTGTGGATATTTTGGAGTGGGTGGTTGAGACGGTTTGCATTGGATCGCCAAGTCCTAGATGCTAAGTGTTGACCCAAACGATGGAAATTAAAATGATCAAACTGCACGGTTTTTCTGCCAGCAATTACTACAATGTTCCAAAACTTGCCCTTTTGGAAAAAGGTATTGAGTTTGAAGAGGTTTTGTCCTACACCGGGGTGGGTCCACAGTATAAGCCCGAATATCTCGATAAGAGCCCGCTTGGCAAGGTGCCGGCACTTGAAACAGCCGAAGGCTACATCAGCGAATCACGTGCGATTTTAGATTATATTGAAAGAGCTTATCCGCAACATTCACTGCTGCCGGATACACCCTTCGGCGTTGCTAAAGTGCAGGAGTTGTCACAGTTCATTGAGCTTTATTTCGAGCTTGTTGCCCGCCGCCTGATCCCGAATCTGTTACTCGGTACCGAGCCTGATCCAGTCGTGTTGAAAGAAGTTGAGAACAGCTTCAACAAGGCCGTTGTAGCGCTGGCAAAGCTGTCGAGCTTTGAGCAGTTTGCCTATGGTGACCAATTTACTCTGGCCGATATCGCGGCGATTTTGAACCTGCCGATTGTCCGCAACGTGGGGATAAAGTTTCTGGGCAGAGATCCTCTGTCAGAGGTACCTGGACTGGATGCATACTGCGCACGGATGGAGGCGCGCCCTCAGGTCAAGAAGGTTCGCATGGATTCAGTAAGCGATCGCCCAGGTTTCATGACGCACCTCAAAGCCTTGTATGGTGTTTGATCTCAATGATTGAAGTGACCAATCTGCCTGGCAATGATGTGACCTGCGCAACCTGCCGGGCAAATTGTTGCCGTTTGGAGGTGATGCTTATTACAGATACAGGGGTGCCGGAAAAGTATGTAGCGTTTGATCAGTGGGGCGGTATGACTATGGCTCGTCTAGACGATGGATGGTGTGCTGCTTTGGATCGACACACCATGCTCTGCAGTATTTATGATAAACGCCCCTTTATCTGCCGTGAATTTGAAATGGGTGGTTATGAGTGTCTTGTTGAGCGCGGCTAGAATTGCAAACACAACGCTTACAATCTCATGTCAGACAGCCGGCTCTTACCGTAGAAAATGAAAGGAAGAATCTTATGGTGCGCGCAGGGTGGGTTGCATGGGGCTTTCTAACAGTGATATGCGGAGCGGGTAACGCTATGGCGGCTGAGGAGGCAGAGTACACAGTTGTACTCAAAGAGGAGTCCTTCGAGTTGCGCCGCTATGAGGCACACATACTTGCTGAAACCGCGGTTGACGGCGACTTTGATAGTGCAGGTAATAAAGCCTTCGGCAAGCTCTTCAAATATATATCTGGCGAGAACAAGACGCGAGAGACAGTTGATATGACCTCGCCAGTAGGCCAGGAGGCCGCAAGCGAGCAGATCGACATGACTTCACCCGTTGGTCAACAACAGGATAACGGGCGTTGGATGGTCAGCTTTATGATGCCCGCCTCCTTCACGCTAGAGACTCTACCAGAACCCAAGGACTCAACCGTCATCCTGCGACAGGTCCCCGCTCGACATATTGCAGCGATTCGTTATTCGGGCTTGTGGAGTGAAAAAGGCTATCTGCGGAACAAGGAAAAGTTGGATGCATGGGTACAGGATAAGGCCTTAAGTGTGATCGGAGAGCCGATCTGGGCTCGATATGACCCTCCATTTATGCCCTGGTTCATGCGGCGTAACGAGATTTTATTGCCGGTCATGAATCCATCGAAAAAAGAGTAAGCATAGGTATTTTGGCGTTATTCGTCTTTGAATGCATCGCGATGAAATTCCGCCGCTTGTGTGACTTCGCGCACGCCACATTCAGTTAACTCCGGAGCCTCGCCGCCGGCCATTATCGTCAACATCGTATGCACACCTCGGGAGAGGGAGGTGAGGTTGTAGCCGCCTTCCAGCACCAGAACCAGCCGGCCGTTGCAGTGCTTGTCGGCAATGCCTTGAACAATGCTGGTGAGCACGGCAAAGCCGTCGTAACTCACATTCAAGGCCATGTCGTTATGGTGTGGATCGCAACCGGCGGAGACAAGCACCAGATCAGGTTTAAAATAGTTTGCGGCAGGAATCAGTATTTCGCGGAATGCTTTCTCAAGGGCGATATCGCCGGTGGCTTCCGGAAGCGGGACGTTAACTGTATAGCCTTCGCCAAGGCCCGCGCCGATCTCTTCCATAAGGCCCGAGTTCGGATAAAACGGCGCGGCACAATGGGTGTCGAAAAACAGCACATCCGGATCGGCCCAGAATATATCCTGCGTACCATTACCATGGTGGGCATCCCAGTCGACGATCAGGATACGCTCGCAACCCAGCTGTGCCTGTGCGTGTGCGGCAGCCACAGCCACATTGTTGAACAGGCAAAAGCCGCGCGCTCGAACCGGTTCGGCATGGTGGCCTGGGGGGCGGACTAGCGCGAAAGCGCTTTGCGATTCACCTTTGACTACGCACTCGACCGCAGCGATCGCGTTACCTGCAGCGGAAGTTGCGGCATGAACACTGTCTGGCGAGACGGCGGTAGTATCCCTGTCCAGCCAGGCACGTTGGCCTTTTAGGGAGAAAATGTGATCCAGGTGGGCCGTGGTGTGCACGCGGCTCAGTTGCTCGTAAGTAGCGTGTGGCCCGGCCTTGATTTGCACACCGGGGATCGGGTGTTCGTCGAGCCAGTCCATGACTGCGCTAAGCCGTCCAAGGTGTTCAGGGTAACTCCATTTAAAGTTCAGCCCTTGCAGAATATCTCTTACACGCTTTTCTACTCGACTGGGCAAAAAGGGCAAATCCACCTGGGGATTATGGCCGAGCATGACTTCGTCATAAAACACGGTGACGCTACGAGACTCTGCCATTCGGGAATTCCTCACTATTGTTGCCGGTCACTGCTTGCTTTGGTATACGCACGCTCGCATGCAGACGGATAGGCTGCGCATTACGCAAGCGCCTAACCGGTGGTGTTATCGTATTGGGTATAGATCATATAAGCAAAATCAACAAGTTACCGTGGACTCATTAGCTTTTTCTTAGAGCAAGATAGGCTAGGGGTGATTTCTGTCTTTCCCTATCCAACGATTGGAGCCTCCGTATCGTGCGATAGCCTATCGCTGATAACGACCGAGTCCCATGACTGGGTATACTCCCTGCGACATTCATGGGTGGAATAATCATTGTCTGCGGGGGCGGTATCTGGCTGCATGCAATCTCGATTCCTGGCGCGAGAATGCTTGGGCCTGGATTGCAAGCTGGCGAGCATTGAAAGAGATGTGTTGTCAGCCATCATATTTGACGAGGAGATGAAGGGTGAACTACGAAGATGTTGTACTCGGGCGTCGCAGTATTCGCGCTTTTCAGCAGCAATCAGTTCCGCGTAGCGTTATTGAGGAGGTCATTGCGCTGGCCATTCGGGCGCCATCGTCCATGAATACACAGCCTTGGCACTTGCATGTGCTCTCGGGGGAACCGCTGGATCGTATTCGGGCCGATAATACCGAGCGCATGCTGAACGGTGTTCCGCCGGCCAAGGATAGCCGTGATGTGGGTAACTATCAGGGTGAACACCGGCAGCGCCAGGTTGAGATCGCGGTACAACTGTTTCAGGCGATGGGGATCGCCCGCGATGACAAGGAAAAACGCCAGGACTGGATACTGCGTGGCTTCCGGCAGTTTGATGCGCCTGTCTCTGTCGTGGTCACCTATGATCGTGCCTTACGCGAAGGCGATGTCGCTCAGTTCGACTGTGGCGCCTTGGTCAATGGCCTGGTGAACGCGGCCTGGTCCCGAGGTCTGGGCTGTGTTGTAAACAGCCAGGGGATCATGCATTCGTCGGTTGTTCGCAAGCATGCGGGTATTCCAGATGATCAAGTCATCATGATCTGTGTTGCGATGGGCTACCCAGATGAGCAATTTCCCGCCAACGCTGTGGTCTCGAAGCGTCGGCCAGTAAACGACGTGGCCAATTTTGTGGGTTTTTCCGACGCAGCTGAATAGGGGAGTTCAGTGCTAAGCTGATGTACTGACCAGCAATTGACAGAATGCCGTCTCGGCCACTGCGCGGCTGAAGTAATAGCCTTGATAGGTATGGCAGTCCTGTTGTTGCAAAAAAGCCAGTTGTTCGGCTGTTTCCACGCCTTCGGCAATCAATTCAAGCTTCAGGCTCCGGGCCATGGCGATGATTGCACGCACAATTTCGGCGTCATTACTGTCATGGGTGCAGTCGCGGATAAATGATTGATCGATTTTAAGCAGATCCAAGGGTAAACGCTTGAGGTAGCTCAGGGAGGAATACCCGGTACCGAAATCGTCGATGGCAAAGCGGATGCCTATGCCACGAAGTTCGTTCATCTTTTCCACGGTGTCGTTGATGTTGTGGATCACGATACCCTCGGTAATTTCCAGTTTCAGGCACTGGGTAGGAATCTGGTGTTCTTTAATGGCGGCTGCAATCTGGGCAACAAAGTTGGGCTGACTAAATTGCCGGGGGCTTATGTTGATGCTGAGACTGAACTGCCCGATATCAATCAGCCCCCGTTTTATCAGGCGGGCAATAAAATCACAGGCCTGACGTGCGACCCAGTGGCCTGCCTCAAGAATCATTCCGCTTTCTTCGAGTACATGCATAAAGCTCATGGGGCCGACCAGGCCTTGCACCGGATGATTCCAGCGTATCAAGGCCTCAGCGCCGATGATGTGCTGTGTCCGGGCGTCAACCTGTGGTTGATAATGCAGCTGGAATTCTTGGTTGAGTATTGCCTGGTGGAGTTCGGCTTCCAATTGCAGGCGCTGGCTGACCGCCACCTGCATATCCGGTTTAAAAAAGGCAATATTGTTTCGGCCGCTTGCTTTGGCGCCATACAGAGCCGTATCAGCATGCTTGAGCAGATCTTCTGGGGTACAGCCGTGCTCGGATGACAGGGCGATGCCGATGCTGCAGTTCATCTGTAATCCATGGCCCTCTATATTCATGGGGGTGGAGAGGTTCTCTAGTAATTGGGTTGCATGTGTTCTGGCGTGCTCGGCAATCTCTTGAGCATTGCCGGGTAGGCCGGTGAGCAGAACGACAAACTCATCGCCGCCCAGCCTGGCTACTGTGTCGACGTTACGCACGCCTTCGAGCAGGCGACGACTGATCTCTTGCAACACGGCATCGCCGCAACTATGGCCCAGTGAGTCGTTAACACGCTTGAAGTGATCGAGGTCAAACAGCAGGACCGCGCATCCCAGGCCGTGATTCTCGCCGAGTACCAGATGCTGGTTAAGCCGGTCTTGAAGCAGCAATCGGTTGGGCAGATCGGTGAGTGCATCGTGATAGACCTGATGTTTCATACGTGCTTCGATCATCTTCTGTTCGGTGACATCTTTGAAGCAAGACAGCGTGCAGCGCTCGGTACCGATCAAAATGAAATTACTGGATATCTCACAGTTCAACACGCGACCGTCCTTGGCGATAAAATCGATCGGTTCATTGCGCAGGCAGCGCTCGCGAAGCAGTTTATCTATGATGCTCGGGCGCTTTTCTGGATAACGCCAGAGCCCGATATCTTCAGCTGTTTTACCGATCACGTCCTGCGGCTGAAAGCCAAAAACGTAGGTGAAGCGATTATTGATTTCGACGATTTGTGCGTTGTGCTTGGCGAACAACACGTAAGGCTCGGGCGAGTCGATAAACAGTGCGGAAAACTTGGCTTCGCTCTGCTTCAGTGCCAGCTCCGCTTCGGCCCTCTCCGATATGTCGTGGGCCATGGACAGGCGACAGGCCTGGCCATTCATCTCAATATGCCCAACATAGACCAGGCACGGTTTGATCTGTCCGTTGCTGCAGCGAAAGCTTAATTCGCATTGATTGATAGTGCCGGTGTCTGAAAATTGGTCGAGAAAGGGGTCCCTTTGGTGTAAATCTGTCCACAGGGGCATTTTGGATGAATGCTGGTTGACGATCTGTGAGGCACCCCAACCAAACATCTGCTCGCAGGCAGGATTGACAGCGAGTACGCTACTGTCGGCTACCCGAGTCAGTACACAGGCGATAGGCAGCCTGTGAAACAGGAACAGAAAATCATCGTCTTGTGTCTTGCGGCTGTTCACTCGTGCTGGCGCCCAGACATGTTGAAGATTGAGGCTTGCGAATTCATTCGGTAGGCTCTTTTTCTTTTTATCAAAGTAGCTCTTTGCAGTTGCAGTTACAAGGTGCATCTGTGGCCCCTCCCGCTCACCAACAGTATGACAGTCGGGCCGCTTTCCAGCATTGGACGATATATGAAGATAGAATATTCCAGACACGTTCGTGTCTTGCAAGAAAATGCCAGAGGCACAAGAAAGAGTGCTGTTGCTGGGTATCGTTGATGCGGTCGAAACGGACTTGTTTTCAAGTGTTTTTCGCCAAACAAAATGTCATTTCACTTAGAGTTTTTCACGAGAATGAATAGCAACCAAGAGATCATCGCTCGATTACGCGAGCGTATTCCGTCGTTCGAATGTGTGCCGGGCTGTCACGACTGTTGCGGCCCGGTTACTACCTCTTCGGAAGAAATGTCGCGCTTGCCGGTGAAATCGGACGCCGAACATGACGCAGCACTGGATGATCTCAGGTGCGTACATCTTGGCCCTCAAGGCTGCACTGTTTACGGCGAGCGGCCGTTGATCTGCCGATTGTTCGGTACAACACCCCGTATGCCCTGCCCCAACGGTCGTCGTCCGGAGGAGATGGTGGAGCCGAAAATCGAGCGTCAGGTTCATCACTACATTGCCAATACGCGACAAGTATTGGTATGAACCGGAGCCTTACCTTGTGTCAGGATCAAAAGGCGCCATAGTCATGGTTAATGGTTATTTCGGACCTTGTTAACATCAAGGATCTGTATAGATGCCTCCTGATCCTGCTTTAAGCCCCCGAGTAGCCAATAACGACTGCTCGGTACGCATCAATGACGTGCTGCACATCCTCTGAATTGCCCCATTGCATATTTTGATAGTGCTTTAGAGTTTTGTTTAGATAACCCTTAGCGACGCGCTCTTGTTCAGGCGTTCCCACCTGCCAGATTACATCACCAATCGGGCTGATGTTGCGGCATACCCCCGTTTGTTCCTGCCCGGTCGAGACCAGCAGTATTTCGTAAAAGCGTTGGTTATCCTTAACCAGATTTTCCTGTTTCAGGCTGAAGCCTAGCGCGATGAGTTGCTGGCGTAATCCGTATTCCTGGTGAACGGGGCACAATAAGAAATCGATATTTGCCGTGGGATTTCTCTGATGAATAGCCTGGATAAAACGTGTCATCAGGGTTCCGCCAACGCCGGCAATGATGATTAATTGCTTGCCTGAGTACTGTCCCAGAGGTAGTGCAGCCACATCCAGGCAGTGGGTATGCCAAGCAGCGTGCAAGTGTAAATAGAAGCGCTGGAGCTTGTCAGTCAGCCTGTCTATCAGTTCAGGCAGGACGTCGACAAAATGCACATGCTCGGCGGCTTGGCGCGACAGCAGCTCTGCACCTAGCAAGCCGTGATCGCAGCAACAATCCCAGATATGCGTGTAGCCTGGCATGACCATGGATTCGATCTGTGTGAGACGCTTACTGAGTTTCAACGTTTTGCCTGATGGGCACTCAGGCCCGGGAGATGTATGTCATTTGCGCCCGTATTGTAATTGCTCGCGATGATTTGGCGAAGACCACTAATCAAAACGGTATAAAGCGTTGTGGCTTGGTTCTGCGATATACAGTGATTCAGATAGTTGTGTGACGTGTGGTTGTGAGGCTTTGCCGCCACATAACGTACAATATCGGTCTCATGCAGATTCAAGGCGCAGCATAATGGCAATTCAGTGGTACCCCGGACACATGCACAAGGCGCAGAAGGCGATCAAGGAGGTTCTGCCACAGGTGGATCTGTTGATTGAAGTGCTGGATGCGCGCATTCCCTATTCTAGTGAAAATCCGGCGATTGCTCAGTTGCGTGGTAACAAACCCTGCATCAAGGTGCTGAGCAAGACGGATCTGGCGGATCAGGAGATGACTGCCGTCTGGCAGGCGTACCTGGAGCAGGAACGGGGGGTAAAGACCTTTGCGACGACCACGCAAGAGCCAGGCAGGATAAAGCTGCTGGTCGATCTGTGCCGCAAGATGCTGCCGGAAAAGGACGCCGGAGCGAAAAATATCAACGCGATGATCGTTGGTATTCCCAATGTGGGCAAGTCCACACTTATTAATACGCTGGCCGGCCGGGTGGTTGCCAAGACGGGTAACGAACCTGCAGTGACCAAGGACCAGCAGCGCATTAATCTAGGCAGTGGCGTCACACTGCTGGATACGCCCGGTATTCTCTGGCCAAAGATCGAAAACCCCGACAGCAGTTATCGGTTGGCGGCCACGGGTGCGATCAAGAACACGGCGATGGAGTACGACGACGTCAGCTTTTTTCTTGCTGAGTACCTGATCAAGTCTTATCCCGAACTGATCATGGCGCATTTTCAGCTGGACAGGGTACCCACGACAGAGCTGGATTTTCTGGAGATGGCAGGTGCGCGTCGGGGGGCACTGCAGACGGGGGGCAGAATCAATCTGCACAAGATCTGCGAGGTGCTGATCAACGAGTTCAGGTCCGGCAAGTTAGGCCGTATTACGCTGGAGTCGCCTGAGCTGGTCGAGCGCGAAAAAGAAGCCATTGCCGTGGCCAAGGCGAAGAAAGAAGCCGAAAACGCCGAGCGCAAAAAACGTTTCAAGGACGGCTCACGCAACTCCGACCGGGCCGACCGCAAGGAACAGAAGAACCTGCCACGGCCACCTCGTCAGGCCAGTATCGCCAAGCCCGGCAGCGCACGAAAAAGTTCGGGCAAGAAAAAGTAGCCCCGCGGCGGTATTGTCCGTGGGTTGTTAGTGCTATTTTTCTTGCCTCAATATGATCTGCCATTGCTCGTCATTTATCGGCATGACTGAGAGGCGACTGCCGCGCTTGACCAGCGGCAGGTCCTCGAGTCCGGCGGTGCCTTTCAGCTCGTCCAAAGTGATCAATCGATTAAGCTTGCTTTGGAAGACCACGTCTACCGCTTGCCAGCGGGGTTTGTCCTGGGTGCTCTTGGCATCGTAGTAGGGTGACGCGGAGTCGAACTGGGCCGGATCGGGGTAGGCTGCACGTGCCACCCGAACGATGCCGGCGATGCCGATGTGTTTGCAGCTGGAATGATATATGAAGGCTTCGTCACCTTCGGCCATCTCTGTCAGGAAGTTTCTCGCCTGATAGTTGCGTACGCCGTCCCAGGCAATCAGTTTGTCCGGGTCGTGAGCAAAGTCATCAATGCCGCATTCCGCGGGTTCGGTTTTCATCAGCCATTTGGCCATTAGCTGTATTTCCGGGTGGTTTATCTGGTCCGACATTCTACTCCAGCGCTGATCGGAGCGGGTGTCGGCGACCTTTTCAGGTAGGCTTGGGATATGAAATCAGCTCTGCATTCTTCTGCCTGGGACCTGACGCGCTTCAGAGTACCCGCTATACGGCACCTCGCCTGGATGTGCCAGGCGGCGCAGCTGAGCGATAGTCCTCTGGCGTTTGATCTTCGCTCCCAGCTGCCGCTTGGCACGCTGGAGACGCTGCAGGGGTGGGATGCCATGCCGGCCACTGCGCCGACGGCATTGCTCGAGCCCGCCCATCCTCGCCTTGGGTACTATTTCGAGCGGCTTTACGAATGCCTGTTGCGCGATCTGCTCGGCTGGCAAGTACTGGCGCGTAACTTGCCGATACGCAGCCAGATACGCACGCTTGGCGAGCTGGATTTTATCCTGCGCAATCCTCATACGGGTTCGGTGGAACATCACGAGATTGCTGTGAAATTCTATCTTGGTTATGTTGAACCGAGCGATAACGAAGACCCAACTCAGGTGCACTGGTACGGCCCCAACGCGGTTGACCGGCTGGACCTGAAAACGGCGCGCATGCTGGAACACCAGAGTCAGCGCACATTGCTCGCCGAAAGCGTAGCGGCCCTTGATCTGTTAGGCATAGAGGCGCCGGTCAAACCGCGCATCTTCATGCCTGGCTATCTGTTCTATTCCGAAGCCAATAGCGTCACGCTCCCTGTGGGGGTGCCGCAGGATCATCAGCGGGGGCGTTGGGCCTATCTGGAGGCCGTGCGGGCCATGGACACAACCTGTTGGGTTCATCTGCGCAAACCCCATTGGTTAGGGCCCTGGGTCCAGTCCGCGACACCGGATTCACACGATGTCCTAGCGACGCTGGAGCAGATCGCGCTGAGGCACACTCCGCGTTTGTTTGCCAGCATGCAGTGGGATGCATCGACAGCCTTATGGATTGAGCAGGAGCGCCTGTTTATCGTCCCCGCCAAGTGGCCTTGCTGAAGCCATACTCTGCTGGTCTGGCTTCTGGCCTGGCGCGAGAGCGCTAGTGGTCGTGCGGAGGTGCCTTTCCCTGTTTGGGGCTTTGCTTCTCCTCGTCAAGCCAGGTGCCGCAGAACTTGCAGTACCGGGCATCCTTCTCGTGCTGGTGTTTGCCACAACCGGGACAGGCTTCGTCCGAGTACCTCTCATCGCGTAATGTCCGTAGGACGTCGGCGGAGAAAACACCGACCGGCAAGGCAATGATCGAGTAGCCGGTCAACATGATCATAATGGATATGAATTGGCCCAGCGGCGTGACCGGTGTTATGTCGCCGTAACCGACGGTGGTCAAGGTGACGATGCCCCAGTAGATGGCCGTGGGTATGCTGGTAAAGCCGGCTTCGGCGGGTTCGATTAAATACAGGATGGAAGAAAAAATGGTTACCAGCATCATGACGGAAAACAGGAAGAGTATGATCTGACCGCGACTTCGACGCAGTGCATCCATCAGTAGGTTGCCCTGGCCCACCAGAGACATCATTTCCAGAACCCGAAACAGCCGCAAGGTTCTCAACAGGCGTATCACCACCAAGGTCTCTGCTCCGGGTAGAAACAGCGCCAACCAGGTGGGTAGCACAGCCAGTAGATCTATCACGCCGTAAAAACTCTTCAGGTACTGCAGTGGCTTTTCCAGGCAGTAGATACGCAAGCCGATCTCAATGGTGAACAGCGTGGTGGCAACCCATTCGGCGTAATAGAAAATCTCGCCGTAGCGTTCATGGAAGGGCTGAACGCTATCGAGTAGCACCACCGCCACACTCAATAGAATCATCGCAGCCAGAGCGATATCAAAGCCTTTGCCTAGAGGAGTATCTGACTCGAAAATAATCTGAAAAAGGCGCGTTTTTAAACCAATGCTGGCCGGCCTCAGTAATTGCATTGCGCAGACATCTCCAGATAGCGGGTGAATTTTTCGGGGTAAACTTACTAGAGCATAGGAAGTCTCGCGACATTAGTCACACATTACCGGCCCCCGGGTTTTTCCATGGCCCTTTTGTTCACGTATCCTGAGGGCTTAATTCGTCACCGGAGCAATTCATGATTCAGCTCACCAGTCCGCACTTCGACAATACCTACGTCAAGCTCCCGGAGCAGTTCTATGCACACCAGAAGCCCACACCTGTTAGTGCTCCGCAGCTGATTCGCGTTAACCATGCGCTGGCTGCGCAGCTTGGAATATCCACTGAATGGCTGGCGTCGGCGCAGGGGCTGCAGATTCTGGCGGGGAACGATATTGCGCCTGGCTCGGAGCCTATCGCGACCGCTTACGCCGGTCATCAGTTCGGTGGATGGAATCCACGACTGGGTGACGGCCGTGCGGTGCTTTTGGGTGAAATTATCGGCACAGATGGTAAGCGCTACGATCTGCAGCTCAAGGGGGCTGGGCGAACGCCCTTCGCCCGTGGAGGTGATGGTCGCTCGCCTTTGGGCCCGGTGCTGCGTGAATACGTAGTCAGCGAGGCCATGGCTGCTTTGGGTGTGCCGACCTCGCGCAGCCTTGCTGCGGTAGCAACCGGTGAGCAGGTGATGCGCGAGTCGCCACAGCCCGGGGGCATCCTAACGCGGGTATCCAGCAGCCATATACGTATAGGCACTTTCCAGTATTTTGATGGCATTGGCGACGTAGAAGGGGTGCGAGCCTTAGCCGACCACGTTATTGCACGGCATTATCCAGAATCAGCGAAAGCCGCGCGTCCCTATGTGGCTTTATTGCAGTCCGTCATTGCCAAGCAGGCAGAGCTGATTGCCCAGTGGCAACAGCTGGGATTCATTCACGGGGTGATGAACACGGACAATATGCTGGTATCGGGTGAAACCATCGATTACGGTCCTTGTGCGTTCATGGACGAGTACGACGCTAATACGGTATTCAGTTCGATTGATCGGGGTGGGCGCTACGCTTATGCCAATCAGCCGGCAATAGGCCAATGGAACCTTGCCTGGCTGGCCCGCGTGTTGCTTCCGCTGTTGGACCCTGATGAGGACGCAGCGATTGAGGCTGCTCAGCAGGCGATCGATGGTTACGTGACGCTTTACCATTCAGCGTACAACGAGCTGATGGCAAAAAAGCTCGGATTGAACAGGAACAGCGAGGCCAGTGTTATTCTGATAGCGGAGTTGCTTGAGCTCATGGCTGCAGCTCAGGCGGATTACACACTGACGTTTCGCCGCCTGGCAGAGATAGCCAGCCCCCATCTGGGGTTTGAGAGCGTAGCGGATATTTTCGAGCTGCCCGACAATCTTGCCCTTTGGGCTGAGAAGTGGCGAGCGCTGCTGGCGCGAGAAGAAACCACCGCGGTGCAACGCCAGGAGCAGATGCTGGCGCTCAATCCGGCGTTCATTGCGCGCAATCATCTGGTCGAAGAGGTCATACGCAAGGCAGTCGATGAAAATGATTTGCGTCCTTTTCACCAGCTCGTCGAACGTCTGGGTGCCCCCTGCGACTTCCAGTTGGCAGATGCTCATTATGCCCGGCCCCCCGCCGCTGAACAGCGAGTGTTGAATACCTTTTGCGGGACCTGAGAAGGGTAGGGTTGATACGAAAAAACCGTAGCAAATGAACTGACCTCCAAATGGGGGTAGCCCAGTAATTGCTACGGCTTTTTACTATTGCTTCACCGCTTGCGATCAGGCTTTTAGTTCGCCGAGCACTTTTTCAATGATATCCAGCCCTTCCTCGAGCACTTCATCCTCGATGGTGACCGGCATCAGAAAGCGAATGGAGTTGGCATGCATGCCACAGGCCAGCAGTATCAGTCCGTTTTCCTTGGCCTTGGCAGTAATCGCTGCAGCCAGATCGGCACGCGGTGTGCGGCTGGCCTTGTCGGTTACCAGTTCAAACGCGGCCATCGCGCCAAGATTGCGCGAGTTATCCACGAACTCAAACGTCTCCTGCCAATGGGCGAAACGTTTGGCGAGTTTGTCGCCTAGACGATTGGCCTTGCCGAGGATGTCCTCAGTCTCGAAAATGTCCATCACGGCCAGAACGGCGGCGCAGGATACAGGGCTGCCGGTGTAGGTGCCGCCGAGCGAGTTCGGGCCCGAGCTGTCCATCACTTTGTCGGTGCCCACCACAGCGGAGATGGGCATGCCATCAGCCATGCTTTTGGCCATGGTCATCATATCGGGCTCAACGCCGCTGTGCTCGATCGCGAACATTTTGCCGGTTCGGCCGAAACCACTTTGCACTTCATCGACAATCATCAGAATGCCGTGTTCGTCGCAAATCTCTCGAATAGCCTGGAGGAAGCTCGGTGATGCCGCATAGAAACCACCTTCGCCGAGTACTGGCTCGATAAAGATAGCGGCGGTATTTTCCGGGTCTGCATCGGTACGCAGGGTCATGCGCAGGCCGCGCAAAGCCTCCTCTTCACTCACGCCGTGGTATGCCACTGGATAAGGCGCACGAAATACCGTGCCCGGCATGGGTCCGAAATCACCCTGGTAGGGTTTTACCTTGCCGTTCATAGCCATCGTCATGAAGGTACGGCCATGGTAGCCGCCGTCAAAGCAGATGATGTTGGTGCGACCAGTGGCGGCGCGGGCGATTTTGACCGCGTTTTCCAAGGCTTCGGCACCCGAGTTAGCCAGCATGACCTTGGCATGGCCACGCACTGGGCTGATTTCGCTCAGCTTTTGCGCCACTCGCACGTAGCCCTCATAGGGCATAACGGTCTGGCAGGTATGCATCAGCTGGTCTAGCTGCGCTTTTACCGCAGCGACGACCTTGGGGTGACGATGACCTACGTTGAGTACGCCGATGCCGCCGGCAAAGTCGATCATGCGCTTGCCATCCGCATCCCATAATTCGGCATTGGTCGCGTGGGCGGCAAATTGTTCGTTCGGGCTGGCCGCGCCGGCGGCCACGTAACGTTCTTTGAGCGCTTGCAGTTCTGCGTTGTTCACTTTGTCGTCTCCATCGATTGAAACTGATTGCGGGGATTGAGGCTGATCCGTCGTGTTACACCCCAGCGGTAAAGCTGGGCGCGGATAATTTTGGGCTTCATTCCTGTCTTGAATAACCAGTACCCATGCAAATTAAGCTGCGTAGGAGCGGGTTAATGCTGGTCAGAAAGCGGGTGGACCGCTCGTTGTCTGTTACCGATCTAATCACCATGATGGACGAACCGGCGCCAATGAACAAAAGTTTAGCAGGATAAAATACTTACAAAGTGCGTTAGGACGCGTTGATTCCGGTGTCTTTGCTATCCAGACTGAGCTCGTTCTCATCTGTCCAGTATTCCTCGATCCCTTGCTGGCCGAGCTTTTGCGCTCACTTGGTCAGTGTGGGACGCTCAGTCTTGAAGGCGTAATGGGATACAGTATAACTGGTAGACAGTGAGCCCACCGGGCACGCTGTCAAATAGCTTGACGATAGTGCCATCTTCAACCGCGACTACCGGGGTCCCCTTGGGGGCCATGATATCCAGCGCCTCATGAATTCGGTCATCACCACGTGGTTGTTCATAATTATCATTCAAATCCTGCGTCCTGAGGCCCTGTACCGGCACGGTGAGTGGTGGTGGCGCAGCGAAGTCTAGTACCGCCGCTTCAGTTTCCACCTGAGCGTTGGTCGGCTCTGTCTGGACGAATAGGATCAGGGCGACGATGCTTATAGAGGTAAACCAAGCGGTTATTTTGGCCGTGGATAAAGCATGAGGGCTAATGGGTAAACCCTCGCAGGCAAGATGCAACTAGTCGGATAATTGGCCCGTTGCGTCCGATTTTCATCAATTCGTTTGGCGGATTTAATTTTCAGTCTATAGTGTCTAAAATGCTCAGTGTGGCAATAGGATGAGCGGGTTGATTTTGCAGGATGCGATTACCTCGGAACCTTGATAGAGAATGCACATGCGCAATCAACTATTGGTAAGATCTCATCCCGGTCAGCTTGCTCCTGCGATCCCTCTCGGTGTCGATGTGGTCGAATTGGAAGACCGCAAGCAGCGTCAGTTGTCCGAATTGCGCAGTCACATCAATCAGTTACTCTATTGCGGCTGGCAAATAGTAACCCGCCACCCGCTGACGCTTCAGAAAGGCCGGCAAGCCTGCTATGTCCTGCACGGCATGCTTATCAGCGATTCGTTGATCTAGTGGTTGATTGCGATTTCCCCACTTGTCATTTCTGCCAGAGTCTAGCGGTTAGGCGTCAGGACTTTGGGCGGCAATCTCGCGGAACGCATTGACCAGAATGTCGGGCTCCTGCGCTCCTGAAATCAGGTGTCTTTGGTTGATGATAAACGCAGGTACGGCGGAGACGCCGGCTTGTTGGTAACGGGCTTCATCGGCTCGTACCGCCTCTGAATAGGCGTCGGATTTGAGGATGGCCTTAGCCTGGGCGCCGTCCAGACCTATTTTTTCAGCGCATCCAATCAGCACCTCAGCATCGGATATATTCTCGGCCCGACCAAAATAAGCCTCAAAAAAAGCCATCTTCATGTCTGTTTGTCGATCTTGCTCTCCAGCCCACTTCACCAGCCGGTGGGCATCGAAGGTATTGTGTGTGTACCTTTCCTGCATGAGGCTGAAGTTCAGACCCAGCTCCTCTGCGATGTCCATCATATTGCGCTGGGCTGCTTCCATTTCGGCGGCGCTTCGACCGTATTTGCGGCTTAGGGCCTGTAAAATGGGTTCGCCGTCTGAGGTGCTGTCGGGATTGAGTTCGAAGGCGTGCCATTGCACTTCGAATTTCAGTTCATTGTTCAGGGTCTTCATCGCTTTTTCCAGGCGGGCGTATCCGATGGCGCACCAAGGGCACGCAATATCGGAGACGATATCGATCTGCATATTCTTCATAGGTACTCCGTGTGTATCTCAAATAGCCGGATGGCAGCGTATATGCTTTATGTTTGCGCAGCATAGTCTGCAAGCATCCATTGGCTCAACTTACTGCGGGCTATCTACGGATTGTCGCGGGTAAATGCCACGAGCATCTGGGCCACTTCTTCACCCTGGTCCTCCTGCAGAAAATGCCCGCCGTTAGCTATAGTCGTGTGCTTCTGGCCCTGAGTGCCGGGAATGAGTTTCTGCACTACCCGATCACTGCCCCCAGTCACTGGATCGGAATCGCTGAATAACATAATTAAAGGTTTATTCAATTTGCCCAGCTCTATCCAGGCAGCTCGGATCTTCTCCGAAGCCGGATTGTCCGGGCTAGTGGGCACTAGCAGGGGGAACTGTCTGGCCCCTTCCTTAAGGCTGGTTCTGGTTCTGGTTCTGGTGCGGCGCCAGACATCATTCTGCCAGTGATTGAATCCTGGTCATCCTGGCAAAGCGAGTATTTCTCCGTACTCAATAACTGGACACCGCGGTTAGATCAGATCGCAGCAGAATACCACGCCAACAAAAATTTTCACGCCAATGGCTTCACTACCAACGAGGGCTTGATCGCGTTATTGATAGGCTACCAGCCAATTCCGGCTGTTAAAACATACAATGCTCGGGCACCATTCCAGAATTTCTGGAATCTCAAACAAACACTGCCCCGAATGTTACGGAAACAGGGTTACTAGTCCCTGTTTTTGACATCGGGGGACCTGGCGTTCGCCAACAAAGGTTTGTGGCTTGAGGATACAAGGTTTGACTATGTGGAGGGTCATGAGTTCGCTAGCTACTGGGGTCAAAGCCGGTACACATTCAATTCCGTGGCTGACACCCCTCTCTATAGCCGGTTTCTGGAGCTTGTAACCGGTGACCCGCAGTTTCAGCGTTTTGCCGAACTCTGGCCTGGCTTTATGCCGACCAATTGGACTGAAGCCGCACTGCAATTTCCTCAAGCTGAGCGCTATGCGGACTTTCCTCCGGAGCTGGATGTTCTGGCGTATCTGGAAAAGCAGGGCAATGCCCTCGATTTGGGTAATGTTCGAGTCAGTTTCAGTGAGAGCACGTTAAACCTTCTCGCAGCGAATGAGGACCCGATACTACTATTTCCGAACTTTGAGCTTGCCGGCGGTCGCGACTATCAGCTGGTTGTCACTCTGAAAGCTCCGCAGACTACGACTGCACAGCTATTTCACAAGGCTGGCAATGAAACTTCTTTTAATGAACAAAACTCAGAGGCACGTACGCTAGAACGTGGCGAGAACACTATTTCCTGGTCATTCAGCATTGCCGAGGCGCCTGACGAACTTCGCCTGGACCTGGGCACGATAGTCGGGAGGTACGGTATTAGCCGAATGTAATTGAGTAGTCTGCCATGAGCGCAGCCTCAGAGCACCCAGGCTCTTGCGCCTGATACGCCTTATCTCATACTTATTGAAACGGTCTCGACCCATCACCCTTACATCAATCCTATGACGATGAAGCCATCGGCCGAGGAGACTTTTGGCAATGCCGATGCAACGGCGTGCATTTTTTATGAAGCTTTTCTGGACTCTGACTTTTTCACAAATGGTGTATTGACCATCGCAGCATGACGCCGCTAGCAGCCAATGAGATTGATCGATTCGGACTTAGTGCAAGCGCACGCGTTCCGCTGATAATCACAGGGCCTATGCTTGACACGCCAACCTGTCCCGACGGCCGCTTTTAACAACGCGACTTACCAGGATCACTGGCGCAATTGTTGGTTGGTGAGAACTGCCAGAGCACTGACATTGGAAACCTCTTTACCAAGTCCGCACGTAAGCCAGCGTGCATTCTTTACCCACGCGGCGATCGGCAGCAAAATGGTCAGCCCCTGGCTGACCCGAGGGCTGGCATGCAGTTCGAGTGATTCGCTGAAAACAGCACTTTCTGGACAGGCACTAGTTAAGTTGGGAGTACCCCCATAAGGGGTATAAGCTTAGGCAGTACGGGGTTACTCACTTGGGGAAGTGCCGAGCCGCGCATTCAGGCTTTCTATCTCTCGCAGTACTTCATCAATGAAACCTTGCGTCGCCCCGGCGATAGGCCGGTCCGAGCGCGTGGCAATAATGCCCGGGGAGGCTATATGGGACAGATCGGCGATATCGAGCATCGCAAAGTCGGTCGGCGACAGGTCCGCGGGAAAGGTGTTGACCAGACTCGCGGTGACGGCGTCAGTCTCGCGCACGATGCGTCTGATGACTGTCAGGTCTTCCGATCGCAAAAACAGATCGTGAAGCTCTTCGCTTGAGCGGTTGGTGCTGTATTGTTGCCCCAGCCAATCCAGGTACCAACTCGGTAGTTTGGGCACCAGCAGCGGGTACGGCAGAACATCCTTAACGTACAACGTGGGTAGCAAGGTCAATGGGTGATCGTGGCGACAAATGATCACTGGTGAGGATAGGGCAAAGGTCTGGGTGCGAATACTCGCATCAAGATTCTCAAACGGTGAGCCCACGTACACGTCGACGTTGTGTGCTAGCAGATCTTCCTGAAGCTCATCCCAACTGTGCGTGCGCAAGCGGAAACGCAATTTGGGGTATTTGCGCAATAGCCGGACGAGAGAGGGGGCGACGATATCATCAGCCATCCAGGGATCGGAGCCAATGACGACCTGGCCACTTTCGAGATTGCTCAGCAACTCAACTTCTCTTCTGGCCTGGTCGATTCTGGTCAGCGTCTCCCGCGCAGTGCGTGCCAGGATCTCCCCAAACTCCGTTGCGCTGACGCCGCTGTGACCTCGCTCAAACAGGGGCACGCCGTAATCTTCCTCAAGACGGCGGATACTCACGGACAAAGCGGATTGCGTCAGGCCCACAGATTCAGCGGCACGCCGATAGTTGCGATGCTCACACAGGGCGAGTACGTGGCGGAGCTGGCGGATAGACTCGGTCATGACAAAAACTCATTGAATATGCGAATATTATGAATTTGACAAAAAAATCGTCTCCGTGCCAACTTAAAGTTCAAGAAAGTCGATAAATATGTCGATCTTAGAGGAACACTAACATGTCTTTTCACGCTAAGTCCGCCGATGGTAACCCAATAACCTACACTGATCGTCGCCGCTGGCTGTGGTCTCTTTCCTTATTCTGGCCACTGATGCCAGTGATTTCCTGCTGGATAGCTGCAAGTTCCGGCCAAGTGGCTTGGTTCTGGGGGACGTTGATAGTCTGGTATGGCCTGGTTCCGATTCTCGATCATTTGCTACCCACCGATTCAAGTAATCCGCCAGAAGAAGTTGTACCGCAACTCGAAAAAGATGCCTACTATCGGGTGTTGACCTACCTGACGGTACCTATTCACTACTTCACACTGATTTACACCGCCTATGTAATAGGCACACAAAACCTGCCGTGGCATGCCTTGCTCGGGCTGGCTCTCTCTGTCGGTGTGGTCAATGGCCTGGCAATTAATACCGGGCACGAGCTCGGCCACAAGAAAACAACACTGGAACGCTGGCTAGCAAAGATAGTGCTGGCAGTGGTCGGCTATGGCCACTTTCTGATCGAACACAACCGCGGCCATCACGTTGATGTGGCTACCCCCATTGACCCTGCGAGCGCCAAGATGGGCCAGTCCATTTATGCTTTCGCAAGCTGGGAAATTCCCAACGCTGTGCGTCGGGCCTGGGCGTCCGAGAAAGCACGCCTGGCAAAAAGCGGGCGGGGGCCCTGGACGCTCGATAATGAGGTGCTGCAACCCGCACTGATAACGTCCATTTTATATGTAGGCCTGATAGTGGCCTTCGGCTGGATTATGTTGCCCTTCCTGTTCCTGCAGGCGCTTTGGGGTTGGTTTGGTATTTTGACCAGCGCCAATTACGTCGAGCACTATGGGTTGCTAAGGCAAAAGCTAGAAAACGGCCGCTATGAACGATGCCAGCCACACCACTCGTGGAACTCGAACCGCATCATGTCCAACCTGATTTTATTCAATCTCCAGCGACATTCCGATCACCACGCGAATGCTGCGCGCCGCTACCAGAGCCTGCGTAACTTTGACAACCTGCCGGAATTGCCAAGCGGCTACCCTCTGATGTTCGGTATTGCGCTGATTCCGCCCCTGTGGTTTGCCATAATGGACAAGCGCGTTGTGGCCTGGGCGGATGGGGATTTCTCCAAGCTGAATGTGCTGCCTTCTGAGAAGGAGCGTTTGGCTCGACGTTATGCTCATCGGTGAAGTCCCGCGCCCCCTGTTCCGCATCGTCCCAGAACAGGGTCACCCGCCAGCTACCCCAGGGTTCTCGCAGCAAATGGTGCTCCGCAGCCGTCACCATAGTATGACTCGTTGGGGTAGGGTGAGTTGCAGGCATCGATCATCGCTTGGGACAGCTCGGTGGTAGTCCCCCCTTGATGAGGCCGCCAACATGGAACTGCGGCGTTTGTTTGGAGAACTGCCGCCGTTTGAAGAAACCCTCGCCCGGATCGTGGTCGCCAGTGGGAAGCATGGTGTAGTCGGTGCGCGCCGCCGGCTTGTCCGATTGGCCGAAGCCGGGCAGGTCAGGGGCAATTACGCGGTGTCCTGCTGCAGTGAGTATTGGGATCATCTTGCGATACAGGTAACACCAGGATGGCTCCCCGTGGAGCAGCAGTATCGGGTCGGCATTCTTTGGACCTTCGTCCAGATAATGTACCCGCAGTTCGCTACCCTCGGTGTCATCCACCATCAGATAATGCGGTGCAAAGTTGTATCCAGACAGATTGCCGAAGTAGGTGTCGGGAGTTCTCGGCGTTTTCAAGGGCCGACCTTTGGGGTTGTCGTCGGTTATGTGGCAGCACCGATCAAAGCATAATCCATTGATGAACCCTGTGCGCGTGCAATCAGATATTCAAGTAATGAATGCTGACCCCGGATGAGACTCCCCTGTAGGTTAACGTCTAGATACTTACTAGTGCTGGGCCTTTTCGAGAGGCTCAAGCTCACGCCATAGGGCATCGGCCTCCTGGGTGAGAGTCGAGTAGGTGCGAATGTCTCCATTACGCTGGGCATTCATTGCCGCTTCCAGCTTGGCATTGTAATCCTTGCGTAGCTTTTTGACCGGGTCGGTCTTGAATAGGCCAAACATGGTATTAACCTCCTTTCTAGGGTGGCTGAAAAGCCCGATCTGGCTTGTTCATCTATCATTAGCTTAAGGGAAGAGCAGGCTTCGGGGGAGCGGCATGTGTTACAAATTACCTGTGCGCTTGCAGAGCACCCGAAGCTTGGAGGCGCGCTCATGTATAGGCGGAGCGTTATTGCCGTTTGGTTGCTTTCAATTGCCGCTTGCGGCGAAGCCGGTTCGACGCTTGAAATGGCCATCGACATTTACCTGGATGCAGGCTCTACCCAGTGTGAAAAGGATGGGGCAAGTCTTGAACAGATGAAGGATCAGTTGGTCGCAGTCGGTGTTGCTTTTGCCAACGCCAGCTGTGGGGTCGATGGCAAAGTGTATACGGCCATGTGTGGATCTCCGGACGGTAATATCGGCATATTCAAAGTCAGCCCTGACGAGTTGCCTGCCGTGCGCGCACTTGGTTTTGAGGCGCTGGCCAACATACCCGATGCGCGCAGGGTGTCTTGCTCGGATCGGTAGCTGGTTCGCGATATTGTGCGGCGTGCGCTATAGCAGCCAGGCTGGCGGCCTGATCAGCCAGCGCGGGTGCTCGTGCTGGCTCGATAGGGCGACTCTGTGCATGCTGTCGTTTTTCAGCATTTGATCATGGAGTGATATATGGACAAGCCTACCGTCGAAGAACTGAACGCTTTTTTTTGCCGTGAGTTTACTCAAGTGAAGGTGTCGGTGGAGGCTTTGGGTGAGGGTACCGCTCGAGTACGTCACAGTATCGGGATTCACGAGCTTCGGCCCGGCGGCACGGTATCCGGCCCGGTCATGATGACCACCGCAGATGTCGCCCTGTATGCGGCGATTCTGGGTAGTATCGGCATAGTCCCGCTGGCGGTCACGACTAATCTGAATATCAATTTCCTGCGCAAGCCCGCGGCTGGACGCGATATTATCGGGGAGTGCACGCTACTGAAAGTAGGCAAGACCCTGGCGATTGGCGATGTCTTTATTTATTCCGAAGGTTCGTCCGATCCGGTGGCGCACGCAACCGGTACCTATGCGATTCCCCGCCGTTAGCGCTCTATCCGCATAGACGTCAATCCAGATGCGAACGCCCGTGTGGATGCGATTGCTCTGATTGGATTTCAGCTTCTTTGTTGGCGCTGTCGCGTTCCCACTCCGGTGGGCGCCACAGGTGTTGAAGCCTTTGCAGCAGAGGTCCGCTGCACGCCATGTCGCGGAACAAGTCTCGATATTCATGCAGCCAGCTGATCAGCAAGCTGTCTCCATCCACAGGCCGGGTGATTCCATACTCTATGGGTTGGTCGGCTCTTTCTTGGGTGAAGGTGCCGAACAGTCGATCGAAGATAATGAACACTCCTCCGTAATTGGTATCGATATAAGCAGTGTTGCGCCCATGATGGACCCGGTGATGGTTGGGAGTATTGAATAGAAATTCGATACCTGGATGCAATCGGCCAACTAGTGTGGTGTGAATGAAGAACTGATATACCAGCGATAACGCGTAGCATACACCGATCCAGACCGGGTTGAACCCGAGCAACGCCAGGGGTACGTAGAACAGCCAGCCACCGTTGAAGATGTTGGTGGCATTTTGGCGCATCGCGGTTGAAAAGTTCATGCGTTCGGAGGAGTGATGCGTAACATGGGCGGCCCACAACCAGCGCACGCGATGTGATGAGCGATGCATCCAGTAGAAGCAGAAATCGGTCAACAACCAGAGTAATAACCCGGTCAAAGGCGTCAGAGGAATGTCCCAGAGCCGATAATGATAAGCCAGTGCATAGATGGGGAAGGCGATCAAACCGGCGAACAGCAGCTCGGTAGTCTGATAGCCCGCGCCGAGCATGAAATTGCGCACCGATTCCTTGCCATCCACCAGGCGGGGGTCATGGCGGATCTTGTAGAACTCCCAGACAAATACGCCGATGAAGACCGGTGTTGCCAGCATGAAAATCAACTGACGCTCATCCATGGCTAGCCAGTCCGGCAAGACGCTGATCAGACTCGCTAGACCACTATCGACATACACGCTGTTAAAAGCGGAAGCCCAGTTCATGGGGTTATCCATATAAAGGTGAGACTCAACCTGTAGCTTGCTACGGCTGGGGCTGTAAAAATTGACTATTTATGCCATTATTTTGACTTAATGCGCCAAACAGGATGTAAGTTAATCATGACGCCGTTGCGCGTAACCGGGGCCTGGGTCCAGCTGTTGGCGGACTGGCTGGATCATCAGGGGCTGCCCGCGCCAAGGGTGCGTGCACTACTTTGCAGTCGCCGGCCGGTAGATGCGGTGCCTCTAACGCTGTGGACAGAGTTACTCGAACAGGCACTGCAAATGCGGCCCGAACTAACCGCACAGGCATTGGCTGTAGGTGCGATGGTGGCGCCGCGTCATCTAGGGGTGCTTGGCTATCTGATTTTGGCTAGCGCTACTCTGGGAGAGGCCATGCAGGCCTATCGCCGCTATGAGCGCCTGTTCTATGGTACGAATCTGGCCACGGTAGAGATAGACGGCTCGCATGTTCGCTTGTGCTGGCCGGCTTCAGCCTCCACAGGCAGACTCGCTGATACGGTTGCCATAGCAGCGTTGGTAGCCTTTCAGCGCCGCTTGCTAGGTAACCTCTTTGTCCTTGAGTCTGTCAGCTTTGCTTTTGCCCCACCTGGTCACCCGTTGGAAGGGCAGGCTTACGAAGCGTTTTTTGCCTGTAAGGTCCACTTTTCAGCGCCTGAAACGGCCGTTGTTTTGCCCCTAGAAAGTCTTGATAGCCGACTGCCCGGCAGCGACCCTTATCTGCGCGCTTTGCTGGACAGTCAGGCTCAGGTTCTGCTGCGCGAAGCACCGGATACGGGTGAGATAGACCGCGCTGTACAACAGGCACTGATTCACTGTCTGCCAGAGGGGCGTGTAACTTTGGCGCGTATTGCCATTCAGTTGCATCTGTCGGTTCGCAGCCTGCAACGGCGTCTTGCCGAACGGAAGATTTGCTGGCGCCAGTTGCTCGACCAGACCCGTGAACAGTTGGCCTGCGAGTACTTGGCCGATGCCTCCCTGAGTGCCACAGACATAGCCTTTTTGCTTGGATTTTCGGAGCAAAGTGCTTTCAACAGAGCCTTTCGACGCTGGACCGGCAGCAGCCCCGAATGTTACCGGCGGCGACTTGCTTCTGTACCGGAAATGTAGAGAGTTGTTAGAGCGGGGCAATATTTCTGGGGGCGGTGAATTTACCTTGAATGTACAAGATTTTATCTTGGCTCTTAATTAAAGTTCTTTTTATTCAGAAGATTGAGGATTTACGTTCACTCAGTACCAGCGTTGTTTGCGTGCGGATGGACGTTTAAAAAGTTAGATTATTGACGTCAAAAAGCTAGATAAAAGGTAGGCATAATAATAAATATGTATAGGTTTTTGGTGAAAAATCCTGAATTTGGAGGGGCGCTTACAAAGTCCCATTTTCCCAGTAACTTTTTCCATGAACGGTCATTACGACCCAGGTCTTGTTTCGCTGTCTTACCTGGTCGCCATTCTGGCGTCAGCTATCGCTCTGTCCATTATCAGTAGTTTGGTTATGGGTGGCGGCATTTCGACAATGCACTATGCCGGCATGGCGGCGATCAATTTGACCCAGACGCCACGTTATGACCCGCTTCTGCTGGTATTGTCGATCGTTATTGCCATAGCTGCATCGGCGGCGGCCATGGTTATCTGTCGCGCATTAAAAGGCGCAACCGGGCGCAATACGGCGAAAATGCAAGGCGGCGCCTCGCTGCTTTTGGGCGCAGCGATTTGCGGCATGCACAACACCGGATTGATGGTGGTGCGCTTTCCGGCAGGTGTCATGCCACATCCGGGCAGTCAGTTGTCTGGTGGCTGGCTCGGCCTGCCTCTGGCCCTGACTATTAGCGTTATTATCGCCCTGGCGGTCATGTCCGCGATAGCGGATATGCGTCTGCGTAAATTGGAGTAGTCACGGGTCATTGAGTAGGAAGAGAAACTAAAATAGACTTTATACTGCCACCGGACTACCGAACCCCGCAGCTCTTGATAAGCAGGTATTTGACCTGATTATTCGCTGTGAGGGCGGTAAGTCGTCATTTGGATTGGTACTTCTATCCATTGCCAACTTCCGTTCGATTGAAAAGCAGCTGTCCGCCAGCAGTGCACTGATCAAGCTCCTGCAGCAACTTCCGCAGACGTTTTCGGACAATGTAGTAGATTTGTTGTGGGGCGCAGGTTCCAGTCGCTTCCCGGCGGATGCTAGCTCAAGTCGCATGTTGATTAAAATATCCATGCAAACCAAGGATATGAGCAGTTATGTCCAGACTTGCATGAGCCCTGCTACAGGCATTTTCAAAACTCAAACCGAGGCCACTTCAGCCTGAGTCAGCAATCGATATTCACCTGGCCGTAGAGCAGGATCCAGTAAGATGGACCCCATACTCACCCGGTGTAGTGCCGTCACACGATTGCCTACAGCGTGAAACATACGCTTTATCTGATGATAACGTCCTTCATAAATGGTCACTAGGGCTTCGCAGCAGCCTAGCCCTTCCAGCTGGGCGGGTGAGGTTGTCAGCCCCTCGAAAGCGAAATGGATCCCCTCCGCAAAACGCGCCGGGGCATCATCGCGAATCGGCTCGGCGGTCGTTACATGATAGACCTTGGGAGTCTTGATCTGTGGATCGGTCACACGTCGAGACCATAGTCCGTCGTTGGTCAGCAACAAGAGCCCCGAGCTATTGCGGTCAAGACGACCGCCGATATGTACTTGCGCCCGAAGCTCAGAATCCAGCAAATCCAGTACAGTTGGGTGGGTGTCATCAGATGTGGCGCTCAGATACCCCGTCGGCTTGTGCAACATCAGATAGACTGATGCATAGCCGCTGCGGAGGGGCTGCTCATCGATGCTCACTGTCGCGAAGCGATCCACCGTTGCCTGGGTGTCACGCACTGTTTGCCCATTAACCTGGACACGGCCGCATGCGATCAGCTGGCGGGCTGACCGATGGCTATATTGGGGGTAATTGCTGATAAGGCGATCGAGTCTCATGCAGGCATTATACTGCCGCCCACGCACTCTGGCGCGTCATCGCAAGTTACTGTTGAACCCCGCGCTCAGGGCTGATTCTCTGGCAGCAACTTGACAGCTTTGCGTGGATCAAAATCGACCCATTCGCCATTGGTGAGTTCGCCTTGAGCTTCCTCAAGTCCAGCGGCCTGGTGTTTGTGCAGTACGCGGATAGCGTCGCTGCGATTGTCGGCAGTCACCTTTACTGCCACATGCACGCCGGCATGGCGTTCGGTCAGCTGTTGCTCTTTCGGCGGGGTCTCTTCGACTATTTCGTCGACTTCGGAGTCCTTGTCGGTCTCCTTCATTGCGCCCACCAGAGAACCGGTGTAGGCGCCAATTCCCGCGCCCACTACCGCGCCAATTGGACCGACTACCGGGATTGCCGCAATGCCTGCGGCTACACCTGCGGCGGCACCAATACCACCACCGACCAGTGCGCCATGCCCTGAGTCCTTCGACCCCGGCGAGGCTGATTCGTCTCCGCCGATCGGATAAATAGCATGCTGGCCGTGCGGATTGACATAAAACTGGGAAATGTGATCTTCGCTAAAGCCGGCATCCTGCAGCGAAGCGCATACCTTCTCGGCTTGCTCTTGCGTATCGAATCGTCCTGCGATGATCGTACTCATAGATCCTCCTCGTGGTTGCCTGAATGCGTTTGCGACGCGAATCGAAAGATCAACGGCGCCTATAGTCTGCATTAACTCTATTAAAGATAGACGATAAAACGCTTGAAGCGGTTTGTAACTGTTGCCGGACATATCTGGACTGCTCTGACAATTCAGGCCCTGTCGGTATCCAGCTTGCTCAGCAGTAAGGCGCGATAGAGTCTTTCGGTAATTCCCTTGGGCTCATCGAGTTGCATACGTTTGAGGCATGCGAGAGCTTGCGGCCCCGGCTCTCGCTTCAGACCCGCTATCACTAGAGGAATTAGCTCGCGGACGTTACCCGCTAGGGGGGATAAATTGGATAGCGCCACCGCTAGGTGCTCTTCTTCCGCGGTTAAACCGCTACCCAGTGGGAAGCTGGGAAGGTGTCCTTCTTCTATTGCCGGCTGCAATGCGCGCTGAATACGTGCGGGTGTGTTGTCGCGATGGACTGCCGGGATGGCGTAGTCCGAGGGAAGCTTTCCAGTTTCTTTCGCCCGTTGCATGAGCGTCTGCTGAAAGGCGGAGTCGGTGATATTCAACAGGGCGCCAATGACCTCGGCGTCAGTTTTGCCCCGCAGGTCTGCTGCGCCGTATTCGGTCACCACTATGTCACGCAGGTGTCGCGGTATGGTGGTATGCGGGTAATCCCAGACGATGTTTGATTGGCGTTTGCCTTTGCGTGTGCGCGTGCTGGGCAAGGTGATAATGGACCGGCCACCCTCGAGCGCAAAAGCCTGTGCGACGAAGTTGTACTGGCCGCCCACCCCGCTGACCACGTTGTAATCAGCTAACCCGTCTGACACCACTGCGCCGCCTAGCGTCACCATCATCGCGCTGTTGACGAAGCGCGCAGCGCAGCGTGCCGATCGTTTGCCCTGTTCATCTCCATACAGCTCGTTGGTGTAAGAGACGGGCATCATGGCAATCTTGCCGCGCAAGTCCTCAGACATCTCTGTCAAGCGCTGGAAGAACCCTGGGCTGCCGACGAAAAACCCGGCATGCACTACCGCACCCGCTACTTCGCGCTTCATAATGCCGCTGGTCACCATTTCAAGAAAACCCTCCACGAGCATTTCTGTCACACCATACAGGCCCTCAGTAAACGGCTGGCGGTGGGCGCTGGCATGCTTGGGACGCTGCGGATTGAGCCGATCCAGTAGCTCGCCATATAACGGGCTCTGCTGGTGGCGCAGCAGAAGACTGTGGGCGATGGCGTCTCCAATCGAGCCGATGCCTATCTGGAGGCTGCCGCCGTCTTCTATCAGGTTAGCGACTTCCAGGCCAATGGCATGGTCGATTATCGAAGCTGGCTTGTTCGGGGGCATGAACAGATCGAACTCATAGGCTGGGGCCTTGAGGATCATATCGAAATCGCTTGCGGGCCGGTCGGCAGACCCGCCCATGAACGGCAGTGCCGAATTCACCTGGCCCACGCTGAGTAACGATAAACGACCACTGCGCCGCCTATCCAGCAGGTCAGCGCTGATATCCGGATTGCAGCTTAGACTGAAACGCGTACCTGTTTGCGCATCGTCCGCTCCCGGTAGCGGCGCTACCAGTTGCAGTATCAGGTTGACCCCGGCGTCAATCAGCTCGTCCAGCGCATGCGTATAGTTGATCGAGGCATAATGTTGCTGGGCCAGTGGTACACCTAGCCACTGGCCCGACTGCAAGAAGAAATCCTTGAATTTGATATTGTCTGGCAACTCGCCGGAACGCACTGCCTGGGCGTACTCCAGTGCGGGATAGGCATCGAACAGCCGGGCAGAAATCGGCTCCAGAAGGCGCTTCTCCAGCTCACTGCTGGGCCGGGGTCGTTCCAGGGTGAGTGCTGTGAGGATGCTCAGAGAAATACTCGGATCTGCGCAAGCTCGCTGGTACAGGGCGTTTACCAGATGGTTGGCCTTGCCCAGGCCCAGGGGCAGACCGAGCACGATCTTGTTACCCAACCGCTCCAGGATGGCATCGACAAGGGCCTCGGATTTATTGAAATAGAGGGGGGCGCGCAACATGGAAACTCCCACAACGAATGAAGTTTTCAGTATAGCGATCGCTGCGTGACTTTCGAGCACAGGCTACAATCGGCATGAACTGCCCGAAGGGAGGGGTATATCGGTACTGGTGCACGGATTAGACAGTATCCAGCTAAATCACAACACAAATAAGAAGAAAAGACATGCACGGCACACCATCATTACCGGTCAGAACCAAGCTCGCCTACGGCATAGGTCAGGTGGCGGAAACGATCAAGAGCACCGGCTTTGATATATTTCTGTTTTTTTACTTCACTCAGGTTCTGGGTTTGACTGGCACGCTGGCCGGGCTTGCAGTGATGGTTGCGCTGATTTTCGACGCGGTCACCGACCCACTGGCCGGTTATGTTTCGGACCATTGGCGCTCGCGGCATGGGCGCCGGCATCCCTTTATGGTGGTAGCGGCTGTTCCACTGGGTTTCGCCTGGTTTGGCCTGTTCATGCCACCGCAATCCTTGTCGCAGATAGGCCTGTTTTTCTGGTTGGCCGGCTTTGCCATTCTGGTGCGCGGTATAATGACCCTGTATTACGTACCGTACCTAGCCCTCGGCGCCGAGCTGACCAAGGATTACCAGGAACGCACCTCGGTTGCCGCCTGGCGCGGCGTTTGTGGTGTCTTGGCTGCAGCACTGGTAGTACTCGTGGGTTTGTCGGTGTTTTTTCCTGATAGCGCTGAATTCAAGAACGGTTTGCTCAACCCGGCGGGTTACCCGAAGGTGGCCCTGGCTGGCGCCATTCTCATGAGTCTGGCGATCCTGATCTCTGCCTGGGGCACGCGAGATCGTATTGCCTTGCTGCCTAAGGCTTCAAACAGTCTAGTGCGTGCCCCTGTGCGCGAAGATATAGCCGCTGCCTGGGGTAATGTATCGTTTCGCGCGCTGTTTGTCGGGACAATGCTAGTGGCAGTCTCGATCGGCATCGTGCAAACATTGAACATGCACCTCAATGTGTATTTTTGGCAGCTATCAAGCTCGGCCATTGCTTTCCTGGCGATCGGTTTGCTGGTTGGCTGGCCGGTTGGCATTATGCTGGCGGCACCGTTACATAGGCGTTTTGACAAGAAGCGGACCATTATCGTTGCCGCGCTGATTGGGCCGCTGGCGGGTAACGTCGCTGTGGTAGCACGATTGCTGGGAGTCTTTCCGGAGCAGAGCAGCCCGTTATTTGTGCCCTTGATCTTCAGCGTGTTGTTTGTCGCGGGTGTCGCCGCGGGGCTGGCGGTGATTTCTGGAGCATCGATGATGGCGGACGTCACCCAAGAGCACCACTTCCGCACGGGCCGCAGCCAGGAAGGCTTCCTGTTCAGCGCCACTGCCTTTACTGGCAAAATGGCAGCAGCGGTTGGCTATCTGGTGGCAGGCGTTGGCCTGGATCTGATTGGCTTTCCAGTGCAGGCCGATCCCAGTCAAGTTACTCTAGCGGAAGTGACCCGGCTGGCGTGGCTTAATCTGTCGGCCTGCCTGTTCGGTTTTGCCTCGGCGTGCGCGTATTTTTTCTACGGTATTGACCGTGCCCGACAAGAGCATACGGCTCGCGAATTGGCCGCGCGTGAGGCGCTGCTCTGATAGGAGTGGTTATTTGACTGGCATAGTGTCTTTTCAAGCGGTGGCCAACATCGTACTGGCGGCTCACGTGGGGCTGGTTGTCTTTGTTGTGCTGGGATTGCTGTTAATCATTGCCGGCAATCTGCTTGGTTGGCGCTGGGTAAACAATCTGTGGTTTCGCCTGGCTCACCTTGGGACAATCCTGGTCGTCGTCGGCGAAGCCTGGTTCGGTATCGTCTGCCCGCTCACCACACTGGAAATGTGGCTGCGGCGCCAGGGCGGCGATGATACCTATACAGAAAGCTTTATCGAGTATTGGCTGCAGTCAGTGCTGTATTTCGATTTGCCGTCTTGGGTATTTTTACTCAGCTATAGTCTTTTCGCGGCTCTGGTGCTGGCGTGCTGCTGGGTATTTCCACCCCGCTTTCGGCGCAGCCAGCACTAGAGGCTGCTTCAGGCTCTTTCTAGCGCCAGTGCGACGCCTTGTCCGCCGCCGATGCACAACGTTGCCAGCCCCTTCTTTGCGTCGCGGCGCAGCATTTCGTGCAGCAGCGTGACCAGTACCCGGCATCCGGATGCGCCGATCGGGTGGCCTAAAGCGATGGCGCCACCATTGACGTTGACCTTGTTGGCGTCCCACTTGAGCTCGCGGCCTACAGCCAGTGCCTGTGCGGCAAAGGCCTCGTTAGCCTCGATCAGATCCAGATCGGCTATATGCCAACCGGTTTTCTGCAGGCAACGCTGGGTGGCGGAAACCGGTCCTATACCCATGATGGCGGGATCGACGCCGGCATTCGCGTAGGCAGCGATTCTGGCCAGTACGGGTAAACCTAGCTGTTCGGCTTTGGCAGCACTCATCAGCATGACAGCGGCAGCGCCGTCATTGAGGCCCGACGCATTTCCTGCGGTGACACTGCCATCCTTCTGGAACGCCGGACGCAGTTTGCTCAGCGATTGGGCTGTTGTGCCGGCACGGGGCTGCTCGTCACGGGTGACGAGCAGCGGATCGCCCTTGCGTTGGGGTACGCTGACGGGTGTGATCTCGATGTCGAAATGGCCCGCGTCTTGGGCAGCGACGGCTTTCTGCTGTGAGGCTGCAGCAAACGCGTCCTGTTCTTCACGGCTGATCTGGTACTTGTTGACCAGATTTTCGGCAGTGATGCCCATATGATAATCGTTGAATGCATCCCACAGGCCGTCATGAATCATGCTGTCGATCAGCTTGCCATGTCCCATGCGCAAGCCATTGCGAGAGCTGGGCATGAGGTGAGGCGACAGGCTCATGGACTCCTGACCACCGGCGATAATGACGTCGGCATCGCCGCAGCGGATTGCCTGGGCGCCCAGATGCAGTGCTTTGAGGCCTGAGCCACAGACCTTGTTCAGATTGAATGCGGGTACGCTGAAGGGCAGGCCACCTTGGATGGCTGCCTGTCGTGCAGGATTCTGGCCGCAGCCAGCAGTGAGCACTTGGCCAAGAATGACCTCGTCAACAATCGCGGGATCTATTGCGGTTTTTTCCAGTAACGCACGGATGACCGTGGCACCCAGCTCATGGGCGGGTATACCGGCAAATTGACCGGCAAAACTGCCGATAGCGGTACGGGTGGCGGCGACAATCACGACGTCTTGCATGGCTATTCCTCTATGCGAATGCTTGAATGGGCACAAGCATAGAGGGGTGATCAGGTCAGGACAAGAAGTGTCTCATCCGCGATTCAGTCGGTTTTCGATCAGTTCTTCGACCACCGCTGGATCTGCCAGCGTGGAAATATCGCCCAGGGTGTCGAGCTCATCGCAGGCGATCTTGCGCAAAATACGGCGCATGATCTTGCCTGAGCGGGTTTTCGGTAAGCCGGGTGTCCACTGAATAAAATCCGGCTTGGCGAACGATCCCACCTGCTCGGTAACGAATGCTTTGAGCTCTTTGATCAGATTCTCGCTAGGCGTCACACCGCGCATGGGCATAACGTAAGCGTAGATGCACTGCCCCTTGATGTCGTGCGGACACCCGACCACTGCAGCCTCGGCGACGGAGTCATGCAGCACCAAGGCGCTCTCGACCTCGGCTGTACCGATACGGTGGCCGGAGACGTTAAGTACGTCATCGACGCGCCCGGTAATCCAGTAGTAGCCGTCTTCATCGCGTCGTGCACCGTCTCCGGTGAAGTACACGCCCTTGTAGGTGCTGAAGTAGGTGTCGACCAAGCGTTGATGATCGCCGTAGACAGTACGGATCTGGCTAGGCCAGGACCGTTTGATCACCAGATTGCCGCTGGCTACCCCTTCCAGCTCGTTGCCTTCGGGGTCGAACAGCGCTGGCTCGACACCAAAGAATGGCCGTGTCGCCGAGCCGGGTTTGAGATCGGTGGCGCCAGGCAGGGGGGTGATCATGATGGAACCGGTTTCAGTCTGCCACCAGGTATCGACTATCGGGCAGCGCATTTCGCCGACAACATGGTAATACCATTCCCAGGCCTCGGGGTTGATCGGCTCACCAACACTACCAAGCAAGCGCAAGCTTGCACGTGAGGTGCTGGTGACCAATTCGTTGCCTTGGGCCATCAGTGCGCGGATCGCAGTGGGGGCGGTGTAAAAGATGTTGACCTTGTGCTTGTCGACGATCTGCCAGCAGCGTGCTGCATCGGGGTAGGTCGGCACGCCCTCGAACATCAGCGTGGTGGCGCCGTTACACAGAGGACCATAGACAATATAGGAGTGTCCGGTGATCCAGCCGACATCTGCCGTACACCAATAGATTTCACCTTCGTGATAATCGAACACGTAATGATGGGTCATTGCTGAGCCCAACAGATAACCGCCTGTGGTATGCAGTACGCCCTTTGGCTTGCCGGTAGAACCCGAGGTGTAGAGGATGAACAGAGGGTCTTCACTGTCCATCGACTCGGCTGTGCAGTCGGCACTGACCGCAGCGCAGGCCTCGTGGTAAAAAATATCACGATGTTCGTGCCAGTCGATATCGCCTCCGGTACGTTTGACGGTAACGACCGTGTGTACGCCAGGGCAGTCTTGCAAGGCCCTGTCCACATTCTGCTTCAGCGGAACATGCTTGCCTCCGCGCACGCCTTGGTCTGCGGTAATAACCGCTTGGCAATCTGAATCGTTAATACGATCGCGAAGCGCATCCGATGAGAACCCGCCAAACACAACAGAATGAACGGCGCCGATGCGCGCGCAGGCCAGCATGGCGTAGGCAGCTTCAGGGATCATCGGCATGTACAGACAGACCCGTTCGCCTTTCTTGACGCCACGTGCGCGCAACACATTAGCCAATCGGCAGACATGTTCATGCAATTGGCGGTAGGTGATATTCAGCGATTCTGATGGATCGTCACCCTCCCAGATAATGGCAGTCTGGTCAGCGCGGGTAGCCAAGTGGCGATCGATACAGTTGGTGCTTACATTGAGTTTGCCGTCAATGAACCAGGCAGCTTCGCCGCTGATCATGTTGCTATCTTGCACGCGACTCCAGGGCTTTTCCCAGGTCAGAAAACGCTTAGCCTGCTCCGCCCAGAACAGGTCTGGCTGCTCGAGCGACTGCTTGTACATGCGATTATAAGTGGCTTCATCGACATGCGTATCTGCGCGAGCGGCGTCGGATACCTTGTGGTTTTCGATTTTGTACATGACTCGGGTCCTCTTGTTTTTGTCTGCGGTGCGGCCGAAAGCGTTCTTGCTTCAAGCGTCGGCCATTACCGGAGGCAATTCAACCCTTCTTTGGTCTGATAGAGCGGGGTAAGAGGAGTGTCGATGGCAGCGATGCGTAGGTGGCCAGCGCGGATAGGTGCGCCGGCCACACCGGATGTGCTGAGGAAAGGAGCGAGTCAGTGCAAGTCGAAAAGCAGGTTGTCGATGAGTCGTGTGTTACCCAGGTAAGCGGCTGCCAGGATGACCATGTCACGGGTGTCGGCATCGACAGGGTTCAGTGTGAGTGCATCGCGCAGATCGAGATAGTCGGCACGCAGGCCTGAATCTGCCAGACGCTGACGGGCCGCTTCGATCAAAACAGGGTAGTCCCGCTCACCGTCCTTAACCGATTTGGCAACCTGTTGCAGTATTTCGAATAGCACTGGAGCCGTCCGACGTTGCTCTGCACTGAGGTAACCATTGCGGGAAGAGAGGGCGAGGCCGTCTTCCGCGCGCACAGTTGGCTCTCCCATGACGAGAACCGGCAGGCACAGGTCGTGGGCCATCTTGCGAATAACTGCCAGCTGCTGGTAGTCCTTCTGGCCAAATACGGCCAGATCAGGCTGTACGATATTAAGTAGCTTACAGACCACGGTGGCTACACCTTCAAAATGTCCCGGCCGACTGGCTCCGCACAGACCTTCGGAGACAACGGGCACGCTGATCCGAGTATGGCCGCCCATTCCCTCTGGGTATATTTCCTTGACGTTGGGAGCGAACACTAGGTCACCACCGGCATCCAGCACCTTGCGCTGGTCTTCTTCCAGCGTCCGTGGATAGCTCTCTAGATCTTCGCCAGCACCAAACTGCAGCGGATTGACAAAGATGCTGACCACAACGAAATCAGTACGTTGTCGCGCCTTGTTGACCAGCGTTACATGGCCTGCATGCAGGTTGCCCATGGTCGGCACCAGGCCAATACGCTTGCCATCCTGTCGGGCACGCGCGAGAGCTGCGCGCAGCTGAGCAATAGTGTGCAGGGTATTCATTGGGATTAAAACTCGTGTTCAGCGGCAGGAAATTCGGTTTTTTTCACTGCTTCGACATAGGCGCGCAAGGCGGCAGGCACGTCCTGCTGATCGAGCATGAAGTTTTTCACAAAGCGTGGCTGGCGGTGACCGCGGGTCAGCCCCAGCATGTCATGTACCACCAACACTTGTCCGTCGGTGCCGCTGCCAGCACCGATACCTATGACTGGCACGGCCACTGCCTTGGTTATCGCATTGGCCAGAGAGCTGGGTACGCATTCGAGCAACAACATGCTCGCGCCAGCTGCTTCCAGAGCCTTGGCATCCGCGAGAATCGCCTGCGCCTGTTCGTCTGCGCGACCCTGTACCTTGTAGCCACCGAGCAGATTCACTGCTTGCGGGGTCAGTCCCATGTGCGCGCACACAGGGACACCATTCTGGACTAGCGCCTGAATTATCGGCGCCAGCCATCCTGCGCCCTCGAGCTTGACCATGTGAGCACCAGCCTGCATCAACTGTGCACTGCTGGCCAGTGCCTGATTTACGTTGGGGTAGGACATGAACGGCAGGTCAGCCATGATGAATGCGCTGGTGTTGCCACGTTTCACGGCGCGGGTATGGTAAACCATGTCGGCAACGGTCACCGGCAAGGTACTGTCATTGCCTTGCAATACCATTCCTAGCGAATCGCCCACCAGAATCACCTCAACCCCGGCCTCATTGACCAGCTTGGTAAAGGTAGCGTCGTAGGACGTCAAACAGGTGATTTTTTCACCATTCTGCTTGAGCTTGCTCAGCGTTGTCAGGGTTACGTCAGGCATGGCGAGATTCCATTGGTTCGGCCTCGGCGAGGCGTCGGACAGTTAAGCATCGGCCGGATTGTGTCGCGGCGCGAGCCCATTTTGCTCAGGACGCTGTCGTATAGACAGGCAGTATAGACCTGATGCTTAGGCGCATGGTGGCGTCTGTATGCGGGTGCCATGTTTTACCCTTGTGCCGGCAGATCGGCAAGCGCTTCGAGAGATCCTGCCGGGCATTCTTTCAATAGCTGTTGTAAAGACGTACCGTCCGGCATGATCAGTTTCGGGTCCAGCTCGGCCAAAGGGTAGAGTACAAAGGCGCGGGCGCACATGTGGTAATGCGGCACCTGCAATCGGTCACAGGAAATCTGCTGATGTCCGTATAGCAAGATGTCCAGATCCAGTGTGCGTGGGCCCCAGCGTTCGGCTTTGCGGGTCCGGCCTTGTTGTTGCTCGATTCGCTGTAATGCGTCTAGTAATATCAACGGCTGCAGCGCAGTGTCGATGAGTGCTACCGCATTCACGTAATCGGGTTGATCCTGCGGCCCCATGGGCGCGCTTCGATACAGCCGAGAACAACTCAGAAGCTCGGTTTGCGGTAAAGCCGCAAGGGCATCATAGGCACGATTAAGCTGCGTAGCTGGGGCTGATTGGTTGCTTCCCAGGCCTATGTAGCACCGGTTACTCATGAATCTGCTGAGGTTTTGGGTTTGCGCTTTTTGCGATTGCGAGGACGTTTCGGACCCGTGCCAGTATCATCAAGATCGCTGATCATTTTACGTCGCTGGTCTGCTGACGCATCCTGATAGCGCGTCCACCATTGCCCCAGACCGTTAGTTTGCTCGCCGGCCGATTCGCGCAGCAACAGAAAATCATAGGCAGCGCGGAAGCGAGGATGTTCGAGTAACTGGTCGGCTCGACGACCGTTGCGTCGTTCCAGGCGCGGTTGCATGTCCCAGATTTCTCGCAGGGGAACGCTGAATCGCTTGGGTATGGCTATGTGCTGACATTGCTCAGTGAGTAGATCTTGAGCCGCTTGCTGCTGGGCGGGGATGGTCGGTATACCCTGAGCTTCCAGTTCCTTTATGCGCGGTGCGAGAGCAGGCCACAGCAGTGCAGCAAATAAAAATGCAGGCGTTACCGGGCGGCCCTCACGAATGCGATCGTCAGTGTTGCGCAAAGCTTGACGAATAAGGGCCAAGCTGTAGTCAGGATTCTTTTCGATGGCTTCTTCGGTGTCGGGAAAGAGCGGCTCGAATAAGTAGTAGTAGTGCAGCAGATCAAAGGTTTTTTCACCCTGTCCGCTCATTAATAGCTTGAGCGATTCGTCGAATAGACGAGCGGCCGGAATATCGAATAACAAGTCGGTCATGTCCGGAATCGGAGCAGCGCTGTGGGTCTCGATCTCGAAGCCCAGTTTGGCGGCAAAACGGACGGCTCGCAACATGCGTACGGGGTCTTCCTGGTAACGCTGCTCAGGATCACCTATGAGCCGCACCAAACCGTTGCGGATATCGTGCATGCCGTTGGCGTAATCGTGGATGTGCCCGGTGCTCACGTCGTAGTACAACGCGTTGATGGTGAAATCACGACGCTGGGCATCCTGTTCGAAGTTGCCGTACACGTTGTCACGGAGCAGACGACCGGATTCGCTCTGACGTGATTTCTCGTCGCCCTGAGATTCTCCGGCATCGTCATCGGCGTGACTGGCGCGAAACGTAGCTACTTCGATTATCTCGCGGCCAAAATGCACGTGAACCAGTTTGAATCGGCGGCCAATCAGCCTCGCGTTGCGAAAGGTGGCTCTGACTTGTTCAGGTGTTGCACTGGTGGCTACGTCATAGTCCTTCGGGGACATGTTAAGAAGGGAGTCACGTACACAGCCACCCACCACGAACGCTTGAAAGCCCGCCTGTTGCAATCGCTCAACCACGTTGACGGCATTTTTGCTCAGTTTTTCACGGCGCAAATTATGCTGGCTTGCAGGAATAATTGATGGCGTCGTCCGCTTGTGTGTTGGGCGGCCAAAGGGAGTGGGCAATTTCTTCAACAACTTTCGAATCATAAGTACAGGCTTTCCACCGGCATATTCAAACCCGATTTAAAGGGCTGAAGTTAGCATAAGCGTCAGGGGGAACAGCACTGATTAGCACATCATCGGATTATATGCGGTGACACGCCTGGGTCAGCTCATCGCCTGACTTGACTGAGGTGTATTCTAGCCTGAATAGTACAGAAATTGAATTAAGTGCAGAAATTGAGGTAAAGGGAGGGGTAACAAGAAGACTGATTGGGAAATAAAATGGATGTTGATAGAAAACTCAAGGGGAGCATGTACTCCCCCCAATGGTTTTTATTATTTTTATTTTATCTGCAATTCTTTTTGTTCGGCAGAAGCGACAATGTCGCTCGGCGATAGCCCATCCCGGGCTGTCTAAAACAAACGTATTGCTTTGGAAGCTTATGTCTTAATTCAAGGCCTATCATTGGCTCTGGACAGTCATGTTGCTATGGCAACCATTATTGTTATGTGTCCAGACGAACATCCTATTCGCGGGTTAAGCACATTCTCCAAAAAAATCTGTTTGCTGCGACTCTCACGTTTTGTTTTTATTGTGTGTGTAGTCAGATTTTATTTTTATTTTATTTTTTGATTTTTATTATTGTTGTACCGAATATAAAGCATTCGCCGTGCCAACTTCTAATATCCGTTTTAAAACAATTGCTTACGTTTTTAAAGTAATGTGCATGAAGCGGCGTTCAAGCGGTACGTTACCTATCAACCCGAAGAAGTGTTACGCATAGCCCGGGCTGGGGTAACACTTTTGGCTGTAGATGCTGGGTAACAGGTAACACTGAGGTGGGCCTTTCACCGCCAGCGAATGTTCTCGCTGGCGGTGGGTGAATGCTTTGCTCAGGAATTAGCGGTTTTTTTGCGGGGGATGCCGAGACGCTGGCGTCTTTCCCAAAGGCATTTACGGCTGATACCCAGCTTGTGGGCCAGCTCCGTCTCGGTCATCCGCTCCTGGTGTTCCAGTACAAAATGCTGGAAATAGTCTTCCAAAGACAAGTCTTCGGTTGGTTCGCTATTGACACTTTGGTTCTTGCTCATGGTTTCCAGCGCGTTGGCCGCCTGGGATGCGCGCTCATGTTCTACGTCCAGTTCGATGCCCAGCAGTTCGGTTGAAATTTCGTCCTCATCGCAAAGGATGGCGGCGCGCTCGATTGCATTTTCCAGTTCGCGTACGTTGCCACGCCAGGTATGCAACCGAATAGCCTGCTTTGCTTCGTCGCTGAAATGCAAGCCTACCTGATTCACATTACGGCCGGCACGGGTGAGCAAAGCCTCGGCAATCAGCATGATGTCTTCTCCGCGGTCGCGCAGGGGCGGGAGGCGAAGTTCTATTACGTTGAGACGATAATACAGGTCTTCGCGAAACAGCCCCTGACGCGCCAATGTCTTGAGGTCCCGGTGGGTTGCAGCAACCAGGCGAACATTGACCTTATGCGACTGTACCGAACCGACCCGGCGTATTTCTCCTTCCTGCAGCACGCGTAATAGTCGCGCCTGAGCTTCGAGGGGCAGTTCGCCAATTTCGTCGAGAAACAGCGTGCCGCCGTCAGCCGCTTCAACCAGGCCGGTGCGCCCGGACGTGGCTCCGGTAAAAGAGCCCTTCTCGTGACCGAACAGCTCGGATTCAATCAAGGCTTCCGGAATGGCTGCGCAGTTGACCGAAATCATGGGTGCCTTGGCCCGGCGCGAATGTTCGTGTAATGCCTTGGCCACCAGCTCCTTGCCGGTACCGGACTCGCCTTGGATGAGTACGGTCGAATCGGTCGGTGCGACCTTGCTGATGCGCTTGAACAGCGTTTGCATGGAGGGGCTGGAGCCAATGATGCCCATTGTCTGGTCAGCGGCGGCATCTGTCGCTGGCTTGCCCGCCTTTGCATTCCGCTCTGGCGCAGCGGAAGCCTGAACCAGTGGCTGGCTACGTCGAGCCTGGCTGTCCTGAATGATGCGGGCGACAGCTTGTAGCATTTCCTCGTGATCGAACGGCTTAGCAATGTAATCGACCGCGCCCAGTTTCATTGAATCAACCGCTGAACGCAGGCTGGCGTAGCTGGTCATGATAAGTACGGGAGTGTCGGGCGCGCGCCGAATCATTTCGGTCCCGGGGTCTCCGGGTAAACGCAGATCGCTGATCACCAGGTCGAAGGAATTCAAATCGAATTGATTGACTGCATCAGCGACCGATCCGGCTTCGCTTACTTGATAGTGGTGCCGCTCCAGCAAGCGACGCAGTGCGGAGCGGATGATTGCCTCGTCTTCTACAACCAGAATATGTGACATAGGTACCTCATGCTCGGTGACCGCCAACAATGACTCAAGCGGTGGCACCGTTGCTCAAAACGCTGTAGCGGGGCAAGGTTATGGTGAACCGTGTGCCGCGCTGAAGTATGGGGTCTGCCGGGCTGTCGATGGTTATCTGCCCATAGTGCTCTTCGATAATCGAGTAGACCAGTGCCAAACCGAGCCCTGTTCCTGTCCCTGGTTGCTTGGTGGTGAAAAATGGCTCGAACAGACGGTCCATGATGGCCTTGTCTATCCCGCTGCCTTGGTCCTCGACATGCAGCAGTACCTGGTGCTCATTCTGCTGGGTTGAAATGGTGATGGTATCGGCGTTGCTACTCGCATCCCGGGCATTGCCCAGCAGGTTGATCAGAACCTGTACCAGGCGCTGACTGTCCCCGGCGACTACATGTTCAGGACTACAAAGGTTAACATAAATCACCTCAGGGCCCTGACGATTGAGTGACAGCAGATGAACAGCTTCGCTGGTACAGGCGGTCAGATCGACCTCTTCATTGCTGTTATTGTGCCGGCTACCAACGTGGGCGAAATTGACCAAAGACTGGACGATGCGCGATATACGTCGAGTTTGTTCAATCACCTGTTCGGCCATTTCTCGGGCCTCTGGCTGATCTGATTCTTCGCGCAGATTTTGCGCCAGGCAGGCAATGCCGGTGACCGGGTTACCGATCTCGTGGGCTACGCCAGCAGCCAGGCGACCGATGGATGCCAGGCGCTCGGAGTGCATCAATTCATCCTCAAGCATCTGGTTCTCGGTCTGGTCCTCGATCAGCAGTACCAAGCCACTGCTGACCACGTTGCCGGGTTCGTCGATAGCTGCCTTATGCAAGCTGAGCCACTGAGTATGGCCATTGACCACCAGTTGTTGCTTGTGCAGGTGAGCTGACTGATCACTGACGAAGCGGGCCAACAGCTCATTCCAGGGCTTGGCAATATTATCCAGTCGCGAGCCAACGACGCTGTCTGCGCTGATTCCAGTCAGCGCGTGCATGGCCCGATTCCACATCAGTATCTCGTTGTCCTTGGCCAGTGAACATACGCCCATGGGGAGGTCCTGCAGTGTCTGTCGATGATAGCGACGCAACGCGTCAAGCTCGGCTGCCAGTCCGGTGAGGCGCGAATGGTAGTCCTCCAGGCGGTTCTCGATGAAGTGAATGTCTTCAGTGACATAGCCTTCGCGAGCCAGCTTGAATGGGAGAAAGGTGGTGATGATTTCCTGCGCGACACTGGGCCCCATCAGCCCCGATAAATTGGCTTCGAGGCGATCACGCAGACGCCGCAGGGCGTACGGGCGGTGCTCGTCAAAAGGCAGTTGCAGATCCCGAAGGGCCTGTTCGACTTCCTGCTGTGCAGTTTTGTTGCCCAACGGCTTGGCCAGTTGTTGGGCGAATTCCTGGGGTGAGTTGGCGATCAGCTCCATACGTTGGGGCCGGCTGACATTGTCCACCGAGCAGGCTTCTGCTGCGCTCTGCTCCTCACTTGAGCGCTGGGTAAACATTGAAATACTGGTGAAAGCAAAAATATTTGCCGCAAGCGAAGCGATGGCTGCCAGATGCCAGGTGTCGGCATTGAAGCTCAAAGTCTGGCCCAGTATCTGCAAATCCGTCACCTCGGTGACCAGGGGCAGTAGCAGGGTAATAGCCCAGACCAGCATGCCGGCAATCAGTCCACCAATGAAACCGCGACGGTTGGCCTGTTGCCAATAGAGTACCGACAGTGCTCCTGGCAGAAACTGCACAGTAGCCACAAAGGAGGCAATACCCAAGTTTGCCAGATGCTGCTCTGCTCCGAGTAGAAGGTAGAAGCCGTAGCTGGCCATGATGATGGTGGCGATCAGTGTACGTCGAGTCCACAGCAGCCAGCGATAGATGTTGTTTTCGGCGCTGGGTTGATAAATCGGCAGAACCAGGTGATTGAGGACCATGCCTGATAACGCCAGCGTGACGACAATGATCAGGCCGCTGGCTGCGGAGAGTCCGCCAACGAACGCGAGCAAGGTCAGCCAGTCAGCGCCAGCGGCCATGCCCAGTCCCAGTGTAAAATACTCGGGATTGGTCGGGATGCCCAAATATAAACCGGCCCAGAGTATCGGTGGCACGGCGAGGCTGATTAAAAGCAGAAACAGCGGCAGCCCCCAGCTCGCTGTGGCCAAAGCGCGCGGGTTCAGGTTTTCGGTAAACGCCATATGGTACATGTGAGGCATGACAATGGCGGACGCAAAGAAGACCAACAATAGTGTGCGCCAGGGGCCTTCCTGCAGTGGCGAGTGGAGCGTTTGCAAGGCCTGCTGGTTATAGGCGAGCCATGACTCCAGTCCCGCAGGGCCGCCAAAAACGCCGTACAGCGCATAAAGTCCGACGGCGCCAATAGCGATTAGCTTGACCAGGGATTCGAAAGCGATGGCGATCACCAACCCTTCATGCTTTTCCCGGGTGGAAATATGCCGAGCGCCGAACAAAATGGCAAACAGAGTGATTAACACGCAGAACCCGAGGGCGACCGTATTTTGCCCGGTTTCCTGAGTGAGAATTTGGACCGAATCAGCTACAGCCTGTATTTGCAATGCAAGCAGGGGCAACACACCAATCAGCATGCATAAGGTTGTCAGGGTCCCCGCCAGGGTGCTGCGAAAACGAAAGGCGAACAGGTCGGCCAGGGACGACAGTTGATAGGTGCGGGTGATGCGCAGGATTGGGCTGAGCAGAACTGGGGCGAGCAGAAAGGCTCCGCATACGCCCAAGTAATAGGTGAGAAATCCATAGCCATATTCGTAGGCAAGACCCACGGTGCCATAGAAGGCCCAAGCGCTGGCATACACGCCCAGCGACAGGGTGTACACGGCTGGATGCTGTAACAGTGCGCGGGGTAGCATGCCACGCTCGGTCACCCAGGCTACGCCAAACAGCGTCAGTAGATAGAGAACGCTGATCAGTAGAAGGTGGCTTAACTCAAAGCTCATCGGCATCTTTCGGACTCTGCAGCACAATGCCGGCGATAATCAGGATCAGCCAGAGCATGTAGGGGCGATACCAGGCTCCCTGTGGCTCGATCCACCAATCCATGATGGCAGGCGAGAACAGGTATATGCCGATGACCAGCAATAGTACCAGGCGGTAAATATACATGGGCGTCCGTGAGTCGACGACCGCTGGGCAGTCGTTGTGGCCTGCGCCGTCGTGCGGCTGAGCAGGTGGTGCTATAGGGTAGTCAGGCCGAGCGTGCTTGCCAAGCTCCGACATTCATTCTGGCATGTCCATCTATTGAAGTATCTCACGAGTAGGGGGTAGCTGCATGGGCTGCCAGTGCTCTAAGCCCCAGGCGATCAATTCCGCCACTGTTGCTTTCTGAAGGGTCGCCGGAGGCTGCTGGTTAAGCACGTTCAGAGCTGCAAAGAGGCTGGAAGATGCCGCTTGCGGGTGGATTGGAGCTGACCCCAGTCGTTTGCTGAGCTTCTGGCCGCGGCGCGTCATCATTAGCGGTATATGCAGATAGGCAGGCACTGGCGTCTGCAATAATTGATATAGCCATAGTTGACGGGGTGTGGATTCGAGCAAATCGGCACCGCGCACGATATCGGTAACACCCTGCGCAATGTCATCCATGACGACTGCAAGCTGGTAGGCGATGATCCCGTCCCGGCGACGAACCACGAAGTCCCCGATCTCACTCTCCAGGCGCTGACTGATTTTGCCCTGCAAGCGGTCAGTGAACACAACGGGTTCATCCGTTACCCGCACGCGGACTGCGTGATCGGCAGCAGGGGGTAAATGTCGCCCGCGGCAGGTGCCGGGGTAAACACCCTTATAGGCAATAAGGTCTTTGCGCGAACAGTCGCAGTAATACGCCAAGCCCTGATCTATCCAGTGACTAATCTGTTCCTGATAGCTTTTTTGGTGTTGGCTCTGTATCTGAACAGGGCCATCCCAATGCATTCCATGGGCAGTCAGTGCCTGTAGTATCTGGTCCTGTGCGCCGGGCTTGTTGCGTGGCTGATCCAGATCTTCCATGCGAACTAGCCAATGACCATGCCGTTGACGTGCATCCAGGAAGCTGGCGAGAGCAGCCAACAAAGAACCGAAATGCAAGGCCCCGCTGGGTGTGGGAGCGAAGCGTCCAATAGAGCTGTCAGCGGGGGAGAGCATTGGAAGCTGCCTGGTTCAACGGACGAGTCATGTCGACCAGATCCAGCACCGGTGTCGGGCAGATCTGGTCGAGACTGCCAAGATCAGCTGCCGACCTGCTTTTCCTTGATTTCAGCAAGGGTCTTGCAGTCGATGCAGAGTGTGGCAGTCGGACGTGCTTCAAGACGACGAATGCCGATCTCGACGCCACAGGAGTCACAGAAGCCGTAATCGTCATCGTCGATACGCTGGAGTGTCTGATCGATCTTGCGGATCAATTTACGCTCGCGGTCGCGGGCCCGCAGTTCGAGGCTGAATTCCTCCTCCTGGCTGGCGCGGTCTGCGGGATCGGGGAAGTTGGCCGCCTCGTCCTGCATGTGATGGACGGTACGGTCTACCTCCTCCATCAGCTCGCGTTTCCAGCCGTTGAGAATGCCGGCGAAATGCTCGAGCTGCTGCTCGTTCATGTATTCCTCGCCCTTCTTTTCCTTATAGGGTGCGAACCCGCGGATCAACATTGAATTCTTTTCTTTGGCATTGCTGGGCATGAGAACCCCTCACTTTTTAGCTCGATCTTCCAGTGCCAGGCTCACGTTGCTGATGGCCTGAGGGTGCAGCCGGTGGCGTGCAAGCGGGCAAAACTACCAGAACATGATCAACCGCGCTACTGTTTGCCGTCAGAAGGTTGAACTGGTTGACGATGGTCGGTGCAAACAGGCTGTTTGGTGAGGCCCGGAAGGGTATCATTCAGCGCTCAGATAACATTGATAGGGAGCACGCATGCGCAGGCAGGGTTGGGCACAACGCACACGGGACATACAGGCTTTCCATGTGATGAGTGTGCTGGCGCGGGCGAAAACGCTCGAAGCGCAGGGCCATGACGTGATTCATATGGAAATTGGCGAGCCTGACTTTTCAACGCCCGCGCCCATTGTGCGTGCGGGGCAGGCGGCGCTTGCATCAGGCCAGACTGGGTATACCCCTGCACTGGGTTTGCCTGCCCTGCGCGAGGCGATAGCAGGCCTCTATGCTCAGCGCTACGGCGTCGATCTCGACCCCGCACGCGTGGTAGTCACTCCTGGTGGTTCTGCGGCGCTGCTACTGATCACCTCGTTACTGGTCGATCCGGGCCAGAGCATGTTGATGGCTGATCCGTCCTATCCCTGTAATCGCAATTTTCTCCGCCTGCTGGGCGCCCACGCGAAGATGATACCCACCGGGCCGGACAGCGCTTACCAGCTTACACCCGAGCTGGTGGTTCAGCACTGGGACGCAAGCTGTTCTGCCGTGCTTGCGGCCTCCCCATCCAACCCTACCGGAACAGTGTTGAGCCGCGAACAGTTGCAGAATCTCGCGACATCGGTGGAGAGTCTGAATGGACATCTTGTCGTGGATGAGATCTATCACGGGTTGACCTATGATTGTCGTGCCACTTCGGTACTGGAGGTTGCTCCTGATGCCTTCGTGTTGAACAGTTTTTCCAAGTACTTTGGCATGACTGGCTGGCGTCTGGGTTGGTTAATTGCGCCTGAGGCGGCGATTCCAGAGCTGGAAAAACTGGCCCAGAATCTCTATATCTGCGCGCCACACATGGCCCAGGTGGCCGCGCTTGCCGCATTTGGCGAAGAGACCATGGCCATTTGCGAGGAGCGTCGTCAAGCCTTTCACTCGCGGCGTGACTTTCTTTTGCCGGCGCTGCGTGATCTCGGTTTTGCTATCCCGGTCACCCCTGAAGGCGCGTTCTATTTATATGCCGATATCCAGAAGCACTCTGCCGACAGTACGTCCTTTTGCCAGCAACTTCTGGAGAGTGAGTATCTCGCGGTTACCCCTGGTCTGGATTTCGGACACTATCGCCAGCATGAGCATGTACGTTTTGCTTATACGGCGTCTCTGGATCGCCTCGCGATGGCGGTCGATCGACTCGATCGGAGGCTCAGGTAGTGGCTGAAACCTTGCTTGCGTTCGAGCCCTCGCTGTTGAGTGGTGTGCTGATCAAGCGTTACAAACGCTTCCTTGCCGATGTGCGTCTTGATGATGGACGCGAAATGACGGTGCATTGCCCCAACACAGGCTCGATGACTGGCTGCGCTGCTCCCGGTAGCCGTGTGTGGGTTCGTCTGGAGAGCAAGGTCGGACGTAAACTGCCGGGTAGCTGGGAGTTGGTGGAAACCCAGCCTGGGCAGCTTGCCTGTATTCATAGCGCGCGGGCCAACAAGGTGGTTGCGGCGGCGCTGGCGCGAGGCCTGATAGCCCCGCTTGCTGGCTACGCTACTGCGCGGCCTGAGGTCAGGCTGCCAGGTGGTCAGAGTCGGTTTGATTTTTTACTGAGTGATCCCGATGAGTGCGTCGTCGAGGTCAAGAGCGTGACTCTGGTCGTGGGTGAGGGTGTCGGCGCTTTCCCCGATGCGGTTAGCCTGCGCGGACAAAAACACCTGCGTGAACTGACGGAGCTTGCCGCGAAAGGTCGTCGTGCCTGTCTGCTGTTCTGCGTAATGCACTCAGGGATCGAGCGAGTGCGGGCTGCCAGCGAGATCGATCCCGAATACGCGCAGCTTTTGCGCCAGGCAGTGGATCAAGGTGTCGAAGTAATAGCCTGGGCCGTGACACCGACGCCAGAGGGTTTTCAAGTGGGTGGACAAGTGCCGGTGATTGTATGAGCGAAGCAACTAGTGTGAGCTGGTCAGTCCAGCCAGACCTGTCCGTTGCTGATATGGCAGGGCCGGTGTTGGAGGAAGGCCCCGGGGCAAGGCCCCGCGACACATTCGCCACTTTCAGGCAAAAACAATGCGCCATGGTTGGCGCATTGAATCAATCTGCCGGTGCTATCGAGAAACTGATCGGGCACCCATTCAAGCGGGATGCCACGGTGGGGGCAGCGATTGACATAAACATAGGCGCGCGCTCCCTGGCGGATCACCATCAGCATTTCGTCGTTGCGGGTGACACCCAGGCTGCCAGGGTTAGCAAGCTGATCGAGCCGGCACAGCGGTACGGGAAGAAAATTATCGTTATCATCTGTCATGCGCTGATTATCTCTGCCAGTGCGGGTCAACACCAGCAACAGCAGGCAAACAAATGACGATGATCTCTCCTTTGCGGCGTGGCCCGCTGATCATGTTGTTGCTTGTTGTGCTTCTGGCGTTGGCGATCATGTTGTCCCTGGGCCTTGGTGCGGTCAACATAGCACCACGTGACACGTTAGCGGTGCTGGGCAATCTGCTGGGTCTGGTTGGACCTCAAGGTGATGCCCAGGTAATTGTCGAACAAATACGCTTACCGCGAACTCTGATGGGCTTGCTGGTCGGCAGCACGCTGGCTCTGACCGGTGCGGTCATGCAGGGTCTGTTCCGTAATCCGCTGGCCGACCCGAGTTTGATCGGTGTTTCCAGTGGTGCGGCGCTCGGCGCGGCGTCCGTCATAGTGCTCGGGAGCTGGCTGTTTGGCGGCTTGCCCAGTGCGCTGTTTCCATACACTACCGTGGTCGGTGCGTTCGGCGGCGGGGTCATGACCACGTTGCTGGTCTATCGATTAGGGCAGACGGCACAGGGCATATCAGTCGCCAGCATGCTCCTGGCCGGTATCGCTATTGCCGCAATTAGCGGTGCGCTGATCGGGCTACTGAGTTATCTGGCTGACGATCGTATGCTGCGGACTTTGACATTCTGGAACATGGGCAGTCTGGGTTCGGCGAATTATCCGCGGGTTATCGCCCTGACACTGTGCTGTGCCTTGATATGGTGGCGCTTGCCCCAGCAGGCGCGCGCACTGAATGCGCTGCTGCTCGGTGAGTCGGAAGCTCGGCATCTGGGTGTGGAAGTCGAGAGGGTCAAACGCGAGTTGATTCTTTTGACTGCGCTTGGTGTGGGAGCCTGTGTCGCGGTTGCGGGGTTGATCGGGTTTGTTGGCCTTGTGGTGCCGCACCTGATCAGATTGATGCTGGGGGTCGACCATCGGCAGGTGTTACCCGGTGCGATGTTGCTAGGCGGTGGACTGTTATTGCTTGCCGATGTGGTCGCACGAACGCTGATCGCCCCTGCCGAGTTACCGATCGGTATTCTTACCGCGTTGCTGGGCGCGCCGTTCTTTCTGATTTTGCTACTGCGCTCCCAGCGCGGGGTGTCGTGATGCTCACAGTCAGCGGTTTGGCGTGCGCGCGTGGCGGTTGTCAGATACTCGGTGGGATTGATTTTGAGTTACCGATAGGCGAGGTCATGGCTGTGCTGGGTACCAATGGGGCCGGTAAAAGCACATTGCTCGCCACCCTCAGTGGTGAGCTGCCCCGACATGCAGGAGAGATACTGCTTGCCGGCAGACCGCTCGGCGATTGGGCAGCAAAAGAACGAGCACAGCGGCTGGCTGTATTGCCTCAATCGTCCTCACTCGCCTTTGCCTTCTCTGTGGAGGAGGTGGTGATGATGGGCCGGCTTCCGCACTCGAGCGGATGGGAAGAAGACAGGCGAATAGTGGCAGAGGTAATGCTAGCGGCTGATGTTGAGCCTTTGCGCCAGCGCAACTATCTTGCGTTGTCCGGCGGTGAGCGTCAGCGTGTGCATCTGGCTCGGGTGTTGGCGCAGGTATGGGGTAGTGCCAAGCCAGCCTGTCTGTTGCTTGATGAGCCTACAGCGGCACTTGATCTGGCACATCAGCGTTTGATTCTGCAGCAAGCGCGTGAGGTGGCGCAGAGGGGAAACGCAGTGTTACTGGTTCTGCATGATCTCAATCTGGCTGCGCGCTATGCTGACCGCGTGTTGTTGCTCGATCGCGGTGGTGTCTCGGCACTGGGGGTGCCTTGGGATGTGCTGGAAGCCGATCGGATTAAACAGGTGTTTGGCGTAGAGGTACAGGTTGCTCGCCACCCGCAACGAAATTGTCCACTGATTATCTCCTGAGGTATCACCATGCGTCGTCTCTTGCCGGCCCTGTTATGTGCGTTCAGTTTTACCCTCAATGCGCAGGAGCTGCCTGCCTGGATCAGTCCAGAAGGCCTCGACGATCCCCATGTGGGTCAGGTTTTGGATACGGCTAACGGTATCTGGTTGACGCCGGCCATGCTGGTCGAGAGTCTGGTCTCAGCGCCTCACGTGCTGGTCGGCGAAAAGCACGATAATCCCGACCATCATCGTTTGCAATTGTGGCTCTTGCAACGGCTGCATGAGGTTCGGCCGCAGGCTTCATTATTGATGGAGATGATCGATCCTTCGCAGCAGGCAGCAGTCGATCGATTGCAGGGCAAGTTGACAGATGAGGCTCAACTGCCTGCTGAGCTGGCGTGGGGTGAGGGTTGGGACTGGACGCTATACGGCCCGTTGGTGCGCTGGGGTCTGGTTGAATCTCAGCATTTGTTGACAGCCAATATTTCCCAGGACGAAATGAAAGCGATCTATCAGAATCCGGATGAGTTGGCTGGAATCTACAGCGCACAAGCACGTGAAGTGCTCAATGACGCCATTGCGACCTCCCATTGTGGCAAGTTACCGCAATCACAGTTCCCTGCGATGCTCGCAGTTCAGCAGCAAAGGGATCAGCGAATGGCGAAACAGTTGGCCGACGCCCCGAAAAATGCACTATTGATGGCTGGTAATTACCATGTGCGCAAGGATATAGGGATCCCGCTGCATTGGCCGGTAGAGGGAGTTGCACCGCCGCTGGTAGTTATGTTGATAGAGGCAGGTGGTGCTTTGCCAGACAGAAGTCAGGCTGATTTTGTCTGGCTGACTGCGGCCATGCCAGAGATTGATTACTGTGCACAGTGGGAATAGGTTGGGCTGGCGCAAAAAAATGGCCCGCTAAATAAGCTTGCCTAATCAGTGATTAGCCTGACGAGGAGATAACTGCTTGGAGCAACCGGCTATCAACAAGCCGTATCACAACGGCTTCCTGCTAATAGCATAGATTCTCATTCGAATATAAAGCAAGGTACGTATTTACCTCGATGCTTGCTTGTACTGTGTCAATTCCTTGTTCATCAAGTCTATGCGCCGAGCCATACTTTCGATCAGGCTGTGGGCAATCCTCGGGTTGCTCTGCATCAGCGCGAGAAATTGCTCCTTGGGGATCATCATTACAGTTGTTGCTGCGCTAGCGATAACCGTCGCCGAGCGCTTCTCACGGGTAAATAAGGCCATGGCACCAAAAATTTCGTCCTTCTGCACATCGCCCACTTTTATACCCTGGACGAACGCTTCGGCATGACCTTCGGTAATGATGAAAACATGATCCGCCTCGTCGCCTTGGCGAATCAGTTCTGCCCCAGACGGGAAGTGTTGAAAACCGGTTACCGGGCGAACTTCCGGCGGACGACTGAAGGCTAGGGCATCGGACATCAGTGCAGCTTGACCAAGAATGTACTGGGTAAACTGCTCCTGACGCTCGCCGCTCGCATGGATATGCTTGAATAGAAGCTCGCGGTCGAAAGGCAGGAGTATCAGCGGTTCGTCGCTGCGATAAGTGCATGGCGCAGTGCTGAGTCCCTGACGTAGACCAATCAGATCACCTTCCTGAATATAAAAAATAGGCTTGTCTTCGATCACCGCATGCAGCAGACCGGACTGCAGCAGGTAGATACGATTATTGCTGACATGCTCGTACAGGTCGCCCACTGCATCCAGGAAGATCGCTTCTCCACACGGAGCCAGTCCGTCGAGTAATCGCTGTGGAATTGCCTGCAACGCATTGATGAGTTTTTCCGCGTAGGGTGGCTGATCACCTATGAGATACATGTGCTAATTCCTTTTGTATTGATCCTGCTTCCGGCAAGCCCTGCAGTCGAGATTTGTATAAGTCCGGAAGTCACGGCGGTGGCTATTAAGATACTGCACCGCGCTCCACTATCGCCAACATAAAATTGTTTGAGCGTGATGGGCGTCAACTATTCAGTTCCCTGTCCGCTCGGCTGAGCCTAGTTATCCGCCCGATTTATGGTCGGTTTGTCTGGCGCTGCTCAAGTTGCTGGAGTAATTTTTCCTTATATTCAGGGTCAAGTTCGTTCCAATGAACATTCTCAAGGGCGCCTGCGATAGCAAACAGTAATGATTTGGATGCCCGAAAGCCGCGCTCGCGCACAGCACAGTATGCCCCAACAGGGCCCTGCCGAAGAAGTTCGTCCCGGTTGTGTATGCCGGTAGCGTGTAGCCATTGAGCAGATGTCTTGCCGAGATTGCGCATTGCCAGAAGCTCATCATCAATCATGACAGGCTCCCGTCCAGAGTAGGCTTGAGGCGCATCGGATATAAGCGCGTGGTATGCGTGGCCCGGTCGAGCGCGACGCGGGTGCGGCTGTGTTTGCCGCAGCCGATAACGGGGTTTCTTTGCATGATCTGGGCTTCTTTTTATTGGTTCCCTGAATGCAGTGTAGTGCGACGCGGCTGATAGGTACAGCCGCGCCGCAAGAGCGGTCAAAATCGAGCGCGAAGCCGGCTGACCAGCAGGGTTAGGCTATCGGTCGCGCCGGTGTCGATTGCCATGCTGCAATCTTGTTCATCCCCAGTCAGAGTCTCCATCTGTTCGAGCTGATGGCGAGCAATGCTGATGTCCGCATCGGATGGATCGGTGCCTTCGAGTTGTCGGCTGTTGATACGCTCGGCCAAGGTCTCCAGTGCAGCCGTGCATTGCACGATCAGGCAAGGAGCGCCTTGGTCCTCGATTGCCAGGCGCAGAGTTTCGCGTTGGGAATGTTTAAGATGGGCGGCATCGACCACTACGGGGTATCCGGCGGCGAGTACTTGTCCTGCCAGGTATGCCAGTCGAGAGTAGGTCTTTTTACTGAGTTCCGCGGTGTACAAACCGGCATTCAATTCGCCGCTCCCTTCTTGACCAAATAGCCGTTTGCGCTCGATGTCCGAGCGCACTCGGATTGCTCCAAGCTGCTCAACCAGGTGCAAAGCGATAGTGCTCTTGCCCGAGCCGGACACGCCCTGGGTGAGGATGCCAAAGCGCAGGGGTACATGGGTATAGCGCTCGGCGAGATTGGCGTAGCTGTGGTAGCGCGACAATACGTCCTGACGTTCTTCGTTGCTGAGGCCGGGCTGACCCAGGCGCAATAAAGCAACCTTGCCCCGGACCATGGCTCGGTAGGCTTTGTAGTAATCAAGCAGGGCAAGGCCGGCATAGTCACCGGTGTGTTCGAGATAGCCATTGATGAATCGCTGGGCAAGTGAACTCAGTCCGCGATCCTCCAAATCCATGGCCATGAAGGCAACGTCGCTCATCACGTCTATCCAGCGGAAGGCATCATTGAATTCGATGCCGTCGAACAGCGTGACTTCGCCGTCTATCAGTGTGACGTTGTCAAGATAGATGTCGCCATGACATTCGCGTATAAAGCCCTCAGCCTTGCGCTGGGCCAGTTGGGGAATCAATCGCTGGAAGGTACTATGCGCCCATTGTTCAAGTTGATCGAGTTGACGCAGATCGGCAGCGTCGCTGAGTAGAGCACGAATGTCGGTAAAGTTCTCTGCAACCGGCGCATGCAGGCTGTCCGGTTCACCCCAGGGGCTTCCCGGAGCGGCCCGGTCTATCTGCTGGTGAAAACCAGAGAGCTTTGCCGCCAGGCTGTCGATGTGTGCTGGTTCTAGTCTGCCGGCGCGCTGCATATTGCCGAGCAGATCCTGCTGGCGGAATTGCCGAGTCTTGACCATATAATCGATGACGGGCCCGTCACCAAGCAGGTTCGGTGATGTTTCGCTGCCATGCACGCTGATGACGTCGAGGTACAGATCAGGCGCAAGGCGTCTGTTGAGGCGCACTTCTTCCCGGCAAAAATGCTGGCGCCGATCGATTGTAGAATAATCGAGAAAGCCGAAATTGACTGGTTTTTTGATCTTGTAGACGAAATCGCCGGTGAGCAGGACCCAGGAAATATGCGTTTCCATCAGGGTAAAAGTGCTGATCGGATGATCGAATAGGTCGGGATTCTGCAGGGCATTCAGCAGTGTCTGGCTCACGGTATATCCTTGCTTTGGTAGGCAAAGCAAACATTATGCGGGTTGGCAGGGTCGAGGCCAACCGCAAACAGGTACGATCACCGGCGCAGGTCGATGACGCCGCTATTTAAGTGCAGAGGGTTATGGCTAAAAAACGCGCTAGAACGAAAAAGCAGGGACTTTGGCAGGGCTGGTCCGGCCTACTGCTCAAGCTTGGACTGGTGGGTCTGGTGCTGCTTGCCGGCTTGACGATTTATCTCGATGCGGTCGTGCAGGAAAAGTTTACCGGCAAGCGCTGGGCTGTGCCGGCAAAAGTATTTGCTAGGCCGCTGGAGCTTTTCGCCGGCCAGAATCTCAGTCGAGAGGATTTTCTCACTGAGCTGGGTGCGCTGGGCTACCGGTCGACAGATGCAGCGAGACAGCCAGGACAGATTTCCGTCAATGGCAGCCGTATCGACGTTTATACCCGAGGCTTTCAGTTTTTCGAAGGGACCGAACCGGCGCAGTTACTCAAGGTGCGTTTCCAAGGCGACCAGGTGGCAAGCCTTGATGGCAAAGGCGGCCTGGTGATGGGGCGTCTGGAGCCGCTGTTGATAGGCGGTATTTATCCGTCGCATAACGAAGACCGTATCTTAATTCGTCTTGAGCAAACGCCGCCCTTTCTGGTGGAAGCGCTGGTGGCGGTGGAAGACCGTGACTTCTTTCAGCACTTTGGTGTCTCTCCGCGCGGCATCGGCCGTGCTGTATTTGCCAACATCCGTGCCGGCGGTGTGGTTCAGGGTGGCAGCACGCTAACCCAGCAGCTGGTCAAGAACTTCTATTTAAGCAGTGACCGCAACCTGATCCGCAAGGGCACGGAAGCGATTATGGCGGTACTCCTCGAAGCACACTACTCGAAGGAAGACATTCTGGAGGCCTACCTCAACGAGGTCTTCCTTGGGCAGGATGGACGCCGTGCAGTTCACGGTTTCGGGCTGGCGAGTCAGTACTATTTTGCCCAGCCACTGCATGAGTTGAATTTGCATCAGGTGGCATTGCTGGTGGGCATGGTCAAGGGGCCGTCCTACTATAATCCACGACGCCACCCGGAGCGGGCCAAGGCTCGCCGCAATCTGGTCATTGGGGCCCTGTCAGAGCAGGGCATGGTGAGTGACGAGCAGGCCAGCGAAGCAATGGCGATGCCGCTTGACGTGTCAGTGCGCGGCAGCATGGCTGATACCAGTTACCCGGCATTTATGGACCTGGTGAAGCGGCAACTCCGCGAGGATTACCGTGACGAGGATCTGACCAGCGAAGGGCTTCGCATCTTCACCAGTTTCGACCCCTTGCTGCAGAAAAAGGCGGAGCAGGCAGTGCAATCCACGCTTAAACGTTTGACGAGAGCTGACGCGAAGAGTCCGCTGGAATCGGCGATGGTGGTTACCAGTGCGCAGGGTGGCGAGATTCTGGCACTGGTCGGTGGCTCGGATCCACGTTTTCAGGGCTTCAATCGGGCTCTCGATGCGTCCCGGCCGATAGGCTCTCTGGTCAAGCCGGCCATTTATTTGACTGCTTTGGAGCAACCTGAAAAGTACGCGCTGACTACCCTGATTGATGATTCTCCCATTACTTTGCAGGCGGAACCCGGCAAGAGCTGGACCCCGCAGAACTATGGGCGTGAGAGCCATGGTTGGGTTCCGTTGCATTACGCGTTGAGTCAGTCTTACAACCAGGCGGCAGTGCGTCTGGGTGTTGATGTAGGTGTGCCAAAGGTGCTGGATACGATCAAGCGGATGGGCGTGAATCACGACTGGCCCGCCTTTCCGTCAATGCTGTTGGGGTCGGGGTCCATGACGCCCATACAGGTCACCGATATGTACCAGACACTGGCTACCGGTGGATTCAATACCCCTTTGAGAGCGATCCGCAATGTGTTGACCACCGAAGGGGATCCGTTACGTCGTTACCCGTTCGAGGTTCAGCAGCGTTTCGATGCGGCGAGCATTTTTCTGCTCCAGCAGGCTATGAGCCGCGTGATGACCGAAGGAACGGCAAGGTCAGCGTATAATCGTGTAGACCCCCGTATTCGTTTGGCTGGTAAAACAGGGACGACGAACGACTTGCGCGATAGCTGGTTTGCCGGTTTTTCCGATGATCTTCTAGCTGTGAGCTGGATTGGGCGGGATGACAATACGGGCACTGGCCTGACAGGGGCTTCCGGCGCTTTGCAGGTCTGGAGTGAATTTATGTCACAGGCTCATCCGCGTGGATTGAGCAGCGCGCCTATCGAGGGTGTGGTGATGGCATGGGTGGACAGCGAAAGCGGCATGGGCAGCGATCCGAGTTGTGATGGAAGTATTCATATGCCGTTTCGTGCGGGTTATCAGCCATTACCTGGACCGGGTTGCAACCCGATGCTGAGTGAGGAAGGATTAAAAGAAGGGGCCAGAGGCGTGATGGATACCATTCGTGGCTGGTTGCAATGATCAGAGAGGACATGACAATGCAGATGAGAGTTTTAGGCTTGGTTGCTGCCGCGATGATACTAGCCGGTTGCGCGGGTGCCGGCGGTTCTATTCCGGTTGTTGACTCAGGGCGTCCGGTTTCAAACGAAGACATTACTTATTCGGGAGGTATGCAGCCAGCCCAATCAGCGCAGCAAGCTGAGAGGCCTCGAGACAGTGGTGTTGTTGTCATGATCCCGGATCAAACCGGCGGTTCACAGCCGATTCAGTCATTTCCGGTCAACGCTCAGCCGCAATCCCCGCGTGGTAACACTGCAGGTCCTTCAGCGCTGCAGGCGGACGAGCAGCTGGATGGCCCGGTATTAGCATTGCTAACAACCGCACGTGATCAGGAAGGTCGCGGTGACCTGGGTGGCGCTTCCTCAAGTCTGGAGCGCGCCATGCGCATTGCTCCCCGTGAGCCGCAGGTATTCTATCGGCTGGCGCAAGTGCGTTTAGCCCAGGGCGACACTGCCCAGGCAGAACAGGTTGCTCAGCGAGGGTTGAGTTATGCCGCAGGCCGTCCTTCGCTGCAAGCAGGACTCTGGGAGTTGATAGCACAAGCGCGAGAAAAACAGGGAAACGCAGCTGGGGCAAACGAGGCACGCCAAAAGGCGCGGATATCACTCTGAGGGCAGCCGCCTGGAAAGAGATGCTGACAGCTTTGGGTGATCTGGAACTTAAGCTGCGCGCTGAGGAGCTTTGGTTGGCGAAGTCGCCGAGTGACTCGCAATTGTCCAGCATTCAGCCGTTTTGTGTGGACACCCTGGCGTTCGAGCAATGGCTGCAGTGGGTCTTTATTCCTCGCATGCAGCTTTTGGCTAGCAAGCAGTTACCGCTGCCTGGCGGATGTCATCTCCAGCCGATGGGCGAGCAGTCGCTGGCGCATCTGAGCCAGCGACAATCTGAGCTGCTAGAGGTGCTTGGTCGTATTGACCGTCTAGCGTTCGGACTGGTTTGAAGTCTTCGCGCTGTCGGCGTGCAGTCTATTCCTTGCAAAACTCCTGCAGATCCGAGCGAGCCTGGTCCATCAGCGTTTGGCGCTCGTCTTCTCCGATTCGGACGTTTTCCCCATTCTCGGTTGTTTTGCTCAGTCTTGGGTTGCGTTCCATGGTTTGCAGGTTGCTGCGAATCTTTGTGCATTGCTCTTGCCGCTTGGCAGTCAATGCTTCGTCGGTCGTGCTTTGGTCTTGCTCGGCGGGCGCCTCCTTATAAGGTAGGGGTTCGGGGGCCCGCAGCGCACCTCCGGGTGGTTGAGGCGAAGCCACGTTGATCCGCTGATATGCCCTGCCTTCCGGGGGCTGCTGACCGAATTGCGGCACTCCTTGGTCATTCACCCAGCGGTACATTTCTTCCGCAGCAGCGACGCTGCTCAGCAGACCAAAAATCAGTACGATCAGCGTCTTGTGCATGTCCTGTCTTATCCTTGTTTATGATTGAGCTATTTCACTCACTATAACCGACGCCAAGAGTTTGGCTAGAGCCCCCGTCTCGGGCTGTGTCGGATGTCATGCTTTCGTTTAACTTGGCTTGACTTGTGGCGTCTGAGTGTAAACAATTCGTGGTTCACATGAGCAGGCTGATGTTGGCGCCCACACGGTTGCCGCTTCAGGCTGTTTTGTTGCTCAAACCAGATGGCGAAATCCGCCAGATCCTGGCCTGGCACCCGCACGCGCTACCTCGCGCTGGGTGAGGCAGCCCCGGCACCATCAGGGCTTGTCTCCATTGCACGTAGTCAAGCTGAGGCATGGCAACTACCGTTGTCAATGCTCTGCCGAGCAGTAAACAGGTACCCTGTTGCCCATCAATGATGGGTGACAAGCTAGAGGTGATTCTAAAGTGGAGCTTTTATCCGGCGCTGAGATGGTAGTCCGCTCATTGCGTGACGAGGGTGTTAAATATATTTACGGGTATCCCGGCGGTGCGCTGCTGCATATCTATGATGCGATCTTCCGTCAGGACGACGTGGTGCATATTCTGGTGCGCCACGAACAAGCGGCTGCGCACATGGCCGATGGTTATGCGCGTGCTTCGGGCAAGGCTGGAGTTGTACTGGTGACATCTGGTCCCGGCGCGACCAATACCATTACTGGTATTGCCACTGCCTATATGGATTCGATTCCGATGGTGGTTATTTCCGGGCAGGTCGCCAGTGACATGGTCGGTACTGATGCCTTTCAGGAAACCGACATGGTCGGCATCTCGCGGCCTATCGTGAAGCATAGCTTCATGATCAAAGACCCGCGGGATATTCCAGAAGTTATCAAGAAGGCTTTCTACATTGCACAGACCGGTCGTCCTGGGCCTGTGGTGGTGGATATTCCTAAGGACATGACCAATCCGGCAGAGAAGTTCGAGTATAGCTATCCGAAGAAGGTCAAGCTGCGCTCCTACAATCCTGCAGTGCGCGGGCATTCTGGTCAGATCCGCAAGGCACTCGAGCTGATAGCAGAAGCCAAACGTCCGATTATCTATTCCGGTGGTGGCGTTATTCTAGGTGGCGCTTCGACTCAGTTGACCGAGCTCGCCCGAGAGCTGGGCGTGCCGGTGACCAATACATTGATGGGTCTGGGTGGCTATCCGGCCACCGATCCGCAGTACATTGGCTGGCTGGGCATGCACGGGAGTTATACGGCCAACGTCAGCATGCACCACAGTGATGTCATTCTATGCGTGGGTGCGCGTTTCGATGACCGTGTGATCAATGGCGCGGCCAAGTTTTGTCCGAATGCCAAGATCATTCACATCGATATCGACCCCGCTTCGATTTCCAAGACGATTCGAGCCGATATTCCTATTGTCGGGCCGGTGGATAACGTCCTGACCGAAATGCTGGCTATCTGTCGCGAATTAAATCTGCGTCCGACCAAGGATGCTATGGATGGCTGGTGGAAACAGATTGCCGAGTGGCGCGGTAGTCGCGGCCTGTTTACCTATGATCAAGGCGATGGCTTCATCATCAAGCCACAGTCAGTGATTGAGACGTTGTATCAGGTCACCGAAGGTGATGCTTACGTGACGTCGGATGTGGGTCAGCATCAGATGTTTGCGGCTCAGTATTATCCGTTCGACAAGCCTAACCGCTGGATCAATTCTGGTGGTCTGGGCACGATGGGCTTCGGCCTGCCGGCGGCAATGGGCATCAAACTGCATTACCCTGACGCTCAGGTAGCCTGCGTAACCGGTGAAGGCAGTATTCAGATGAATATTCAGGAGTTGTCGACCTGTCTGCAATATGATCTGCCGATCAAGATTATTACACTGAACAATCAGGCCTTGGGCATGGTCCGTCAGTGGCAGGACATGCAGTACAGTAGTCGTTACGCACATTCCTATATGGAATCGCTGCCTGACTTCATCAAGCTCGCCGAGTCCTATGGGCATGTTGGTATGCGAGTCGAGAAGCCGGAAGATCTAAAGCCAGCTATGGAAGAGGCTTTTGCCAATACCAAGCGGCTGGTGTTTATGGATATTCGGGTCGATGATTCCGAGCACGTGTATCCGATGCACATCAAGGATGGCTCAATGCGTGATATGTGGCTGAGCAAGACGGAGCGCACATGATGAGACATATTATATCCGTGTTGTTGGAAAACGAGCCTGGAGCACTGTCTCGGGTTGTGGGTCTTTTCTCCCAGCGCAACTACAATATCGAGACGCTGACGGTCGCGCCAACAGAAGACCCGACACTGTCGCGTCTTACGTTGACCACGGTTGGTCAGGACGAAGTTATTGAGCAGATCACCAAGAATCTTAATAAGCTGATTGAGGTGGTCAAGCTGGTGAATCTGTCAGAAGGGGCGCATATCGAGCGCGAGTTGATGCTGGTGAAAATCAAGGCTACCGGCGCACAGCGCGCAGAAGTCAAGCGTACAACTGATATATTCCGAGGGCAGATAGTCGATGTGTCCAGCAGCGTGTACACCGTACAGTTGGCTGGCACCTCCGATAAACTGAACAGCTTCATCGAGGCGATTGGACCGACCACCGTCATCGAAGTGGTACGCACCGGCGTCTCGGGCATTGCCCGTGGCGAAAAGGTTTTGAGCATCTAATCAGACAGCAGGCCTGAACAGGGCTTGCCTAGAAACAGGGGAAATTCATGCACGTTTTTTACGATAAAGATTGTGATCTGAGCATCATTCAGGGCAAAAAAGTAGCCATTATTGGTTATGGCTCACAGGGTCATGCCCACGCTTGTAACCTTAACGATTCTGGCGTTGATGTAACGGTTGGTCTGCGACCTGGTTCGTCTTCGGTTGCTAAGGCCGAAGCTCATGGTCTGAAAGTCAGTGATGTGCCATCTGCCGTTGCTGCCGCAGACGTAGTCATGATTCTGACTCCCGACGAGTTTCAATCACAGCTTTACCGCGATGAGATCGAGCCGAATATGAAGCAGGGCGCTACCCTGGCGTTTGCTCACGGTTTCGCTATTCATTACAACCAGGTCGTTCCACGCAAGGATCTGGACGTGATCATGATTGCGCCCAAGGCGCCGGGTCACACTGTGCGTACTGAGTTCACCAAGGGTGGTGGTATCCCTGATCTGGTCGCCATATTTCAGGACGTCTCAGGCAATGCCAAGAACCTTGCCTTGTCCTATGCCTGCGGCGTAGGTGGCGGTCGTTCCGGTATCATCGAGACAACGTTCAAGGATGAAACCGAGACCGATCTCTTCGGCGAGCAAGCTGTACTATGCGGTGGCGCTGTCGAGCTGGTCAAGGCAGGCTTTGAAACATTGGTAGAGGCGGGCTACGAGCCGGAAATGGCTTATTTCGAGTGTCTTCACGAGCTCAAGTTGATCGTTGATCTCATGTACGAAGGCGGTATCGCCAACATGAACTATTCGATCTCTAATAATGCCGAGTACGGCGAGTACGTAACGGGCCCTGAGATTATCAATGCCGAGTCCCGTGAAGCCATGCGTAACGCGCTCAAGCGCATTCAGTCCGGTGAGTACGCCAAGATGTTTATCGCCGAAGGTGCGCATAACTATCCGTCGATGACAGCGGCGCGTCGTCTTAACGCTGCACATCCGATCGAACACGTTGGAGAAAAGCTGCGTGGCATGATGCCTTGGATTTCCGCGAACAAGATCGTGGATAAAGCCAAGAACTAAGCTCTATTGCATTAGTCAAAAGAACGCGGCTCAGGCCGCGTTTTTTGTGCGCGGTGACGACGGACTGGTAAACATTCAGTTCAGTTGCCACACTGGTGTTTTGTTAATGCGGCAAGGTAATCACATGACCGAAAAATATGAACAAGATTCGAAGGATGGTATGGATGCGGCCCACTCGATTCTGCCAATCGATGAGCACATAGAAGAGGTGCCCGGTCCTGATGGTAAGAAAATCAGGCATCGCGGGATCTATTTGCTGCCCAATCTGTTTACTACGGCAGCACTTTTTTCCGGTTTCTATGCCATCGTCAGTGCGATGGACGGCAACTTTGCCAATGCATCCATCGCTATTTTTGTTGCGATGGTGCTCGACGGGCTAGACGGGCGTGTCGCACGTCTAACAAATACTCAGAGCGCCTTCGGCGCGGAGTTCGATTCTCTGTCGGATATGGTGGCATTTGGTGTTGCTCCGGCATTGGTTGTATTCAGTTGGGCGCTGGCGGACCTGGGTAAGGTGGGTTGGGTATTCTCATTTATCTATCTGGCTGGGGCAGCATTACGATTGGCGCGATTCAACACGCATATTGGTGATGAGGACAAGCGCTTCTTTACAGGTCTGGCTAGTCCGTCAGCAGCTGGCTTGGTTGCCGGCATGGTCTGGGCATTAAGTGACTTTGGTGTCGACGGTGGAGACATCAGTTTTCTGGTAGGACTGCTGACGGCGCTCGCCGGCCTGATGATGGTTAGTAATGTTCGATATTACAGCTTCAAGGATCTGGACTTGAAAGGCCGGGTGCCATTCTTTGTGATTCTGCTGGTGGTCTTGGTTTTCGCAGTCATTTCCACAGATCCATCGCGGATTCTTTGGTTGATCTTCATTGCCTACACCGCTTCCGGTCCGCTGCAAGCCCTCTGGCGCTGGCGCAAAACCAAGAAAACAGCCATCGAGGAGTAATGTGCTCGGCGTTCATTTGACATTACTGCCAGAAATGAGTTGACGGTAATTTCCTATCCCCTATAATGCGCGTCTGCCCAGAGGGGGCGCTTTGTATAAAGCGTTTTACAATCAATGAGTTAGCGATAATTCAGGGGTTGACAGGGCAGGCAGAGCAGGTAGAATACGCCGCTCACTGAAGCAG
>NZ_JBLIAB010000006.1:0-163909 GCF_047631575.1 Halopseudomonas sp. | reverse complement strand
TACCTGCTCTGCCTGCCCTGTCAACCCCTGAATTATCGCTAACTCATTGATTGTAAAACGCTTTATACAAAGCGCCCCCTCTGGGCAGACGCGCATTATAGGGGCTGAGGTTTTGCCGTCAAGGCTTGTTTCTACTTTACCTCAATAAAAAAACCTTCCGCCCGCTTGCGCGCACGGAAGGTTTGACCACAAGGGGTCACACGGAGAGGTATTTGCTGATATGTGCGCGGTCGATTTGGTCGCCGCTAGCTTCGTGGACAATAACGCCTCTATCTATCACCAGCATTCGATTAGACACGGCTAAGGCAAAACTGAGTACCTGCTCGGACACCACAATGCTAATTTTACGCGCGTCTTTGATTTCATTCAGGGTTGAGGCCAATTGCTTAATAATTGAGGGCTGTATGCCTTCGGTGGGCTCATCCAGTAAAAGAATCTTGGGGTCGGCAGCAAGCGCTCGGGCAATTGCCAATTGTTGTTGCTGCCCTCCTGATAGGTTGCCCGCCTTACGCCGACGCATTTCCAGCAAAACTGGAAATAGCTCATAGATATCGCCTGGAACCTTCTTTCGTCCAGAAGCCTCAAGACCCGCCACGATATTCTCTTCAACCGTCAATGTAGGAAAAACCATGCGGCCCTGGGGAACATAGGCGATACCGCTCGCAACCCGTTGGTAAGATTGTACCTTGCTCAATTCCTTGCCATTGAAGGTTATGCTTCCGCCACTATTGGGCTGCATACCAATCAGGGATTTGAACAAGGTCGTCTTGCCCATACCATTACGCCCCATTACTGCTACTGTCTCATTGGCACCAACATCAAGCGAAATACCATGGATGACTTCACTCATTCCGTAGCTCACGCGCAGGTCGCGAACAGCCAACATAGCCGACTCCTTCTTTTAATAGCCCAGGTAGACTTCGATGACTTTGTCGTTTTTCTGCACATCATCCATTTTGCCTTCAGCCAGCAACTTGCCCTGATGTAGCACGGTCACCTTATTGGCGATGTCTTTGACGAAGTCCATGTCGTGCTCAATGACAATCACGGAGCGATTCTTACTGATACGCTTCAACAGATCGGCCGTCGCTTCACGCTCTGATACACTCATACCGGCAACCGGTTCGTCTAGCATCAGCAACTCCGGATCCTGGATCAGCAACATCCCAATTTCCAGCCATTGTTTTTGTCCATGGCTCAACAGACCCGCACTGATATCCAGGCGATCCGCTAGAAAAATATCCGCTGCAATATCGCTTACCCGCTGAGTCACCTGCTCATTGATCTTGAAGAACAGGCTACCAAATACGGTGCGTCCGCCCGGATAGGACAACTCAAGATTTTCTCTAACAGTCAGATTTTCGTATATAGAAGGTGTTTGAAATTTCCGGCCAACGCCGGCCTTGACGATCTGGTTCTCAGCCAGCTTGGTCAGTTCGACATTCTTGAACATGATCGATCCCGACGATGCACGTGTCTTGCCACAGATCAGATCCAGCAAGGTTGTTTTCCCTGCACCATTAGGGCCGATCACTACCCGCACCTCGTTGCGTTCTACATATAAGTTCAACCCGTCGACCGCCTTGAAGCCATCAAAAGACACCGTCAAGTCTTCAATCGCGAGCAATATTGGAGACGTCATGGCTGTACCTCCTGATTATTAACCACCCGGTCCAGCTGTTTACTGTTACGGCCCAGCAACTTAATAACTGAGGGCTTAACATAATCGTTGTAGATGCCGGCGAGCCCCTGGGGGAACAGCAACACCACACCGATAAACAAGGCACCCATGAAAACAATCCATAGCTGGGGAAATGTTTCTGAAAGCATGGTTTTGGCCAGATTAACCAACAATGCGCCATATACCGCACCGATAAGAGAAAGGCGCCCGCCCACCGCACAAAAAATCACCATTTCAATTGATGCGACCGTGCCAACGAATGACGGCGACATGAAGCCTACCTGCAACGCGAACATGGCCCCGCCAACGGCTGAAAATATAGCGGCTATCACGAAGACAAAAATCTTGATGTTAGCAACGTCGTAGCCCGAGAATCTAACTCGATCCTCCTGGTCCCTCATCGCGATTAATAGTTTGCCAAAGCGACTTTCAAGGATGAACTGGCCTACCAGCAGACAAACGATCAACGCTACGCAGCAAACAAAGTAAAGGATGTAACGCGCACTATCGGACCTAATATCCCAACCCAAAAGCGTACGCAAATCGGTAATACCGTTAATGCCACCGGTGTAACCCTGCTGCCCCACAATAAGAATGGTTGCGATCGAAGCGATTGCCTGTGTGATGATCGCGAAATACACCCCACCAACCCGACGCTTGAACATGGCAAAGCCGATAAAGAAAGCGATCAGAGCAGGAACTGTCAACATCAGCACGATTGTCAGAAACAGACTATTGAATGGCACCCACATCAAAGGCAGTTCAGTAATCTGATTCCAGTCCATGAAATCTGGTATGCCGGGTGTGCTCTGAATCGAGGTGAACTCCGGTGCAGATGATTCAAGCTTCAGGAACATCGCCATGCAATATCCGCCAACACCGAAAAAGATTCCCTGCCCCAGACTCAAAATGCCCCCGTACCCCCAACACAGCACGAGACCTACGGCGACAAATGCATAGGTAAGGTATTTACCCAGCAGGTTGAGCCGGAATATATCCAGTGTCATCGGCAGAATAACCAACAGCAAAATGGCCAGCGCCAGCAATTGCAGCAGGCGCTGACCTCCCCCGAATGCTGCTATCCATTTATGCATATCAATAACCTCCAGTGGTTAGGCCGATCACCGGCGTACTTTGCTTGCAAAGAGTCCCTGGGGACGAACCATCAGAATGCCGACAACAACCGAGAGGGTGATGACCTTGGCCATGGAGCCGCTGAGGAAAAACTCGAGCAACGACTGCGACTGGGCAATACCGAACGCCGACACCACAGTGCCAAGAATGCTGGCTGCGCCACCGAAGACAACGACCAAGAAGGTGTCGACAATATAGAGTGAACCGGTCGTCGGCCCCGTCGAGGCTATAGTAGTGAAGGCCGCCCCAGCGACACCTGCGATTCCACAGCCCAGAGCAAACGTCAAGCGATCTACACGCTGGGTATTAATACCCGTAGCATTGGCCATGGCGCGATTCTGCGTAGTGGCACGTACTTTTATGCCCCAGCGCGAGCGGTAAAGAAGGAAAGCCACACCCAGGGTAATAAAAAACGTAATGACCATGACGAGCATTCCGTTAACTGGAATATCGATCATGTCGGTGGGCCTCCATGAACCCATCAGCCAGGGCGGCAAGTTGACACTTACTTCACGCGGCCCAAAGCCCGAGCGGAATGCCTGCTGCATGATCAGGCCGAGCCCCCATGTCGCCAGCAAAGTATCGAGCGGGCGCTTGTACAAAAGACGGATCATGAAACGCTCGACCAGATAACCGAGAATAAAAGTACCGGCAAATGCCGCGAGAATGGCAACTGGGAAATAGATATGCTCCATCCATGGCCATATCTCAGTGCCCAGTACAGATACCAGCCAGGTAATGTAGGCACCCAGGGTAAGAAACTCCCCATGTGCCATATTGATCACGCCCATCTGCCCGAAGATGATCGCCAGACCCAACGCCATCAGCAGGAATACACAGAACAGGCTAAGCCCGCTGAATCCCTGCATAACGAAGATAGCTGTGAGTTCTTGCGAGGAATATCCGCCCATGATCGCTCTCCTTGACTCGTAAAGGTGCGGTCAAAGAAGACCGCACCTGTATTGATTTACCCTGACGGGAGCGACTTATTGGTAGCCTTCGGGGAATGGGTTCGGTTCGATCAGCTCTGACTCGTAAACCACTTTAGCCTGACCATCTTCCTGCCATTGGCCTACACGCAACTTGCTCCACAGGTGGTGGTTTTCGTGAACTTTGACGTAACCTTCAGGTGCCGTGGTTAGTTCAATCTCAGCAGAGGCTTCGGCGATCTTATCAACATCAAAGCTACCCGCTTTTTCTACTGCCGCTTTCCACAACCAAGGGCCGAGATAGGCTGCTTGCGTAACGTCGCCTATTACACTGTCTTCACCCCAGCGGGCCTTGAATGCTTTGACGAACTCGATGTTGTTATCGTTCTCCAGTGACTGGAAATACTTCATCGATGAGTAGAAGCCCTTCATGTTCTCGCCGCCGATACCGAGCACTTCGTCCTCAGTAACCGAGATGGTCATGATGGTCTGCCGATCAGCCGTGATACCAGCGGCGTTCAGCTGCTTCCACCAAGCGACGTTAGAGCCACCAACGATGCTTGAATACACTACATCAGGCTTCTTGAGGCGGATCTTGTTGATCAATGAACCAAAGTTGGTATTCCCCAGTGGGTAGTACTCTTCGCCCACTACTGTGCCACCGAGAACATTCTCGATATGCTTGCGTGCGATCTTGTTAGAGGTACGTGGCCAAATGTAATCAGAACCAACTAGGTAAAAAGTTTTCGCGCTTTTTTCCTTGGCTATCCAATCAAGCCCGGCAAGAATCTGCTGAGTAGCTTCCTGGCCGGTATAGATCACGTTTTTGGACTGCTCGAGACCTTCATAAAAAGTCGGGTAGTAAAGCATGCCGTTTTCTTTCTCGAAAATGGGCAAGACTGCTTTCCGCGATGCGGACGTCCAGCAGCCGAATACCGCAGCCACTTTGTCTTGAGTCAACAACTTGCGAGACTTCTCCGCGAAGGTCGGCCAATCACTGGCGCCGTCTTCCTGAATTATCTCGATCTGTCGGCCAAGTACGCCTCCCATTGCATTGATCTGTTCGATGGCCAGCATTTCGGCCTCGACCGAGCCGGTCTCACTAATAGCCATAGTCCCGGTAATCGAATGCAGTATGCCGACTTTGACCGTGTCATCGGTAACCGCCAAACCACTGGTGTTGACCTTGTCAGTCGGGTAGTCGGCAGCGCCGGCCATTCCAGTCACGCCCATACCGGTGCCCAGCGCTAGTGCCAGCACATGGCGCCTCCAGGCGGGCATTTTGCGTATTGAATCTTGCATAGGGTGGTTCTCCTAGATGTGGGTAAAACCGGCTAGCGAACGGTGATCCTGCTCGCCGACCTGTCACTGAACATCAGAGCAACCCTTGTGCCACTCACACTAGTCCAACCGCATAAACTTCTTTCTACCAAAATAACCTGTTTACTATCAATGCGTTGCGTTACCCCTTTGGATGATAGCTATTGATGCTGCAGATATGGCTGCAATGCCCGGGGCGCAACAGCATCTGACATTGTCATGACAATGTCAGATGCTCACGAGTGACATTGTCACTGTCGAGTCTTGACTGGATATGACATTAACTGACAATTATGCTTCAACTTATTGAATATAAATGAGTTTATTCATAAATGACAAAGCTGGCACGCCATCTGCTCTGGTTTCGTTACTGGCCGCAAGCTGGCCGAGAGCGCTATCACCCACACAGAGGATTCACCGTCATGGCTGAGACATTAATCAAGATCGACCTGAACAAGAGCCCAAAGGAGCACGATACGATTCATAACCGCTGGCATCCTGACGTGCCAATGGTCGCAACGGTAAAGCCCGGTGACGACTTCATCATCGAATGCATGGACTGGACCGGTGGGCAAATCGCCAATAATGATAGCGCTGACGACGTCCGGGACGTTGATCTCAGCAAGGTGCATTACCTCAGTGGCCCAGTTGCTGTTGAAGGCGCGGAGCCCGGCGATCTGATGGTCGTAGATATTCTTGATATAGGTGCCTTCGCCGACCAGATGTGGGGTTTCAACGGCGTATTCGCAAAGGAAAACGGTGGTGGCTTTTTGACCGAGCATTATCCGGAGGCACGCAAGACCATCTGGGACTTCAATGGCATTTATACCAAATCTCGGCACATTCCTGGGGTCGAATTTATTGGCTTGATGCACCCCGGCCTAATCGGCTGCCTGCCGTCCCAGGAGCTGCTCGATGAATGGAACAAACGCGAGCAGGCCCTGATCGACACCGACCCTGACCGTGTACCCGGCCTGGCCAACCCCCCATACGCCCCCACTGCTCACACCGGCCGCGCAACAGGCGATATAGCAGCCAAGATTGCCAATGAAGGCGCACGCACCGTGCCACCACGCGAGCACGGCGGCAACTGCGATATCAAGGATCTGACCAAGGGCTCGCGCGTATTTTTCCCGGTTTATGTCAAAGGCGGTGGTCTGTCCATGGGCGACCTGCACTTTTCCCAGGGCGACGGCGAGATCACCTTCTGCGGTGCGATCGAGATGGCCGGCTGGATTCATATCCGCGTCAGCTTGATCAAGGACGGCGTGAGAAAATACGGCGTGAAAAATCCGATCTTCCAGCCCAGTGATATGGCCCCAAGCTATAAAAAGCACCTGATATTTGAAGGTATTTCCGTTGATGAGAACGGCAAACAACATTACCTGGATGCCCACGTGGCTTATCGTCAGGCCTGTTTGAATGCAATCGAGTACCTGAAAAAGTTTGGCTTCAGTGGAGCCCAAGCTTATTCACTCCTGGGTACTGCTCCGGTACAGGGCCATATCAGCGGGATTGTGGACGTACCCAACGTCTGCGCTACGTTGTGGATCCCGACTGAAATATTCGACTTCGATATCATGCCCAACGCAGATGGGCCGACTATCTCGGTCAACAGTCCAGAAGTCCCCACATCCAAATGGATTAAGTAACCTTGATGTGGCGCCGCGGCCATCTTAGTGCGGCGCCCACCCTCTTGAGCGCACCGTCAGAGAGCATTTTATGCCCCTATATGATTTCGACTGTTACGAATGCGGTGTATTCGAAGCGCTGATACCCAGCGTCGAACGCAACCTCCCACGCAACTGCCCCGCATGCGGGCAGACCATGCAGCGCCTGATCAGTGCACCCCGCTTACAGGTGATCAGCAAGCAGCAGCGTACAGCTCACGAAACAAATGAGCGCAGTGCGCATGAACCAAAAGTAAGCCATGGGCACAATTGTTGCAGCTCAGGTAGTTGCACGCACAAGCCCCGCGCCGAGGGCCAACCCCCGCCCCTCAAGCAGCAAAGTGGTCCGCGACGTCCATGGATGATCAGCCACTGAGTTCATCCGCACGAGCTCAGTTCACGATCCAGTCGCAGGCCATAGGGGCTCATTTTGTCCCCTATCTAAGGAGCCTGCATTACGTGACAACCATGCACGATGGGATATCCCAACAGATGAAGCGTGAATTGGTCGTGATCCTGGAAATGGCCAAGTTGCTGGAAAAGCCGCTGGACGCCCCACGTACTATTCAAGGGATCCTTCGCCTGCTCTCGCAACTCTACGGCCTTAACTGCGGCAGGGTCAGTCTACCGGTGGCGGCCAGCAATACCATGGAAGTGCGTTATTCCTATGGGCTGTCGATCGAAGATCTCAAAGCCGGACGCTTCACCCTGAATATCAACCAGGGAGTGACTGGCTATGTCATGCGCACTGGCTCGATCGGCTTGGTGCCCGACGTAAATAAAGAGCCCTTATTTATTTATCGTGTAGCTGAACTGTCAAATCATACTGGTGGCCGCATGACATTCATTGCAGTGCCCATACTTGAATCGGGCACGCCGATTGGCGTTCTATCCATACAACGCGAGGGTCTACATGATCGACCCTTTGATGGCGACATCAGCCTATTGCGAATAGCCGCCTCAATGGTTGGCCAGGTATTGCGTATCCATCAGTTTGTAGTCGACCAGACGGAACACCTGGTTAAGGAAAATCAGCATCTACGACACAGCATAGCGATCGAGTCCATGCTCAAGCAGAGCCTGGCCCATGGCATTCTCGGCACCAGCCCGGCATTGATGGACGCCGTTCGCTCAACAATTCAAGTTGCCCGCAGCGACGCACCGGTCATGTTGCTCGGCGAGTCCGGGACCGGTAAGGAAAAGTTTGCGCGGATGACTCACCAGCAGAGTGACCGCCGAGAGAAGCCGTTTATCTGTATCAACTGTGCAGCGATCCCCTCCGACCTGCTGGAGTCGGAATTGTTCGGCCACGCCAAAGGCGCTTTCACCGGCGCCTCTAAAAGCAAGCAGGGTAAAATAGTACAGGCCGACGGTGGCACGCTTTTCCTCGATGAAATCGGTGACATGCCCCTAGCGCTGCAAGCCAAGCTACTACGTGTGCTACAGGAAAAGAAGGTGGATCCGGTCGGTAGCGAAAGCGCTGTCTCAGTGGACTTTCGCGTCATCACCGCCACTCATGTCAACTTGCAAGAGTCGGTCAATCAGGGCCGCTTCAGACTGGATCTGTTTTATCGCCTGCATGTAGTGCCGGTACATCTACCGCCGTTGCGCGAGCGTCAGGGCGACATCCGACAGCTTGCCCTGCATTTTCTCAACGAACTCAATCATCACTATGAGCGCAACTGGAGCTTGAACTCGGATGCCTTTGATGTACTTGAGCGCTTTGATTGGCCGGGCAACATCCGGCAACTGCAAAATGTGCTGGAGCGCACCGCACTCACCAGCGATGAGGATTCATTGAGTGGCGCGAAGATCAAACGCAGTCTGGATTCGGAAAGCGCAATCAATCTTCCCCAACAAACCAGTCATGACAAAACAACGACTGCCACGGTTACCGATCCCACTGTTTTTCAGCCAGGCGGCCCGGGGCAGCGACCTTACGGACGCACTTATAACTGGGTCAATCAGGATGAAGCAGCGCACATACGGGCAATGCTGGTCGACACCAATAACAACCAGTCAGAAGCTGCCAGGCGCCTGAATCTCAGTCTCAGACAACTACGCTACCGGGTTAACAAACTGGGTATCGAGCTCACCTGAGCCTTTTTAATCAAGCAAACAGAGGACTATCCAATGCGTCATGGAGATATTTCAAGCAGCCCTGATACCGTCGGTGTTGCCGTGGTCAATTATAAAATGCCCCGACTGCATACACGTGACGAAGTGCTTGCTAACGCTAACAACATCGCCGAAATGATCGTCGGCATGAAAAAAGGTCTTCCCGGTATGGATCTGGTGGTATTCCCGGAATACAGCACCATGGGCATCATGTACGACAACGACGAAATGATGGCTACAGCAGCCACCATTCCTGGCGACGAAACGCGTATTTTCAGCCAAGCCTGCAAACAGGCAAAAACCTGGGGTATCTTCTCACTGACTGGCGAGCAACATGAAGACCACCCGCACAAGGCGCCATACAACACTCTGGTACTAATCAACGACCAGGGCGAGATCGTTCAAAAGTACCGCAAATGCATACCCTGGTGCCCGATTGAAGGCTGGTATCCCGGCGACCGCACCTACGTCTCAGACGGACCAAAAGGCATGAAAATCAGCCTGATCATCTGCGATGATGGGAACTACCCCGAAATCTGGCGCGATTGTGCGATGAAGGGTGCAGAGCTGATCGTCCGTTGCCAGGGCTATATGTATCCGGCCAAGGAGCAGCAGGTGATGATGGCCAAAAGCATGGCCTGGGCCAACAACTGCTATGTCGCCGTTGCTAATGCCAGTGGCTTTGATGGCGTTTATTCCTACTTCGGACACTCGGCGATTATTGGCTTTGACGGCCGCACCTTAGGCGAATGCGGCGAAGAGGATATGGGCATTCAGTACGCCCAGCTGTCGGTATCGCAAATCCGCGACGCGCGGGCCAACGATCAGTCCCAGAACCACCTGTTCAAACTGCTTCATCGAGGCTATACCGGCGTCTACAATTCCGGTGATGGTGACCGCGGCATAGCCGACTGCCCCTTCGACTTCTATCGCACTTGGGTACTAGATGCAGAAAAGGCGCGGGACGATGTGGAAAAAATGACACGCAGCACTATTGGCGTCAAAGACTGTCCGGTCGGAGAGCTGCCGCATTCAGGTAAGGACAAGGAAATAGGAGCCTAATGGCCCTGACGGAATTCATCCATGCCTTTTATCAATGACGTAGTGGCGCATAATCAGCGCGTGAGCAGCGATACGCCGATCATGCGCCAATCACGCTTTCAATTTGATCAGGACAAGGTGATGCAGCTATTGCGCTCGCGCATCACCGGACAGACGGCTGCATTGAACGCGGTGGCCGCTAGCCTGGCCATGACCAAGGCCGAGCTCGGTGATCCCCGTAAACCCCTGGCGGTCATGCTACTGATGGGGCCTACCGGGGTCGGCAAGACGGAAACCGTGCGCCTGCTGGCTGAGGCCATCCACGGCCGCTCGGATGCACTGTGCCGGATAGACATGAACACATTGGCACAGGAGCATTACGCAGCCTCATTGATCGGCGCTCCTCCGGGCTATGTTGGCAGCAAGGAAGGCAACACGCTGTTTGACCGTGAAGCAGTTGAGGGAACCTTCGGCAAGCCCGGTATTGTGTTGTTCGATGAACTGGAAAAAGCCAGTGAACCGGTTATTCGAGCGTTGATGAATATTTTTGACAACGGACAATTGCGACTCAGCTCCGGTACCAGCACGCTGGATTTTCGCAATAGCCTGATTTTTATGACCAGTAACGTAGGTGCACAGTCAATCTGGGCCTGGCAACAGCGCCAGCAAAACAGCTGGCGACGCCTGTTGCCCAAGACCTGGCGAATACGTCAGGAGCAGAAACACCAACAACACGCCTTGGAAAAAGTCTTTGCTCCGGAATTTCTCAATCGTATCGATCAGCAGTTGATCTACCAACACCTCGGCGATGATCAGGTTATTGTGCTAGTAGAACTAGCACTCGAACGGCTAAATAGTCGGCTGGCACGCCATCAGGTTCAACTGATCGCTGAGCCGGCGCTCAAAAATTGGCTAGGCAACCAGGGATTCGACCGGCGCTACGGGGCCAGAGCCATGTCCCGCTGTTTTCGCCAACATCTGGAACCGGAGGTTGCTCGCGCGTTATTGGAAACCCAAAACAGGCCATCAGGCTGTCTACTCCTGGCAGATCTGGATGCACAACAGAAGGTTAGACTGACTCTCACTAGCCCTGACGACTGACATAAAAAACCCCGCCAAAGCGGGGTTTTTCAATTACCGAGTCAATAACCGCCAGATTACATGCAGTCTTCGACTGATTTCAGCGGGTAATGCGCCGGGTAGGGCAACGTGGCTACCCCTGAATCGATGGCGGCCTTGGCTACTGCAGCAGGCACTTCCTCGATCAAACGAACGTCCATCGGCTTAGGAATGATGTATTCGCGACCAAACTCGAGCTTGATCCCGCCGTATGCTTCGCAGACATAATCAGGCACGGGCTCTTTGGCCAGCTTGCGGATCGCGTGGACTGCTGCAATCTTCATCTCTTCGTTGATCCTGGTAGCACGGACATCCAATGCTCCACGGAAAATGAAGGGAAAGCCCAGTACATTATTGACCTGGTTCGGATAATCCGAACGACCAGTCGCCATAATCACGTCTGGACGTGCGGCACGAGCCAGCTCGGGATCGATTTCTGGATCAGGGTTGGAGCACGCGAACACAATGGGGTTTTCCGCCATCAACTTCAGCTCAGCCGGCTTCAGCAGATTAGGGCCAGACAGACCAACAAATACATCCGCGCCCTTCATGGCATCGGACAGTGTGCGCTTGTCCGTTTCGGTGGCGAAGATCGCCTTATATTCATTCAGGTCATCACGACCAGAATGAATAACGCCCTTGCGGTCGAGCATGTAGATGTTCTCAACCTTGCAACCCATGCTGACCAACAGCTTCATACAGGCGATGGCAGCGGCGCCAGCACCCAGACAAACGATCTTGGCATCTTCCAACTTCTTATCAACCAGCTCGAGTGCGTTGATCATTGCAGCGGCAGTCACAATGGCCGTGCCGTGCTGATCGTCGTGGAACACCGGAATGTTGCACTGCTCAATCAGAGCTTTCTCGATCTCAAAGCACTCAGGCGCTTTGATATCTTCAAGGTTGATGCCGCCAAAGGTGCAGGAAATACGACGGACCGTATCAATAAACGCCTGCGAGCTCTCTGATTCGACTTCGATATCAAATACATCGATACCTGCGAATCGCTTGAACAGTACACCCTTACCTTCCATTACTGGCTTACTCGCCAGCGGGCCCAGGTTACCCAAACCAAGGATGGCGGTGCCATCGGAAATGACCGCTACCAGGTTGCCCTTGCCGGTATATTTGAAGGCATTGAGAGGGTCTTTGGCAATTTCGCGAACTGGCTCTGCTACGCCTGGGCTATAGGCAAGCGCAAGGTCACGGGCAGTGGCAGTAGGTTTTGTTAGCTCGACGCTTAGCTTGCCCGGACGCGGGTTGGCATGATAGTCGAGTGCATCGGTTCTCAAATCAGACATGTTCAATATTCCGGTCAAGTGGCTTATGCGGGTCGGAGATTGTACAGAAAATGGCCTCCTCGGACAAGATCATTCACCGCATCAATGTCAAGGACATTATCTTACAACTTTGAGCCACTGCCCTTGCTCAGGCTGACCGTCAGGCCAGTGGCCGTTAAGCAGCCGCAATTGCGCTTGCGCATCATCGCCCAAGGGGCTGTTTCGCGCCAAACGTGCATACGTATCACCTTTACTCACCTGCACCAGACGTATGTGCATCGGCGCGGCCTTCTTGCGGTCTGCAGCACTCAGCCCGGCAAAGCTGCGAATAACACTGACGAACTGCGCATCGTGACTTTCCAGCCGAGCCTGACCACGGACAGCGCCAATGAACAAAACCAACTGATCCTTGCGCAGGATGGCCGCTACCCGACGTGGACTCTGCCCAGGCAGAATGGCCATGAGGCCTTGAAAGCCCTGACCAGAAAAACGCTGCTCCTGTGTCAGCTGTTGCTTGCCTGCACGCATGCGTAGCAGATCAGCCACATTGGATTTTTCATCAACCGTCTCGAGCGTCATCGCAATAAATGCGCTCTCATCTTCCGTGTGCCCCAAAACCACGTCTGGCCGATTTAGAACGGTCCAGCCGCGTGGATAATCGAGGCGCATATTCAAGGGCACATGGTAGAAACGTTGATCTCGCACTACCCCTTGAGCTTCGCTTTCGCCGTATACCATCCCGTCGATAGCCTTGAGATAGTCATCGCGGCCCACGCGCTGGCTGCTGCCGGTAGACAGCGCCTGGGCCTGTTCCACTACCTGCTGCAGTCGTTGATCATGCGTCGGATGAGAGGCAAATAAGCCATGATAGCTTTCAACTTGCTTGCCTTGTGCCGCCGCCTGCTCGCGGGCAAAGGTATCCTGATCCTTGAGCACTCCGATGACTTCCAGCACGGCATCGGGTCGATAGCCGCTTCGAGCCAGGTATTCGGCACCCAGACCGTCTGCCTGTAGCTCCATGTCACGACCGTACCCCTTGACTAAAGCGGACCCAAGCAGATTACTCAAGTCGCCCGCGGCCTGCACTCCAGTTCCGATTGTGACCAGTTGCCCCAGCAGACCCGAGCCCATGGCCATGCTCTGTTGACGGACCCCATGGCGGGCAGTCACATGCCCGATTTCGTGCCCCAGCACCGCTGCCAGCTCTGCTTCCGAGTTCAGGTAGGCCATCAGGCCCCGATTCATGAAAATGTAACCGCCTGGCAGTGCAAAGGCATTGATATCAGCGGAATCAACGACTTTGAAATGGTATTCAAGATTACTGCGGTGACTATTGCGTGCGAGCCCCTCGCCCACCCGCTGCACGTAACTTTGCAAGGCCGCGCTCTCTACCATCGACATCTGCTGATTGATCTGAGCGTTGGCCTGACTGCCCATGGCGAGCTCTTGGCTTTCGGACATCATCACGAAATCTTGCTTGCCGGTGACTGGGTTGACCGCGCAACCCTGCAGCATCAGCAATACTGAAAGCACCAAATATGGGAAGCAATAGCGCATCATTTGATCTCCAGCATAAAGGGATGACGTACTGGCAGCATGAACCTTTTATAGGCCTTTGGCGACGAGCCCTTGCGCTGGCGATCCACTACCCAGCCACGCGCCTCCACATTGCGCCCCACCCAGTTCGCCGGCGGCCGATTTCCAAGCATATCCATGAAGGAAACTCGCTCGTCCCGACCGATACGCAGTGTGACGGGGCCGTCCAGATCCAGCCAGAGATGACCCCTTCCCTCACTGACGGATGTAATTCGCCCACTGATCAAGGTGAAGCCGCCATCGGCAACCCTGGCGGCCGGCATGACCGGTGAACGGCTCCATATACCGCGATCCGCCGCGCGAGCAACCCGTTCTGCTATGCCGTGACAGGTCATCAATCGATCATTGGGTGGGACCACCAGTGCGAATCCCAGACCCTCCTCCAGCAATTGCGCCTCGATATTGCGGCCATCTGCAGCGAACAAATGAGCCAGGATCCGGCCGTATCTATCCTGCGGCTGCTCACCCACATACATGCGCAGGCCAGAAGACTGTGTCAGTTGCTCAAGACGTTTTCTTGCCACCTGGGCGAAAGGCTCTGAGGACTTGCCGCGCCGACCAATTTCGGGCGTATCGATACCCAGCAGTCGTACGCGGCGCCCGTCCACCAGCTCCAGCGTATCGCCGTCAATCGCGAAACGACTGACAACGTTGCTACCCGCTCCCACCGCCGCACAGGGATCTGCCTGGGACGGCAGGGCGATCAGCCAGGCAATAAAAAAGGCGCTCCAAAGGAACGCCTTTCTATTCACTAGCTTCGTAGCCGACACTGTCAAGCGGCCGAGCATGGTGATTACTTGGAGCTAACGGCGCCGAAACGCTGCTTGAAGCGCTCAATACGACCGCCGGTGTCCAGCATCTTCTGCTTGCCAGTGTAGAAGGGGTGACACTCGGAGCAGACGTCCAGATGGATGCCGCTTTTCAGCGTGGAACGGGTCTTGATCACGTTACCGCAGCTGCAGGTGGCTTCGATTTCCTGATAAACAGGATGCAAATCAGCTTTCATGGGATATTTCCTCGGTAGGTGTGCCGCCACCCGATCGACCTGATCTGGCACCGCACTGTGGTTGTCTGACAGTCCCGGCGCTAATACGCAGAGACCTTAAAATAGGTCGGCGATAATACCAGATACCTGCCGCAACGCAAGTCTCATGCGAATGGCCCGGCGATGCTAACATGCACGACCCACGAAGGAGCCGATGTGTCCGGACCCATACTGCAGGTCGCACTGCCCTCGCCGCTGCGACGACTATTCGATTATCAAGCGCCCAATGGCGTTCGACAAGAGGACCTGCGCCCAGGCCAGCGTGTCCGCGTGCCTTTCGGACAGCGCCAGATGGTAGGGGTGATTGCCTCCCTGAGTGATACCTCGGACGTCCCGCCGGCGCGCCTGAAGCGCGCAGTCGAACTGGTCGACCTGACGCCTTTGCTGCCGGAAACCCTATGGCAACTGTGCTGCTGGACGGCCAGCTATTATCAGCATGGCCTTGGCGACACCCTTAGCTGCGCGCTACCTACGCTGCTGCGCCAGGGCGAGCCAGCTATCGCGCGTCAGGATCGTCTCTGGCAATTGTTGCCCGGCGCGTACCCCGAACATCCGGCGATCAGTCGTGCAGCCAAGCAGAAGCTGGCGGTACAGATGCTCGCCAAACATCCTCACGGCCTATCCCATGCACTGACCAGCCAATGGGGCTTGAGCCGCGACACACTTGAAGCGCTGGAGAAAAAAGGGCTGGTTCAGCGCATAAGCCAATCCCACCATCACATCCATGAGCCTTTACCATTGCTACGCGAATCCCGGCTACCAGCCAATGCGCAACAGGCCTCTGCGCTAGAAGCGATTAAGGCACAAGACGGCTTCGCTGCCTGGTTACTGGATGGCGTGACCGGTAGTGGCAAGACCGAAGTGTACCTGCAAGCCATCGAGCACTGTCTAGGCGAGGGCCGACAGGTGCTGGTGCTGATCCCCGAGATTGGCTTGACGCCACAAACACTTGAGCGCTTTCAAAGGCGTTTCAGCGTACCCGTAGTGATCCTGCACTCTGGCCTCAATGACCGCGAGCGGCTCGATGCCTGGGTCGCGGCACGTGACGGCGAAGCAGGTATCGTGATCGGCACGCGGTCGGCCATCTTTACGCCGCTGGCACGACCCGGACTGATCATTGTCGATGAAGAGCATGACCTGTCCTTCAAGCAGCAGGAAGGCTTGCGTTACAACGCACGGGACTTGGCCGTTTACCGCGCGCATCTGGAAAATACCGCCATTATTCTCGGCTCCGCCACGCCCTCGCTGGAGAGTCTTTACAATGTCAGACGCGGACGCTACCGGCACCTGCATCTCACTGAACGTGCAGGTCACGCAAAACCCCCTGTATTTCAGTGCATCGATATTCGCAGCCGCAAGCTGGAAGCTGGGTTGTGTCGCCCCATGGTCGAGGCCATCGGCGAGCACCTGAACAAGGGCAACCAGGTACTGGTATTTATCAACCGCCGCGGGTTTGCACCTACACTCATGTGCCATGACTGTGGCTGGATGGCTGAGTGCACCCGCTGCGACGCACGCATGACCGTCCATCAGTCGCCGGCGCGTCTTCATTGTCATCATTGCGACAGCCAGCGGCCGATCGACCGTCATTGTCCAACCTGCCAAGGCACGGAGCTGCGCTCGCTGGGTGCGGGTACCGAGCGCACCGAAGAGCATCTGACCAGTTGCTTTCCGGATTTCCCGGTACTGCGCATTGATCGCGAAAGCATGGCCCGAAAGAAAGCCATGCAGGACATGCTCGCACGCATTCAAACCGGGCAGCCCTGCCTGCTGGTCGGCACGCAGATGCTGGCCAAGGGGCATCATTTTCCCGATGTCACACTGGTAGCCATATTGGACGCCGACGGCGGCCTGTTCTCTTCCGACTTTCGTGGGCCCGAGCGCATGGCCCAGATGATTACCCAGGTCGCGGGGCGGGCCGGGCGGGCAGAAAAACCCGGCCAGGTATTGATCCAGACCCACATGGCTGAACACCCTTTGTTGATCGATCTAACCGAACACGGCTATGCCACCATCGCTCAGCATGAGCTCGACGCCCGCGAAAAAGCCGGACTGCCACCGTGCAGCTTCATCGCCCTGCTCCGTGCCGAGGCGAACAACGCCGCCACAGCCGATACGTTTCTCGAATCGGCCTGCGAGCTAGCTGAAGCACTCTGCCTCGATCTGGGTCTGGACCGAATCGACATGCTCGGTCCGGTGCCTTCCCCCATGGAGCGGCGAGCCGGCCGTTACCGGGCGCAACTGCTGGTGCAGGCGCCACAACGTTCCGCATTGCATCAGTTGTTGCACCATTGGCTGGTCCAGCTCGAAAGCCACAGCCTCAGTCGTAAAGTCCGCTGGTCCATCGATGTCGACCCACTGGATATGTTCTAGCACGGCTCCAGCCAGCCACCCCGGCAAAGACAGATTTGGCAATCCCTTGTCGAACCCGGATAATGACTGGCTTTCCACAGGCAGATGCCGGATACCCTATTGCATATGAAGAATCTTATCAGCCAACTGCTCGGCAGCGCCGTCAGCCGCCTCCAGAGCGAAGGCGTATTGCCGTCCGACGTCGCACCGTCGATCCAGGTCGAGATTGCCCGCGATAAAGCCCATGGCGACTTTGCCAGCAACCTGGCCATGACGCTGGCCAAGCCGGCGAGGATGAAGCCGCGCGACCTGGCGGAAAAAATCATTGCTGCCATGCCAGCCCACGAAGCAATCTCCGAGGTCGGCATAGCCGGACCCGGCTTCATAAATATTTTTCAGAGCCGGGATTGGCTGGCTGCGCGCCTAGATGAAGCGTTGCAGCACGAACGACTCGGCGTTATTCCTGCTCAGCTATCCCAGCGGATAGTAGTCGACTACTCATCGCCCAACTTGGCCAAGGAGATGCACGTCGGCCATCTGCGCTCAACCATTATCGGTGATGCCGTCACCCGCGTGCTTGAATACGTGGGTCACAGCGTTATTCGCCAGAATCACGTGGGCGACTGGGGCACCCAGTTCGGTATGTTACTGGCCTATCTGGAAGAACACAGTGTCGACGCCGAAGCTGAGTTGGCGGACTTGGAGAACTTCTATCGGCAAGCCAAGCAGCGTTTCGATGAAAGCCCCGATTTTGCCGACCGAGCCCGCGAGCGCGTGGTTCAGCTGCAAGCTGGCGATCCCGCATGTTTGGGTCTCTGGGACACATTCAACAGTATCTCGCTGGGGCACTGCCAAGCAGTATACGACCGCCTCGGTGTAAGCCTGAGCACTACCGATGTGCGCGGAGAGAGCGCGTACAACGATCAACTCGCCAGCGTCGTAAACCAGCTACGCACGGCTGGGCTTTTGACCGAAAGCCAAGGCGCGCAGTGCGTATTCCTCGATCAGTTCAAGAATGCCGACGGCAATCCCCTACCGGTGATTATCCAGAAGGCCGGTGGTGGCTATTTGTATGCGACCTCCGATTTGGCTGCAATGCGCTATCGACACCAGACACTTAATGCTGACCGGGTGTTGTATTTCGTCGACCAGCGTCAGGCCCTGCATTTCCAGCAGGTCTTCGCCGTTGCGCGTCTGGCCGGATTTGTCCCTGACAGCATGCAGCTCGAACACATGGGGTTTGGCACAATGAACGGAGCCGACGGCAAACCCTTCAAGACCCGTTCTGGCGGCACCGTCAAACTGACCGATTTACTCGATGAGGCTGAAGAACGAGCGCACCGCCTGGTCGCACAGAAGAATCCTGAGTTGGCCGAAAGTGAGTTGCGCGAGATCGGACATGCCGTCGGTATCGGCGCTGTCAAGTATGCCGACCTGTCGAAACATCGCAGCAGCGATTACAACTTCAATTTCGAGCAGATGCTCAGCTTCGAGGGCAATACGGCTCCCTACCTTATGTATGCCTACACCCGCGTTGCCAGTGTATTTCGCAAGCTCGAACGCAGCATGACGCAACTGGACGATCTGGGGCCCATGCAGTTGGCGCAACCGACCGAGGTCGAACTCGGCGCTCATCTGGCCCAATTCGCCGCAACGCTGGATTATGTCGCCCGCGAAGGCACCCCTCATGTACTCTGCCATTATTTGTACGAACTGGCAGGTCGATTTTCCGGTTTTTATGAGCAATGCCCGATACTGGCTGCAGATGAGATCGCCCAGCGCGATAGCCGTTTGCGCCTGGCTGCCCTGACCGGCCGCACTCTGCAGCAGGGACTCAACCTGCTCGGCATCAATACGCTGGAGCGCATGTAAGCAGTATGGCCAAAGCACGCAAAGCCCCCAGACGCGGCGCCAGCCGCCAACAGTCTGCGCCACGCCGCGCCATTCCCGGCTGGCTTTGGCTGGTCAGTGGATTGGCCATAGGCCTATTCATCGCCTTTTTGTTTCAGCTCGAACCCGGCAAGGAGACGGTCAAGCGCGACAAGACGCCACCAGCACCCCCGCCGAGTCAGACTCGCAAGGCAACGGAAGAGCCACGGTATGACTTCTATACTTTGCTGCCTGAGTCCGAAGTGATAGTCCCGCAGGGCGGCGTACCCGAAGTCGCGCCGGCAGCAGACCCGCAGGTGGATAGCCCGTCTGGCGCCGCCAAAGACACGGGAACCCGGTTCTTCCTGCAAGCAGGATCCTTTCGCAAGCAGGCGGAAGCCGATCGGGTCAGGGCGCAAATACTACTGCTGGGCCTGGATGTTCGGTTAGAAGATGCCCGCCTGGGTAGTGGTGACGTCTGGTACCGGGTTCAGGTCGGCCCCTACACCGACCGCACCAAGCTGAGCCAGGCCCAGCAAGTACTGACCGGCAATGGATTCGACAACTTGTTGCTGCAGCAGCGTACCGCCAAGCCCTGACTAATCGCCCTGAACAACCTCGGTTCAGGGCGGCGCGGCAGATCAAAACTTGAAATAGCTCCGGGTGCCCCAAGATAAGCTTTATGGGGCAGAATGTGCTGCGCCCTCCATTTACTGCAGACCAGCCAACCAGGAGTTGCGCGTGACTACAATCGTTTCTGTTCGCCGGCACGGCAAGGTCGTAATCGGTGGCGATGGCCAGGTTTCTCTGGGCAACACCGTGATGAAGGGCAATGCCCGCAAAGTACGCCGCCTATACAAGGACCAAGTCATCGCCGGTTTCGCCGGAGGGACCGCCGACGCCTTCACATTGTTCGAGCGCTTTGAAGCGCAACTGGAGAAACACCAGGGCAATCTGGTGCGCGCCGCGGTTGAGCTGGCAAAAGACTGGCGTACCGACCGCGCCCTGCGCCGTCTCGAAGCCCTTCTGGCGGTTGCTAACAAAGATGCGTCCTTGATCATTACCGGCAATGGGGATGTCATCGAGCCCGAAGAAGGACTGATCGCGATCGGCTCCGGCGGGCCATTTGCCCAATCTGCCGCCACCGCTCTACTGCGCCATACCGACCTGTCTGCCCGCGAAATTGTCGAGTCGAGCCTGAGTATCGCCGGTGAGATATGCATCTATACCAACCATAACCAGACAATCGAGGAGCTGGACGCCAATACCTGAGGCGCCCAGAATCACAAGCATGTCCATGACCCCCCGCGAGATTGTCCATGAACTGGACCGCCATATTATTGGTCAGCAGGACGCCAAGCGCGCCGTAGCCATCGCGCTGCGCAATCGCTGGCGTCGCCAGCAGCTGCCCGACGCACTGCGCAACGAAGTGACCCCCAAGAATATCCTGATGATTGGTCCGACCGGTGTAGGCAAAACCGAAATTGCCCGCCGTCTTGCCAAGCTGGCACAGGCTCCTTTTATCAAGGTCGAAGCTACCAAATTTACTGAAGTGGGCTATGTCGGTCGTGATGTCGAATCGATCATTCGCGATCTGGTCGATGCGGCCTTAAAGATGCTCCGCGTGCAGGAGATAGCCAAGGTCGGCCACCGCGCCGAAGATGCCGCCGAAGAGCGAATCCTTGACGCACTCCTGCCGCCCGCTCGTCAAGGTACCGGCGACCAGCCTGCCCGGGAAGACAGCAGCACCCGACAACTGTTTCGCAAGCGCCTGCGCGAAGGCCAGCTGGATGACAAAGAAATAGACATCGACGTAGCCGATGCGCCTGTCGGCGTGGAGATCATGACACCACCGGGCATGGAAGAAATGACCAGCCAGCTGCAGAACATGTTTTCCAGCTTTGGCAAGGACAAGCGCAAGACGCGCACGCTCACCGTCAAGGAAGCGTTCAAACTGATTCGTGACGAGGAAGCGGCGCAATTGGTCAACGAGGAAGAACTCAAATCTAAAGCCATCGAGGCAGTCGAGCAGAATGGCATCGTCTTCCTCGACGAGATCGACAAGGTGAGCAAGCGTGCCGATAGCGGCAGCGGCGCGGACGTTTCACGCGAAGGGGTCCAGCGCGACCTGCTACCTCTGATCGAAGGCTGCACGGTCAATACCAAATTCGGCATGGTCAAGACTGACCATATCCTGTTCATCGCTTCGGGTGCCTTTCATCTGACCAAGCCCTCAGATCTGATTCCCGAGCTGCAAGGCCGCCTGCCCATCCGCGTCGAACTAAAATCCCTGACGCCCAGTGACTTTGAGCGCATTCTGACCGAGCCCGACGCCTCTCTGACCGAGCAGTATCGCGCTCTGATGCAAACCGAAGGTTTGACCATCGAGTTTGCCGACGACGCAATCAGCCGGCTGGCCGAGATCGCCTGGCAGGTCAACGAGAAGACCGAGAATATTGGTGCCCGTCGCCTGCATACGGTACTTGAACGGCTGCTGGAAGACATTTCCTTCAGTGCCGGCGACCTCGCTTCAACACAAGACGGCACCGCGATCGTGATCGATGCGGCCTACGTGGACGAACATCTCGGCGAGTTGGCGGTAAACGAGGACTTGTCCCGCTATATTCTCTAGACCAGCACCCGGGCAGCGCGTTGCAGACCAGGCACTTGCTTACAGGTCTGCAACAGCTCGGCCCACCAAGAGGGACAGCCCATGTCGCCCGCACCCGTTCCCACAGCCATAAAACTGCAGAAAGCCTCGCGCACCTTACGCCTCACCTATGCCGATGGCCGAAGCTTCGATCTGTCCGCCGAATACTTGCGCGTGCACTCTCCCTCAGCTGAGGTGCGCGGCCACGGCAGACCCGTGCTGCAGACCGGTAAACAGCATGTTGCGCTAAGCGGAGCGGAGCCCGCCGGACGCTACGCTCTGAAGCTGATCTTCGATGACGGACACGATAGCGGCCTGTATACCTGGGATTACCTGCATGAACTAGCGATCGAACAATCCAGTCGCTGGCAGGCATACCTTGATCAAATGCACGATGCCGGCGCCAGCCGTGACCCACATACCAGCGCAGTCCGCTTTAGCCCCTGAGCCTACTCTCTGCGACCCAACAACCGCGAACAAGCATCTAAATACCTCCAAGCAAGGAAAAAATTTATTTAACTGCCGCGCAAGCCATGCTAATTTGAATCATAAGGTCACAATTGATTGGATTCTCGAAGACCCCCTTCATACCTTCAAAAAAACGCCACGACCATCAGTTATTACTGAGATCTGCTAACCTACGGAGCATTACCCGATGGGCCACAACAATAATGAAGAGCTAGGCAAGAGGGCAAGCGAGAGTATTCTCGGGCCGAACCCGGTAATCGGCGCACCCACGCGCGACATCATCAACACGGCCAGACAGGTCATGCAACAGACCGTCAAACAGCCCGTACACAGCCTCAAACATATCGGCAAATTGTCAATGGCCGTCACCCGAGTCATGCTTGGGCGCTCTGAAATAGCGCCGACTCCAGAAGACAAACGCTTCCTTGACCCCACGTGGAGTCTCAACCCGTTATATCGGCGCTATATGCAGAACTATCTGGCCTGGCGGACCGAGCTCAACGAATGGATCACCTCCTCGAACCTTCCTACGCAGGATATTGCACGCGCGCAATTTGTCATTTCGCTCCTGACAGAAGCCATGGCACCAACCAATACCGCACTTAATCCCGCGGCGATCAAACGTTTTTTCGAAACCGGCGGCACAAGCCTGAAAGACGGTTTAACCCACTTGGTACACGACATAGCCAACAACGGTGGCATGCCCAGCCAGGTAAACATGAAGGCCTTCGAGGTCGGTAAGAATCTCGCCATCACCAAAGGCTCGGTCGTGTTTCGTAACGAGGTGCTGGAACTGATCCAGTACAAGCCCCTGACCGAAGAAGTCTACGAGCGCCCGGTGCTCGTCGTGCCGCCTCAGATCAACAAGTTTTACGTATTCGACCTGTCGCCGGAAAAGAGTCTCGCTCGCTATCTGACTGCAAGTCACATGCAGACTTTCGTTGTCAGCTGGCGCAATCCGACCAAATCCCAGCGTGAATGGGGCCTTTCGACCTATATCGAGGCGCTGAAAGAAGCCATCGACGTCGTCCTGGCGATCACTGGTAGCAAGGATCTGAGCATGCTTGGCGCCTGCTCCGGCGGCATCACTACCGCATCGCTGCTAGGTCATTATGCTGCTTTGAAAGAAAAGAAAGTACACGCCTTCACCCTGTTGGTCAGCGTGCTGGATACCCGGATAAAAACGCAGGTCGCACTGTTCGCAGACGAACGATCAATTGAGGCAGCGCGGCGTATGTCCTACCAGAACGGCGTTCTGGAGGGCAGGGACATGGCCAAGGTATTTGCCTGGATGCGTCCCAATGACCTGATATGGAACTATTGGGTCAATAATTACCTGCTGGGCAACGAGCCGCCGGTGTTCGACATTCTTTTCTGGAACAACGACACTACCCGCTTGCCCGCAGCGTTGCATGGCGAGTTCCTGGAAATGTTCAAGACCAACCCTCTGACCCGGGCAAAAGCATTAGAGGTCTGCGGAACACCCATTGATCTCAAGCAGGTAAAGGCAGACTTTTTCTGTATCGCTGGACTGAATGATCACATCACTCCCTGGGACGCCTGTTATAAATCAGCGCAGCTTCTAGGCGGCAAGTGTGAGTTTGTGCTGTCTTCCAGTGGTCATATCCAGAGCATCCTGAATCCGCCTGGCAACCCCAAGTCGCGCTTCTTTACCAACACGCATATGCCTGACGATCCGAAGGAATGGCTGGAAACCGCCACCAAGCAGGCAGACTCTTGGTGGCCGTACTGGCTCAACTGGCTGCACGCACGGGCTGGCAAAATGAAACCTGCGCCCACAAAACTCGGCAGTGAAGAATTTGCGCCGATGGAAGCGGCGCCCGGGACTTACGTCCACGAACGCTAGGAGCGTGCAAACGAGATCGATACATGCCTCAGTCATTTGTATTTCGCACCATTGAGTTAGATGGCCAATTCTTGCGCACGGCCGTCCGACGGGGCAAGAGTCATATCCCGCCATTGCTTATCTTTAACGGCATTGGCGCGAATCTCGAATTAGTTTTTCCATTTGTCAAAGCACTTGACCCTGACATGGAAGTCATCGTCTTTGACGCCCCCGGTGTTGGTGGCTCCTCGACGCCCAAAACACCCTTCCGTTTCCCAGGTCTGGCCAAGCTTGCTGCACGCATGCTCGATTACCTGGATTACGGTCAGGTCAACGTCATTGGCGTTTCCTGGGGGGGCGCGCTGGCGCAGCAATTCGCCCATGACTATCCTGAACGCTGCAAGAAACTCATTCTCGCAGCCACCTCCGCGGGTATGGCCATGGTACCGGGCAAACCCAAGGTCCTTCTCAAGATGGCCAGCCCCAGGCGTTATATCCAGCCATCTCATGTCATCAAGATTGCCCCTGACATTTATGGCGGTGCATTCCGCCGCGATCCCAATCTAGCTCGCAGTCATGCAGCGAAGGTTCGCTCCTCAGGCAAGATGGGTTACTACTGGCAGTTGGCCGCTGGCATCGCCTGGACCAGCATTCACTGGTTGCATAAAATCCATCAGCCAACACTGGTGCTGGCCGGTGACGACGACCCCATCATCCCACTGGTCAACATGCGCATGATCGCCTGGCGTATCCCGAATGCCGAGCTTCACGTGATTGATGATGGACACCTTTTCCTGATTACTCGGGCAGACGCAGTAGCGCCGATCATCATGCGTTTTCTCCATGAGGAAAGGCGACCGGCTGTAATTCGGCCCCCCAGGGAAACGGCAGCAAAGCGCTGAAACAACGACTGGCCAGAGCAATGCCGCGCGATACATTGGCTGCACTTCCAATCAATTATTTTGTATCTGGACAAGGAACGCTGGATGCCCGTGAGCAGTGCCCATACCGGATCGGCGGCCCTGGCAGGCGATCTCGCCAACAGCTTGCAAGCCGTATTGGGTACGCTGCCAGCGCAACGCTCGTATCACACCAGACAACTGGCTAGGCTCGTTACGCAATTACTTCGTGCAGCGCGCGGCCAGAGCACTCTAGCCATCCCGCAACGTGATAGCCGGTTCGATCATCCTGCCTGGCAAAGCAACCCTTTGCTCCAGCGTATATTGCAGATGTGGCTTGGTAGCACAGTGCAGTATCAACAGTGGTTGAGCGGACTCGATATTGCCGAAACAGATCGTGCACGGCTCATTCAGCTTGGTGAGATGCTCAGCGCAACCCTCGCGCCCAGCAATACACCATTCAATCCACGGATTCTCGAGCGCGTAAAGGCTACGCGCGGAGCTAGCCTTTGCCAAGGCGCACAGAACCTGGCTGCCGACATTGTATTGCGGCAACCCCTAGCTCCGCTGTGCCCTGACGACGCTTTCCTTGTAGGTCGAGACCTGGCGCATACGCCCGGACAGGTGATTCTTCGCGAGCCACTATTCGAACTTATCCAGTATCGCCCCACAACGGTACAGCTACACGCCAGCCCCCTGTTAATAATCCCTCCACCGCTCAACCGTTTTTATTTGCTGGATCTGACCGAACGCACCAGCCTGGTCAAGCATGCCCTTGATCAGGGATTGCATGTGTTCCTTATCAGTTGGCGTAACCCAGACGCGAGTCACTGCGGATCGGGCTTCAACCACTATGTCAGGGCCTGCGATCACGCACTGAAAATCGTGAGCCAGGTGACCAACCATGCCCCGGTCAGCCTGCTCGGTGTCTGCGCCGGGGGCCTGCTCACTTTGTTGCTACAAGGCGTATTAACGAGTAGAAGGCAAGGCGATAGAGTCTGTGCTGCCAGCTATATGGTCACGCCGATTGACGCTCGTCTGAGCACCGGACTGGTTCGCTTGCTTGGCCCTGCAGCCCGCCAGCGACTGCGCTTAAAAGTATGGCAGCGTGGCTTTCTGCCGGCTGAGGATATGGCTCGCGCTTTTGCATGGCAACGTCCGGAACAATTCGTCTGGCCTCAGGCACTGGATCGATACGCATTGGGACACACACCTATGCCACGGGAGATAATGTCATGGAGCCAGGACAGCACGCGTCTTCCGGCCCATCTGGTGGACGACCTACTGGACTATTTCGAACGTGACCCCTTTGCCTGTCCAGGCAGCCTAGTCCTGCAAGGGTGTTCTATCGACCTGCGCGCAATCACCACTCCCAGCTGGCACCTGGGTGCACAGCATGATCACATCGTACCCTGCCATAATAGCTTCCCCGGCCAACGGCTGGGTGGCGACAGCACGTTTGTGCAAAGTCACAGCGGGCATATCCAGAGCCTGATAAACCCGCCTGACCATCCCGGCGCCTGGTTTCGTGCCGGAAAAGTTGCACACGATGACATGCCCGAATGGCTGAATAAATATAGCCCTCAGTCAGGTAGCTGGCGGCACCACTGGACAGCCTGGCTCAAATTGCACAGCGGGAAGATCGTCGCTGCACCAAAAGTTCTGGGTAGCGCCGCATTCCCACCATTACAGCCCGCACCCGGGCGTTACGTTCACCAATCATGAGGGAGCAGCAATGAAAACGCGTGAACGTATCCTGCAATGTGCTCTGGAGCTGTTTAACGAAGATGGCGAACCAAATGTCACCACGCTGGATATAGCCAATGAGCTGGATATGAGCCCCGGCAATCTCTACTACCATTTTCGTGGCAAGGAAGCATTGCTGGAAGAGTTACTCGCTGACTTCATGGACAAGACCCATGGATTGCTTCACCTCGAAGCCGACCCGCAAGGGCTTGAGCCCGAGGACTATTGGCTTTTTCTTCACCTGTTGTTCGAGTCGATCATCGCATACCGCTTCCTGTTTCAGGACCTGTCCAACCTCATGGGGCGCTACAGCCTGATCTCTCGAAGTATGCGGCAGTGGGTTGAAGCGCTTCGCGGCACATTGCTGGAGCTGCTCCTTGCACTCCGGGATCAAGAGCGCCTGCGGTGCGATGATCGCGCCCTCGAACGGCTGCTCGACGCACTTTGCCAAACCGTTCTGTTCTGGCTCGACTACCAGCGCATCAGTAGTCGCGCAGACGGTGACCCTACCCATGCAGTGCAGCAGGTGCTGGGGCTGCTAGTACCCTATCTTGAAGCCGATACCCGTCACTGGATGAGCAGCCTGATAGAACGCTACGATTGAATCGGACTGTAATCTGACAGCAGAAATCTCTACCCTCAGGCAATAAAAAACCCGACCTACTTGCGCGGGTCGGGTTAGTCATCTCAGCAGACGTCAGCTATTCGCTGGCTTCTCCGCTGACGTAACCGGACTGATTGCCGCTGGTGCCGCCGGAGCGGTAGCGTCAATCTTGCCTGGAGCCGCCTGCGGCTTAGCAGCAGTCGTGCGCTGCTTAGCTGGTGCCTTGGGCTTGGCTGGCGCTTTCGCTGCAACCGGGGCCTTGACCTTAGCCGGAGAGCTTTTGGCCGCAGGCTTAGCGACTGCGGGCTTTACTATCGGCTTGACTGCAACCTTAGGAGCCGCCTTCACCGGCGCCTTGGCACCCTTCAATGTGCTGATCAATTTGGTCAGCTCATCAACTTTCGCATTCAACGCTTTTACTTCGTCGCGTGAAGGCACACCCAGGCGGGACACGGCACTGTTAAGACGCTTGTCAAAAGCAGCTTCCAGCTCATCCCATCTGCTTGACACCTTGCCCCGGGCCTTGTCGACCTTGGACTTGGTAGCCTCGACAGAATCTTTCTTGGTTTTGCTTGCCTTACCTTTAACGGTATCGACTTGCTTGTCGATTTCGGCTTTAGCCGCTTTCTCAGCTTGCTCGCCATCCTTGATCAGCGTATCGAAGAGTTTGACACCCTCCTTACCGACCTTGGCGTAAGCGCCCAAACCTGCCAGCCAGATCTGCCGCGAATAGCTTTCTATATCGCTGATCCAACCTGTGTCTTTTTCCTGCTTTTTCTTGCCCGCCATGGAGTGACTCCTTTGTGACCTTACTTGCTTTGCATCGACTTGATTGCAGCGTTCAGATCATCCAGCTTAGCAGATACCTGATCAATGTCTTTCTTGCTGGGAATACCCATGCGGCTCAACGCAGAGGCAACACGATCGTCGAATACTTCTTCAACTTTGTTCAGGCTGGAACCTGTGCGTGTCTGAAAGCGCTCACGCAGGCTTTCTACCTTGCTGTTAACACGGCTGGTAGCAGACTCAACCTGGCTGGAAACCAGTTCCTTGCCTTGCTTCTCGACTGCTTCGCCTTCAGTTACCAACTTTTTAAAGTAGTCGGCGCCTTCCTTACCGGCCTTGGCGTAGGCACCCAGGCCTGCCAACCAAATCTGGTGGGCGTAGTTTTTCATATCGCTTGCAGCAGACGCGGTGTTTTCTTCAACTTTCTTGGCTGTGGATTTGGCCATGGTAGTGACTCCTTTGATGTATTTAAAAGTGGACCGGATATCGATCCTTGGAAGCCAAACTACCGATCAAAATTAGAAAAAACATACTAAAAGCGTGATTTCAACTCAAATACTTATCCAACGCTTTATCAATCTCGCCTTTGACCATGCCCGCCATAGGCGTAAGCATCATGCCCAGCTTGACCGTCACATGTACCTGATTCTCCGAAACACTGATGCAGCCATCAGCTCCACTGCGCTTGAATTTTAGATCATCGCCTTCCCACGTGCACTTGGCATCCAGCTTCTGCGCCAGCTTGTCTGCCAGTTTCTGCGCTCGCAAACGCGCCTCATCCTTGCCCAGGTTGTGCTCGCGGGTGATATCGACAGTCGCCATAGGGTATCTCTCTTGTTAGTTACCAGTGCCACAGCATGCCCCAAAGCCAGTCTAACGTCATCCTGCCTGTGCGACAGCTTGTCCACCTGAAAAGCCCCGCTCAGAATGAAAAAGTGGTTAGAATGAGCGCTGATTTGCCCAGGCAGACGAGCCCATGACAGACGAGCAGAAAACAGATCGCACTACACACTTTGGCTACCAGACCGTGGACGAGTCGGAGAAGGCGGCGCGCGTAGCCGATGTATTCCATTCGGTCGCAGCGCGTTACGACCTGATGAACGATTTAATGTCAGGCGGCATACATCGTTTATGGAAGCGCTTTACTATCGAACTGTCCGGTGTGCGTCCGGGCAACCGGGTTCTGGATATCGCCGGCGGCACAGGTGACCTGGCCCAGAAATTTTCGCGCCTGGTTGGCCCGGAGGGCGAAGTAGTCCTCGCCGATATCAATGAGTCCATGCTCAAGGTCGGTCGTGACCGCCTGCTGGATCTCGGCGTGGCAGGTAATGTCCGATTCGTACAGGCGGATGCCGAAGCATTGCCTTTTGCGGACAATCATTTCGATTGCATCACCATCGCCTTTGGTTTGCGTAACGTAACTCACAAGGATCGCGCTATCGCCTCGATGCTCCGCGTATTGAAGCCTGGGGGCCGTTTGCTGATATTGGAGTTTTCCAAACCCGGCAACAAGTGGTTGTCACGGGCCTATGACCAGTATTCGTTCAAGCTGCTGCCGCTGATGGGCAAGCTGGTTACCAACGATTCAGAGAGCTACCGATATCTTGCCGAGTCGATCCGCATGCATCCGGATCAGGAAACACTCAAAGCCATGATGGAAGAGGCAGGATTTGCCCGGGTTACTTTTCACAATATGACCGGTGGCGTAGTAGCGCTGCATCGGGGAATCAAGCCCTGATGCTGACCCGAGCAATGCTTGCTGCAACGGAGCGTAGCCTCAAGCTGGCGCTGAACCGCGACCCACTGACGGCCAGACGTCTCGCTCCGCTGGAGGGCAAGACCATACTGGTTCAGGGCCGTGATCCAGACTGGCAACTGTATCTCCAGCCTGGCAACGAAGGGATCGCTCTGTCCACCAGTCATGGCTCACAGCCAGACTGTACATTAAGTGCACCCAGCAATTTGCTTGTTCGTCTCCTGCTCAGCAATCAGCGCCAGCGTTTGCTGCAAGACCCGCAATTGCAGCTCACCGGCGATAGCCAGGTATTGGTCAGCCTGCAAAACACGATGGGCGATCTACGTCTGGACGGTGAAGCCGAACTGGCCCGCTGGCTCGGGCCAGTTGCCGCCCATGCCATTGCCGACATCGCGCGTGGAAGTTGGCAGTGGGGGGGGCAGGCGAGACAGTCAATAAACCGTAGCCTCGCCGAATACCTTACTGAAGAGAGCGGTCAACTGGTAGGGAACGCCGAAGCTGGCGCCTCTGCCGAACAGTTGTATCAGCTGCGCCTGGATCTCGACCGCCTGGAAGCTCGGGTAAATCAACTGAGCGTAACCGACCCGGAACCCCCTAAAGCATGAACCCGACCGCTCTACTGCGCTTACTGCGCATTGCCCGTATCTTTACCCGCTACCGCCTTGATCAGCTGCTTCTCACATTCCCGCTGCCCTGGTTTGCCAGATTACTGTTGCGCATCGGTCCCTGGCGGCTGTGGCCCGCCCCGCGCGACCTTGGCCGCGGGGCACGTCTCCGTCTGGCTTGCGAGGATCTCGGCCCGGTATTCGTCAAGTTCGGCCAGATTCTGTCTACTCGCCGGGATCTGCTGGCAGACGATATTGCACTGGAACTGGCGCGCCTACAGGACAAAGTACCTCCCTTCCCGGCCGACCAGGCCCGGCGGCGCATCGAAGAGCAACTAGGTCAATCCATTGACTCGGTATTCAGTAGCTTCAGCAACGAGCCACTAGCCTCCGCGTCGGTCGCGCAGGTCCATGCTGCGCGTCTCCATGATGGCAGCGAGGTAGTAGTTAAGGTTATTCGACCCGGCATCGGCGCAACCATTCATCAAGACATGCAATGGCTATTCCTGGCCGCCCGACTGCTCCAACGTGTCTGGATTGAAGGCCGTCGCCTGCGTCCTGTAGAAGTCGTCAGCGACTATCAGAACACCATTTTCGATGAGCTGGATCTGTATCGAGAGGCTGCCAACGCCTCACAGTTGCGGCGCAATTTCGAAGACTCCCCGCTACTCTACATACCCAAGATCTACTGGGACTGGAGTCGCCACAAGGTACTGGTGATGGAGCGTATCAACGGTTTGGCCGTGACCGACATGGCCAGCCTGGTTGACCAACGCACCGACATGAAAAAGCTCGCCGAGCGTGGCGTGGAGATATTTTTCACTCAGGTTTTTCGCGACAGCTTCTTTCACGCTGACATGCATCCGGGAAACATTTTTGTCTCGCGCAGTCACCCATGGGACCCCCAGTATCTGGCGGTAGACTTCGGCATAGTCGGCAGCCTTACCCCGGAAGATCAGAACTACCTCGCGCGTAATTTAATGGCCTTCTTCAAACGCGACTATCTGCAGGTTGCACAATTACATATCGACTCCGGCTGGGTGCCCGCCGACACGCGGGTCAATGAATTCGAAGCGGCCATCCGTAGCGTCTGCGAACCGATTTTCGAGCGACCACTGAAAGACATCTCCTTTGGTCAGTTGCTACTGCGCCTGTTCCAGACGGCTAGACGCTTTAATATGGAAGTACAACCGCAGCTGGTTCTTTTGCAGAAGACCCTGTTGAACATCGAAGGTCTGGGCCGAGAGCTCTACCCCGAGCTCGATTTGTGGGCCACCGGCCAGCCCTACCTCGAACGCTGGATGCGCGAGCGCGCCATGCCAGCCCAACAGTTGCGGCACTGGCACAAGCAGCTCGAGCAGGTCCCAGCTTTACTGAACAGTGCCCGGTATGCACTGGACAACTTGCCTAAGCGCCAGCCGCAAGTAGTTATTCGCTCCGGCAATACCGGCCTGCGTGTGGTTGGCTTGTTACTAGTGCTGCTGGGTGCAAGCGAACTAGGCGCAGATCCTGCAACGTGGAGCGAGGCCGAACCGGTCCAGTGGTTGCTGGTGGCGCTCGGCGGCTGGCTGGTGCTGGGTCGCGGATAACTACCGCTGGCGCAACCCGACCCATAACTGGCACACTTCCACGCATGAGTGACATGACTGAAAAAAACAATTGGCTGGACAACATAAAGTGGGGTCAAGATGGACTGATCCCAGCGATTGCACAGGATATTCACACCCAGCGTGTGTTGATGGTCGCCTGGATGAACCGCGAAGCATTGCAGCTCACCGCCGCCGAAGGCCGCGGTATTTATTGGTCTCGCTCACGGCAAAAACTGTGGCGCAAGGGCGAAGAATCAGGACACGTGCAGGTGCTACATGAACTGCGTCTGGACTGTGATGCTGACGTTATTATCCTGATGGTCGAGCAGATCGGCGGCATGGCCTGTCATACGGGCAGGGAAAGCTGCTTTTATCGCGTCCTGCGCGGCGGTGAATGGCAGTCGGTCGACCCTGTTATAAAGGATCCCGAGCATATTTATGAGCACAAACATGAATGACACTCTGAACCGCCTGGCAGTCGTGCTCGAACAGCGTAAGCTGGCCAGCACCGAGAACTCCTACGTTGCCAGTCTGCACGCCAAAGGACTCAACAAGATTCTCGAAAAGGTCGGCGAGGAATGCACGGAAACGCTACTGGCAGCAAAGGATTGCGAGCATAGCGAAGACAAGTCCGAACTGATTGGAGAAACTGCCGACTTGTGGTTCCACACCTTGGTCATGCTCAGCCATCTGGGTCTGGGACCGAACGATATACTGAGCGAACTGGAGCAACGTTTCGATCTCTCCGGTCTGGCTGAAAAGGCATCTCGCCAACTGAAATAGGGCTTCGCCCTGGAGGTTTCCCATGGGTTTTGGTGGCATCAGCATCTGGCAACTAGCAATCGTTCTGGTGATTGTTATTCTGCTTTTCGGCACCAAGCGCCTGAAAGGCGTCGGTAGCGATCTGGGCGAAGCAATCAAGGGCTTTCGCAAGTCGGTCAACACCGAGGATGAAAAGCCTTCGGTGCAGGACAAGACAAGCGCAGAGACATATGAGGCTGAAGCTGAACGTAAAAAGCAGGAAAGCCGGTCCGGAGACTGATTACCCATGTTCGATGTCGGGTTTTTCGAATTACTGGTGATCGGAATCATCGCCTTGCTGGTGCTCGGACCCGAACGGTTGCCGGGCGCCATACGCATGGCCGGGCTAACCATCGGCCGAATCAAGCGGGGATTCTCCGACGTAAAGTCTCAGATCGAGCGCGAGATTGGTGCAGATGAGATTCGACAGCAGCTGCACAATGAGCGGGTAATGAACACGCTGGAAGATCAGGCAAAAGAGGCTGTTCCTCCAGTCTCAAATGTAAAAACTGATCGTCATACGGCTGTCACGGATACAGAACAAACTGATCCTGTTGCCGATCCGCCCAGCCAAGATACCGAACACAGTGCCGCAAACGAGCAAAACCCCCGCAATGACGGATAAACGCACCCCCGCCCAACTTGCCGAAGACATGCCGCTGGTAGCGCACCTGACCGAGTTGCGCTCTCGCTTGTTACGCATCGTGATGATCTGGCTGGTTATATTTGCTGGTCTATTCTATTTCGCCAACGACCTGTATACCTTTATTTCTGAACCCCTACGCGTGTTTTTGCCGGAAGGCACCAGCATGATCGCCACGGACGTGGCATCGCCATTTCTAACCCCATTCAAACTGGCTCTGGTCAGTGCGCTGTTCCTCGCCATGCCTTTCATCCTGCACCAATTTTGGAGCTTCATAGCGCCAGGCCTCTACAAGCATGAAAAGCGTCTCGCGGTTCCGCTGCTCGCCTCCAGTATTGTGCTTTTTTATGCGGGTATGGCTTTTGCCTATTTCGTTGTCTTTCCGTTGGTTTTTGGTTTTTTTACCAGTACAGCGCCCGCCGGCGTAGCGGTGATGACGGATATCAACAAGTATTTGGATTTTGTGCTGACCCTGTTTATGGCATTCGGGCTAGCATTCGAAATCCCCATCGCGACCATTTTACTGGTATTGGCTGGCGTCGTTGACGTCGCCAAACTGAAAGAGATCCGCCCCTACGTCATAGTCGGATGTTTCATCATCGGCATGGTCTTAACGCCGCCGGATGTGATATCGCAGGCCTTGCTGGCGATACCCATGTGGCTACTGTACGAAGTTGGCATCCTGTTCAGTATGTTGATCAAAAAACGCAAGCTCGCCGAACAGCCCTCGGATGACCAGCCCGGGGCATGAACCTCGTTCTCGTCAAAGACGCCGATTTTCTTTCCAGCGACCGGATCGAACTCCGCGATAGGCGCCTGCAACACTTACGCGGCGTGCATCAGGCACAACCGGGCGACACAATCAAAATAGGGTTGCTTGGCGGGTTAATGGGTGAGGGCCGTGTACTCAGCCTGGACGATGAACGCGTCGAGCTGCAGGTGAATTTTACCCAGCAACCCCCAGCCAAGCTCTCGTTGACACTAGTGTTGGCCATGCCCCGCCCCAAGATGTTTCGCCGCATTCTCCAACACTGCGCCACCCTCGGCGTAGCCGACATTATTCTGCTCAACAGTTACCGCGTTGAAAAAAGCTTCTGGCAAACCCCCTTTCTGCAGCCCGGCCACATTGAAGAGAACCTGCTGCTTGGGCTGGAGCAGGCACGCGACACCATCATGCCAACCGTTCGCATCGAAAAACGCTTCAAACCCTTCGTCGAAGATCAGCTCCCTGAGATAACTGCTGGCTCTCTAGGCCTGGTGGCACACCCAGGCAACTATGCTCAGTGCCCGCGACAGGTCACCCAGCAAGTAACGCTAGCCATAGGTCCTGAGGGTGGCTGGATACCCTACGAGCTCGACAAACTCGTTGCGGCCGGACTGCAACCCGTCCAACTGGGCGAGCGCATATTGCGGGTAGAAACCGCGGTAACGGCTCTGGTTAGCCGCCTGTTCTGACCTACCGTTGACCCGCTGCCTTTACTGTAGTTGCTTACTCCAGACTGCTAGACAGGAAGTACACTCTCACCAGACCAGCCTGCACCAGCAACAGCTCGCACATCGCGTGCACCAACCGGCTCGCCGCACTCAGAGCACACCGTGATCGGACGCATCACCTGACCGCACGCCTTATGCACGTGCAGCACAGGTGCCCCACGCTCATCCTGCATATGCCGGTCCCCCCAGGAAACCAGTGCAAGAATAGTAGAATGCAAATCCAGACCTTTTTCGGTCAAACGGTATTCCTCGCGCACGGGTCGTTGCTGGTAGGCCACTTTTGTCAGTACGCCATGCTCGACCAGCTTTTTTAAACGACTGGCGAGTAGATGGCGCGCTATGCCCAGGCGCTTTTCGAACTCGTCGAAACGGCGAATACCGAGAAAGCAATCGCGTAAGACCAACAGCGTCCATTTATCGCCAATCACCGCCAGGGTTCGCGCCAGCGAGCAGGGCTGTTGATCCAGTTCTTCCCAACGCATGGTTAATCCTCATCAATAATACAGGCTCACAATAACTTGACAGGTTCCAAAAAGAAACTGACTATGAATATAGTTCCAAAAAAGAACCCACAAAGGAAGAAGCTATGTCTACCTCACCTGTTGCAGTCATTATCGGTGCCGGCGATGCGACTGGCGGCGCTATTGCTCGGCGCTTCGCCCGGGAGGGTTACACGCTTTGCGTGACCCGCCGCAAGATTGAACAGCTTGGTCCGTTAGTCGATGGCATTCGCCAAGAGGGTGGCATCGCCCACCCCTTTGGTTGTGATGCGCGAAGCGAGGAGAAAATGGTCGAGCTGTTCGAGCACATCGAGCAGAACGTCGGCCAGATCGAAGTAGTGGTATTCAACATCGGCGCCAATGTGCGCTTCCCGATCACCGAGACCACCGAGAGGGTCTTTCGCAAGGTCTGGGAAATGGCTGCGCTGGGTGGCTTTTTGGCTGGCCGCGAAGCGGCGAAGGTCATGTTGCCGCGCGCACGGGGCACCATTATTTTTACCGGTGCAACCGCATCACTGCGCGGGAGCAGCGGCTTCGCCGCTTTCGCCAGTGCCAAGTTTGCCTTGCGCGCGCTGGCTCAGAGCATGGCCCGCGAATTGGGACCCCAAGGTATCCATGTCGCCCACCCGATTATCGACGGCGCAATCGATACGGCCTTTATTCGTGATACGTTTCCCGAGCGCTACGCACTGAAGTCCGAGGATGGCATTCTCAACCCTGAACATATTGCCGAGCAGTACTGGCAATTGCATCGGCAACCCCGTGATGCCTGGACGCACGAACTTGATCTGCGCCCCTGGATGGAAACGTTTTAAGCCCCCTTCCCTGCGAGAGATAATCATGAACAAACAAATCGAATTCTTTTTTGACGTTGGCAGCCCTGCCAGCTATCTGGCCTGGACACAGCTTCCAGCATTGGCTGAGCGCCATGGCGCGACACTGGTATACCGACCCATGTTACTTGGCGGTGTGTTTCAAGCGACCGGTAACCAATCACCTGCCAGCATTGAAGCCAAGGGCGCATACAGCCGTATCGACTTTCAACGATACGCCCAGCGCTACGGGGTAACCCTGAAGCACAACCCGTACTTTCCAATCAACACGTTACAGTTAATGCGCGGCGCGCAAGCACTGCTTGAGACCGAGCAACTGGTGCCCTATCTCACCGCCGTCTTCACTGCAATGTGGGTAGATGAACAGGACATGGGCCAGCCGGAAGTCGTCGGCAAGGTGCTGGCCGCGGCGGATTTCGATCCCGCTCAATTAATGGAGCATTTGAGTGATCCGGTAGTCAAGCAGGGGCTAAAGGATACGACCGAGGAGGCAGTGCGGCGCGGCATATTCGGCGCGCCTACACTATTCGTCGACGGTGACATGTTTTTCGGCCAAGACCGATTGGATTTCGTCGAGGAAAAACTGGCGGCTATGGGTTAATTCTCAAGCAGAAAGGTGACCGGTCCATCGTTGACCAGATGCACTCGCATGTCAGCGCCAAAGCGCCCACTAGCCACGGGCTGGTGCAATGAGACCGCGCGACCGAGCATGTAGTCGTACAAGGCGGCTGCGTGCTCAGGCGATGCTGCTGTGGAGAAACCCGGTCGCCGACCTTTGTGAGTATCGGCGGCGAGGGTAAATTGCGACACCAGAAGCAAGCCTCCGCCGACATCCCGCAGGGAAAGATTCATACGCCCCTGGGGATCATTGAAGACCCGGTAGTCCAGTAGCCGCTTCAACATATTGTCGGCAGTCTGCTGGTCATCCTGCGGTTCAACACCGACCAGCACCAGCAGGCCTTGGCCGATCGATCCCACTGTCTCCTCGGCCACCTCGACGCGTGCTGTGCTGACTCTTTGCAGCAGTGCTTTCACACGCTACTCCGCCCGGGGTGCCAGACCAAGAAGTTGACGAGACATGGTTTCTGAAGCTCTGACCAATGCGTCGGCGATACCGTTTTCAGAAGCCGCATGACCGGCGTCACGAATGATCTGCAACTCACTACCCGGCCATTTGTGGTGAAGGCTGTGTGCATTGTCCAACGGACAGACCATATCGTAACGCCCGTGCACGATGATGCCGGGGATGTACTCAATGCGATGCATGTTGTCCAGCAACTGATTCGGCTCGAGGAACGAATGATTAACGAAATAGTGGCATTCTATTCGCGCGATGGCATAGGCACGCCGTGCATCGCTGAAACGATCCACGACCTGCGGACTGGGTCTCAGTGTTGCGCAACGACCCTCCCAAAGAGACCATGCCTTAGCCGCATGCATACGACAGATTTCATCATCACCGGTCAGGCGCCGATAGAACGCAGCGACCATATCGCCGCGCTCGACCTCCGGGATCATCGATACATAGTCCTCCCAATAATCCGGGAATATATGGCTCGCCCCTTTCTGGTAGAACCACTGAATATCCTGGTCGCGACACAGGAAGATGCCGCGCAAAATCAAACCCATCACCCGATCCGGATATGCCTGAGCATAAGCCAGTGAGAGAGTAGACCCCCAGGATCCACCGAACAGGACCCATTTTTCGATACCTAGATGCTCGCGCAACACTTCGAGGTCCTCGACCAGATGCTGGGTCGTATTATTCTCCAGGCTGGCATGGGGCGTGGATCGGCCGGAGCCGCGCTGATCGTAAGTGATGATTCGATACACCGAGGGATCGAAGAAACGACGGCTCAAGCTATCGCAGCCCGCACCGGGGCCACCATGGATAAACACCACCGGCAAGCCATCGGCCTGGCCACTCTCATCTACATAGAGCACATGGGGCTTTTGCACAGCCAACTCATGACGGGCGAAAGGTTTGATCTCCGGATACAACAGCTGCATGGTGATGGCTCCTGACCTCTGTGACAGCCACAATGGGCTGATTCCTGGGGGAAAGCGCGTTGATAGACGCTAGCGCGCTCTCACCCACAACACTACTGACCGCTGGGGGTTCTGTCGCTCGGCTCAGACGCCGAAGGGCTTCACACCAATTAGCAGGACATGCAACCAGAGTGCAAATGCGACCCACAACACCAACCCAACGACGATAGCAATAGCATCCCGGCTGACCTGGCCTGCTGGATAACGCACACCTGCAATCCGATCACGCTTGCGTGATACGACATACAGCGGCACAGCCCAGAGCAGAAAACCACCAAACAACAGCAAATCAGCCAAGGTGCCATTGGCCAGAAGATGAGCAACGGCCCAGAACTTCACACCCAACAACATCGGGTGACCCACGCGGGCCTTGATGTGCGTATGCGGCACATAGGTGGCCACCAGCAGAATGAACGCGGGAATGGTCAGCAAGGCAGCCAGGTGGCGAGTCCATGCTGGCGACACCCACAACCAGGTCGGATCAAGCCGTGCCTGACCGTAGCCCCAGATGATCATGATCAGGCCTAGAAGAGCTATCAGCGAGTAGACACCCTTCCAGGGCAACAGACCTATTTTATCGATTTTTGCCGCACGCCACTGGGGGGCGAACAAGCGGGCGGAATGCACCCCAAGAAACAACAACAGACCAATCACCAAAGCCAACATCGTAATGTCCTTTTTATCGTTTTACTGCTAATCGTTAATGCAGGAGACCACTATAGCCGGCGTGACTGGCCAGCGCATCCGTCCCCTCTACATTTAAATATAAGACAGTCACTGATGGATGATGCAATCATCCTTTACTGTACCAAGCGCATAGCGCTGAATTTTTTCACTACCCTGACGGTCTCTTCAGCTAACACCGATTTGGCCCTAGTTAATCGCATGTTCTGGCACTTATGCGGTTCACTCCGGCATACAAGACAGGTTACCTTGAACATACCAAAAACAGGAGACACCCAATGATCAAAGCAAGCGTGATGTATCCCAATAGCCCTAATGCCCGTTTCGACATGAAATACTACCTGGACTCTCATATGCCCATGGTGACCAGCGCTCTGGCCGATGCTTGCCTGAAAGCGGAAGTAGAGAAGGGCGTCGCCGGTGGCACGCCTGGAGCCGAAGCCCCGTTTGTGGCCATCGCCAACCTTTACTTCGACAGCCTCGAGAGTTTCCAGCAGGCTTTCGCGCCTAACGCTAAAGCGTTCGCTGAAGACATTCCCAACTACACCGATATCGTCGCTCAAATTCAAATCAGCGAAATACAGGGCTAATGTCTCCAGTCGAGAAAACATGCTCGCCGGCGCCACTGGCATCCCCGCGAGCGTGAAACCGGGCGAAACTGCCCGCAACCTGATGTCCACCAACAGGAGCACAACTGTCATGACCGACCCAACCTATACGCCGCCAAAAGTCTGGACCTGGGATGCCGAAAATGGGGGTGCATTCGCCAACATCAACCGCCCTGTCGCCGGGCCTACCCATGACAAGGCATTACCGGTAGGCAAGCATCCGTTGCAGCTGTATTCGCTCGCCACGCCCAACGGTGTCAAAGTCACCGTCATGCTTGAGGAGCTGCTAGAGAAGGGTTTTGAGGGCGCAGAATATGATGCGCACCTGATCAAAATTACCGAGGGTGACCAGTTTGGTAGCGGCTTTGTAAGCGTCAATCCCAATTCCAAGATCCCTGCACTGCTCGATCGCACTGCCGATCCCGCGGTGCGCGTGTTTGAGTCCGGCGCCATTCTTCTGTATCTGGCGGAAAAGTTCGGTGCTTTCGTCCCCACCGACCCCGCACAGCGCGCCGAATGCCTGTCCTGGCTGTTCTGGCAGATGGGCAGCGCACCGATGCTCGGCGGCGGCTTCGGACATTTTTATGCCTACGCCCCGGAAAAATACGAGTACCCCATTAATCGCTACGCCATGGAGGTCAAGCGTCAGCTCGATGTACTCGATCGGCAGCTAGCGAGTCAGGAATACATCGCCGGTGATCAGTACACCATCGCCGATATGGCCATCTGGCCCTGGTATGGCGCCTTGGTAACCAATAAGGTCTACGAGGCTGCCGAGTTTCTGGAAGCTCACAGCTACACAAATCTACTGCGTTGGACCCTTCAACTGGAAGAACGCGCCGCGGTCAAACGGGGTCGTATGGTCAATCGGGCCTGGGGTGATCCCAGCGAGCAATTGCGCGAACGACACGACGCCAGCGATTTCCAAAACCGTACTCAGGACAAGCTCGACGCCGCGCAAAAAAATTGAGTCTTGGTCCCAAACTCCAAGGCAGTTAGAATGCCCGCCAGACTGATCCGCCCCGGCTTCGTCCATATAGAGTGGACGAAGCTATGCACCTCTGCCGGAGACACCGGCCAGGACTCCACTATGATTCGTATCAATGAACTACAGCTCCCCCTTGGACATCCGTCCGCGGCCCTGCGCAGCGCAATCCTCGCGAGGCTCAAGCTCGGCGAGTCCGATCTGATCGATTTCACCGTGTTCAAGCGCAGTTACGACGCGCGCAAGAAGAACAGTGAGATCAACTTCGTTTACATCATTGATGTCCAGGTGCATGGCGAAACACAGGTGCTTGCTCGATTCACCCACGACCGCAACGTGCGGCTCACTCCAGACACCGGTTACTACCCGGTGGCGCAAGCGCCCGCCGAATTGAATGAACGGCCTCTAGTGATTGGTTTCGGACCCTGCGGTCTATTTGCCGCGTTAAGCCTGGCGCAAATGGGTTTCCGACCCATCGTACTGGAACGGGGCAAGGAGGTGCGTGCCCGCACCAAGGACACCTGGGCGCTGTGGCGCAACAAGGTACTGACGCCCGAATCCAACGTGCAGTTTGGTGAAGGCGGGGCGGGGCTGTTTTCTGATGGCAAGCTCTACAGCCAGATCAAGGATCCCAAATTTTATGGCCGCAAGGTGATGCACGAGTTTGTGCGTGCCGGCGCGCCAGCCGAGATCATGTACGTCAGCAAGCCGCATATCGGCACCTTCCGGCTGACCGGCGTCGTCTCGACTATGCGCGAAGAAATCCGAGCCCTGGGCGGCGAAGTGCGGTTTGACAGCCGGGTCACCGATTTCCTCGTCGAGGACGGACGGATCGAAGGCGTCACTCTGGCCGACGGAGAGGAACTGCGCAGTCGTTATGTTGTACTCGCGCTGGGTCATAGCGCGCGCGATACCTTTCGGCGGCTGCATGCCCGGGACATTTATATCGAAGCCAAGCCCTTTGCAATCGGATTTCGTATTGAGCACCCGCAATCGGTGGTCGACAAGGCGCGCCTGGGTAAGTATGCCGGACACCCCGATCTGGGGGCCGCCGACTACAAGCTGGTGCATCACGCGAAAAATGGCCGGGCCGTCTACAGCTTCTGCATGTGCCCCGGCGGCACTGTGGTAGCGGCCACGTCGGAACCCAACCGGGTCGTGACCAATGGTATGAGCCAGTATTCGCGCAACGAGCGTAATGCCAATGCTGGCATCGTTGTTGGCATTACTCCGGAAGCAGATTTTCCCGGAGGGCCACTAGCCGGTATGGAATTGCAGGAAAAGCTCGAATCCAAGGCCTTTGAGCTGGGTGGCAACGATTATTGTGCACCTGGGCAACTGGTCGGAGACTTTATCCGCAGCCAGGCGTCTACTCAACTAGGTGAAGTAGAACCCTCCTATCAGCCTGGTGTACTGCTGGGCGACCTGGCGGCGGCTCTGCCGGCTTACGCCATCGACGCGATCCGCGAGGCCCTGCCAGCCTTTGGCAAACAGATTCGCGGCTTCGACCGGCATGACGCAATCCTCACCGGCATAGAGACTCGTACATCGTCACCGATCCGCATCAAGCGCGACAATCTGTCACTGCAAAGCATCAACACCCGAGGCGTCTATCCCGCTGGCGAGGGCGCTGGGTACGCGGGAGGTATCCTGTCTGCCGGGGTAGATGGCATCAAGGTAGCCGAAGCCGTCGCCCTGGCAATGCTCAGCGATTTATCCATGGGATCCACCGTAGGACACCGCCCGCAACCTAAAAAGAACTGAATCCACTGACAAATGCTGGCGCCGGATGACAGGCCCAGCTTTACCTGTGTAGTGAGTTAGTTAACCCGCGCTTCTCTGAATAGCTTCACCACCTTGCTCAATATCCTCTCCCGCGCCTTGCAGGGTGTTGCAGCCAACGATGCTGAACAGCAAGAACATACCCAACAGAATCGATTTAATTTTCAGGTTCATTATAAAACTCCTTATCCAACGCTTGAAAAGGTGGGGCACATTTCGCAGTTACGCTGCCATTTCTGACGTGGCTGCGCCTGCGTCTGGTCCCGGAACCCGCCCCACTCAATCAACTGGCAGATTGAAAATCCGTTCCGTATTTGGTTAGAGCTTGAACAACAGATTCAGTTCAATATCGGGGACGTAGGCGGTGCTTTCCGAGTGCGCAAAAATCGCGCGAAGCGTGGTAGACCTGACGAGGTCAGCCCGTTAAAGCGGTAAGTCACCCAGCTACCCACGGGGGGTGGTTGCGTTCTGTCTGCGTCGCTTAATCCGCTGCCCAGGCGAAAGCGCCTTCCATCCGCGCTCTCTACATCCAGTGCACCAATCTTACCCGTGTACTTTCCGTTGCCCGCGGTGTAGCCGAGCACGCGAGCTTCTGCATCCTCGTACAATTTGTATTTGACTAAATCCTGGCTGCGCCCGGATAAATACCTTGCGTTCTGATGATGCAGCATCAGCCCCTCGCCGCCATCGGCAACCAGTGCCTCAAGCGCTAGATCAAGCTCATCGGTACTTCTCACCTTGAACTGCTTGATCGCTCGCAACCACGGGATTGCGTGCGCCGCAATATCACCCATGACCTGCACCCGCTCACCAAATACACCTCCATGCCCGGGCAAGTCAAAAACCATGAACTGGATTTGATGCCACTCAGCATCATCAGTACCACTGCTGCGCACAATGGTACTGGTCACATCGAAACTGCCGCGCGCGATCCACAACTCGCCGTCCATAGTCATCGCAGGCCAGTGTTGGGTGAACCAGGCTGGCGCTTTAATTAGGTAGCCGCTTCGGGTCCACAGCGCCTCCCCATCCCAATGCCCCCGCACACCGTCCAGCTTTTCGCTAACCCAATATTCAGTAACCGGCGCATTGCCTGGGTAGATGCTCGCCAGCATAGCTTTGTGGCTTGCACCTTGGGCGCCGACGATCGAGGAAGCGCATACAATATAAAGATACAGCCAAACGAAACGAAGATTGCGCATGATGACGTCCCTGTCGTCGCCTACTGATTTGAAGTGGATCTGAGGCAGTAGGGCCAATACTGCAAGTCCACGCCTGCAAAACCAAACCAAGAAAGTGGTATTTGTGTACTGGTTCCTGAAATACAACTCGGTGATCAAAAGCTCGCGCACATCAAATAATCGTGATGACTGAAGTACGGCTACTCACAACAAACGTCAGACCAATCAATCGGTAGTCTATGCTGAAGAAGCAACCCGGCTGTTAGCTCGCCACTCCTCAGGAGTCTATGCCGTCCCCAGCCGGTTTTGGCTAATTTAGATAACCTTGGCACAAGGCTCCGTCAGATGATTGCCCTCTTAGTCCTACTGGTAGCCTTACTGACCGGGGGTATATGGCTGGCGGCGCTAGGGGGCAGCCTTTACTACGCAATGGCCGGTACCGCTCTGTTGACGGTAGCTTTGTTACTACGCTCGCGACGCAACGCTGCTCAGCTGCTGTATGCAGCATTACTCGCCGGCACCGCCATCTGGGCGTTGTGGGAAAGTGGCTACGATTGATGGCCGTTGGCAACGCGTCTGGGCATTCTGTTGCTGCTCGCCATACCCCTTTTGTGGCCCTCCAGGCAGGTGAGTCGCGTGCCTTTGATGGTGCTATTTGGCATCTGGACGGTAAGCGGGCTGATTCTGGTCAGTAGCGTTTTTAACGACGCTCATCGCATTGTGGGTGAACTGACGACCGAGTCGGTGGTGAGTGATCCCGATCTGGGATTGGCAGCTGATCAGAACGACTGGCCCAGTTACGGCCGCAGTCATTATGGTCAGCGATATTCACCGCTGGATCAGATTACTCCAGCGAACGTTGCCGAGCTGGAACTGGCCTGGGAGTATCAAACGGGTGACCTCAAAGGCCCTGAAGATGTCAACGAAACCACGTACGAAGCCACACCGCTGAAGATCGGCAATAGCCTGTTCCTGTACACCGCATAACTGGCTAGTCGCACTGGACGCGGATACGGGTAAAGAGCAGTGGGTATATAACGCCAAGGTCCCCGCAGAAAGCCAGCGTCAACACCAGACATGCCGGGGCGTTTCCTATTTGGCACCAGTCGGGGAGCCCGCCACAAACAAAACGACAATTGCACATTCCCAAACAGCGTCAGTGCCTGCCGAGACTCTCGCACCCGTGCGCTGCGATGCTCAATTGTACATGCCCACCTCGGATGCACGCTTGATCGCAGTCGATCCGCAAACCGGCGCACGCTGCAGCAACTTTGCCAACAATGGCATACTCGATCTGATGCACAACGACTAATATGGTGATTAAGAAAATGAGAATTAGACCGGCGCTTATGCCGAATACGGGGTTATGAATATCAAACCCCCAACGCTAAACGTTATCCTGACCAACGGTATAATCAGTACTAACAATACTATATTTATCATTTGGGTTTGGCATACTGTTCTCTATTTAGTTATAGAGCTTATAAAGTAGGGGGTTATATGGACGACTGCAAGTTATCGAGGAAAGTACTACACCTATTTAATAGTTGATGGAGCCAGATATTGATTAGAACCATGTCAATACCGATACTATTAAGTATCAATGAGTGCATAATCTGGCTACTGAGCATCCGATGCTAAGAGTGTGATCCAGATCTTCAATGTCGGCGCTACGTGGAGTAAATTAAGGCTACTATACATAATTAAACAAAAATAGAGCGGTGATCATGCAGTTAGCAAATCAAGGTGACGTCAAAGATAGAGTCGATTGGCGGATTGTCGTTGGCACGATAGTCAGTATAGTGTGGCTCGTGATACTTGTATTTTATTTGTTTCAACAGGTCAGTTGGCGACAATTTTTGCAATTACCTTTGGATCAATTCGGTAGTTTTCTCGGAGGTGCTTTTAGCCCTTTGGCTTTTCTCTGGTTGGTAATCGGTTTTTTTATTCAGCAAGGTGAAATTCAGGATAATGCGCGAAATATTGAGATTCAAGCACAGCATACTAATCTTGATAACTTCCTGAAAATGGCAGGCATTGTCTACCAGCATCTTGGCGTTATCACAGGATTTCTAGCGGTATCCTGTCGCGAGGATTTAGAAAGTGTCTCAACTGATTCCTGGCAGCTGGAAGAGAAGTGGTCAAAAGCGAGTGCAGGAGATGTCGGTATTTTTGCTCGTGTTATCTTGAGTTATCAGTATACCCCTGAGGGTAGCGAGCGAGACATGGCAACCATCTTTTTTAGTACGCCGATTAGGCTAGGCCATAGTGCAAAATATCGTAAGGTATTTGAGGGATTGTTAGAGGATTCACTGCTTTGCGATGCTTCGGGCGGTTTACGTGAATCCTTGATTGATGGCACAGTTTGGGGGATCTTGTATAAAGTACTGGTAAAGGCAGAAGGAAAAGTGGCGCTAAATGCCCTTTAGCCAAAAGGGCTATTACTATGCCACGTCACCGCCCGTGGTCGCCGCGGATCTAGTCGTGGTCGCCGGTGCAGTGAATGACAATTACGACATCGACTCCCCCTCTGGGGTGATCCGCGCCTACGACGGGCGAACTGCGCTGGAACTGGGACTCAGCTAATCCCGAAGACACCGCACCGATAGCCGAGGGAGATACCTACGCCACCAGTTCACCCAACAGCTGGTCGGTGGCCAGTGCGGATGAAGAACTGGGTATGATTTATTTCCCCATGGGCAACCGGACCCCCGACCAACTGGGCATGTACCGCACACCTGCGGAAGAAAAATATGCCAGTTCGGTGGTCGCACTGAGCCTTGCAACAGGTAAGGCGCAATGGGTCCAACAATTCGTTCATCATGATCTATGGGATATGGACTCACCCGCGCAGCCTAGCCTGGTGAATATTCAGACCGCAAAGGGCTTAGAGCCTGGACTGGTCGTACCCACCAAGCAGGGTGATGTCTATATATTGAACCGCAAAACCGGCGAACCGCTGCTGCCCATTACCGAAGTCCCTGCGCCACAAGGCACTGTTGCCGGTGATTGGACTGCGCCCACCCAGCCGATCTCTGCGCTCAGCTTAGCGCCCCCACTATTGCTTTCTTCAGACATGTGGGGCGCCACTTTGCTGGACCAGATGATGTTCCGCATTCAGTTCCAGTCGCTGCGCTATGAAGGCCGCTACACAACGCCGTCCGAGCAAGGCACGCTGGTCTATCCGGTTAACTTCGGCGTGTTCAACTGGGGTAGCGTTGCGGTAGATCCGGAACGCCAGGTCATGTTCAGCATGCCGTTGTACCTGGCGTTCACCTCCAAGTTGGTGGCCAAACAGGACGGTAAAACCCCGGGTGGAGCCACCAACCAGGGTGAGCAGGGCCTTAACGAAACGCGGGCGGTGATTATGCTGTCGAGCTTAGCCCCTTCCTGTCGCCGCTTGGCATTCCCTGTCAGCAACCGCCCTGGGGCTTCGTTGCGGGTGCGGATCTGCGTACCGGCAAGATTCACTGGAAACACAAGAACGGAACGGTTCAGGACATGACTCCCCTACCCCTGAAAATCAAGATGTGCGTACCGGGTATTGGTGGTCCTATCATCACCCGTGGCGGCATCGCTTTTCTGGCCGCCAGCGTAGACAAGTACTTTCGCGCCTATCGCCTGACGGATGGCGAACAATTGTGGGAGCAGCACATACCCGCCGGCAGCAAGGCGACGCCCATGACCTATCTCAATAGTAAAGGTGAGCAAATGGTGGTGCTGGTGGCCGGAGGGCACGGCTCGGTAGGGACCACGATCGGTGACTACGTACTGGCTTACAAACTAGGGCATCGAGATCGAGAGTGATCGGTTAGTGCCGGAGATTTATAGCAAGTAATATCAATGAAATCGCCGACGAAGGCGTTTTGGCTTAAAAAGCTCGCCCATCAAGAGTAATCGATTACCGGCAATGGAACAGAAAAGCCAATAAAAACCAATAAAAAACCCGCCGGTCGGCGGGTTCTTTAGTACTGCTAATTATTTACCAACTTACTTGCCGGAACGCTTGCGCTCGCTCTCGCTGAGCAACTTCTTGCGCAGACGGATCGACTTGGGCGTGATCTCTGCCAGTTCGTCGTCTTCGATGAACTCCAAAGCCTGCTCCAGCGTGTAACGGATCGGTGGTACCAGGGCGATGGTCTCGTCCTTGCCGGATGCCCGCATGTTATCGAGCTTTTTGCCCTTGGTGGGGTTAACACCCATGTCGTTATCACGGTTGTTGATACCGACCAGCATGCCTTCATAGACCTCGTCACCGTGGCCCAGGAACAGCTTGCCACGTGCCTGCAGGGTTTCCAGCGAGTAGGTCAACGCCTTGCCGGTAGCAACCGATACCAGTACGCCGTTCTGGCGACCGAACATCTCGCCCGACTTCAACGGCCCATAGTGGCTAAAGATGCTGGTGATGATGCCCGAACCCGATGTCATGGTCAGGAACTGGTTGCGGAAGCCGATCAGGCCGCGAGCCGGGATGGTGTATTCCAGGCGAACGCGACCCTTGCCATCCGGAACCATGTTGGTCAGATCACCCTTGCGCAGGCCCATCTGTTCCATCATGCCGCCTTGGTGCTGCTCTTCCAGATCGATAGTGACGTTCTCAAAAGGCTCCTGCTTCTCGCCATCGATAACGCGGATGATGACCTCAGGACGGCCTACTGCCATCTCAAAACCTTCGCGACGCATGGTTTCAATCAGTACCGACAGGTGAAGCTCACCACGACCGGAGACCTTGAACTTATCAGCACTTTCACCTTCTTCTACGCGCAGAGCCACGTTGTACAGCAGCTCCCGATCCAGACGCTCCTTGATATTGCGGCTAGTAACGTATTTACCTTCGCGACCGCAGAACGGCGAATCGTTGACCTGGAAGGTCATGCTCACAGTGGGCTCGTCGACGGACAGTGGGATCATGGCCTCCACATTCAGTGGATCACACAGAGTATCGGAAATGAATAGTTGATCGAAACCACTGATGCAGACGATGTCGCCAGCTGCAGCTTCCTCAACATCGACGCGATGCAGACCGTGGTGACCCATCAACTTGAGAATGCGACCGTTGCGACGCTTGCCTTCGGTGTCGATGGCAATCACGGGAGTGTTCGGGGTAATACGACCACGGGCAATACGACCAACGCCGATCACGCCGAGGAAGCTGTTGTAGTCCAGCGCAGAAATCTGCATCTGGAACGGACCTTCGCGGTCGACGTTCGGCGCGGGAACGTTATCAACAATGGCCTGAAACAGTGGGGTCAGGTCTTCGGCCAGATTGTCATGCTCCAAGCCGGCCATACCGTTGATCGCTGATGCGAAAACAATCGGGAAGTCCAACTGCTCTTCAGTAGCACCCAAGTTGTCAAACAGATCGAACATCTGATCAACAACCCAGTCAGGACGTGCGCCAGGGCGATCGACTTTATTCACCACTACGATCGGGCGCAGGCCAGCCTGGAAAGCCTTTTGTGTCACGAAGCGAGTCTGCGGCATTGGACCGTCTACGGCATCAACCAAGAGCAATACCGAGTCGACCATGGACATCACTCGTTCTACTTCACCGCCGAAATCGGCGTGGCCGGGGGTGTCGACGATGTTGATGTGGTGGTCGTGCCAGTTAATAGCTGTGTTCTTGGCCAGAATAGTTATACCGCGTTCTTTTTCCTGGTCGTTGGAGTCCATGAGGCGCTCTGTGTCGAGCTCATTCCGCTCGAGGGTGCCAGACTGGCGCAGTAGCTTATCAACCAGCGTAGTCTTGCCGTGGTCGACGTGGGCGATGATGGCGATGTTGCGAAGATTCTCGATCACTATGGACATCCTGGGGTGGCCCGGCGGTAGCCCGGCTAACTGAAAAAAGAGGGGGGCATTATACAGACACTAGCGTGACAGTGTATGTTTTTTGTACGAAATAGGAGTTTCCGGCCTCGACGGGTGCAAGAAGTTTAAAAGCAGCGCATTATGCATGCCGCTTTATTGAGATGGGGCCTGATAGATTTACCGTCTAAGCCGGAGCGAAGCGCACCACAACGGGTCACCGCAGAACCTATTTGCACTTTAATAGTGCGCACTTAAAAGGTGCAGATGTGCCGGTGATCGCTGAAAGCCAGGATTGGCGGAGCTTCCAGCCGATGCGCCGAAATGGCACATCTTTTGCTCCGTTGTAAGGCAAGCGGAGTGCGGATGTTGTCCGCTCGAATTTAGTAACGTCGGGACCAATACCCGGCTAATGATTCCTTATGGAGGAAACCATGTCGAAGACCGTTAAACTGATAAAAGAATTTGACGTGAAGTGGGTTGACCTGCGCTTCACTGACACCAAAGGCAAGCAGCAGCACGTTACCATGCCCGCCCGCGACGTGAATGATGACTTCTTCGAAGAAGGCAAGATGTTTGACGGCTCGTCCATCGCTGGATGGAAGGGTATTGAAGCTTCCGACATGATCCTCATGCCTGACGACAGCACCGCTGTGCTCGACCCCTTCACCGAAGAGCCCACCCTGATTCTGGTGTGCGACATCATCGAACCTTCAACTATGCAAGGTTACGAGCGTGATCCACGCAGTATTGCCCGCCGCGCCGAAGAGTATTTGAAGTCCACCGGCATTGGTGACAAAGTTTTTGTCGGTCCAGAGCCCGAGTTCTTCGTATTTGACGAAGTGAAATTCAAGTCCGACATTTCCGGTTCCATGTTCAAAATCTTCTCCGAACAGGCTTCCTGGAATACCGATGCAGATATTGAAACGGGTAACAAAGGGCACCGTCCCGGCGTCAAGGGCGGCTACTTCCCAGTGCCTCCTGTCGATCATGACCACGAAATTCGTACCGCCATGTGTAACGCCATGGAAGAGATGGGCCTGACCATCGAAGTGCATCACCACGAAGTGGCGACCGCAGGTCAGAACGAGATCGGCGTCATGTTCAACACGCTGGTAGCCAAGGCTGATGAAGTACAGACCCTGAAATACTGCGTGCACAACGTTGCCGACGCTTTCGGCAAGACCGCCACCTTTATGCCTAAGCCTCTGTATGGCGACAACGGCTCCGGTATGCACGTGCACCTGTCCATCTCCAAGGACGGCAAGAACACCTTCGCTGGTGAAGGCTATTCCGGTCTGTCAGATACTGCCCTGTTCTTCATCGGCGGTATTATCAAGCACGGCAAGTCGCTGAACGCGTTCACCAACCCGGCCACCAACTCGTATAAGCGTCTGGTGCCTGGCTTCGAAGCACCGGTCATGTTGGCCTACTCGGCCCGTAACCGCTCGGCCTCAATCCGTATTCCTTACGTTTCCAGCCCGAAGGCACGCCGTATTGAAGCACGCTTCCCCGATCCAGCAGCCAACCCTTACCTGTGCTTCGCTGCACTGTTGATGGCCGGCCTGGATGGCATCCAGAACAAGATGCACCCTGGCGATGCAGCCGATAAAAACCTGTATGACCTGCCGCCTGAAGAGGCGAGCCAGATCCCACAAGTGTGCAGCAGCCTGAAGGAGGCTCTCGAGTGCCTTAGTGCTGATCGTGAGTACTTGACCAAAGGCGGTGTATTCACCGACGACCTGATCGATGCTTACATCGAGCTTAAGGAAGCGGAAGAAATCAAGGTACGTACCTTCGTGCATCCGCTCGAATACGACCTGTATTACAGCGTCTGAACCCGGTTTAATAACCGTGGTCGAAAAAGGGTGCCTTTGAGGCGCCCTTTTTTTTCGCCCGTCTGCAAGTCCTTGCCAGAATCAAATTTGAGTGCAAGGCTAAGAATTAGACTCACAGGAGTGACTACCATGTTACGAAACCCTATGTGCTGGGCACTGGCCGCCCTGCTCGTCTCGCTGACCAGCTTCGCCAACGCACAGATATATACCTGGACCGATGAGGACGGCAACACTGTCTATACCGACAAGCCCAACCCCAACGCTCGGCAGATCGACCTACCCCCGATCAATACGCTGGAATCGACTATACCGAAGATGCCTGAAGAGCTCTCAACCTCCTCGGGGCAGCGCGACGGCCAGCTGAACGACGGTTACAACACACTGCAGATTACCAGCCCGGCCAATGACGAAGGGATCCGCGCCAATGACGGCAACCTTACACTGGTGATCAATACTGAGCCGCCCCTTTCACCCGGCCATCTGTTACGAGCCAGCGTTGACGGCAACCTGCAGCAAGCCGCTGTTGCTGGTAACGGGCAACCCAGCCAACAGATTACGTTACCCGAACTTGACCGCGGCTCTCACCAGATAGTAGCTATAGTCACCAATGCCCGCGGCGAAGAAGTGCAGCGCAGTGGCGCTATTACCGTCCACATACAGCGCACCTCGGTACTCCAGCCGGGCCGCACAAACCAAAACGCCGCGCCCCAAGCACCTAGACCAGGTGGAGCTTCAGCACCGTAATCGTGCCGAAATGACATAACGCACCATGTTTGTGCATACTGAAATCCGGTGCGCCGGATTTCGTGCATGGATACTGTTTGTGGCCAGTTCGCTACACGCCCACCTTGAGCAGTACTCCTCACACACTAGCCCCCCAAGCTAACGACCAGAGTACATGCAACTGCCTGACCTAGAGGCTTTTTCCGCAGTATCAGGCCGACTGTATTCTTGCACGCATACCTGTCCGGACAGTCGGCACCACCGCCGATACATACCAGTATGCAGAACGCCCTCTATTGGTTCGCTTCTTGCATTTATCTGCACAAGCCATGGGAATGAATATGCTGCCTGACCGATTCTTGAAACAGATACTCGATAACCTGACAACAGCCGTCCTACTGTTGGATAACGAATTATGTGTGCGTTATATGAATCCTGCGTCCGAAATATTGCTCGAGGTGAGCGGTCAGCGGGTGTCACAACAGCCAGTTGGTGAGCTTTTTCATGACAATCGGACTGCACTTGAATCTTTGTACATCGCAGTCGCTGACGGTAATCCGTTTACCAAACGCGAAGCCCAGCTTGACCTGAACAACGGTCACCGCCTGATGGTTGACTACTCTGTTACGCCTATTGTCAGTGCTGATACGCACTGGTTATTACTGGAAATGCATCCCCTCGATCGCCTGTTGCGAATCACCAAAGAGGAAGCACAACTATCCAAACAGGAAGTCACCAAGGCTCTGGTACGAGGCTTGGCGCACGAAATAAAAAACCCACTCGGCGGCATCCGCGGGGCGGCTCAACTGCTTGCTCGGCAGCTGCCGGAAGAATCAATGAAAGATTATACAGACGTGATAATCGAAGAGGCCGATCGCCTGCGTAACCTAGTTGATCGCATGCTCGGGCCCTACCGACCGCCCAATCTGCAACCGCTTAACATTCATGAGATAACCGAGCGCGTCTATAGCTTGGTGGAGGCAGAGACGCAGCGCGAACTGACTCTAGTGCGTGATTATGACCCCAGCATCCCGGACATCATGGCAGACCGCGAACAACTCATTCAGGCGCTGCTCAACATTGTACGCAACGCTATGCAGGCCATCGCCGAACAGGGTGGACTGCAAAAGGGTCGCATCACTCTGCGTACCCGCGCTTTGCGTCAGTTCACCATTGGACAGGTACGCCACCGGCTGGTCTGTCGGGTACAGATTATCGACAACGGTCCCGGCATTCCCAATGACATAGTCGAAAGCATTTTCTACCCCATGGTCAGCGGCCGCCCGGAAGGCACCGGGCTGGGTCTTTCCATCACCCAGAACATCATCAGCCAGCATCAGGGCTTGATTGAATGTGAAAGCAAACCTGGCCGCACCGTATTCACAATGTTCCTACCATTGGAACCTGTACCCGGAGACAAAACCCATGAGCCGAACTGAAAACGTCTGGATCGTCGATGACGACCGTTCCATACGCTGGGTACTGGAGAAAGCGCTCCAGCAGGAAGGCATGGAGTCGGTCAGTTTCGATAATGCCGACGCGGCCCTGGCCCGACTGCAACGCGAACAACCGGATGTGCTCATCAGCGACATCCGCATGCCCGGTACCAGCGGGCTGGAATTGCTTTCCACGTTGAGAGAACGCATGCCGAAATTGCCGGTCATTATCATGACCGCACACTCGGATCTGGACAGTGCAGTGGCCTCGTACCAGGGTGGCGCCTTTGAATATCTGCCCAAGCCTTTCGACGTCGACGAAGCCGTAGCTCTAGTGCGTCGTGCACTGGCCCACAGCCGGGAAAAGGACGATCAGGGGCCTGACGTCGTCGACGCGAAGACACCCGAGATTATTGGTGAAGCGCCTGCGATGCAGGAGGTGTTTCGCGCGATCGGTCGACTATCCCACTCCAACATTACGGTACTGATTAACGGGGAGTCAGGCACAGGCAAGGAGCTGGTCGCCCATGCTCTGCACCGCCACAGTCCGCGCTCGCGTAACCCGTTCATCGCGCTGAATATGGCGGCCATTCCGAAGGACTTAATGGAGTCGGAACTATTCGGCCACGAAAAAGGTGCCTTTACTGGCGCTGCGGTGCAGCGGCGCGGACGCTTCGAGCAAGCCGATGGCGGCACCCTGTTTCTCGATGAAATCGGCGACATGCCATCCGAGACCCAGACCCGACTGTTACGCGTGCTCGCCGATGGAGAATTCTACCGAGTGGGTGGCCACGTACCTATCAAGGTCGACGTGCGCATCATCGCGGCCACCCACCAGAACCTGGAAGACCTGGTGAAGGCTGGCCACTTCCGCGAAGACCTGTTTCATCGTCTGAACGTCATCCGCATCCATATTCCTAAACTCGCCGAGCGCCGGGAAGATATTCCCGCACTGGCCCAGCACTTCCTCGCCCGCGCTGCTCAGGAACTGGCGGTTGAGCCCAAGGTACTCAAACCGCAAACACGAGACTATCTGCGCAGCCTGCCGTGGCCAGGTAACGTGCGCCAACTGGAGAACACCTGTCGGTGGATTACAGTCATGGCCTCAAGCCGGGAAGTGCTGGTCGAGGACCTTCCTCCAGAAATGCTCTCCCAGCCCCAGGATGGTGCAGCAGACGCTCATTGGGAGCACAGTTTGCGCATCTGGGCCGACCAAGAGCTGGGTCGTGGCGTGACTAGCCTACTGGAAACTGCGGTTCCCGTATTTGAGCGCATCATGATTGAAACCGCCCTCAAGCATACCGCCGGCAGACGCAGAGATGCCGCACAGTTGCTGGGCTGGGGCCGCAATACCCTGACCCGCAAGATCAAGGAATTGGGCATGAATATCGACGGTCATGACGAGGACGATACTGAATAAACGGCGTCTTATATGCTTTTGGCACGCTTGATGCTTTATTAATAGTGGGTGTATTTGAGGTGACTCCGGTTCAGGCAGGCCGGAGTCACCTTTTTTTATCCTTGCACCCTACTTGCGGCATTGCTCCCACGGGTTAGAATCCTTTCCAGCTTTTTACTGGAAGACCCTATGTTCCACATCGCCCTGCTCGAACCCGAAATCCCGCCCAATACCGGCAATATCATTCGCTTGTGTGCCAACACCGGCTGCAGCCTTCACTTGATCGAGCCTCTGGGTTTCGAGCTGGATGACAAGCGCTTGCGCCGTGCTGGTCTGGACTACCACGAGTTCGCGGCGGTAAAGACCTACGCCAACCTGCAGGCCTGTCTGGATGCGATCAAACCGCAGCGCGTATTTGCGCTCAGCACCAAGGGCACCCGCTGTTTCAGTGAGGCGGCGTTCAAGCCTGGGGATATGTTTTTATTCGGGCCGGAGAGTCGGGGTTTGCCCGCATCGGTTCGTGAAGGCTTGCCGCAGGATCAGGTTCTGCGTATTCCGATGTTACCTGACAGCCGCAGCCTGAATCTGTCGAACAGCGCTGCGGTGCTTTTATATGAAGCCTGGCGCCAGCAGGGGTTTGCCGGCAGCCAGTAACGCCGATTCAGTCGCGAACCTGAACCACAACCTTGCCCACCGCTTTGCGCGAGGTCAGAATGTTCAGAGCATCTTCATACTGATCCAGACGGAAGGTTTCCGATACCAGCGGCTTAAGCTTGCCCTCGCTGAACCAGGCAAACAACTGCTGGAAATTTTCCAGGTTAGTCTGCGGCTCGCGTGCGGCGAAGGAGCCCCAGAACACACCTACAATGGATGAGCCCTTGAGCAAGGCAAGGTTGGCCGGAAACTCGGGGATGCGGCCGCTGGCGAAACCCACCACCAGCAGACGGCCTTTCCAGTTAATAGAGCGCACAGCCTGGTCGAACAGATCGCCACCGACGGGATCGTAGATCACGTCCGCGCCCTGCCCTTTAGTCAGCTCTTTAACCGCATCCTTGAGGCTCACTTCAGAGTAATTGATCAACTCATCAGCGCCAGCGGCTTTGGCCACTGCCAGCTTCTCAGCACTGGACGCGGCCGCGATTACCCGCGCACCCATTGCCTTTCCGATTTCAACTGCCGCCAGGCCTACGCCACCCGAGGCGCCAAGTACCAGCAGCGTCTCGCCAGGCTGGATGTTCGCTCGCTGCTTGAGAGCATGCATAGAGGTGCCGTAGGTCATGCTAAAGCCGGCAGCAGTAACGAAATCCATATCACTGGGAATCGGTAGGATGCGCATGGCATCGACGGCAACTTTTTCCGCGAAGCTGCCAAAACCAGTGAGGCCCATGACCCTGTCACCTGCCTTAAGGTGACGGACCTTTTCACCCACACTGGCGATAACACCCGCTGCTTCGCCGCCCGGAGAGAACGGGAACGGTGGTTTGATCTGGTATTTGCCTTCGATGATCAGCGTGTCCGGAAAGTTCACTCCTGCAGCGTGAATATCCAGGATGACTTCGTTGGCTTTGGCTACGGGATCGGCGGTTTCTTCCAATGCCAGGCTGCTGGCAGGACCAAATTCTTTGCACAATACGGCTTTCATGATGACTCCATTATCAGGTTTTGACACAGTCTAGTCGCAAGCGGGGCAACTGGGTCAATGACCATGCCGTTGATTGATTGCCGTCCATAAGATCCACCACGGCGTTGGTTGGCTGGGGAGCATTGCTCGGCTATCCTGTGGTCAACCAAAAGGAGTCCACCCCATGCGTACCATTCTTGCCCTGCCCCTGCTACTCAGCCTCGCCGTCCTGCCTATTCAGGCCGAAGAGGGCGCTCCGGCAGCCGGTGTTCAGTATGTGGAGCTCAAGCCGGCGTTCGTCGGCACCGTCGGTCCCGGGCCAAAGATACAATACATGAAAATTGATGTTGCGCTGCGTGCCAACGATGGGACCGCCGTGCCACGAATCGAGTATCACGACCCGCTGATCCGTAACGCTCTGGTCAGCTTGTTCGCCCACGAGACCCTGGAGAGTATCGCGACGCTGGAAGGCAAGGAGGCGCTGCGCAGCAAGGCCCTCACGAAGGTCCGCGAGGTACTTGAGGAGGAAGAAGGCAAACCACTGGTCGACGACCTGTTGTTTACCAACCTGGTTACCCAGTAACCGAACATACGCCGGGTGTTTACCCGGTAATACCCTGGCCAAGATAGCTGGAGACAAAACTGTCGAAGTCCATTTCATCCGCCGCTTCGATCGCGGCTTGATCTGATAGCGATTTCGCCGCCTCTGCCTGGTAGGCGGCCAACGTTTCCTGATCCAGTGGCATGGCGGCAAAGTGTGCCTGATGCGCATGGGACTGGGCCAGCGCAAAGCGAAAGAAGCTGTTGTCATGGGCGGCGATCGCATCCAGCACTTTGGCTGAGGGCGTCAGTGCGGAGTCGGCCAGCTTGGCTAGCTGCGCTGCCAGGCTTTCAGTGTATGCGCTCGTCTGGTGCGCACCATCAAGCAGGGTGGCGCAGTGACCAATTTGCTCCATCAGATCAACACCCCAGGCGGTCAGTTCGCGACTGGCTCCACCGTCAGTCAATTGCAGGCCCGGCTCACGTCCGCGCTTGACCGCTAGCGCAAAGTTGTCACCAGTCTCAACGCACCCTTCCTCAGTGAGCGCAGGACTGTCCTGCAATGCACAGTAGAGCAGAAAACTGTCAAGGAATCGGGCTGTAGTGGGTTCGATACCTAAAGGCACGAACGGATCAATATCCATGCAGCGTACTTCTATGTACTCGACACCCCGGGTTGCAAGCGCGTGGACCGGCTTTTCACCACTGTCAGCGACCCGCTTGGGTCGGATGGGGCTGTAGAATTCGTTTTCGATCTGCAGCAGATTGGTATTGAGCTGCTGCCACTGGCCGGCGCTATCGTGCGTACCCATCTGCTCATAGGCTGCAAAAGGCAGACTAATCGCTTCCTGCATGCTATGGATGTAGCTGTCGAGCGTGTTGTAGCAGACATTCAGGTCCGATTGGGCATTGTTGTTATAACCCAAGTCGCTCATGCGCAGGCTAGTGGCGTAGGGCAGATAAAGGGTATTACTGCCCAGGCTTTCCAGCTTGTGATCACGACCCTGCAGGAAGGTCGCACAGACTGCTGGCGACGCGCCAAATAGATACATCAGCAGCCAGGCATACCGGCGAAAATTGCGGATCATAGCCATGTAACGGTCGGACTGGTAATCCTGAGCAGGCCGCAGATCACCCACCTGCTGTTGCAAAATGGTCCACAACTGAGGGGGCAGCGAGAAGTTGTAATGGATTCCTGCAATGCATTGCATCGCCTTGCCATAGCGGATTGCCAGGCCACGGCGATATACATTCTTCAACATGCCGACATTGGACGTACCGTACCAAGCGATCGGAATATCGCTGTCGGCGGGTAGTTTGCAGGGCATGGACTCGGTCCAGAGCAGCTCGTCACCCAGCTGCGCATAGACAAACCGGTGGGTCGTTCCAAGACTATCAAATAGCCCGCCCAGGCTGGTGTTAACCGGGGTGATTAGCTCAATCAGCGCCTCTGAGTAATCGGTGGTAATACTCCCGTGAGTCAGTGCTGACCCCAGCGCCGATGGATGCGGCGTTTGCACCAGGGTCCCGCCGGGGGTGGTGCGCAAACTTTCCTTTTCGATGCCGTGCCGGCAGTTACGAAGAACTTCGCGTTGGGCCGGACTGGATAGCAGGTCGAGAGTGTCGCTGAATGCTGGTGACAAGGGTGTCACTCCTTAACCAATAACGGGCCGCTGCGCACCGCGCATGGCGTACAGTTGAATGCGCGGATCATATCCGCGCGAAGGTACCCAGAGCCTTGGCAACCAGGGCACCGTCCTGCCATATTTCACCATCAACTACGACGGTACGTGTGCCAGCGTGCACTACCTTGCCGATACACTCCAGCTCACCACCCACCACCGCCCGCGTATAGTTGATTTTGCACTCCACTGTAGCAGTGGATTCGTGGGGTTCCAGCACGCTGAATGCGGCGGCACCCATGGCAGAGTCCAACAAGGAAAAAATAACCCCACCATGCACCCGTGCGGTGGAATTGAAATGATCTTCACGAATGGGCAGCGCCAGGGTACAGGTACCGGCTTCCATGGACTTGAACTGCAGTCCAAGCATCTTGGTGAAAGCGCTCATGCGGTTTAACGATGGGTGTAGGCTCATTATCAGCGCTTCTTCAGGTCTTTTGCGTTGGCAAACAGGTTGGCAAAGGTACCACCTGTGGTTGGCTGGGCACCAGCGCCAGCCTTTTGGCCACGCCCCTGCTCGCTGCTTTTGGCACGATCACCCTGATGTGCTGCGGGCTTGCGTGGGGCCTCGGAGCGCGTCTGCGCTGAGACGCCTGGCTCGTCATCCATACGCATACTCAGACTGATACGCTGGCGCGGAATATCCACTTCCATTACTTTCACACGCACAATATCGCCGGCCTTAACGACGTCGCGCGGGTCCTTGACGAACTGATGCGCCAACATGGAGATATGCACCAAGCCATCCTGATGCACGCCAATATCAACAAAGGCACCAAAGTTGGCCACGTTACTCACCACGCCTTCGAGCTGCATGCCCGGCGTGAGATCGCGAATAGTTTCCACACCTTCCTGGAAAGTCGCCGCCTTGAACTCCGGGCGTGGATCACGGCCGGGCTTGTCGAGTTCAAGCAAAATATCGCTGATCGTCGGGATACCAAAGTGTTCATCGGTAAAAGCCTTGGGATCAAGCTTGCGTAGAAATGCCGAATCGCCGACCAAGCTGCGTACATCTCGACCCGTCTCGCCAGCAATCCGCTCGACCAACACATAAGCTTCGGGATGAACCGCCGACGCATCCAGAGGGTTGCCTCCGTTCATCACTCTTAAAAAGCCCGCAGCTTGCTCATAGGTCTTGTCACCCAGGCGGGCGACCTTGAGCAGCTCACGACGACTGCCAAAGGCGCCGTGCTGATCACGGTAATCAACAATATTCTGGGCGATAGTGGGGTTAAGACCGGATACGCGAGTCAACAGTGGTGCCGAGGCAGTATTGAGATCGACACCTACCGCGTTTACACAGTCTTCGACCACGGCGTTGAGACTGCGGGCCAGCTTTACCTGAGAAACATCATGCTGGTATTGGCCCACACCAATGGCCTTGGGTTCGATCTTGACCAGCTCGGCGAGCGGGTCCTGCAAACGACGTCCGATGGAGACAGCGCCACGGAAGGTCACGTCCAGATCGGGGAATTCCTTCGCTGCCAGCTCAGAGGCGGAATAAACTGATGCACCCGCTTCAGAAACCATGATTTTCTGCATCGATAGAGCCGGGCAGAGTTTAATCAGCTCGCCTGCCAGCTTGTCACTTTCACGCGAGGCGGTGCCATTGCCAATCGCCACCAAGGTGACGTTGTGCTTGTTGCACAGCGCAGCCAGCACTGCCAAAGACTCCTGCCACTGGTTGCGCGGGGCATGGGGGAAAACAGTAGTGAACGCCACTAGCTTGCCGGTGGCATCCACGACAACCACCTTAACCCCAGTACGCAGACCCGGATCCAGTGCCAGGGTAACCCGGGGACCGGCCGGCGCCGAAAGCAAAAGATCTTTGAGATTGCTGGCAAACACGCGAATCGCTTCGTCCTCCGCGCTTTCGCGCAGCTCGCCAAGCAGCTCAGTTTCCAGCTGACCCAGCAGCTTCACTCGCCAGGTCCAGCGAACCACCTCGGCCAACCAGCGGTCACCCGGTCGGCCTTCATCGCGGATGTCCACCATTTGGGCAATCATACCTTCGCAGGGGTGCGCCACGCTGGCCAGTCGGTCAGGGTCACCCAGTTCCAGAGCGATACTGAGGATGCCCTCGTTGCGTCCGCGCAAAATAGCCAAAGCCCGATGGGAAGGCACCTTGCGAAGGTCCTCCGCATAGTCGAAATAGTCGCGGAACTTGGCGCCGTCCTGTTCCTTGCCGGCTACCAGCTTGGATACCACACGGCCTTCCTGACGCAAAGCGCCACGCAGCCGCTCGAGCAGACTGGCCTGCTCGCTGAACCGTTCCATCAGAATGTACTTGGCCCCGTCCAGCGCTGCCTTCACATCAGCGACGCCCTTTTCAGCATCCACGAATGTGGTTGCTTCCTGCTCCGGTGTCAGCGCAGGATCGCTAAAAAGTGATTCAGCCAAGGGGCCCAATCCTGCCTCCAGGGCAATCTGGCCCTTGGTGCGCCGTTTGGGCTTATAAGGTAAGTAGAGGTCTTCCAGGCGAGTCTTGCTGTCGGCACTGCGAATATCACGTTCAAGCTCGGTGGTCAGCTTGCCTTGTTCGCTAATAGTGGCAAGAATGCTTGAGCGGCGATCTTCGAGTTCGCGCAGGTAACGCAAACGCTCTTCAAGATAACGCAGCTGAGTGTCATCCAGGCTGCCAGTGACTTCCTTGCGGTAACGAGCAATGAACGGCACGCTGGCGCCTTCATCCAGGAGTCTCACGGTCGCATCGACCTGCTCTGGACGAACGGCGAGCTCAGTAGCAATGCGTAAAGCGATAGATTCCATGGCAAAATGTCCGATCAGTTTTACAAGCCGCGCAGTATAACCGACAGTTTCACGTCAGGGGCGCATCCTGACGAACAGAAAGCTTTGCCACGGGGGCCTAAAAACTTGTACAAAAGAAACCTCTTGTAACAATGCCTGAGCCCGCGTAAAGGCGTGTTCAGCCACAATAGTCTCATACCAAATAAAGGTGGAGCCTGTATGACCAGTGAAGGTGAAAAGATTCTGATTGTTGACGACGACGTTAGACTGCGTCGTCTCCTCGAGCGTTTTCTAACGGAACAGGGCTACAGGGTCAGGGCGGTTGAAAACACCGAACAAATGGACCGTTTGCTTGCCCGCGAGCTTTATTCCTTGATAGTTCTGGATTTGATGCTCCCTGGTGAAGACGGTCTGACCGCCTGCAAGCGATTGCGTGACCAGGAAAACAAGACACCGATTATCATGCTCACCGCTAAGGGCGACGAGGCGAGCCGTATCATTGGTTTAGAGGAAGGCGCCGACGATTACTTGCCCAAACCGTTCAACCCCCGTGAACTGGTTGCCCGGATAAAAGCTGTACTGCGTCGACAGACACCTCAGGTTCCGGGTGCACCCGGTAGCGTAGACGAGGAAGTCAGTTTTGGTGAGTTTGTGCTCAGCCTAGGCACACGCGAACTTCGCCGCGGCGAGGAAGTACACATGCTGACCACGGGCGAATTCGCTGTGCTCAAGGCGCTGGTGCAACATCCACGTGAGCCACTTACCCGTGACAAGCTGATGCAGCTGGCCCGGGGTCGTGAATGGGATGCACTGGAACGCTCAATTGATGTGCAAATCTCGCGCTTGCGGCGCATGCTCGAGCCCGATCCATCCAAGCCGCGCTACATTCAGACTGTTTGGGGTGTCGGCTACGTCTTCGTTCCGGATGGCAAGCCTTCGTGAAAGGAGGGGCTGGCTGGCATCCGTTGATGCCACGCAGTTTTTTTGCCCGCACCATCACACTGGTGCTGGTAGTCATGGTGCTTTCAAAAATTCTGACCATGCTTTATCTGCTGGCTAACGAGGATCTCCTGGTTGACCGGCAGTACAGCCATGGTACAGCCATGCTTATCGGCTCCTACTGGGCAAGCAACCCCGAGGCTCGTGCAGAGATTGAGCAGGTCACCGGCCTGCACATGGTTCCCAGCGAAATGGTTCCAGCCGGAGAAGTGCATTGGCCCTATTCGGGCATATTCTCTAATCAACTGCGCGATGAGCTAGGCGATATGACTCAGGTCCGGGTCCGTATTCAGGGCGAACCTCTACTCTGGGTTCATCAACCCAGCTACGGCGACAGCTGGTTACAGGTACCGCTCTACGCCCACCCACTGCGGGGTCAGCGAATCTGGACAGTGGTGCTTTCGCTTGGGCTCATCGGATTGTTGTCCATGGCAGCTGCGTGGGTATTTGTTCGCCAACTGAATCATCCCCTGAAAATGCTCGAGCGTGCAGCTGGTCGTATCGGCAAAGGCCAGAGCGTTCGTCTCCTCGATACCAACTGCCCCGCCGAGATTGCAGAAGTTTATCGCGCATTCAATCAGATGGCTTATGATGTCGAGCAGGCTAACCGGGAGCGCTCTATGTTGCTCGCTGGCGTATCCCATGACCTGCGTACACCGCTTACCCGTATGCGCCTGGCAACCGAGCTGCTGGCCAGTGCCGACCCTGATTTAACCGAGGGCATGATTCGCGATATCGAGGACATGGATGCGATCCTTGATCAATTCATGTCCTTTATGCGCGACGGCAGCACCGAGGCCATCGAGGCTGAGGACATTAATGACATCATTCGCGAAGTCGTCGCCCCGCTGAATACGGGTGAAGAACGGGTCAGGCTCTGCCTGGAGCCTGTGCCGCTGATCAAGTTACGCCGCCTGTCCATGAAGCGGGTGATCGGCAACCTGGTCGACAATGCGCTGCACCACGGCGGCGCGGGTCTTGAGGTGTGCACTTATATTACCCGGGCAGCGGCTCAACCCTATCTGGTGGTAGCGATTCTTGACCGCGGCCCGGGTATCGATCCTACCGAATGCGAGGCGCTGTTTACGCCTTTTACACGGGGGGACCGGGCTCGCACTACCAAAGGAACCGGATTAGGCCTGGCGATTGTCAAGCGTATTGCCGAGGGTCATGGCGCTACAGTTCAGTTGCTTAACCGCAGCGGTGGTGGCACAGAGGCTCGTCTGAGCTTTCCGGTGTGACTGCGCTTGCCTTCAGGGTCTGAGCAAGCCCGCAGTTTCGAGTGTCTGTTCGATACTCAGCAGATCGGGAATGCACAAGGTCTGAAGCTCTTCGCCCAGCCTCACCGATTGCAATACGTAAGGAATACTGATTTCCACAGCACTCATCTCTCCGCGTGTCACCTTGCGTGAGCGCGGGATACTCCAGACACGCATAGCGATGTAATGTACGCCGGCACGTTCGCCGATGGCATTGAGTATCACCGTACGCGGCTGTCTGCCAGTCTCATCCGGCCGCTCATTAAGCAGCACATAAGGATCAACTACCGGCACCTGCTGATCACGCCAAAGCGTCCAGCCAAGAAACCATGAGGGTGCGTTCTCCTGAACCCGGTTAAGTCGAAATCCAACCAGTTCTGCCACCGCTACGTTGGGCAACAGCAGGGCCTGCTCCGCAAGCGGAACAACAAGTCCATTCAGGCTTTCCAGTACGTCCGACATACGGCGTCCTCTCTGATTCAGTGTTGGCTGGTGCTAAAGTGCAACCGGCCATTCTTGTGCTACCCAGTAACGCAACGCGTCGGCGAGCATCTCAGGGGAACCCTGCCGAGAGCTGTAGCCCGCATCTACTACTGCTTGAGGCATAACAGAGCAGACAGCACTCGACGCATCCTGAGTCCATACCTGGGCGCCCTGAGCGCGTAAGCGTCCACATGCCTGCACGCCATCTTCTCCCATGCCACTAAAGATAATAGCGCCGCACGCCGGGGCAAAGGCGTCTACGACCGCATCAAGCAGCGCTTCGATCGATGGCTGATAAGGCCCTGGCCAGGGTGTTTCGCTGAGACGAATCTGGCCTTCCGGAGCGAAATCCAGGCTGCGCTTGATGGGCGCAACCAGGACCTCGCCATTGTGTAAGTGCGCACCATTCACGCAGTTAAGCACTCGCCAGGCATTCTGACGCCCCAGAATCACCGGCAACTGTGCTTCGAAGCCGGCATCGATATGCTGGGCATAAATAAACGCAATGGGCAGCGTCGCGGGCAAGCGATCGAGAAAGCGCTTAACGGCTGCCGGGCCGCCCAAAGATGCCGCCAGCACCCAGACGCAGCGAGCCGGTGGCATCACAGATACGGCATTGACCGCATCCACGACGGTTCGAGCAAAAGCCGGATCTCCCGCCGGTGGAGCCCCTAGCAGTGGCAGTAACTTGGCATACAGCCGGCGTTTCCAGCGTGGATAATCTTCGCTCTCGTGATGCGGTATTTCACCGGCGCCGAGCAAGACCGGCACCGGACTGTGTTCAAGCAGCCAATCGGCCAACTCGGACTCCTCGGCAAGCTCCAGTAGCCAGGCATCGGCTTTGATCGCTTCCAGCGCCTGACAGTCGAGCGCCTCGGGCTCCCGTGCAAAAATCACTCGATAGCCAAAGCTCTGAAGAACCTCCTGAAGCAACTGACGCTTTTGCGCTTTGTCCGCCAGGAGTGCAATAGCAGGCGCTGCGGGATCAATCACGAACCTTGACCAGCTTGCCAATCGCTTCGAGGAGTTGGCTCTCCTGATAAGGTTTACCCAGGTAGTCATTAACGCCGATTGCCTTCGCCCGCTCACGGTGCTTCTCACCGGTGCGCGAGGTAATCATCACAATCGGCAGATCTTTCAAACGCGCGTCATGGCGCACCAAAGTCGCCACTTCAAAGCCATCCATACGTGGCATTTCTATATCCAGCAACATTATATCCGGATGCACATCCTGCAGCCGGGCAATAGCGTCAACGCCGTCTTTGGCCGTAATAACCTCCATGCCGTGGCGTTCCAGCAGGCGGGTAGTGACCTTGCGTACCGTGATCGAATCGTCAACAACCATAACCAGCGTGGCACGCTCGTCCTCCTTGTCCGCAATCCCCTGAGCTCGCTCGGCAGCCAGCCGCTGTAGCGACTGCAATGCCTGCTGGGCGCGGATGATCGCCAGCAGGTCGAGAATCACCACAACGCGTCCGTCGCCGAGAATGGTCGCACCGGATATGCCCGGCACGACCGCAAACTGCTTGCCCATACCCTTCACCACGATCTCGCGTGAGCCCGCTAGTGCATCGACCTGCACCGCTACCGTATGCTCGGCACCACGCACCAGAATGACAGGCAGTGGCAGACTGTGACCGCTGAGTCGTGGCTGCTGACCAGTGACCAGTAGATCGCCGAGATAGCGCAGATCATATTGCTTGCCCGCATACTCGAAGGGCGGTGCATCGGGCGCGTAATAGGCTTCCAGCTCATAGCCGGAAACCCGCACGATGCCCTCGATGGTATTCAGCGGAATCGCGTACAGATCATCTCCGGAATAGACCATCAGAGCGCGGTTTACCGATACAGTGAATGGCAGACGGATGGTAAAGGTACTGCCCTTGCCGGGGCGCGTATCCAGACTCATGCTGCCACCGAGCTGTTTCACTTCGGAGTTGACCACATCCATGCCGACCCCGCGGCCGGATATCTGGGTCACCTTGTCCGCCGTAGAGAAGCCGGCTTCGAGAATAAACTGCAGTACCTCCTGGTCAGTGAGTTCCGCATCGACATCCATCAAGCCACGCTCAATCGCCTTGCGACGCACCGCATCCAGATTGATCCCGGCGCCATCGTCGGCAAGCTGCAGGACAATTTCGCCGCCTTCGCGGTGCAGATCCAAGGTTATGCGACCGTCTTCCTGCTTACCATTAGTCTGGCGCACTTCCGGCAGCTCGATACCGTGGTCCACCGCGTTACGCAACATGTGTTCCAGAGGTCCGATCATCCGCTCGAGCACGCTCCGGTCCATTTCGCCTTCGGCGTTGCCGATCTCCAGGCTCACCTGCTTACCCACTTCGCTGGCCACCTGTCTCACCACCCGACGCATACGCGGCAACAAACGGTCGAACGGCACCATGCGCGTGCGCATCAGGCCTTCCTGCAATTCAGTGTTAACCCGAGCCTGCTGCAGTAGCAGCGTCTCCGCGTCACGACTTTTCGCCGCCAGCGTTTCCTTCAGATCAAGCAAGTCGGACGCGGACTCAAACAGCGAGCGTGAAAGCTGCTGCAGTTGGGAGTAGCGATCCATTTCCAGAGGATCAAATTCTTCGTAGGCCTGCTCGATCTCCTCCTGGTGCCGGGAAAGAATTTGCGCCTGAGTTTCCATATCGAGCCGGCGCAGCTGATCACGTACCCGCTCAATGGTACTGTCGACGTCCTGCAGGGTATGCGCCAGATCGTTGACCTGTTGTTCGATACGACCACGGAAAATCGATGTCTCGCCCGCCAGATTGACCAGTTCTTCGAGAAGCTTTGCCGACACCTTGACCGTCTCCTGGCCATTGCTACGCATCGACTGATCTTCGTCATCTACTTCACTGGCCGCCATGGCCTGCTGCAATATATTCTTCACCGCTGCCAACGTTTGCCGAGGCACAGCGGGCGTGTCCTGCGTAAGCGCGACACTGGTAGCGGTTACCACTGGCTCTGCGGGTCTGGACATTTCGGGTATTGACCAGTCTGCGGGTCCCGGGGCGACACCACCGGCGAGCATATCCAGCGCAGCGTGGATTTTCTGCAGTTGCGCTGCCAAGTCCTGCGGTGAACCTTTCTCTCCTTGCAGGTCGCTTTCCAGAGTCTTACTTTGCTCAGCCAAGACGCTCTGGCCGGCCATACGAGCACTACCTTTAAGGGTCTGAATGCGCCGTGTCAATTCGATGCCAGCTGTAGCATCAGTTGACATTTTTTCCATCAGCCCGTCACAAGGCGCAATAAGCTCGCGCGCCTCCTCAAGGAACATACCGAGCATGCCTTCGAGGGGATCATCTATCGATTCGCCGGGGATCACCACAACCGGAAAAGCAGTATCCTCTTGCCCTGCTGCGGCCACAATCTGGTCCCTACCAGGCAATTGCGGCGGCTGGTCCGGGCGCGCACGATAACCCTTGATTGCGCTAATCAGTCCGGAACCATTACTGATCGGACGACCCGCTACGACCCCTTCGACCATTTCGGCAAGGCAGTCGTGGCAGGCATGCAACAAGTCATCGAGACCTGAGCTGGGCTGATACCGTTGATTGCCAAGCCCTTCATAAAGAAACTCAAGCTCATGGGCCAGATCGCCAATCGGCGGAATTTCCGCCATCCGAGCGCCACCCTTGAGTGTATGCAAATCGCGCTGAAGGGACTCAACTGCGAGGGTATTCACCGGGTCGGCAATCCATTGCTGCAGACTCACTGATGCGCTATCGATAATCTCCTGCGCTTCTTCCAGAAAGATATCTACCAGCTCTGCATCGGTACCAGCATCCTGCGGGTTCCAGTTATCTGTCGCTAACTCTGGAGCCGGTATCAGAACCTCGGTAGTGGTCACTGCGATTGCGTCGTCGCGCTCGACATGAGTTACCGGCAAGAGTGCCTGCAACTCAGCAATTTCTGCCGTGGCCGGCGGAATGTGTTGGTGCGCCGCAACCTGATCCATCATCCCGATCAACCGCTCGTGCGCAATAGCTAGCACCAGTACGGTGGGTTGCTGCATCTGAATCCGACCGGTCATTAACGCTTCGTGCACGTCTTCCAGGCTTTGGCACAGGGATTCGATAACGTCCAGATCGACATCCCCCGCCACCTCACCAAGCGCACGCAACGCTTGACACAGCTCGCGGCTATCGATGTCCGGACCTTCACCGCCCTCCCATAGGGCGAGCGTATCGGTTATATCCAGCAGATGGTCGATGCCTTCGGTCAGGAAGATAGACAGCAAACCTGCGTTGGCCGTCCCCTCTTCAAGGTCCGCACGGCTACTGTCCCGGCTGGCCATACCCTGTGTCTGCACGACATCAAGCCGCGCGAGAAAATCGTCAGTGCCCATGAGGGTGCTTTGGGGCGTACTGTCAAGCTGTTCAACGCCCGCCTCGAACAGACTAACTGCATCCATGAGCAAATCTACCAGAGACTGATCTGCGGGTATTAGGTTGGCCTTGAAATCTTTGGCGAGTTTTTCCAGTGGCGTCGCGAGCACTGCGATTGGCTGGATGCCCGCCATGTGTGCGCTGCCCTTAAGCGTATGCAGGGCTCGCTGTAGCGCATCGCTGATCGCGCGGGGCAACCCTTGCTCGCACTGCGCGACAAAAACGTTGACCTGCTGAATATGGGATTGGGTTTCGTTGCGGAAAATCTCCAGCAGCATAGGGTCAAGACCCTGGTCCTGAGACGAAATTTCCAACTCAGGGATGGGCTGCTCCGACTCGTCAACCTCATCGCTGGCAGCTAGATCGTCCGACAGCTCGCCGGCCTCACCCGTCGTGTCATCGTGCTCAGGTTCAATTTCCACGTCCACCAAAGGCAACGGCAGTGCAGGAATAACGATTTCGTCTTGCAATAGGGTTTCGTGCCTACCCGGTACGCTGTCGAGTTCTCCGAAAAGTCCATCGGGCTCCTCTCCGCGCGCCAAAGCATCAGCCTGTGCCGCCAAATGACCGACTTCAGGCAGACCCTGTTGCGCACCGAGGGAGAAATCCTCAACCAGTTGGGGCATCAGTGAGCGCACAGCGTTGATTAGATCAAACACCGCAGGGGTCAGATCGATACTCCGGTCTATGACCCGGTTGAGCATATTTTCAACTGACCAGGCGAGCTCAGCCATAATACCGGCCTTGACCATCCGACCACTGCCCTTGAGGGTATGGAAGGCGCGCCGCACTTCGGCTCGGGCTTTATGATCATCATTATTGGCCTTCCAGACCGGAGTATATTCGCTCAGAGTATCGAGCACTTCCCTCGCTTCTTCCACGAAGATCTCAATGAGTTCTGCTTCAAACTCGTCATCTTCGTCTTCAGCCGATGCTATACCCGTAACCTCGGCCTCAGGGATAGACTCCGCGTCCACTTCAACTGCTGGGGACTCTTCTGCTCCCTGTCCTTCGATTACCTCAAGATCAAAAGCCTCGACGTCGACGGATAATTGGTCGACCTCTGATTCGGCGGCTTCACCTGGGAGACCCTCAAGCAATGACTCCCCCGCGGTATAACCCAGGTCAGAAAGTCGTTCGGCGGCGACTGTAAGGATATTGTCGCCACGCTCACTATCATCTTCGGCAAGGCGCTCGAGATAATAATCGACACTGGTGATCACATCAGCCAAAGCATCCAGTTCTGGCCATTCAGGAATGCGTTGTGGTGTTAATAATTGTTCGACCATATAGCGTCGGCACGTACCGATAATGGCAGCAGCCCGCTCCAAAGGAAGCATTTCCAAGCCGCCGCGAACGCTGTTGAGGAGGCCATTAACCGGCTCCAGTTGGGTATGATCCCACTGGCTGGAGATGAAAGCGTTGATAGCTTCACGACTCTGTTCTAGCGCATTGCGTGCTTCTTGGACCACCTGGCGATGGACCAACCCCATGTCCTGGGCAGCAGCAAGTCGTTGCATATCGTTTTCGACAGCACCGCCCTGCGTGTCGCCGCGCTCGCGCTCCATACCCAAGATGCCATGCAGGCTGGCTTCCACATACAACAGCCCTCCAGCCACATCCATTAACGACGAATCAGTAATCGTGGGCTGCTTGTCCAGCAGGTCGCCCACAAGCTCGATCTGCTCGAGCAGGACCCGACGCGGCTGGCCCAGGCCAAGCATCGCCAGAGTATCGGCGATCTGTTTCATCGGCGTGATCAGCCCAGCGAGTTCGTCAACTTGACGACGGTCACCACGCACGAACAGATCAAGCCGATCCTTGACCTGCAGCAACTCTTCGCCCAGCGCCTCGACCACAGACTGCATGGCGCTGCGATCCGGACCGACCAGGCGTGAACCGGTTTTCTGATTGGCAATATCATCTTCGGTCAGCAAGGCCTTGAGCTGATAACGCTGCTTTAGCGCATCCAGGCGCGGACTGCCTCCGGGACTCTTGGCGACGTAAAATAGAAGATTACGCAGCAACTCGGGAGCGGGCGGGGAATCCAGCGCTGCAGATCCGTGATCCAGTAGCTGTCTGGCCTCACGGTCAGCCTGACGCAGCAATTGACGAATCGCTGCGCCATTGTCGATCGTACCGTGTTCGAGACCTTCGACAACACCGGCGTAAGCCGCCCACAGATTGGCATGACCGGATCCCTGACACAATGCTTGCAGCCGCGCGAATACCTTGCCTAGCTGCCGTGCATTAGCTGATACATCTTGACTACGGATGATGCCAGCATGGGCAAACTGCATGGCCTGACGTAACTTGCGCAGCTGCCGTACCGTTTCAGGCTCAGCGAAATCGCCCAGACGCTCCGTATCATCTGTCGGACCTCCGGTATCCACGTCTGGCGTGAATAAAGCGTTTTCCGACAGCAGGTTTTCACCGCGAGCGGTGCGCATATCGTTAAGTAACGGCAACAAAACCAGGGGCAAATCACGACGCCCAGTTTGCACGCGATCAAGATAGGTCGGCAACTGCAAGATGGCCTGCATCAGCACATCAAGGGCTTCACTCTCACGACTGGTACTGCCATGCATCAGCGCCTGGGCAAGCTTTTCCATCTCTTCGGCGAGCAAGGCAGCGCCATAAAATTCGACCATCTGCAAGGTGCCGTGCACCTGGTGGATATAGGTCAGACAGAAACGCAACCGGGTCGAATCACCCGGATTCTCGACAAAGGATTCGAGGGCCTGACGCGCTTGATTCAGCGTCGCGGAAATCTCCCCTTTTACCCAGTCGAGGGCGACATAATCATGCCGATCACCCATATTCACTCCAGACTTCCGTGAGTATCCCGTCGCACATAGGCCTGTACCCTTTCATCGGGTACCCGCTCGAGCAGGGGATTGTTCCAGTCCACTATTTCACCCAATCCGATAATCAGCATGCCACCTGGGGCCAGCTTCTTGGCCAGCAGGTTGAGCAGGTCGCGGCGGCGCCAGCGTCGGAAGTAGATGAGCAGATTCTGGCAAAAGATGATATCCAGATCCCGTATCGGGGCCTGGGCCATTTCCAGGATGTTCAGCCTGGTAAAGCAAATTCGATCTCGCAGCACAGGCAGGATTTCCAGCTTGCCATGGTCGACAGGCCTCATCCAGCGTGCATGTTCGGTATCGGTGAGTCCGCCCAGCCGACTGGCCGGATAGCGGGCAAGGCGAGCCTGTTCAAGCGCTTTCAGGCTAATATCGGTGGCCCATATTGCGTAACCGGGGCTACGGCTGGCTGAGTCAGCCAGGCATTGGTCAGTGATCATGGCCAGCGAGTAGGCTTCTTCTCCACTCGCACAGCCCAAACTCCACAATTGCAGAGGCTGGGTAGACCTGCCCTTGGCGAGTATTGTCTCGATATGGTTGTGTACGGCGTCGAAGGATGGCCTGTGACGCATAAAACTGGTTTCGCGGATAGCTAAACGGTCAATCAGGGCAGACCACTCGATAGCGCCAGTCGGACCTTCCGTGACGTACTCGTAGTAGCTTTGATAGTCCTCTACCTGCAACTCGCGCATTCGGGTAGCCAGACTGGTCTGCAAAAACATCCTACGCTGGTCAGTGACGCAGACTCCTGTCCGCGCCTCAAGCAATGCCTGCCATTGATGGAGTTGCTGCATATCCATCTCCGGCAGTTGCTGTAATGACCAGTTTGGCGTTTTCTGCACAGTATTTCCCTTGCTCATTGCGGAGTGCAGATAGCCGCCAGGCTACCCGCGCGCCCATCTCAAAGTTGCTGCGGCAGGGTGAAGCCATCCACCGATTTACGCATCGACTCGGCTTGCGCCGCCAGATCGCCAATGCTGCGCGCTGTGGCCGTGGTACCGGCGGAGGTCTGCGAGGTAATTTCCTGGATCACGTTCATCGTGTTAGAGATATGGCCCGCGGATGACGCCTGTTGCCGGGCCGCGTTGGAGATATTCTGAATCAGTGCTGCCAGACTGGTAGATACATTTTCGATCTCTTCCAGGGCGACACCCGCGTCTTGTGCCAGACGCGCGCCGCGTACTACCTCGGAGGTGGTCTGCTCCATCGAGATGACCGCCTCGTTGGTGTCGGTCTGAATCGTTTTTACCAGCGCTTCGATCTGCTTGGTCGCCGATGAGGAGCGCTCGGCCAGACGCTGAACTTCGTCCGCTACCACCGCGAAGCCTCGGCCAGCATCACCAGCCATGGACGCCTGAATAGCGGCGTTAAGGGCAAGAATGTTGGTCTGGTCGGCGATATCGTTGATCAGACTGACGATGTCACCAATTTCCTGGGACGACTCACCCAGGCGCTTGATCCGCTTGGAGGTATCCTGAATCTGCTCACGGATGGTATCCATACCGGCAATGGTATTCTGCACCACCTCATTGCCCTTGTTGGCGATGGCAACCGACCGCTCTGCTACCGCCGAAGACTCAGCGGCGTTGGCGGACACCTGGTCAATGGAAACAGCCATCTCGTTGACCGCCGCCGACGCCCCGGCAATCTCCTGCGCCTGATGCTCGGACGCCTCCGCCAGATGCATGGCAGTACCCTGTGTTTCCTGGGCTGCAGTGGAGACCTGCAAAGCAGTGTCGTTAATCGTACGGACAAGGGAGCGAAGCTGATCGATGGTATAGTTGATCGAGTCCGCAATCGCGCCCGTGAAGTCTTCGCTCACCGTTGCCTCGGCGGTCAAATCACCGTCTGCAAGGTCGGCAATTTCGTCCAGCAGTCGCAGAATGGCTGCCTGGTTCCTGTCGTTCTTCTCCGCCGTCTCGGCCAGACGGCCTCGCGTTTCGCGGGTCATCTGCAAACCAATCAGGAGAATACAGCCCAGCGCCACGATACCCAGCACGTAGCCAAACAGAGTATTGATCCAGCGCGCTTCACTTCGAGCTTCGAAACCGACTGTCAGACCGGATACGTTATCCAGCAACAGTTGCGAATCGGCAAAAATCTGGCTTGCGGCCAGGCTCACCTGATATAGCTCCGGCGAGGTCAGAAGGATCTCGTCTACCGAGTCCGATACGAAGCGAAACAGGTCGGCAATCTCATTCAAACGCCCTACCACCTCAGGTTCTGTTACCCGGGAAATACCCATGGTAGCGTTGCCTTCGAGCATGCCAAGCAGCACACGTCCAAACAGACTGGCGTCTCGGCCGAAGCTATCTGCGGCCATTACCGCGTCGTCCTCACCCGCCAGCACCCGGTTCACGGAGTTTAGAATCCGTTCCCCCAGCAATGACTGACGCTGAGTAATGGCTACCTGATCAGCAGGAGAGCCGTTGGCAATAAGCAGGTCCACAACCTCCTCGTACTCCACCTGCAGCTGGGGAATGGTATCCGATAGCGTCAGGGCCACGTCATTCAAAGACAGTACGGTCCTTTCGCTGGCAAGGATCTCATCGGCGTTGTTACGCACCCGATCCCAGTTTCCCTGTACTTGAGCTACCTGCTCCCCCAATGAGTCCGGCGCGGAAGGAAGACCTGTCTCTGAACGGCCCAGGGTCAGGAAGTCCCAGCGGCGCTGAAAATCATTACGCGCATCGAGGAGCAGACCAAAGGCTTCCGGAGTACCTGTAGCCGCCTCGCTGGCCGATTTGGATATCTGCTGTGAGAGAACTCGCAACTCACCAGCGTGACCGATGTACTCGGTGTCGTAGCCGCTCTGAATGTTGAGATAAAGAAAGTTGACGAACAGCAAGAGCAGCGAAAGAACCAGGGCTGCGAACAGACCAGTAATCGTGCGATTGCTTCGCATTGCGGAGAAAATCTGGATATCGAACTTTTTCATCATCTGGCCCCTACCTGGCCTACCGCATGGTTCTTGTTGTTGCTCTTGTCTGTCGCGTTACCGGACTCGCCGGTCGCCCCCTGATCAAATCGCCACATCGAGAAACGCCTGATCACGCGCCAATGCCCTGAAATTGAATACAAGAGACACCTGTTCCTGAACGTAGGCTCCGACCACAAACGGTCGAAACACCTCATCAGAAGTGGGCATCTCAGTGGTGAAACTGGTAACTGGAAAATGCTGCATGCCCAGTAACTCATCGACCAGCAAGCCAACAAAGAGTCCGTCGCGATCAAGCACAAGCACACGGCGCTGCTTGCGCGGGGTGCTGACGGTGGCTCCAAAAAAACGACTGAGATCGATAATGGGCAACAGACGACCGCGTACGTTGGCGACGCCGCGTACCCAGGTTTTAACCCGGGGCAGCGCTGTATAACGCGGTTCGTGTAAAATTTCTGCGACCTCGCCCATTGCTGCAACCATCGCCTGGCCAGCCAGCCGGAAGCCAACTCCGCTCCAGGTTTCGCTGACCACGTCCTGCGCGGGCAGGCCCATGGCCTGGCTGCGACAATGCTGCGCGAGCTGTCTGAGAAGATCGAAAGGATGAATAGGTTCTGACATGCCGTGCCTGTTTTGGTTGTTATGCGGCATGTGCCGGAGCCATCAGGCTCCCAGCACGGATTTCAATGTCTTAATTAGGGTAGCTTCTTCAACCGGCTTGGTCAGGTAATCCTTGGCCCCCTGACGCTTGCCCCACACCTTGTCAGTTTCCTGATCTTTGGTAGTCACAATGATCACCGGAATATGCGCAGTTTCTGCATCTTTGGTCAACTGGCGCGTAGCCTGAAATCCATTGAGTCCGGGCATAACGATATCCATCAAGATAGCGTCGGGCTTTTCCTGACGTGCCAATGCGACGCCGTCGGCGCCGTTTTCGGCCTTGAGAACTTCATGCCCGTGCTTTTCCAGCATGCCCGTGAGCTTATATAACTCGGTTGGCGAATCGTCTACTACTAATATTCGGGCCATTTGGCTCCCCCGGTATGGCTAAAGATGCGAAGGCTCAGGCCTCTGATGCACCCGCTAGGTCGTCAGATTGCGGCACATGCGCGCGAATAGCGCCCAGTAACTCTTCCTTGCTGAATGGCTTGGTCAGGTACTGATCAGAACCCACAATTCGTCCTTTGGCCTTGTCGAACAAGCCGTCCTTGCTGGACAGCATAATCACCGGCGTACCGCGGAAGGCGCTGTTATTCTTGATCAAGGCACAAGTTTGATATCCATCAAGCCGCGGCATCATTATGTCAACGAAAATGATATCCGGATTGTTGTCGGCGATCTTGGCCAGTGCGTCAAAACCATCCACTGCGGTAATCACGGTGCAGCCAACCTTCTTGAGCAGCGTTTCTGCTGTTCTGCGGATCGTTTTGCTGTCGTCAATGACCATGACTTTCAGGCTTTCGAAATTTTCTTCCATTTAACGAGCCCTTGTTATTTATGGTGAGTCGTTGGTAGCGACGTCATGGCGACGCCAAACAACCGTCTCCCTTTTCGCGTAGTTTTATCACAATTTCGGCGGCCAATCTATTTGGCAATCAGGGAAGCCGGCATTTCGATTCCAAGTCATAAGATATGAGACATCTCGCAGCATTAGTCAACCTTTCACCCCAGGCCAGCCGAGGTTACACTCGTCAAGCATTCAGCCTCACTCAGCGGACCGACTCCCTATGCACATTCGCCTCGGCATCGTAATGGACCCCATCCATGCGATCAGTTACAAGAAAGACAGCTCCCTGGCCATGTTACTAGCCGCGCAAGAGCGTGGGTGGGAGCTAATCTATTTAGAGCCGCAAGACCTCTATCTTGCCGACGGTCTGGCGATGGGGCACGGTCGCGTGTTGCGCGTACATGCCGATCCTGAGCATTGGTTCGACCTGAACGAAGCCGTGCATGAACCATTAGCCAATCTCGACGTGATTCTGATGCGTAAGGACCCCCCTTTCGACGACGAGTTTCTCTATTCCACCCACATATTGGAAGCGGCTGAAAAAGCAGGCGTATTGGTCGTCAATCGTCCAGCCAGTCTGCGTGATTGCAATGAAAAGCTGTTCGCCACTCAATTCCCCCAGTGCGCTCCGCCTAATCTGGTAAGCCGCCGCGCAGATATTCTGCGCTCTTTTATCGCAGAACACCGTGACGTGATTCTCAAACCGCTCGAAGGGATGGGCGGATCGATGATATTTCGCATTCGCGAGGGGGACAGCAATCTCAGCGTGATCATCGAAACGCTCACCCGACACGGCCAGCAGCAGATCATGGCGCAGCGCTATGTGCCAGAGATCAGCAATGGCGACAAACGCATATTGATGATTGAGGGCGAACCAGTGCCCTACTGCCTGGCACGTATTCCACAAAAAGGCGAAACCCGTGGCAACCTGGCTGCCGGTGGACGCGGCGAAGCGCGCCCCCTGACGGATCGTGACCGTTGGATTGCCGCTCAGGTTGGCCCCTCGCTTCGCGAGCGTGGGCTCTTGTTTGTTGGGCTCGACGTCATTGGTGACTACCTCACCGAGATAAACGTTACGAGTCCCACCTGTATCCGCGAGATAGATGCTGCTTACCAGACCGATATCGGTGGTCAGCTGATGTCAGCAATCGAGCGCCAACTTCAAGCGCGGTCGGGCGCATAGACTTTTTCGGGATTGCGCGGCAGACTGCGTAGAAATGCGAGACAGATCCCGCCTACGGACAGCATGAAAAAAGCCACCAAATTGACTGATCATCCGGCCAACCACGCTCCTGTGGAGGTGACCTCAGGCGATCGCCTGGGATTCACCTTGTTTCTGGCAGCGGTATTGCACGCACTGGTCATTCTTGGCATAACCTTCGACATGCCTGCGCCCAGCGAGCTACCCAAGACATTGGAGATCACGCTGGCCACTCAGCCCAGCGAGAGAGCACCCGAGAAGGCCGATTATCTGGCTCAGCTCAATCAGGAAGGCAGCGGTACGCTGGATGAAAAAGCAGCGCCGAGCACCACGGCAGAATCGGTTTTTCAGGATGCCGAGATCAACACAGTGACGCCCCCACAAGAAGCCAGCGCGCCGCCGCCCAAGCCGGTGGTCGAGAAACCGGTGGTCACTACCACCTCGGTACAGCCCGACCGCGTTGCAAGTGCGCCCGAGGCGCCACCCCCGGAAAAGAAAACCTCCAACACGCTGTTGCGCTTTGACCGGAGTCAACTCTCGGCAGAAATCGCCAGTCTCGAGGCGCAGCTAGCAGAAGAGCGGCAGCTATTCGCCAACCGACCCCGCGTGCATAGGCTCAACGCTGCTTCCACCATGCAAGACAAGGGCGCCTATTACAAAGACGCTTGGCGCCGCAAGGTCGAACGCGTAGGTAACCAGAACTACCCGGGCGAAGCACGGAGCTCGCGTATTTATGGGAGTTTGCGGCTGCTCGTTTCGATCAACCGCGACGGTAGTCTGCGCGAGGTACAGATTCTCGAATCATCGGGCCATCGCATTTTGGATAACGCAGCCCAGCGGATCGTCCGACTGGCCGCACCCTATGCGCCCTTTACCGGCGACCTGATGGATGTGGATGTGCTTGAAATCATCCGCACCTGGCGATTCGAGCCAGGTGACACGGTTTCCAGCTTTTAGTCTGGCTGGTAACCGCCGCTGGCGCTTGAAGCTTGTCGCTCAAACCCCAATACTAAGCGTATGAGCCAAATCACCCCGAGCTACCTCAAACACCATTTTCTGATTGCCATGCCGCACATGGCTGATCCGCGTTTCGTCAACAGTCTTATTTATCTGTGCGACCATGATGAACAGGGCGCAATGGGCCTGGTCGTAAACCAGCCCGGCGATCTCAATCTGGCCGATATTCTCGATCAGTTGCAACCCACATCCGAGATACCCGGTTCGGTGGCCAGCGTACCGGTCTACAACGGCGGACCGGTGCAGACCGAGCGCGGCTTTGTGCTGCACCGAGGTCCCGAGCAATGGGAAGCGAGCATGGACCTGGGACTTTTGCAACTGACCACATCCCGGGACATTCTGCTTGATATGGCTCACGGAATAGGTCCGCGCGACGTACTGATCATGCTCGGCTACACCGGCTGGGACGCCGGGCAACTGGATCAGGAACTAGCCGATAATGTCTGGCTGAGCTGCCCCGCGGATAATCACATTCTGTTTGAGTTGCCCAGCGACCAACGCCTAGCTGCCGCGGCGCGCACGCTGGGCGTGGATCTGAACCTGATGACCAATCAGGCCGGACACGCCTGATGGGCTCGCACAAGCGGGCCATGGGCTTCGATTACGGCACTCGCCAAATTGGCGTTGCTGTGGGCCAGAGTCTGACCTGCAAAGCCGAGCCTGTTACTGTGTTGCGCGCGCGAGACGGGGTCCCTGACTGGGAACAGGTGGGTCGCCTCATCACTGAATGGAAGCCGGACATGCTGGTCGTAGGCCTGCCTTTGAACATGGACGGCACCCCAAGTGAGATGAGCGGTCGGGCCGAAAAATTTGCACGCCGCCTGCACGGACGCTTCAACCTGCCAGTCGACTGCGTGGATGAACGTCTTTCCACTTTTGAGGCCAAACAAAGCCTGCGTGACAGCGGCCGCACACCTGCCAGCTACCGGGATAATCCCGTCGACAGCCTGGCGGCGGCCTTACTACTGGAAACCTGGCTTGGCAACCTGCCAAAGGAGATATCATGAAGGCTCTGCCCGATGTAGCCCCATTGCTCGAGGGCATGGCTGCGGATCTGATCGCGTATCTGTCCCGGCGCGGAATCAAGGACCCCGCATTCGTCGGCATCCATACCGGAGGTGTGTGGATTGCTGAGCAACTGCGTAATCAATGTCTGCCGGATGCGCCATTAGGGACGCTGGATATTGCGTTCTATCGTGATGATTTCGAGCAGAATGGCTTACCGCCCCGGGTTCGTCCCTCTGAACTGCCTTTCAGCGTGGACGACCGCAACCTGATTCTGGTTGACGACGTGCTGATGACCGGCCGAACCATCCGCGCGGCACTCAACGAATTGTTTGATTACGGCCGGCCAGCATCGGTAACGTTGGTCGCACTGATCGATATAGAGGCGCGGCAACTACCAATACGGGCTGACGTGCTCGGTACCAGCCTGACCCTGCCAGCCGATCAGCGGATAAAATTGACCGGACCTGAGCCGCTGCAACTGACCCTGAACCCCGTCACAAAGTAGTGAGAGTCCAATGAGCCTGATACCCAGCCATCTGCAACTTAACCATCAGGGTCAGTTGCGCCATTTTCTGACTATAGAAGGTCTGTCCAGAGAATTGTTGACCGAGCTGTTGGATACTGCCGACTCGTTTCTTGAAGTGGGCGAGAGAGCAGTCAAAAAGGTGCCTCTGCTGCGCGGTAAAACGGTATGCAACGTTTTCTTCGAGAACTCGACACGCACCCGCACCACCTTCGAGCTGGCAGCCAAGCGTCTGTCTGCCGACGTACTGAACCTCAATATTCAGACCTCCTCGACCAGCAAGGGTGAGACACTCTACGACACGCTGCGCAATCTCGAAGCCATGGCGGCCGACATGTTCGTGGTACGCCATGGCGACTCAGGCGCAGCCCATTTCATTGCCCAGCAAGTGTGTCCGGACGTGGCAATCATCAACGCCGGTGACGGCAATCACTCCCATCCGACCCAGGCCATGCTTGATATGCTGACCATCCGCCGCCATGCCGGTGGCTTCGGGGACCTGTCTGTAGCCATTGTGGGCGACGTCCTGCATTCGCGTGTTGCTCGCTCGAACATGCAAGCACTGCATACTCTGGGCTGCCCCGACATCCGGGTAATCGCCCCGCGTACTCTGCTACCGGCGGGTATAGAGCAATACGGTGTGCGTGTATTCAACGACTTGCGTGTCGGACTACGCGACGTTGACGTGGTTATCATGCTGCGGCTTCAGAAGGAACGCATGCAAAGTGGCCTGCTGCCCAGCGAGGGGGAATTTTATCGACTCTACGGCCTGACTCGCGAAACCCTCGCATTGGCCAAGCCAGATGCCCTGGTCATGCACCCGGGACCCATCAATCGCGGCGTTGAAATCGAATCCGAAGTCGCCGACGGGCCCCAGTCAGTGATCCTCAATCAAGTCACCTACGGAATCGCCGTACGCATGGCCGTGATGTCGATGGCCATGGCTGGCCAAAACGCCCAGCGCCAGTTCAACCAGGAGGCCAAGCATGCGATTGACGATTGAAGGCGCACGGGTCATCGATCCGGCCAATCAGCTCGACCAACTTACTGACCTGCACATCGCCGATGGTCTAATCGTAGCCATCGGTGTCGCTCCGGAGGGCTTTCAGGCCCAGCAGCATATCGATGCTCGAGGCCTGATCGCCAGTCCCGGCCTGGTTGATCTGAACGTCAGCCTGCGCGAACCCGGGCGCACCCGCAAAGGCACAATCGACAGCGAAACCCGTGCTGCCGCAGCCGGTGGCGTCACCAGCCTGTGCAGCCTGCCAGACACATTGCCCGTACTGGATACCCCGGCAGTCGCCGAGCTGATTCTTGAGCGCTGCGAGCGCGCCGGGCACGCTCGGGTGTTCCCCTTTGGTGCCTTGACCCACGGGTTGGGTGGCGAACACCTGAGTGAGCTGGTGGCCTTGCGTGATGTTGGCTGCGTAGCCTTTACCCAAGGTCTCGCACCCATGAAAAGTAACCGAATCCTACGCCGGGCCCTTGAATACGCGGCGGGTTTCGATGTGCCCGTTGTGTTCATGCCCCAGGATCCGGAAATGGCAGAGGGCGGCAGCGCCCATGAGGGCCCTACCGCCACTCGCATGGGACTGATTGGCATTCCCGAAACAGCTGAAACCATCGCCCTGGCCCGCGACTTGCTGCTGGTCGAACAGACCGGTGTACAGGCGCACTTCAGCGGCCTGAGTAGTGCCCGTGCCATGGACATGCTCGCCAATGCCCAGGCTCGCGGACTGCGGGTAACAGCTGACGTTGCGATGTATCAGTTGTTGTTATGCGATGAAGACCTGGAAGGATTTTCCAGCCTTCTGCACGTATTACCACCCTTGCGCAGTAAAACTGATCGACATGCGTTGCGCCAGGCATTACAAAGTGGCGTGGTGCAGGCCATTTCCTCACACCATCAGCCCCACGAGCAAGAGGCAAAACGTGTACCCTTTGCCGCCTCAGCAACTGGCATCAGCAGCATCGAGGTGCTACTGCCTTTGGCCATGACGCTGGTGGCCGATGGTCTGTTGGAGCTACCGGCACTGTTGTCGCGGCTCACCTGTGGACCCGCCAGCGCGTTCGGACTGCCTGCCGGCACGCTCGGCCTTGGCGCAGCAGCGGATATTGTATTATTTGACCCAGTGGCAGCCAGTCTGATCGGTCAAAACTGGATTTCCAAGGGCGCAAACTGCCCCTTCATTGGCCAGGGAGTGCCCTGCAAGGTCACTCACACTGTCTTTAATGGCAAACTGGTATACCAAGCCTAAAGAAGGCCCGGCTTGATTAGGTGCGGGGGTCGGGTACTGCCCGATACTGCTGCTTGGCTTGAGGCAACGCACTCAGAAGGCTACAGCCCCTCAAAGTGGGATCAGGCTGCAGTCAAAGACTGGCGCTTAATCAGCGCCGATGGTCATCGTCGTTGCCTTCCAGAGCAAAGTCGTTCTTGCTTCCCATCATTAGCGTTTTACCGTCACTTTCCAGCCCCAGCTTGATCAGCAGGCGCAGATCGTTGGCTGAATCGGCATGAGCCAGCGCGTCTTCATAGGTTATCTCACCCTGGCTGTATAATCTGTAAAGCGCCTGATCGAATGTCTGCATCCCCAACTCGTTGGACCGAGCCATCAGGGGCTTGAGCTCATGCACCTCGCCCTTGCGGATCATGTCCGCAGCCAGAGGCGTATTCAGTAACACCTCGATAGCCGCGCGACGGCCCTTGCCATCCGGGGTCGGAATCAATTGCTGCGCGACGATCGCTTTCAGGTTCAATGACAGATCCATCCACACCTGTTGATGCATTTCGGTGGGAAAGAAGTGGATGATTCGGTCCAGCGCCTGGTTGGCATTGTTTGCGTGCAGTGTGGCCAGACAGAGGTGACCCGTTTCGGCGAAGGTCACGGCGTGATCCATGGTTTCCTTGGTCCGAACCTCACCGATCAAGATCACATCCGGGGCCTGACGCAGTGTATTTTTCAGCGCAACTTCAAATGAATCAGTATCGATACCGACTTCCCGCTGGGTGACAATACAATTCTGATGCTGGTGAATAAATTCGATCGGGTCTTCGATAGTAATAATATGGCCGCTGGAATTCTTGTTCCGATAACCGATCATCGACGCCAACGACGTGGACTTGCCAGTACCCGTGGCACCCACAAAAATCACCAGTCCGCGTTTGGTCATCGCCAGCTTTTTGAGAATTTCGGGTAGGCGCAGCTCTTCCATCGTCGGGATATTGATCTCTATGCGGCGCAAGACCATCCCCACCAGGTTACGCTGGTAAAATGCGCTGACCCGGAAGCGGCCGATACCGCGAGCACTGATCGCAAAGTTGCATTCACGATTCTCAGCAAATTCCCGGCGCTGGGCTTCCGTCATCACACCCAGCACGGTCTCCCGGGTTTGCTCGGGAGATAACGGCGTCTTGGTCACGGGTAAAATCTTGCCATTCATTTTCATGCTTGGCGCTACACCGGCGGTAATGAAAAGGTCCGAAGCGCCCTTCTCGACCATCAGCCGTAACAGTTTCTCGAACTCCATGGTATCTCTCTTCTAGGACGTTTCAGGTCTAGGACGTTTCTAAGACATGCTGCCGCAGCATCGCGGCAGCGATCAGAATGCGTCTGGCGACTTGGCCTTTTCTCTGGCGCTTTCCCGGGCAACGATCCCTTTGGCCACCAAGCCCTTGAGACACATATCGAGTGTCTGCATGCCCAGGTTACCGCCCGTCTGGATTGCGGAGTACATCTGCGCAACCTTGTCTTCACGAATCAGGTTACGGATGGCCGCGGTCCCGATCATGATTTCATGGGCGGCCACCCGCCCGCCGCCAATTTTTTTCAACAGCGTCTGCGAAATGACTGCAGTCAGGGACTCGGACAGCATGGAGCGAACCATGGACTTCTCTTCCGCGGGAAACACGTCAACAACACGGTCGATCGTCTTGGCCGCCGATGTCGTGTGCAAAGTACCGAACACAAGGTGACCAGTCTCGGCCGCGGTGAGTGCCAGACGGATGGTCTCCAGGTCACGCATCTCACCCACCAGAATAATATCCGGGTCTTCACGCAGGGCCGAGCGCAGCGCTTCGGCAAAACCCAACGTATCGCGATGGACTTCGCGCTGGTTGATCAGACACTTTTTCGATTCATGCACGAATTCGATTGGGTCTTCGATGGTCAACACATGCTGATACTTAGTGCAGTTCAGGTAGTCGAGCATAGCCGCCAGCGTGGTGGACTTGCCCGATCCAGTTGGACCGGTGACCAGCACCAGACCCCGAGGGACGTCGGATATTTTCTTGAACACATCCCCCATACCCAGATCCTCCATGCTCAGAACCTTGGAGGGAATAGTACGGAATACCGCACCGGCGCCCCTGTTCTGGTTGAAGGCGTTAACCCTGAAGCGGGCTACACCGGGCACTTCAAATGAAAAGTCGGTTTCCAAAAACTCTTCGAAATCCTTTCGCTGCTTGTCGTTCATTATGTCGTAGATCAGACCATGCACCATCTTGTGGTCCATTGCCGGTACGTTGATACGACGCACATCACCATCGACTCGAATCATGGGCGGCAATCCTGCCGACAGGTGCAAGTCCGACGCGCCCTGCTTGGCGCTGAAGGCTAACAGCTCGGTTATATCCATTGGGTTCCCCATTGCAACCTGCAAGCATGTAGAATGCTTAAAGATCTTTTTCCGATATTGGCTAGGTAGTAATCTTGGTAATGTCTACGATAGCAGAGAATATTGCAAACGTTCGTGAACGTATTGCACGCTCAGCGGTGACCGCGGGCCGCAATGGCGAGGATGTCACTCTGATTGCGGTGAGCAAAACGCGCCCAGAAAGTGCGGTTCGCGAAGCCTGGAATGCTGGCCTGCGCGATTTTGGCGAAAACTACCTGCAGGAAGCCTTGGAAAAAATCAAAGCGCTGGCCGAGCTGCCACTTGTCTGGCATTTTATCGGCCCGATTCAGTCAAACAAGACACGTCTGATCGCCGAGCATTTTGATTGGGTGCACGGGGTGGATCGTCTGAAAATAGCCCAGCGCCTGTCCGAGCAACGACCCGCCGAGATGGGTTCACTGAACATCTGCCTGCAGGTCAACATCAGTCGCGAGACAAGCAAGTCCGGCGTACTCCCCGAAGACGTTGCCGAACTGGCCGCTGCTGTCGCCGCGTTGCCGGGGCTGCGCCTACGCGGGTTAATGGCTATCCCCGCCCCTGCCGATGACAGCGACGCTCGACGCATCCCTCTGCGCCAGCTGCGGGAGTGTCTGGAGACAATTCCACTGCCGCTGGATACCTTGTCCATGGGCATGAGCGACGATATGGACGAAGCAGTTCAGGAAGGCGCGACGCTGGTCCGCGTGGGCACTGCCCTATTCGGCCAGCGCCACAAGACCGCCAACAGCAACCCTATTAATGCCACCAACAACCCGACAGAGGACACCCCATGAGCGCTCCCATCATCGGTTTCATCGGCGCCGGCAACATGGCCACAAGCCTGATCGGCGGTATGCTGCAGCAGAACATCAAGCCCGAACAAATTATTGCCAGTGACCGCACGCCCGAGCAATGCGAACGTCTCAGCAAGCAATTTAGCATTCGTACCAGCGCGGATAATGCCGTGCTGGCGGCCGAATGCGACGTCCTTCTGCTGGCGGTGAAGCCGCAGGTTATGCAGGCGGTTTGCCGTGCACTGCCTGGGGAGCGCAAGCCCGGTCAGCTGATTATATCGATCGCTGCAGGTATCGACTGCACGAGTCTGGAAAGCTGGCTAGGCAACGGCAGTGCTATCGTGCGTTGCATGCCCAATACGCCGTCTTTGCGTCGTCAGGGCGTCAGCGGTTTGTTTGCCAACGCCAGCGTAAGTGACACACAGAAACAACAAGCGGAAAGCATCCTCAGCGCGGTAGGCATTAGCCTCTGGCTTGAGCAAGAAGAGTTGATCGACGCTGTGACGGCTGTGTCCGGCAGCGGTCCGGCGTACTTTTTCTATATGATGGAAGCCATGACTGACGCCGGAGAGCGACTCGGTCTGCCACGCGAAACGGCAGAGCGGCTGACACTCTTTACTGCCCTAGGCGCCGCCGACATGGCCGTGCATAGCGACGTCGATGCCGCCGAATTGCGCCGCCGCGTCTGCTCTCCCGGCGGCACAACCGAGCAGGCAATCAACAGTTTTACCCGAGATGATCTACCCGCGATCGTAGATCGCGCGATGCAGGCCGCGGCAACGCGCGCGGCCGAAATGACCAAGGAATTTGCCTGAGGAGGCCCCATGAACAATTTGAATATGGCCGCCATTTATCTGATCCAGACACTGGGCAGCCTGTATCTAGTCATCGTCCTGATGCGCTTCATTCTGCAGTTGGTAAAGGCAGACTTTTATAACCCGATCTCGCAATTCATCGTCAAGGCGACCAAACCGCTATTGATGCCATTGCGTCGTATCGTCCCCAGTTTTGGCGGCATCGATTTTGCTTCCCTGGTGCTGGCGCTGATCCTGCAGATGGCGTTAATGGCCGTCATCATCAAATTGTTGGGCGCTGCCCTGCCAAACCTCGTCTTTTTGCTGGTCTGGTCGTTCATAGCGGTCGCAGCCCTATTTCTTAAGATCTTCTTCTTTGCACTGATCATCAGCGTGATCCTCTCCTGGGTTGCGCCGCAAAGCGGCAATCCTGCGGCGATAATGGTGCAACAATTGAGCGAGCCGGTAATGGCCCCGATCCGCGCCATTCTGCCATCCATGGGCGGTCTGGATCTCTCACCCATATTTGCCTTCATCGCGCTGCGTCTGATCGACATGCTGGTGATCGCCAACATGGCTGCAGCAACCGGTATGCCCCAAGGCCTAACGCTGGCGCTGTGACCGCTGAAAAAGGCAGCCCGACGGCTTTTTACACCTGGCACGGCGCCGATCTGATCCTCGATTGTCATCTGCAACCCAGCGCAAGCACCATCGGTTTCGCCGGGCAACATGGGGAGAGGCTTAAGGTACGTATCAGCGCTCCGCCGGTAGACGGCAAGGCCAACAAGATGTTGCTGGCTTTCCTCACCGAACAGTTTGGCGTCAACAAGCGTCAGGTCAGTCTGCTCAGCGGCCAGCAAAGCCGGCAGAAACGCGTCTTGATCGTTGCACCGCAGACGTTGCCAGAATCGTTGGGAATAGCAGATGGGGCATATATTGCGTGAGGCACTAGCGCTCTTTAGACTGGCGCCTCGATAGTTGAAGCGGCTCCGGCTGGCAGTCGTCAAACCACACAGGAACAGGTTATTCATGTCCAGATTCCCCGCTGACTCAGTCGGTCTGGTGACACCCCAGCGTGAAGCGTTTTCCGAGCCGCTATCGCTGGCATGCGGCAAGTCGCTGACTCAATTCGAACTGGTATTTGAAACCTATGGGATGCTCAACGCCAATCGCAGCAACGCCGTACTTATCTGTCACGCACTATCGGGACATCACCATGCTGCGGGCTTTAACAGCGAAGATGAACGCAAGCCGGGTTGGTGGGATGCGTGCATCGGACCGGGGAAGGCCATTGATACAAATCGATTCTTTGTTGTCAGCCTGAACAACCTGGGCGGCTGTCACGGTTCCACCGGACCCTCGAGCATTGACCCCGCTACCGGCAAGTCATACGGCGCACACTTCCCCGTACTGACTGTTGACGACTGGGTCAACAGTCAGGCACTGCTTGCCGATCGACTGGGGATCGACTGCTGGGCTGCGGTGGTTGGCGGTAGCCTGGGTGGCATGCAGGCGCTGCAATGGGCGATCAATTATCCCACCCGAATCCGTCACTGCATGGCGATTGCGACTGCGCCTAAACTCTCTGCGCAAAATATCGCCTTCAATGAAGTCGCGCGCCAGGCAATCATCAATGATCCGGACTTTCACAACGGCGATTACGCCGCCTTCGGGGTTATTCCCAAGCGGGGCTTGATGCTGGCCCGCATGGTCGGACATATCACCTACCTGTCCGATGACTCCATGGGCGAGAAGTTTGGCCGAGAGCTGCGTACCGACGTCCTCAATTATGACTTCACCAGCGTCGAGTTCCAGGTAGAAAGCTACCTGCGCTACCAAGGTCAGGAATTTTCCGAGCGCTTTGACGCCAATACCTATCTGCTGATGACCAAGGCACTGGACTACTACGATCCCGCAGGCGCGCACGGTGGCAATCTGGCCAGCAGCATGGCTTCGATCCAGGCCCGGTGCATGGTGATGTCGTTTACCACCGACTGGCGTTTCTCCCCCGCCCGCTCGCGGGAACTGGTGGATGCCCTGTTCGCTGCCGGCAAGCAGGTCAGCTACCTGGAGATAGAAGCAGCACAAGGCCACGATGCCTTCTTGTTACCCATTCCCCGTTACGTCCAGGCATTCCAGGCCTACATGAACCAAATCGAGGTGGCCTGATGAGTATGCGCGCAGATCTGGAAATCATTCAGGAATGGATAAAACCTGGCAGTCGTTTGCTGGACCTGGGCTGTGGCGATGGCGAGCTGCTGCGTTACCTGTCCGACCACCGCAAGGTAACCGGCTACGGGCTAGAGATTGATCCAGAGAAAATCAACGCCTGCATCGAGCGCGGCGTTAACGTGATCGAGCAAAACCTGGATACTGGCCTGGGCAATTTTGGCGATGACACCTTCGACAGCGTGTTGATGACCCAGGCGCTGCAGGCGGTGCATTACCCTGATCAAGTACTGGAAGAGATGCTGCGCATAGGCCGCGAAGCCATACTGACCTTCCCTAATTTTGCCCATTGGCGCTGCCGTTTATATCTGGGTACAAAGGGTCGCATGCCGGTCTCGGAGTTCATGCCCTACACTTGGTACAACACGCCTAACATTCACTTTTGCACCTTCAAGGATTTCGAAGACCTGTGCCGTGAGCGCTCGATTCGCATCCTTGATCGCCGGGTGGTTGACCAGACCCACCGCAGCAGTTTTCTAAGCGGTTTGTGGCCGAATCTGTTGGGCGAAATCGCCATATACCGGGTTACCCGATAGGAGAAACATCATGTTCCGTGCCCTGCTCTGCAGCATGCTATTACTACTACCTCTGCTGGCTAACGCCCAACAAGCCAGCCCCCAGCGCTTCGGCGACATGCTGGTGTACCACAACACCTTTAACAGCAGCTATCTGCCACCGGAGATAGCTGCCAATACCGGATTGACCCGCGGACCCAATCACGGCGTATTAAACATTGCTGTGCAGCAGCAGACGCCGCAAGGGCCCGTGGCAATGGATGCCCTGCTCAACGGTACAGTGACGACGCTGCTGGGGCAGCGAACCACCCTGGATTTCCTCCGGATAGAAGAAGACGGTGCGATCTACTTTGTCGCCAATTACATGGCTACCCAACGCGGGCTGCTGCGTTTTGAGGTGGAAGTCCGACCCAGTAACGGCGCCGTCACCCAGACCTTACGCTTCCAGCAGGAGTTTTTCCCCGATGAGTGAGGCGAAACTGCCTTTTCAGCAATTGGTTCTGGCCAGTGGAAATGCCGGCAAACTCAAGGAGTTGCAGGCGATGCTCGGTGACTCGGTCAGCGTGCTGCCGCAAAGCGAGTTTGTGGCCGAGGAAGCGGTAGAGGATGGCCTCAGTTTCGTCGAAAACGCCATCATCAAGGCGCGCCATGCCTGCAAAGCGTCCGGCTTGCCCTCACTGGCGGACGACTCGGGAATCGCCGCCGACGCACTCTCCGGCGCGCCCGGCATCTATTCCGCTCGCTACGCAGGTGTAGGTGGCGATGCGGCAAACAATGCCAAGCTGCTTCAGGCGCTCGAAGGACTATCCACAGAGCAGCGCGGTGCGCGTTTTATTTCCGTTCTGGTACTGATGCTCCACGCCGATGATCCTACGCCGATTATCTGTGAAGGCGTCTGGTACGGCAGCATCCTCAACGAATCACGGGGTGATCATGGTTTCGGTTACGACCCGTTGTTCTGGGTGCCCGAAGCCAACTGTTCCAGCGCCGAACTCAGCCCGGCCGAGAAGAACCGCTTGAGCCACCGCGCCAAAGCCATGGCGCAGCTGCGAGCACGTCTGGGACTCAATTGAGTAATCGGCAAAGTAACATGTCAGCTCCTTCTAGCCGCTTGCAACTACCACCGCTTTCGGCTTATATGCACATCCCCTGGTGCGTGCGTAAATGTCCTTATTGCGACTTCAACTCCCACGTCAGTGAGCAGGGCCTGCCTGAAGCCGAATACATCGATGCACTGATTGCCGATCTGGAACTGGATCTACCGAGCGCCCAGGGCCGTGAGCTGACCTCGATCTTTTTCGGCGGTGGCACGCCCAGTCTATTTTCCGCAGAGAGTCTGGGCCGCCTGCTCGATGCCATGGCCAGCCGTTTGACGTTTGCGCGCGATATCGAAATTACCTTGGAAGCTAATCCCGGTACCTTCGAGCAAGCCAAGTTTGCCGGTTATCGGGCTGCGGGTATTAATCGCCTGTCCATCGGTATCCAAAGCTTCAATGCGATTCATCTGAAAGCATTGGGCCGTATTCATGACGATCAGGAAGCATTGGCCGCGGTTGCCATGGCTCGCAAGGCTGGATTCGACAATCTCAATCTGGACCTGATGCACGGCCTGCCGGGTCAATCCCTAGAGGACGCACTGGCAGACATCAACCAGGCTATTGAACTGGGTCCTGAACATCTGTCCTGGTACCAGCTGACTCTGGAACCCAACACCGTGTTCTACAATAAGCCGCCTATACTGCCCGTAGAAGATACCCTTTGGGCCATACAGGAGGCCGGTCAAGCCAGACTGGCTGAGGTGGGTCTGGCACAATACGAAGTCTCTGCCTACGCGCAGCCCGGTCGACGGGCGAGGCACAATCTTAATTATTGGCAGTACGGTGATTTTCTTGGTATCGGCGCCGGCGCCCACGGCAAGCTGACCTACCCCGACGGCCGTATTGAGCGCTACTGGAAAACCCGGCAACCCAAGGACTACATGGATCCGGGCAAAGACTACTGCGCCGGCCGCAAAGACATCGCCGGCGATGATCTGCCATTCGACTTTCTGATGAATGCACTGCGCTTGAATGACGGCGTAGCGACCTCCCATTATCTGTCCCGCACGGGCCAGTCGATTGAAGCGATCACACCGCAACTCGATGCAGCACTGCGCAAAGGCCTGATCGAACCCTGGGACCATCAACTGCGACCTACCGAGCGGGGCCGATTGTTTCTCAATGATCTCCTCGAGATGTTTCTGTAGCAGCAAGCTCTCAACAGCGAACCCTTCATGCCAGAGCCGAGCCTGAATCATCGCAGGGCAAGGTTTACGATTCGCATGACGCTTATGACTTGCAGCTTAAAGCATGCACCCATACAGTATCGCAAATTGTCTCATTGTCCGAGGTGCCCATGTCTCCCTTCCTGTTTGCCACCACCGCCCAGATTCTCTGCGAATCCGGCTCGGCCATTCGTCTGGCTGAACTTTGCAAAGAACGCAGCGCCGCCCGTGTGATGATCGTGACCGACCCGGGTATTACCCAATTGGGGATGCTCGATGACATTCTCCCAGGCTTTGCTAAAGCCGGCATGGCCGTAGAAGTATTCGATGCCGTACAGGCGGATCCACCAGAGTCTGTCGTCATGGCAGCCGTAGAGCAGGGCCGTGCAATGCGCGCCGACCTGGTCATCGGCTTTGGCGGCGGCAGCTCAATGGACGTAGCCAAACTGGTTGCCTTTCTCGCCCATCCAGGTTGTCAGCAACAGCTGCAGGATATCTATGGTGTGGGCAATGCAAAAGGCCAGCGCCTGCCGCTGATTCAGGTTCCTACCACCGCCGGCACTGGTTCGGAAGTCACCCAGATATCCATCATCACCACCGGTGAAACCACCAAGATGGGCGTAGTCTCGCCGATTCTGCTGCCGGATATGGCTCTGCTCGATGCTGACCTGACCCTGGGCCTGCCCCCTGCTGTCACTGCTGCTACCGGCATCGACGCCATGGTGCACGCGATTGAGGCGTACACCAGCAAGATCAAAAAGAATCCCCTGTCCGACATGCTGGCCCGTGAAGCGCTGCGCCTGCTGGCCGCCAACCTCGACGAAGCTGTTCATAATGGCCGTAACCGCGAAGCCCGTCAGGCCATGCTACTCGGCGCTCTGCTGGCCGGCCAGGCATTTGCCAATGCACCGGTGGCCGCCGTGCATGCACTGGCGTATCCCCTGGGCGGTCATTTTCATATCCCCCACGGCTTGTCCAACGCCCTGGTGCTACCCACGGTGATTGGCTTCAATGCGCCGGCCGCAGAAAATCTGTACGCCGAATTGGCGCCGCTGCTGGTCGCTGACCTAAAGCCTGGCAACGCGGCAAGCCTGACCAAGCAGCTGGTTGCAGCCCTGGCTGACCTCAGTCCGCGCTGCAATCTACCTACACGCCTGCGCGACGCCGGCGTGCCTGAAGACATGCTGCCGCAACTGGCCAAGGACGCAATGCTGCAACAACGCCTGCTGGTCAATAACCCAAGAGAAATGACTGAAGCGGATGCACTGGCCATCTATCGTCAGGCGTTCTGATTAATCCGTAAAAATGCGATACCAAGGGGCGCCGGACGACTAATCTGGTTACCCTCAATTGCAGACTCTGCACAGAGACATCAAGATGACGAGCAAACCCCAACGCAACGAATACCCCTACCTGCACCCCATCACCACCCGCTGGCACGATAATGATGTCTACGGCCATGTGAACAACGTGGTGTATTACAACTATTTCGACAGCGCGGTGAACAGCTGGCTTATCGAACAGGGTGGACTGGATATTCACCAAGGCGAGCAGATTGCCTTTGTGGTTAGCTCGGGTTGCGACTACTTCGCCCCCATCGCCTTTCCCGACGCCATTGAAATCGGCGTACGCGTGACCAAACTGGGCAACAGCTCAGTGCACTACGAACTGGCGGTGTTCAAGGCGGGGACAGAGGCGGCTTGCGCTGTGGGCCGCTTTATACATGTGTTCGTCGAGCGCGTAAGCAATAGCTCCTGCGCGATACCGGCTGGCCCCAGAGCGGCTCTTGAACGCTTATTGGTCAAGACCTGAACTGAGGAGTCACGCGAAGCCCGTTATCGCGCTTATCCCGCACCGCATGGTCTGCCTGCTTAGCCGAGTACCCCAGGCAAGTCCCCCGGAGAGAACAGTTCGATCCAGTAACCGTCTGGATCGCGGATAAAGGCAATATTATTCATCTTGCCATCCTGCGGGCGCTTGACGAAGCTCACACCCAGTTCTTCAAACCGCGCGCAGGCCGCTGCCAGATCAGGTACCGCAAAGCCGATGTGGCCAAAACCCTTGGGCTCGTCGTTACCGTTGTGATAGGTAAAGTCCGCGTCATCCTCGGTACCCCAGTTGTGCGTCAACTCAAGCATGGCCGGGCGTCCAAAGGTCTGTACCAACCGCTCCTTCGGATCCTTGGACCAGTGTCCCAGATCATGACTGTCAATCGCGGCCAAAAAATACAGACTGAATCTCATCTGCTCAAAATCCAGCTTCTTGACCAACGTCATGCCCATAATGCGTGTATAGAAATCCAGAGTAGCGTCGGGGGATTTAATCCGCAGCATGGTCTGGTTGAAGACAAAGCCTTCGGTACCCGGATCGCGATTTTCACATAGCCCGTTAGCGGGCTCGAAGTGACGACTCATAGAGAACTCCAGAATGTATTGAGTGCAAAAACGTCCTTACTTGAAGAGCCGCTCATTCCACCAGGGGTAAAATGTCGGACGATCCTTGCTCGGACTGAGCTTGAACTGCGGCGACCTTTTTTCAAGAAATGACTGCACACCTTCCTGTGCATCGGCAGACTCGCCCATGAAGGCGATCGCACGGGAATCGACCTTATGCGCTTCCATTGGATGATCCGCACCCATCATGCGCCACAACAACTGACGGTTGAGCAATGTAGACATGCCCGATGTGTTGTCGGCAATCTCGCGGGCCAGGGCGTAGGCTGCAGGCAGTAATTCGTCTGGCTCATGAATACTGCGAATCAGACCGCCCTTGAGTGCCTCTTCGGCATCAAATACGCGACCGGTATAGACCCACTCGGCAGCCTGCATAGGACCCACCAGTCGGGGCAGGAACCAGCTGGAGCAGGCTTCCATAGTGATGCCACGACGGGCAAAGACGAAGCCGAAACGGGCCTTGGTCGACGCCATGCGAATATCCATAGGCAAAGTCATGGTCGCGCCGACACCCACTGCCGCGCCGTTGAATGCGCCAATGACCGGCTTGGTACACTCATAGATGCGCAGCGAAACCATGCCGCCGCCGTCACGCAGCGTGTCGCCCTCAGGTTCATTCTGGCGCTTGTGACGGTTGAAGGTATCACCGCCCTTCTCCAGGTCCGCGCCCGCGCAGAACGCCTTGCCAGCACCGGTCATCACCACGACCCGGACCGCATCATCGGCGTCGGCAGCATCGAAAGCCGCAATCAGTTCACGGCACATCGCTGCGTTGAACGCATTCATACGATCAGGACGGTTGAGAGTCAGCGTCAGGATGCCATCGCGCACCTGATAGTCGAGGGTTTCATAAGACATAATGTAGCTCCATAGCGATCTGCAAATGGGCATCAGTGTAGGACCCGCCGCTCACAGCTGCCAGCTGCCTCACTCAGGCGTATATCCGGGCATAGGCTGAGCCGATGGTGCATCTCAAAACAGGCAACACGAGGGGCCAAAAGCTGCATTCGACGAAAACAACTGTGCATGGATTTCTAATCACCCTGCGGTAATACAGCGCCGGGCACGCTTTTGCTCAACTCACTCAACGCTTTGTCGACAGCCTCCAGTGCGCCCTCCATATAGCCGCCCTGCTCGCCACCTGCCTCACTGCCGATCAAATGCAGTGTTTCGCCCCATGCGGACAGGTGCGCTCGACTTAGCTCATGACGGCCATGCTGCCCCTGCGCAATCTGATCCTCTTCCGTCGCGGTGAATGGATCTGTTGCCCAGTCGTAAATGTAGTCATCAATAGGGTTAGCCGCTGCATCGCCAAATAAGCGTTTCAGCTGTTCACGGCACAGCGCCTTTAAATCCGAGGCAGCCATGTCTTGACGACCAGCCGCGTCGATACCCACAAAACCAAACAACGCAGACCCACTCTCATTACAGGCATCGTGAATTTCGGCTAATGGACCAACATGGCTGAACGCATCACCCGACAGGCCTTGCTCACGCCAGAATGGCCTGGCATAACGTGCAACGTACTTTGCATGGGCAGCCATCCATGTCGGCACATTGGCCATCTGTTGAAGCGCGATTGGCGACAAGGAGGGCGTAAAGTGAACGCGACCTGCCAACCGAGGCGGTATAGCCAGCCAGAGCTGTGAATAAAGCGATGATTGGATATGGTGGTCAGAGAACACCAGGCGCAGATCTTGATCTTCCATGTGAACGGATATCAGTGCAGCGTCGAGGTGAACAGCCGCCTGCGGCAAAGAGGACGCCAGTGCTTGCACCAAACGGCCGGTACCCCCTTCAATCCGCATTGAGATGTTGCCCGAGCGATACCCTTGTCTGCGCAGTATGCCCGTGGCTGGACTCTCGACCAGCGCGTCCCCATCTTCGTATTGCTGAAATGTTGGCAGGCCTAGTTCAGCCACCAGATTCTGCATGCGAATCTGGAAGTCTGGCCAGAACCACGAAGGCCCGAGATCAAAGCCCCCTGGTTCTGTGGACAGGATACGTCCACCCAGACGAGCGCGTGACTCAAACAGATCAAACTCAATTCCCCGACCATAGAGACGGTAAGCCGCGTAAACCCCAGCCAACCCTCCTCCGATAATAGCAATTTTCTTTTTAGTCACGATTCATCTCGGCGTGCAAAAACTGATTCCGATCATTATGTCGCATCCAACCTGACAATGATGAAAAAGCATGTGGTTCTGGTGATACAACAGGCTTCATCTTGAGCAAACGTCGGTGAATAAAGTTTGATCTGACAGGCAGCCTATTAAGCAACGAAACTCGCCAAAGGAGCTGACACCACAAGCCTGCTGCGCAGCGCCGATCTGGCGATGTACCGTGCCAAAAGCGACGGTCGCGGTACCCTGCGTTTATTCGAGCCAAAAATGGACGCCGAAATGCGCGCGCGGCGCAGTCTTGAGGCGGACCTGCGCCTGGCCCTCGGGCGTGGAGAGCTCGAATTGACTTATCAGGCTCAGGTCAACGCCATAACTGATGTCGTTTGTGGCGTCGAAGCGCTGCTGCATCAGCGTCACCCGCGGCTCGGCATGATTAATCCGCTCGACTTTGTCTCGCTGGCTGAGGATATGCTGCTGATCGTACCCATCGGCCGTTGGGTGCTTGAGCAAGCTTGCCGGGACACCATGACATGGCCGGCATCGGTGCGCATAGCCGTCAACGTATCGTCAATACAATTCCGGCATGCCAGCCTGCTGCGCGATGTGCTTGGGGCGTTGCAAGATAGCGGCATGCCTGCTCACCGACTGGAGCTAGAAATCACTGAAAGTTTGATTGTGGCCGACGCGCAACAAGCGCTGTCATCATTACGCGAATTGCGCGATCTGGGTGTACATGTGGCGTTGGATGATTTCGGTACAGGCTATTCTTCAGTGAGTTACGTGCGTGACTTTCCTTTTGATCGCATCAAAATCGACCGCTCGCTCGCAGCTGTAAAGGAATCCTGAGCCCTGTTTGAACGATTGCTCTACATCAGTTGCGCTCAGCCCGATGTTGAAGCATGGACCGTCTACGACATCATTCGCGTCTCCCACAACCGCAACAGCGCATTTGATTTGACCGGTGCATTGCTGTTTCTGGACGGCTATTTCGTTCAGGTACTTGAAGGTGAGCCGCTTCGCGTACAGGAGCGCTTTGGAATTATCACCGCTGACCCACGACACCACGACGTGCAACTGCGTAGCGCCTCACGGGTAAGTACCCGTCTTTTTTCTGAACAATGGATGGCTTTACGATTGCGAAACGAGATCGACAGCCGGCGATTCGAAGAAATCAACTATCGCCCGGGGCTGCCTGCTGAGCATTTTGACGCTGCTACCGTCCTCTGTTTCGTGCAGTCCTGCTGCGCTGATTCGCAGCAGCAGCCGACCTAAACAGCCTCTTCTTTTTCGCTTGCCCTTCTAAGCGTTCGCGATTTCTTCCTGGTCAGCTATCATTTCTATACGCTTATCGGATGTTGAGGGGACGGTTGAATGACGGACAAAGAAGTCAACCAGAAAACCCCCTCGAATAAAAAATCCACCGACACCCGTGGCGAACAAATGGCTCGCGATGAGGAAAAGGCGCGCGAGTCGAGGAATCCGCCACAAAATCCGAGCGAAGAATCACTGAGCCTTGAAGAGCGCGAAGCAGTCGCCGAGCATGGCAACCTGACTGCGCTTACCGTCTATTCGGTTATTCTGCGCGAGGGCGAAGAGGAACTCAAACGACCGGTAACCTCACTCTGGTGGTCCGGGGTAGCAGCAGGCATTGGCATATCGACTTCGGTTCTTACCCAGGGAATTATCCGCACCCATCTTGGCTCGGATCACCCTTATCTGACCTTGATCGAAAGCCTTGGCTACTCCTTCGGTTTTGTTCTGGTCATTCTGTGCCGACTTCAGCTGTTTACTGAAAATACCATCACTGTTGTACTGCCGGTGCTGGCCCAGACCAGCCGCGATCGGCTTTACTTCACTGCTCGTCTTTGGGCCGTTGTGCTGACGGCCAATCTGTTTGGAACCTTCCTGACAGCTGCCATCAGCGTGCACGGGGGCGTTATCCCGGCAGAAGTGCTAGCTGCAATAATGGACATATCCCGGCATGTTTCAGAACTAACACCCACCGAAGCTTTTTTGCGCGCTATCCCTGCGGGATTTTTTATAGCCGCGCTGGTGTGGATGCTGCCCTCGGCGAAGGGCTCCGAAGTATGGGTTATCGTGATGTTTACCTGGTTGATCGCTGCGGGCGGCTTTACCCATGTAATCGCCGGGTCGAACGAAATTTTCAGTTTGGTGCTCAATGGAGAGATGCGTATCTCTACTGCCCTTATTTACCATATTGGCCCGGTACTAGTAGGTAATATCCTGGGTGGAACAGGACTCTTCGCCATGCTCGCCCATGGCCAGGTCCATGAAGAAATGTGACGCGTCACTCGTTGACTGAACCTGTGGGGAAACAGCCTACTATCGCAGCTAAATAGCCCAACCAAATAGGATTTCAGCTGAGCTATTTACTCCACCCGCTCAAACTTCAAATCCCAGACTCCATGCCCCAGCCGTTCACCGCGCCGCTCAAACTTGGTGATCGGTCGCTCTTCCGGCCGCGGCACATAGGTGTCGTCCAACGCCAGATTGCGGTATCCCGGTGCCACACTCATGATTTCCAGCATATGCTCGGCATAGGCTTCCCAGTCGGTGGCCATATGGAAAACGCCTCCAATCTTGAGTTTGCTGCGTAGTTGCTCGGCAAATGCCAACTGTACGATGCGGCGCTTGTTGTGCTTTTTCTTGTGCCAAGGGTCGGGAAAGAACAGCAGCAAACGGTCGAGGCTGCCGTCGGGGATACACTCATTCATTACTTCGATGGCGTCGCAGTCGAACACTCTCAAGTTGTCGATACCGGTCGTGAGTACGCCATTAAGCAGTGAGCCCACCCCTGGGCGGTGCACCTCAACGCCAATGAAATCATGCTCTGGTGCAGCCTGGGCCATTTCCAGCAGGGACTGGCCCATGCCAAAACCAATTTCCAGAGTCCGTGGCGCTTCGCGACCAAAGAGCGCATCCAGGTTCAGCAGGCTGTTTTCCAGATTCAGACCAAAACGCGGCCAACCCAGGTCGATTCCGCGTTTCTGTGCGTCGGTCATGCGCCCAGCGCGCATCACAAAACTGCGGATGGCGCGGCGGGGATGGCCTGCTTCGGCAGTCCCGTCAGGCAGAGTGGCGGTGTCGGGCAGGTCGTGGTTGTCGGTCATGTCAGGCTCGGTTATCGGCAATGGCGGATCGCGCTTGAGTTCGGAACAAGTCAGTGACGGCACTGTTCAGAAAAAGGTGCCGGCCAGCGGCGAAGAGGCGCTAGCGTAGAGCTTGCGTTCCATCCGTCCGGCGAGGAAGGCGCCTCGACCGGCAAGGACGGCATGCTTCATGGCATCGGCCATCAGCACCGGCTTGCGCGCATGGGCAATGGCGGTATTCATCAGGACCCCTGCGCACCCCAGTTCCATGGCAATCGCTGCATCGGAAGCAGTCCCTACCCCGGCATCAACCAACACCGGTACAGTGGCCTCCTCGAGAATGATGCGCAGGTTATAGGGGTTGCAGATACCCAGGCCCGAACCAATCAAACCCGCCAGAGGCATGACGGCCACGCAGCCCATCTCGGCCAATTGTCTGGCGATGATCGGGTCGTCGCTGGTATAGACCATGACGTCGAAGCCGTCCTTGACCAGTATTTCAGCGGCCTTGATGGTTTCGATCACATTGGGAAACAGGGTTTTCTGATCGGCCAGCACTTCCAGCTTGACCAGATTGCGGCCGTCCAACAGCTCCCGGGCCAAACGGCAAGTACGCACGGCGTCTTCTGCGGTATAGCAACCCGCGGTATTGGGCAGGATGGTGTAGCGATCAGGCGGGATTATATCCAGCAGGTTGGGCTCGTCTGGATTCTGCCCGATGTTGCTGCGGCGGATGGCGACAGTGACGATCTCCGCACCCGAGGCCTCAATGGCCGCGCGGGTCTCGTCCATATCCCGGTACTTACCGGTGCCTACCAACAGCCGCGAGCCGTATTGCACGCCGGCAATGGTAAAAGCGTCCTGATTCAGATCTGTCATGATTGCTCCGCAGGGCAGGTTAGTTGCCGCCAGTTTAGCCGCCGCCAATGGCGTGGACGATTTCGACCCGGTCGCCGTCAGCCAGAAAGGTACCGGCATGTTGGCTGCGCGGTACGATTTCCAGGTTCAATTCAATTGCCAGGCGCTTGCCGCTCAGACCCAGATGCTCGATCAGGTCGGTCAGCGTCATGGCGCGGTCGAGTGAACAGGCTTCACCATTGAGTTGAATCTGCATGGGCTTCTCGCTGGCTTTGGTAGGATCTCAAAGACGCTATTGTAACGCGATCAGGTCAGGGCTGACCATGATCTGCGGCCATCACAGCTGCCGCCAGACGCCTAACCCCAGGCACAACCAACCCAGCAGAAAGGTCACGCCGCCAAAGGGTGTAATGATGCCCAGTTTGTCGATACCCGTCAGGGCCAAGGCGTACAGACTACCGGAAAATAACAGCATACCGAGCACAAACAGCCCTCCGGAAAAACGAAACAATGTACTCTCCGGCCAGCGCAACAATAGCAAGGCGATACCGATGAGTGCCATGGTATGCACAAGCTGATATTGCACCCCGGTCTGAAACGCGCTCAGCAGGTTGTCTGGTAGCCGATCGCGCAGGCCGTGGGCAGCAAATGCGCCCAGGGCCACACCGGTGAAGCCGCTGAAAGACGCCAGCAAAAGCAATAGTTTGGCCATGCCTGATTACTCCGTTCTATACTGCGGGCCAACGCTGGGAAGGACCCGTCAATGTTCAAGACAGTATTGCTCAAGGTCACCAAGTGGCTGCTGATTCTCATGCTGATCAGCCTGCTGCCGGTCATCCTGCTGCGCTGGGTGCCCTCTCCCGGCTCGGCACTCATGGTTGAGCGCTGGCTCGAACACCGTGGCGATAACACTGCCTATCGGATCAGCCGGCAATGGGTACCCTACCAGAGCATACCCGACAGTATGAAGATTGCGGTGATTGCCGCCGAGGATCAGCAATTTGCCGAGCATTTTGGCTTTGACCTCGCGGCGATCAAGGCAGCAGTCGAACACAACAGTCGCGGCGGCAGCGTACGGGGGGCTAGCACTATTAGCCAGCAGGTAGCCAAAAACCAGTTTCTCTGGTCCGGACGAAGCTGGCCGCGCAAGGGCCTGGAGGTCTGGTTCACCCTCTGGGTCGAGGTGTTTTGGCCCAAGCAGCGCATTCTGGAAGTCTATCTGAATATCGCAGAATGGGATCGCGGGGTATTTGGCGTGGAGGCTGCTGCGCAGAACCATTTCGGTGTGGGCGCCAGTTATCTGTCCGACCGACAGGCCAGCCTGCTGGCGGCGGTGCTGCCCAACCCCCGGGAATGGAGCGCAGCCGACCCACCCGCCCATGTGCAGCGCCGCGCCCGGTGGATCCAGCAGCAATCACGCCAGCTTGGCGGCAGCCATTACCTGCGCGAGATGCAGAAAGGTCAACCCCTACCCGAATGGCTTACACTGCGATATTGGCGCAACCGCCTAGATATCTAACAGATCGCAACCGCTTTAACGGCCATCCTGCAAACCAAACATGATCGAGTGAGCCTGATCGCCACTGACCGCAACAACTGCACCGACCCTGCCGTACACCCAGGCCTGGTTACCTGCGCTCACATCCATTCGCATGTCGGGTTCACCCAGGGTAGCAATAATCCGCTTAACCGCGACTGGCTCGGAGGGAATCAGACTGATACGTTCAACTGACTCACCCGCCAATGCCGCACCAACTGACGGAGATACCGATTGATCGCGCATGCCTGCTGTCCAGTCCTGGGCTTGAACCAGACTCTCGGTACGCTGTGCATCCAGCTTGATCACCGCCTGCACACGCCAGTTGAGATCGTCACTTTGCATGCTGTAGCGACTGACCAACAACGGCTCGTCCTCGACGCTGATCATCCACAGACGACCGATGCCAAGAGGTGCATCGACGTCAGCCAGGTTCAATTCACCTTCGCGCAAAGGTCCCCAGATGCTTTGCTGATAACGCTCCTGCCACTGCATGGGTTCGGGTTCGCGTTGCTGCACAATCCAGGAGCCAAGCAAAAACAAACCGATTACTACCAGACTGAAAAGGGTCGCCATGCCAACGCGGGGTCGGATACTCATTCTTTGCTCCAGATAAATTGTGTTTAGGACCAGACACAACAAAGGCATCCATAGGGATGCCTTTGCGGTGGCCGATCAGCTGCAGAACCTGATCAGGCGGCTGTTTCGCTATCGAGGTTTTTTTTGAGCTTGTTCATAGCGTTCTTTTCCAACTGGCGGATACGTTCAGCCGACACTTGATACTTGGCAGCAAGCTCATGCAAGGTCGCTTTTTCTTCCGCCAGCCAGCGCTGATAAAGAATGTCGCGGCTACGATCGTCGAGCTGTTCCAGCCCGTTCTGCAGCTGGGCAACTGAACTGTCGGTCCAGTCTGAGCTTTCCAACTGGGTTGCCGGATCATAGCGCTTGTCTTCAAGGTAATGCACTGGCGCGTAGGCAATGGAATCGTCGTCATCATCCTGCGCACCATCGAAGCCGACGTCCTGACCATAAAGACGGCTTTCCATTTCGCGAACTTCACGGGTCACTACACCAAGGTCAGCCGCTACGGCGTTGACTTCGTCCTCGGAAAGCCAGGAAAGCTTCTTTTTCGCGCTGCGCAGGTTGAAAAAAAGCTTACGCTGGGCCTTGGTGGTCGCGACTTTGACAATGCGCCAGTTACGCAGAATAAACTCATGAATCTCCGCTCGAATCCAATGCACAGCGAAAGATACAAGACGCACACCCATTTCCGGATTGAAGCGCTTGACCGCCTTCATCAGGCCAACGTTGCCCTCCTGAACCAGATCTGACTGGTTCAGACCATAACCTGAATAGCTTCGCGCAATGTGCACGACGAAACGCAAATGTGACATGACCAGTTGCCGCGCCGCTTCCAGGTCTTCGTTGTAGAACAAACGATCAGCCAGCTCGCGCTCCTCTTCCACACTGAGAATCGGGATTCTGCCCACGGTCTGGATATAGGCTTCCAGGTTCGCACCGGGAACCAGATTGTGGATGGGCTGCAAGGCAGTGCTCATGTTTGGACTCCAAAAATTTGACACAGGAGTGTATCACTGCTTGGTAGGACTGTGAATGCTCGGCCAAGTTCAGCACAGCGACGATATGTCACGCCTTATTCCGGCTGAATGTCGGCTATGTGTCGTCCGACAGCCAGCCAGGCGCCGACAAGACCGAGCAGCATCGCGCCGGCAACCAGCGTCAGACCGTCGACCGACGGCATCCCAGCCAGCTCAAAATCACTCTGGTAAAGCGTCGCTACCTCTCGCACTGCGCTGTTCAGCCAGCCCATGCCAATGGTAAGCAAGACCCAGGCTAGCAAGCCCGCAAGCAAACCGTAGAGAACGCCGATATAGAGAAAAGGCCGACGCACGAAAGCATCAGTACCACCGACGAGCTTGATCACAACGATTTCATCGCGCCTGCTCTCAATGGCCAGCCGAATGGTATTGATCATCACCAGCAAGAGGGCGAGCACCAGCAATACTGCGAGACCACCGGTAAAACGCTCCAGCAAGGCAAGAATGCGAGTCAGACGCTCAATCCACAACAGGTCGATCTGCACCTGATCTACCCCCTCCAGCGCTGCCAAACGGTCGCGCAGGGGTTCAAGGGTCGAGGCGCCGCCTTCAATGCTGACGGGTGTAACAACTATCACTGCTGGCAAGGGGTTATAGGCCAGCTGATCCAACGCATCGCCCATGCCGGAATACTGCTTGAATTCGGCGAGCGCCAGTTCCGCATCCAGCAGCTGGGCGTCAGCGACCTGATCCAGAGCGATAACGCGTTCCAGCAGGCTGTCTGCCGCTTCGCCCTTCACGTCCTGCAGATACACCGATAATTGCGCCGCACGCTGCCAATCAACACCCAGCCGCTCAACCTGCCCAATCAGCACTGCCAACCCCATGGGCAAGGCCAGCACGATAGTCATGACCATGATCGTCATCGCGCTGCTCAACGGGTTGTGCCGCAAGCGATCAAAAGCCTGGCGCGCGCTGTCGCGGTGACTGCCAAACCAGCTGCGCAGCGAATGCTTCCAGCTATGACGGGAGCGGGCGGCGCCACTGGGTGCTCTTGCGCCGCGCTTGGCCGATGTTTTCTGCTTGTCGTCAGCCATGCCTATTCCCCGTCCCGAAGCAGCCGACCCTGATCCAGAGTCAGCATGCGATGATCCAGCGTGGCAATCAGTGGCAAGTCGTGACTGGCGATAATGACGGTAACGCCTACCCGGTTGAAGTCTTCGAACAGGCTCATGATTTCTGCCGACAGGGCTGGGTCAAGGTTGCCAGTCGGCTCGTCTGCCAGGAGCAGTGCTGGTTTGTGCACCACCGCGCGAGCGACGCCGACCCGTTGCTGTTCGCCACCGGACAGCGCAATGGGATACAGATTTTCCTTGCTCAGCAAGCCCACCTTGTCCAGGGCTGCACGCACCCGTCGGCCGACTTCGGCGGACGGAGTACCATTGATGATCAGCGGCAGCGCGACATTGTCGAATACCGTGCGATCAAACAGCAGTTGATGGTTCTGAAAAACAACGCCGACCTGCCGGCGCAGATGGGGAATATCATCACCACTGAGCTCCCGCAGATTTTGGCCACCCACATGAACCTGGCCGGAGCTCGGGCGTTCCATGCACATGATCAGCTTGAGCAGGGTACTTTTGCCCGCGCCAGAGTGGCCGGTGATAAAGACCATCTCGCCGACCTTGATATGAAAGCTCAGGTTATCCAGACCCATGTGGCCATTAGAGTAACGCTTGCTGACTTGCTCGAAACGAATCATGGTCTACTCTCGCCCAAACAGCGCCTTGACGAACTCGGGCGCAGTGAAGGGTCGTAAATCATCGATCTGTTCACCGACACCGATAAAACGAATGGGTAACTTGAACTGTTTGGCCAGCGCGAAAATCACCCCGCCCTTGGCCGTGCCGTCCAGCTTGGTCAGCACCAGCCCGTTCAGGCCGACCGCCTGGTCAAACAACTTGGTCTGGGAAATAGCGTTTTGACCCGTTCCCGCATCAAGTACCAACAGAATCTCGTGGGGGGCATCCGAATCGAGCTTGGCCATCACCCGCTTGACCTTCTTCAGCTCGTCCATCAGATTGTCTTTGTTGTGCAGCCGCCCGGCTGTATCGGCGATCAACACGTCTACACCGCGGGACTTTGCCGCCTGCAGCGCATCAAACACGACCGAAGCCGAGTCAGCCCCGGTGTGCTGTGCCACCACCTGAATATGGTTACGCTCGCCCCAGACTTGCAACTGTTCTACCGCGGCAGCACGAAACGTATCTCCGGCCGCCAGCATCACGCTGCGACCTTCGTTTTGGAGGCGCTTGGCAAGCTTACCGATGGTAGTGGTCTTGCCCACACCGTTTACGCCCACGACCAGTATCACGAAGGGCTTTTTCTCGGCAGGAATCACCATGGGCTTGGCCACGTCGCTGAGCAGGGTTTCCAACTCATCCTGCAACGCCCGATATAGCGCTTTGCGATTGGACAGCTGCCGACGCTGCACGCGTTGCTGCAGCGACTCCATAATCAGTGTGGCAGCCTCGATACCGACATCGGCCATCAGCAGTCGGGTTTCCAGCTCTTCGAGGAGCTCGTCGTCGATATCTTTCTCGCCAAGGAACATGTTGGCCATGCCCTCGCCCAGATTGACGCTGGTCTTCGACAGACCCACTTTCATCCGCGCAAGGAAGCCGCCAGCTGGCGCCTCGAGCTCCCGCGGGGCGGACTGCGGGAGCGCTTCAGCCTGGCCCAGGCCAGAGAACAAGGACTGCGCAGCCTCGCGCGCCGCCTGGTCACTGTCCTGCGCGGTTGCCGGTGGCAGGTTAACTGTGTCAGTTTCGGGGTCTTCATTCTTGCGCTTGCCCCAGCCGAACAGCCCCTTTTTCTCTGGCTTGTTCTTGTCTTGCTGATCCTGGGGTATCGCGGGCTTTTCTGGCTTGTCTCTGGAACCGAACATTGACTGTCACTATCTAGAATCGGGCAGCGGGTGTTTGACCGCCGCATTGAAGGTTAGGTTATCCTACCCCACTTCCGCCACAGGCGGTATTTTCCTACAGGATGCTTGCATGCTACGGCTGAAAACCGCTTTTTCTGCTCTACTCCTGGCCTTGGTGGGCCTTCCCGCCATGGCTCAGGAGCCAAGCCAGGCCACCCATGAGTTTCATCTGGACAATGGCTTGAAGGTAATAGTTCGTGAAGACCATCGTGCCCCAGTGGTGGTGTCACAGTTATGGTACCGCGTTGGCAGCAGTAACGAGCCGCCCGGGCAGACCGGCATTTCCCATGCGCTGGAACATATGATGTTCAAGGGCAGCGAAAATCTCGGTCCAGGTGAGGCTTCCAAGCTGCTGGGCAGCCTCGGCGCACAGGAAAACGCCTTCACCAGCCGTGATTATACTGCCTACTATCAGGTGCTCAGCCGCGAACAGCTGGCCATAGCCCTGGAGATGGAAGCCGAACGCATGCACAGTGCGCGACTGCCCGAAGATGAATTTCTCCGCGAGATCGAAGTCATCAAGGAGGAGCGCCGGCTGCGCGTGGACGATAACCCCAACAGTCTGGCCTACGAACGCTTCCTCACCCAGGCGCATATGGCAAGTTCTTATGGCCAGCCTGTGATCGGTTGGATGCATGATATCGAGCGGCTGACCATTGACGATCTGCGTGCCTGGTATCGCACCTGGTACCAGCCGGGCAATGCGATTCTAGTGATCGTTGGCGATGTATCTCTGGAAGAAGTAAGACCCATGGTCGACAGCTATTTCGGGCCGATTCCGGCCGGCGAATTGCCGCCGCAGAAGGCACCCCTGGAACTGCCTGGCGGGGCCGAGCGCAACGTCACCATCGAAGTGGATGTGCAACTGCCAAGCCTGATCTTGAGCTTCAATGTGCCCAGTTTGAGCACTGCCACTGAAGCTTGGGAAGTACACGCCCTGAGGTTGCTTGAAGGTGTACTGAATGCCGGATACAGCTCGCGTCTGCCCAGCCGTCTGGAACGGGGCAGCGGCGTAGCTACTTCAGCATCTGCCAGCTATAGCGCCTTCAGCCGTGGCGATACCTTGTTCACTCTTAGCGGTCTGCCCAACCAGTCACGCGATGTCACACTCGCCGAGCTTGAAGCAGCACTGTGGGAGCAGATCGATCTGCTCAAGAACGCGCCGCCCGACTCCGCCGAACTGACACGGATAAAGACCCAGCTGGTTGCCGAAGATGTTTACGCCCGCGACAGCATCACCCATCAGGCCAATCAGATTGGTCAATTTGAGAGCGTGGGGCTGTCCTGGACACTGCTCGATCAGGACGCCGCTGCGCTTGAAGCTGTCACGCCGGAACAGGTCAGTGCTGTTGCCCGTCGTTATCTAGTGCCCCAGCGCTTGACTCGCGGACAGATTGTGCCAACGCCCGAATCCGCACCAAACACAGCCATTGAAGGAGCCAACTGATGGCAGCCAGAACCATACCTATAGCGCGCTGGGTGATCGCGGGCATCTTCCTGGTGATCGTCCTTGGCCTGCTGTTGAGCAAGTCGATCGGCGTGAAGGACGAACCGGCGCAGGCAACAGTGCCAGAGATGGATACCACGCAAGCCGAGACGGCGGCCAAGGAGACTATCGAATCTGTGGTGCAGACCGATCAGCTGCCAGCGCTCGAATCGCTGCAACGGGTAGATCTGGAGAAAGCGCCAGCGCGCCGCAGCCTGGATCTGCAACACTGGACTACGGATGAAGGTTCACGGGTATATTTCATGCAGGCCCCCGAGCTGCCAATGCTTGATCTGCAGCTGATGTTTGCCGGCGGAGCCAGCCGTGACGGTGATCAGCCTGGTGTGGCACTGGTGACCAATGGCATGCTCAACGAGGGAATCAAGGGCATGGATGCCGGCGCGATTGCCGCCGGCTTTGAAAAGCTTGGCGCGCAATACAGCAATAGTTCCCACCGGGACATGGCATTGACGAACTTGCGTACCCTGACTGCCAGTGACAAGTTACAGCCCGCCCTGGATCTGTTTACGCGCGTGGTCAGCCAGCCGACCTTTCCTGAAGAGTCATTCGAGCGCTTGCGCAACCAGTTGCTGGCCAGCCTGCAAATGCGTCTGCAAAGCCCATCGGCCTTGGGTAGCGAGGCCTTCTGGACCGCGCTTTATCCTGACCATCCCTACGGCAGTCTGCCTTCAGGGCAACCGGAGAGTCTCGCCCTGCTTACACCCGCCGCGCTCAAGGCCTTCCATCGCGAGTACTACACTGCAGGCAATGCGGTGATTGCATTGGTCGGCAACGTGGACCGGCAAGAGGCCGAGCGGATCGCCAGCCGACTCTCCCGCGCACTTCCCCCGGGCCCTGCTGTCGCCTCTGTGGTCGAGCCGGCACCCCTCCAACCCAAGCGTGAACATCTGCTGTTCGACTCCCAGCAAACTCACATACTCATAGGTCAGCTCGGTATAAGCCGGCATGATCCTGACTACGCTGCCCTGTACGTCGGCAATCAGATCTTAGGTGGATCGGGCTTTGGCTCCCGATTGATGGAGCAGATACGTGAGCAGCGCGGATTATCCTATTCGGTAAACAGCTCAGTGATTCCGATGCAGGCATCTGGTCCGTTCCAGATCAGCATGCAGACCCGTAGTGATCAAGTCGCTCTGGCGCTGGAAGTAATTGATTCGACCTTGACCGAATTCGTGCGCGACGGACCCACTGAAACAGAGCTGGTGCGCAGCAAGCGGCAGATCATGGGCGAGTTCCCTCTGTCTACGGCAAGTAACGGCGCTATCGTTGGCCAATTGGGCGCCATCGGCTTCTACAACTTACCGCTGAACCAGATGCAGCTGTTTCTCGATCAGGTGGAAAAGCTCAGCGTTGCCGATGTGCAGGCTGCTTTTCAGCGACATATAAAGCCCGACCAGCTGGTCATCGTTACCATTGGCCCAGCGTTGGCCCCTGAGCAAGCAGAGGGCGTGATTGCACCCGCAGACGCACCCGTACCTCAAGCGCCGGAGCCTGAAGCGTGAAGCCGGTTGCGGGCCAACAGAGCCAACTGCGCATCATCGCCGGCACCTGGCGCAGTCGGCGCTTTGGCTTCAGCGAACAACCAGGCCTACGGCCAACGCCCGACCGGGTTCGCGAAACCCTGTTCAACTGGCTCAGCGGCCATGTTGAAGGTGCTCGCTGTGTTGATCCGTTCGCCGGCAGCGGTGCCTTGACGCTTGAAGCCCTTTCCCGCGGTGCCGCCTGGACTCTGGCCTGCGACACTAGCCGGGAAGTGGTCAATACCCTGCGCGGCCATCTACAGACCCTGGGTTGCGATCGGGCCGAGGTACGCCAGCAGGATGCCCTGACATTGCTGGCTACAGCGCCCGCCGCGCCCTTCGATCTTGCCTTCCTCGATCCACCTTTTCGCCAGGACCTGCTCGCACCGGCCTGCGCTGCATTGGAGAATAATGGCTGGCTGAGTGCGGATGCGCTGATCTACACCGAAAGCGAGTGCCGACCCAGCGAGCTGGCATCCCCGGCGAATTGGTCGCTGCATCGAGAAAAACGGGCCGGGCAGGTCTGGTATTGCCTCTGGCAACGCAACGCATGAGGCTATTCCGCCCGGCCAAATGGCTACCTGGCGGGCACCTACCCACCCTGTATGGTCCTTTATGTCGATCTGCACCCGCGTTGCAACGACGACGGGAGCGACTGATCCTCAAGGACGGTGATTTTATCGACCTCGACTGGTATGGTCCCGCAGAATCCAGCCAGCCATGTGTAATTTTGCTGCATGGCCTGACCGGCAGCTCCAGCTCACTGTACATTCTCGGCCAGCAAAAGGCCTTGGCTGACAGAGGCTGGCAGAGCGTGGCGGTGAATTGGCGCGGCTGCTCCGGGGAACCGAATCATGTGCCCCGCGGTTACCACTCAGGCGCCAGCGACGATCTCGCCGAGGTGGTCACGCATGTGCATACGGTCGCCGCAGGGCGTCCGCTGGCTGCCGCAGGCTATTCACTGGGGGGTAACGTGCTGCTCAAGTACCTGGGCGAACGTGCCTCCGACTCGCTGCTGCAGGCAGCGGTGGCCGTGTCTGTACCCTTTCGGCTCGACCAGTGCGCTGACCGGCTGCAGGTGGGATTTTCACGGGTGTATCAAACACGTTTCCTGCGCGACATGCTGGCGTATGTTGCCAACAAGCGACGGCTGTTCGCCCATCAGGGTTGGGACGTCGAGTATGCCAGCCTGGCGGCGCTTGGCTCACTGGAAGGCATGGATTCGTTCTGGGATTTTGATGCGCGGGTCACCGCACCCTTGCACGGCTATGCCAGCGCCGAAGACTACTACCGACGCTGCAGCAGTCGCTTCTTTCTTGGCACTATTGCGGTACCTACTCTAATTATTCAGGCGCTCAACGATCCGTTCGTCTATCCACATAGCCTGCCCGAGCAGGCCGAACTGTCGCCCTGCACCCATTTTGAACTGCACGCGGGCGGCGGCCATGTAGGCTTCGTTGAGGGTTCACCGGGCAGACCCCGCTTCTATCTCGAACGACGTCTACCAGAATGGTTCGCAGCCCAATTCGCGGATCAGAGCGGCACATAATAATCATCGAGCATCGCCTCTACCGCTTCGCGGGATGTTTCGGTCAGCAATCCGCGCTCCTGCGCCAGCACCTGGTAAACTCCTCGGCGCAGCAGTTCCGGAGTCAACTGTGGCTGCTCGGCATCAAGCATGGTGGTATACAGATAACCTACCCAACCTGTCATCAGCAGCCAGCTGTTGATCGCCATTGCCTGGGGCTCGGTGCGTTGTCGACACAGAATATCGGCGTCCACCAACCCCTGGTAGATCGCCTGCCCACTCTGCACACAACGCTGCGAAAACAGCCGGTAACGCTGTGCTAGATCTGGGTCACTATTGAGCAGGTGTTCCAGATCCCGATGCAAAAATCGATATTCCCAGAGTCCTCTGAAGATTGATTCCAGATAATGCGCCTTATCTGTAATTTCCAGCGGCCGACCCTCCGGCACGCTCAAGTAAGCATTGACCTGTTGTTCATAACCGGTGAAAAGCTCGGCAATAATTTGCTGCTTGTTACGGAAATGGTAGTACAGATTACCCGGCGACATCCCCATATGCACCGCAATATGGTTGGTCGTAACCGAGCGCTCACCCAGCTCGTTGAACAGCTGAAGGCTTGTCTTGAGTATGCGGTCGCGGGTTTTCATGCCTTTTTCCAATCGTCGGGATGGCGTGTGTGCGCTCGCCACCGGAGCAGCTGCATTGACAGCTTAGAGCAATTGCTCTAAATATACGCTTCATCTAATAAAAACAGCACCCTGATGGGTTCTGCCGGAGCGTCTCATGGTAGCCGATATTGCCTATATGCAGGATCAGCAAAAGTCGATTTCACGCATGCAACAGCTGTTCGACCAGCAACGTGTTGCCTTTGGTACGCATCCAATGCCCGATGCCGGTAGCCGTATCGACGCGCTTAAATCGCTAAAGACAGCCCTGTTGCGCTACCAGGAGCCGTTGATCCAGGCCATCAGCACCGATTTCGGCAGACGGTCTGCGGACGAAACCCGTCTAGCAGAAATATTGCCCGCGATCGAAGGCATCAAGTACGTCAGCAAACGCCTGCGACGCTGGATGAAGCCCTCCTCACGGCACGTGGGCATGGCCTTCCAGCCCGGCAAAGCAAAAGTTATTTACCAACCGCTAGGCGTAGTCGGCGTCATTGTGCCGTGGAACTACCCCTTGTATCTGGCGATGGGACCCTTGACCGGTGCGCTGGCCGCCGGCAACCGGGTGATGATTAAGATGAGCGAGTCTACCCCGGAAACTGCCCGAATATTTGCACAGATGCTCGGCGACATTTTTGACGAGGACCAGGTAGCCGTGATCACCGGCGAGGCGGAAGTAGGCATGGCATTTTCCAAGCTGGCCTTCGATCACCTGCTGTTCACCGGCAGCACCGGTGTGGGCAAGCATGTGATGCGCGCCGCGGCGGAGAATCTCACACCCGTGACCCTCGAACTGGGCGGCAAGTCACCGGCAATAGTCTCTAAGGATGTACCTCTGGCCGACGCAGCTGAACGCATCGCATTTGGCAAGGGCGTCAATGCTGGCCAGACCTGTGTCGCACCAGACTACGTGCTCTGCCCGCGTGATCGTGTGGACGGCCTGGTAGACGCTCTGCGCATTCAGTTTTCCCGACTCTATCCGACCCTGCGCGACAATGCTGATTACACACAGGTAGTTAATCCACGCCAGTACCAACGTATTCAGGGGTATCTGCAGGATGCTCGCGAAAAGGGTGCACGCGTAATCGAACTGAACCCGGCCGACGAAACCTTCAGCGATACTCGGGTCTTGCCACCCACATTGCTGCTGGATGTCACCGACGACATGAAGATTATGCAGGAAGAGATCTTCGGGCCATTGATGCCCATCGTTCCCTACGACCGTATTGAAGAGGCTATGGCCTATATCGCCGACCGTCCGCGCCCCCTGGCGCTCTATTATTTCGGCTACGACAAAGCCGAACAGGAGCGCCTGATGAACCAGACCCATGCCGGCGGCATGTGCATCAATGACACCATTTTGCACGTAGCACAGGACGACATGCCCTTTGGGGGTATTGGTCCGTCGGGCATGGGCCATTATCACGGACACGAAGGCTTTCTGACCTTCAGTAAGGCCAAAGGCGTGTATATCAAACAGCGCTTTAATGGTGCGCGGCCGATTTATCCACCCTACGGCGGTACCATATTAAAGCTGGTTTACAAGCTGTTTATCCGTTGAAAGTCAGGAGCTAATGATGTCTTCGTTTACTTCCCCGCGGATCAACCGACGGGACCTGCTGAAACTCAGCCTGGGTGCCAGCGCGACGCTCGCCACCGTGGGCCTGACCGCCACCCTTTCCGGCTGCAGCAGTGCCCAGCCCGGGAACGGTTTTGTCGTGCTGCGTGACACCGATCTGCCGGTAGTAGCGGCAATCATGCGCGAACTGGTCGGACCCCATCCAGCGCTGAACGAGGCGACACTTGGGACGGCAATACGACAGCTCGATACAACCTTGTCATGGGCCTCGACCGCCGTGCAGACACAACTTCAGGACCTGTTCGGGCTGCTTTCGATGCCGCTGACCCGTGGCCCGCTAACCGGCATTTGGGGCAGCTGGGACGCCGCATCGGCTACTGATGTACAACACTTTCTGCAGCGCTGGCAGGGCAGTCGATTGGATATGCTGCGCCAGGGCCATAGCGCGCTCAGTCAACTGTTGCTGATGGCGTGGTACGCCACCCCTGCTTCCTGGGCCGCCGCTGGCTATCCCGGTCCGCCCATTATCTAACTCCGTAGGTGAATCTTCATGCCCGTTCCTGATCTTTTTCTGCAAGGTATTGACCGTGGCTGGGATGTCCTGGATGCCAGCGACTTTGATACCGAGCGTACTTTTGAAGCCGACGTCGTCATCATCGGTAGCGGTGCCGGCGGTGGTACCAGTGCCGAAATCCTGGCCCAGGCCGGCCTAAAAGTATTATTGATTGAAGAGGGTTCTCTAAAAACCTCGAGTGACTTCAAGAACGACGAAGCCAAGGCCTATGCCGAGCTTTATCAGGAGGGCGCTGCACGCGCCACCGCCGATGGCGGCATCGGTATCTTGCAGGGCCGCACAGTCGGCGGCACCACGACAGTCAACTGGACCAGCAGCTTCCGCACGCCCGATCCGACTTTGGCCCACTGGGCCAATGTACATGGCGTCAAAGGCCTTGATTCGGCCAGCATGGCGCCCTGGTTCGCCCGTATGGAAGAACGCCTCGGGGTGGCTCCCTGGGCCGTACCGCCCAATGCCAACAACGATGTCATCCGCGACGGATGTGAGACCCTTGGCTGGCATTGGAAAGTGATCCCACGCAATGTCCGCGGCTGCTGGAATCTCGGCTATTGCGGCACCGGCTGTCCAACCAATGCCAAGCAATCGATGCTGGTGACCACGATCCCGGCCGCACTGGATAAAGGCGCTACCCTCATCCACACTGCCCGCGCGGAAAAGCTGATCCTGGAAGGCGACAGGATAACTGGCGTGCAGTGTCGGGGGATGAATGCGAATCTGAATATGGCCAACGGTCAGCGCTTCACGTTGCGCGGTCGACACGTGATATTGGCTGGCGGCGCCATCAACAGCCCCGCACTGCTCATGCGCTCCGGCGCACCCGATCCGCATCAGAGACTGGGCAAACGTACCTACTTGCATCCAGTTAACTTCAGCCTGGCCCAGTACAATTCTGACATCAACGGGTTTTATGGCGCGCCGCAGTCGATCTATTCCGATCAGTTTCAATGGGAAAACGGCACGACAGGACCGATTGGCTTCAAGCTCGAAGTGCCGCCGATGCAACCCAGCATCACATCGGCGCTGCTCGGCGGTCACGGCCAGACGAACTTCGAACGCATGCAAACGCTGGCTCAGAGCAACATTCTGATCGCCCTCATGCGCGACGGCTTTGACGAGCGCAGTCAGGGCGGCTCGGTCACCTTGCGCGAAGATGGCAACCCGGTGCTTGACTACCCCCTGGATGACTATATCTGGGATGGCGCGCGCCGCGCTTGGCTGGCGATGGGCGAAATTCAGTTTGCTGCCGGCGCCAAGGCTGTCAGACCTGTGCACAGTCAGGGCCAGTTGAGTCACAGCTGGGCAGACTATCAACAGCAGGTCTCAGCATTACGCTATGCAATCTACGATGTGCGCCTGGCCAGTGCTCATGTCATGGGAGGGTGCGCCATGGGGGAAGACCCTGGGCAGGCGGTAACCGACAGCATGGGCCGCCATCATCAGATAGAAAATCTCTCGGTGTTCGATGGATCGCTGTTTCCAACCAGCATTGGCGCCAATCCTCAACTCTCCATCTACGGCCTGATTTCGCGCTTGGCCAGTAGCCTGGCTACCCGGATGCAAAGCCAGGTCTAACGGGACAGGTGCGCGTCGGTTGGCCCTGAGTACGGCATTGGGCTACCATCTGCGCATCAACCCCACTGCTGCAGGATCAGTCGCAATGAATACGGTTCTTTATCCCGGCACTTTCGACCCCATCACCAAAGGCCACACCGACCTGGTAGAGCGGGCAGCGCGCCTATTCGACAAGGTCATCGTTGCAGTCGCTGCCAGCACCAAGAAGAACCCGGCGTTTACGCTTGAAGAGCGGGTGGCCATGGCGCGCGAAGTGCTCGCGCATATCCCCAATGTCGAAGTCATCGGCTTTTCCGAGTTGCTCGCGCATTTTGTCAAGAAAGTGAACGCCAACGTATTGCTGCGCGGTCTGCGCGCAGTATCGGACTTTGAATACGAGTTCCAGCTGGCTAATATGAATCGAGTACTGGCTCCCGACGTCGAAAGCCTCTTTCTGACACCCTCTGAGCAGTATTCCTACATCTCATCCTCGCTGGTTCGCGAGATTGCCGCCCTCAGTGGGGACGTTACCAAGTTCGTTCACCCGACGGTCAATGCTGCGCTGATCAAGCGGTATCACGAGTAGGCCACGGGGGCCGTTACACGGAGTTCATTTCGGTAGCGCTACCGAGATATATCCCATCCTCACAGGCCAACGATCCAATGAAATCTGACATACGCAAACCGTGCGGCCCGACGACCAGATTTCTGGTCCTGTGGCTGTTCCTGGCTGGTAGCCTGCCCGCACAGGCATCCCTCAATCAACAAGCCGTTGCCAGCGCCCATCCAATGGCTACCGCGGCGGGACACCGGATCCTCAACCAGGGCGGCAATGCATTTGATGCCGCCGTCGCTGTCGCCGCCACACTGGGCGTAGTCGAGCCTTATAGCTCGGGGCTGGGCGGAGGTGGTTTTTTCCTGATACGCGAGAATGTTAGGCCCGCACCGCGGTACCTATTTCTCGACGCACGGGAAACAGCTCCGATGAAAGCCGATAAGGACTTCTACCGGGACCGGGAGGGCCAGGTGCAACGCGATCCGGCGATTAACGGCCCGCGCGCTGCAGGCATACCCGGCCTGCCGGCTGCACTGGTAATGCTCAGCGTGCAGTACGGCGCGTTGCCGTTGCGCGAAAGCCTGCAACCGGCAATAGACGCTGCCGAACAGGGATTTGCTGTCACCAGCCGCTATCGCGCACTGGGTAGCTACCGGCTGGACACTATGCGCGCCAATGCTGAAACATCACGGCTATTTTTGCGTGAGGGTGAATTACCCGCAGAGGGCAGCATCATTCGCCAGCCGGAACTGGCCGAAACACTTCGTCAACTGGCGGAAAAGGGCCGCGCCGGCTTTTACCAGGGCCCTGTTGCGGACAAGCTGTTAGCGGCGGTGCAGGGTTCCAAAGGCGTATGGCAGCAGGCCGATCTCGATGCCTATCGGGTTATTGCGCGTCAGCCCGTGCGTTTCACCAGCTTTGGTCATGACATTATCACTGCGCCCCTGCCCTCTGCTGGCGGCATCGCATTGGCTGGTATTCTTCAAGGCCTGGAGACACTCCCTGCGGCTGCACCCGACTCTACCTCCCGCATTCATCAATTGGTCGAACTGATGCGCAGGGCTTATTACGATCGATTGCAGCTTGGCGACAGCGATTTTGTTGCAGTCCCGGTTGCTCGTCTCCTCTCCGCCAAGCATGCACACACCATGGCCTCTGGGATTACTGCCACGCGCGCCACCAAGAGTGCCGAACTGGGCCCACCCGCGCCCTTCAGCGAAGGCAATAACACGACGCATTTTTCCCTGATTGATCGAAACGGCAATGCGGTATCAGCGACCTTGAGCATCAATCTGCCTTTCGGCGCCGCTTTTACTGTGCCGGGCACCGGTGTACTGCTGAACAACGAGATGGATGACTTCGCCGCTGATCCAACCGGGGAAAACGCCTACAATTTAACTGGCAGTGTCGCCAATGCGATTGCGCCGGGCAAACGACCGCTGTCTAGCATGACGCCGACCATGCTGGAAAGTGACCAACAACTGGCTGTTCTCGGCACACCGGGCGGCAGCCGAATCATCACCATGGTATTGCTTGGCGCGTTGGAAGCCGTAGCTGGCAAGCCGCCCACCGAATGGGTCAGCCGGCCGCGCTTCCACCATCAGTATTTGCCAGACCACATTCAGGTCGAGGACGGTACCTTTGGTGCAGTCCAGCAGGCCGAACTGGAAGCGCTAGGGCATAGCATCAAGTGGGTGGGACGTGATTATGGCGACATGCATGCGGTGCAATGGGACAAGACCACCAACAGATTGGATGCCGCCAGTGATCCGCGCGGTGTGGGTCAGGCCCGAGTGGAAGCTGTCGAGCCTGTGCCGGGGGCGTCCGCAACGGTGCCTTCGGTAACGATGCCTATGGCAGAGTAAGCGACGGTTCTATTCGTTCATTCAATACCGCCTCGATCGGGATCAGCGGTTCCTCGGCCAATATGATGTGAGCGCGGTACAAATGCCGCCGAGTACGCAGAACGTAGTGCAAATCATTGAGCAGCGATGTGGCCTGCCACCCGTCCAGTTCACGATTGCGCAGGCGGCCCTGCACCTGTTGCTGGTAATGGTCAGCAAAGAGCCTTTCCTCTTCTTCGTATCGCTCGAACAATTCTGTCTGAGCCTCACGGTCGCCGCGCATGTCGAGCAGTCGGCTCAGCTCTACCACTGCCAGGCCACATTGCTCGCGTAACAGATCGTAGGCTTCGTGTATCGCCGGCTGCGGACTGTCTACATGCTTGCGAAGATTGAGCTGCAAATGGTTAGCCGCTTTCACTGCCTCGATCAGCTCACGGGCTGCTGCGTTATCATCCAGAAGCCGCTGTTGCTGCTCAGGCGTGAGCGACCGATCAAGACGACTACAGAAGTCGATGATGTCGGCATACACCCCTTTTACGTGGCGCTCGTAAAGGGCTTCAGCATCTTCGCGCTGCTCCAGCGGCACTTTGCGTAACACCAGTCGATGGAGCGCCTGGTGAGAGATGTCCGGCAGATCGCCTGGCGACAGATAAACCGCCGCAGCAACGACCTGTCTGGCCAGTACGGCGAGGTTGCGAACTTCCTGGTCCAGCACTTTCAACGCAGTATCGGCGTGCAGCAGGGCCGTTTCGTTCAGAAATAACGCCCGCATCCGCGGTTGTTCACTCAGACTCAGCGGCTCGGCCTCCGGGGCTCGCGCCGAAGGCATGTCCGGCAGCCAGCGCATCAGGTATTTCAACATCAACGGAATGCACGGCAACATGATTGCCAGCCCGAGCAGATTGAACAAGGTATGAAACAGAGCCAGTTTCAGGGTCAGGGCGTCCGCCGCGATACCCAGTAATGCCGCAGCCCAATCGACAGACCTGACCAGGCTGGGCAAAATCACCAACGCCACAAGGGCTGTCACCAGGTTAAAAAGAATATGTGCGGCGGCCAGCCGACGTCCGGCGTTGTTACTGCCCATCGCACCCATAATGGCGGTCACCGTGGTGCCCAGATTTGCACCCACCGCCATGGCCAGCGCATTACCGTATAGCAGCTGACCACTGGCCAAAGCCGCCAGAGTGAGCATCAGCGCCGCATGACTTGACTGCATCAGCACGGTCGCCAGCAAACCAATAAAAGCATAAATCAGTACACTCGCCCAGCCCGCTGCAGGCAAACTGTCCAGCGTCAGTACGCCCTCAAAACCACTAAAGCCAGCTTTCATCAAATCGATACCCAGAAACAGCAAGCCCATACCCAGCAAAAGCTGGCCTAGCCCTTTCCAGAAACTCTCGACGCGGCGCCCCAGTAACACGCCGAAGACCAGCAAAGGCATTGCTGCCACGGACAGATCCACCTTCAAGCCGACCAAAGCGATCAACCAGGCACCAGTGGTGGTACCCAGGTTGGCGCCAAAGACAATACCGATACCAGCGATCAGATTGATCATGCCGGCACTCAGAAACGCAATGGTGAGCAGCGTGACCAGTGAGCTCGACTGCACCACCGCGGTACTGACCACACCAAATAGCAGGCTTTTCCACATTCTGTTGGTACTGCGCTTGAGCCAGCGCTCGAGAGCTCCACCGGTGAAGGCGCGGAAACCATCCTGCAGGTGAAACATGCCAAGCATGAAAAGCGCGATACCGGCCGCGAGTGTAGCCAGGTCCGATTTCCAGACGAACAAAAATATTAGTGCCAGCAAAAGCACTGGCACCCAGAGAGGTTTGAAAATGTTGCGCATCAGCCAACTACTCTTGAAAAGGCTGCGGGCTGCTGCCGCGGATCATTGCCCCACGGCCACTTGAAATCAGCGGCGCTCGTCGCTCTGCTTGCGGCCGTAACCATCTTTGGTGCAGCCCAGACAGCGGACGAATGTCGCACGGCCCGGTCGAACGACCAGCTCTTGCCCGGCTTCAGCGGTATTACCCGCTAACAGAGTAAACGGCAGGCTAACGACAAAGGCCGCGGCGCCGATTGCGGTAACACCGGCCAGCAAAGGCCGGGCGATAATAAGGTCGCCGACCATGGCGTAGTAACCCGGCTCGTCAGTGTATTCATTATATCCGGTGGAGGTCGGATCGGCGGCAAGTACACTGCCGCTGAGCAGCAAACCGGCCATCAAGGCTGTGGTGTGACGTAACAGGCGCATAGTGAAAGTCCCTGGTTGTGGCCCGACAGGCCTTTAGTCTTGTTGAGCTGTCCGTCCGGGACAGCCTTCACTCGTTATTGTAGGCATATTCCCGGCGTTTCGGAACGTGGCGACGGCAAAATCGGCCAACGCACTGCCCGCGAGCTCTCCAACAGTAAGCCAGAACCTTACCTTTAGCACAATACACCCGTTGTAAGCGCCGGATCAGGCGCCTCTCAGCTCTGACAACGGCGACAAAAAACCGAGCTACGTTGCCCAAGTCGACATTCCGACAAGGTGCCGCCACACAACTTGCACAACTCGCCGCCACGTCCGTAGACAAAGAGTTCCTGTTGAAAATAGCCCGGCTGACCGTCGCCACCGGTGAAGTCCCGCAGGGTGGTACCGCCGCGCTCGATTGCATGCGCAAGTATCCGCTGGATCTCCGTGGCCAACCGTTGATAACGAGCACGACTGATCCGACCGGCTTCCCGTCGCGGGTCAATACCCGCGGCAAACAAGGCCTCGCTGGCGTAGATGTTGCCAACGCCTACAACCACTGCGTTATCCATGATGAGCGGCTTGACGGCACTGGTCTTGCCCCGGGCGCATTGATACAAGCGCTCGCCGTCGAACAGCTCAGACAAAGGCTCCGGACCAAGACGCGATAAAAGTGGGTGCACCTCCCCGGTCTTGATCCACAGCATCGAGCCGAACCGCCTCGGATCCGTATAGCGCAATGCCATACCCGAATCCAGCTCGATATCCACATGTTCGTGCTTGAGCGCTGGCGTGCCCACGGAAACCAGCCGCAGATTACCCGACATGCCCAAATGACTTATCAGGCTGCCGCCTCCGATGTCCATCAGTAGGTATTTTGCCCGCCTGCGGATCTGCGTAAATGTCTGACCTTCGATCTGGATCGCCAGATCCTCCGGGATCGGCCATCGCAACCGCCGCTCACGAACAATCAGCTGGGTAACGGTGCGCCCTTCCAGGTGCGGCGCGATACCTCGACGGGTCGTTTCCACTTCGGGTAGTTCGGGCATGCTAAGTTAACCTATCAGTTTATCTACCATCACCTGGTCGGCGCAGACCTCGATTCAATCTTGGCTCAGCTGTGCCACCAGTAAGTGCCGAAGAGCAGCAACAACAGTAGCGGCATCACACTGGCAACAAAGCGTCCGTTCCAACCGAAGGCCACACGAAAAGGCGTCTCGCCGCTGTAACGCGCCAGTATCAACGTCGAAGGTCCGAACGGCGAACAAATCATGGCCAGCGAAAAACCGCACATCAGGCCAACTGCCGGCGTCATGATCGGCACCCCGAGTAGCGCAAGTTGTGACAGAAGTCCTGCGATGAGTGAAAGTGAAACGATCGGCGCCACACCGAGCACCGCGAGCGTAATCGTGCTGAACAGGCTGAACACTGCCAGCAGCAGATTATATTTAGGCTCAGCCGCCAGCCAGCCGGCAATCTCCTCAAGGGGAGCAATCGCCCCCAGCGCGCCACCCAGCAAAGCAGCACAGCCAAAGATGAACATCTCGTTGTGCATACTCGACATATTGTCGGCAACTTCACCCAGCGCTTTTATGGGTGAGCGATCACGCCACAACAGGTACAGCGTAACGCCGACGGGGACCAGCAGCATCGCTGACTGGGGCGCACTGAGTACGGTTTGCCAGGCAAGCAGGCCGATCAGTATGAGACCCAGCAAACTTCCGCCCAGCAAACCCCACATGCCCTCGGCTCGGGTGGTATCACCGATGTTGTCGCGTAACGCCAGCAGACCGCGCGTTTCACGGCGCCAGCCGACCAGAATCATCATGACTGCCGCAACAGCGCCGTAAGGCACCATGCTGCTCCAGGACAACTCTGGCATTTCACGGGAAATAATCGCTATGGTGACACTTGTTGGCGCCAGCAAGGGCACCAACGCAAAACCCCGCAGGGTCGTTACCATCACGCTGCGCAGTCCTTCGCGGCGCTGCAGATCGGTCAAGGGATAGCGCCTGAGGTGCGTCACAAGGGTGTCACAGAGCAGATTCATCATGCCGAAATTAAGGATCGAGCCAATACTGCCCGCCGTCAAAACATATCGGGGATACAACACTATCTTGGAGCCTGACAAAAGCGCCTTGTGCAGCTCGCTGAGCTGCGGCAACCGCTTGGCCAGCAACTGCATTAGACCGAGAGCACCTAGAAAGCTAGTGTAGTACGCAGCCGAACTGGCCAGCTTTGGCCACATTGACGCGTCTGTCCGTGGATTGAAAACAGCCAGTAACAACACGCCTAGCGTCACAATCCCTAGCCAACGCGGATACGGATTGAGCCAGTGAAAATTAAGCGCAAAATACGATATAAATGCCAACGCTGCCAGCCAACTGAGCCAAGGCAACTGCGTCAACAGCGCGGACAGCTCGAGGGCAACTCCCAGCGGCAGGAGCGCAGCCATCATTTAAGGCAGGCTCTAAAACTCACGGCAAATCCTTGCGGTAAGCGCCTTTTTTGAATACGCCTTCGCCAAAGCCCAGCAAACTGTCATTGTCATCAAGCAGGTCGCAGGCGGCCATGAACACCTTGTGTCCCGCGCTGCGGCAGGTAGCTACTGCACGTACACGGGCGCCCAGAGCGGCGGTAGCGGAAAAGTTCACATTCATCGATAACGTAATCGCCACGCGGCGCTCTTCTGCGCTGGACGCCCAGGTGCCGCACAGGCCCATGGCAATATCCAAAAGGCTGGCGGTGACGCCGCCATGCAGATTGCTGGCGTTATTCAAGTGCTTTTCGGTCAGGGTCAATCCAACAACCGCACGACCTTCGGAATACTCGAGCAATTCACAGCCCAGATCCTGAAAGAAACCGGTTACAGATTGTGCCACTGCCTGACGATGGTCGGGGTTCACGGCTAGGTCACCTTATATTCACTACACTGATGCAGTTCGCAGTCTTAGTGGATGGGATGCGAAGTATGCCACACCGGGGCCGCTGACGAACTTGCACTCGTCAGGCGCAGGATTTAATCTCACACGGTCATGAACGAAATACCGTTTCGCACAGCGAAACGATAATAACTGAGGAAGCATTGCATGTTCAACCGAATTGGTGTGATCGGCGCAGGCGCCATGGGTCGAGGCATCGCCCAACTGTTTGCCAGCAGTGGTCAGCAAGTGCTGATCCACGATACCCGAACTGAAGCCATCGAGGATGCAATCAGTTTCAATCGCAACCTGCTGCAGCGCGCCGTTGCCAAGGGTAAAATAAGCGAAGACGAGTTCGATGCGATCATGCAGCGCATGCAACCTGCGAACGATCTGAAGGCGTTGAAGGATTGTGATCTGGTCATTGAAGCCATCGTCGAGCTGGTCGACGTAAAACAGAAGCTGTTTGGCCAACTTGAGGCACTGGTGCGCGAGGATTGCGTCCTGGCGACCAACACCTCTTCGCTCTCTGTCACTCGAATCGCGAGTACCTGCGCGCATCCCCAGCGGGTGGCAGGCTTCCATTTCTTCAATCCTGTGCCCTTGATGAAGATTGTCGAAGTGGTGCGCGGCGAGCGCACTGACGACAACGTTGTGCAGAATCTGGTCAACCTGGCCGAACAGGCTGGTCACTTTGCGGCGATCACCCCCGACACCCCCGGCTTTCTGGTCAATCACGCAGGACGCGCGTTCGGCACTGAAGCCCTGCGCATACTCAGCGAAGGCGTTGCCACACCGGCACAAATAGACCGAATACTGCGCGACGGGCCAGGCTTTCGGATGGGTCCTTTCGAGTTGTTCGACCTTACCGGTCTGGATGTGTCCCACGCGGTAATGGAATCGGTTTACGAACAGTTTTATCACGACCCCCGTTACACACCCTCCTTCATTGCCGCCCAGCGCGTCGCCGCCGGCCTGCTCGGGCGTAAGACGGGCCAGGGTTTCTATCGGTATCAGGATGGCCAGAAAATCGAGCCTCAAGAACCCGTAATCGAGACCGTTATTGTCGAGCGGCCGTTTTGGCTGCATAGCGAGGATCCGACACTGCGCGCCAATGTGGCCGCCGTCCTCACGGCAGGTGGCGTTACCCTCGAGCAAGGCCCAGCGCCCTCTGTCAAGGCAATCTGTCTGATTACCCCGCTGGGCGACGACTGCACCACCGCCCTCACCCACCTGCAGCTGCCAGCCGCCCGCACTCTGGCCCTGGATTGCCTCGCCGACTGGGACAAGCGCCGCACCCTGATGCGCCAGCCGGCCACCGATCCTTCGCTGGTAGCCCAGGCACGCCAGGCGCTCTCTGCCGACGGGGTGCCGGTGGAAGTCATCAACGACTCACCCGGCTTTGTTATTCAGCGGCTGATCGCCAGTGTGGTGAACCTGGGCAGTGAGATTGCCCAGAAAGGCATCGCCAAGCCCGACACGCTCGACCGTGCGCTGCAATTGGCCCTGGGTTACCCGAAAGGCCCACTGGCTTTCGGCGAGTATTATGATAAAAATCGGATTTTGACCATCCTGACCAACATGCAGGCAGCTTACGGTGAGCCGCGTTACCGTCCCAGCCCTTGGCTGCGCCGCCGCGTGCAACTTGATCTGCCACTGACCACCCCCGACTTCCAGGAGTAACTGCCCATGACTGCCTATATTTATGATGGTTTGCGTTCCCCCTTTGGCCGCCATGCCGGCGCCTTGGCCAGTGTGCGTCCCGATGACCTGCTCGCCGAAGTGATGCGCGCACTAATTGCACGTAACCCTTTCGATCAACACGATTATGAAGATGTGGTCATGGGTTGCACCAACCAAGCGGGCGAAGACGCTCGCAACCTAGCTCGCCACGCCGGGCTGCTGGCGGGCCTGCCACCGCAGGTACCAGGCCTCACGGTAAACCGCCTGTGTGGCTCAGGCCTGGCCGCTGTGCTGGACGCCCACCGGATGATCCGCGCCGGCGAAGGAGATCTGATCATTGCCGGTGGCGCCGAGAGCATGAGCCGTGCGCCGTTTGTGATTGCCAAGAGCGAAAGCCCTTATTCACGAGAATTTCGTGCCTTCGACAGCACTATCGGTGCGCGCTTCCCCAACCCCAGGGTGGAGAAGGATTACGGCTGCGATACCATGCCAGAGACCGCTGATAACGTAGCAGAGAAACTGGATATAAGCCGCGAACAGGCTGATACCTATGCTGCACGCAGTCAGGCTTTATATGAAAAAGCACGTGCTGAGGGCTTCTTTCAGGAAGAGATTCACCCCATCGAAGTGTCCCAGGGCCGCAAGAAGCCGGCTAAAATAGTCGATCAGGACGAACATCCTCGCCCACAGAGCGATATGGAAGTACTGGGCAAACTGCGACCGCTGTTCGACGGCGGCGTTGTGACCGCAGGGAACGCATCAGGGATCAACGACGGTGCCGCTGCCTTGCTGATCGGTAACGAATCGGTAGGTAAGAAATACAACCTGAAGCCACGGGCGCGGATTCTCAGCGGTGCAGTGGCAGGCGTCGAACCGCGCCTGATGGGTGTGGGTCCCGTTGAAGCCTGCAAAAAGGCTCTGGCGCGTGCCGGTCTGACCCTGGACGACATCGACGTGATCGAAATTAACGAAGCTTTCGCCTCCCAGGTACTGGGTTGCGCGAAGATGCTGGGACTGGACTTCAACGATCCACGTCTAAATCCCAACGGCGGCGCCATCGCTGTGGGCCATCCTCTGGGTGCATCAGGCGCGCGTCTGACCCTGACTGCGCTGCGTCAGCTGGAGCGCACGGGCACGCGTTACGCGCTGGTCAGCCTGTGCATTGGCCTGGGACAGGGCGTCGCTGCGGTCATCGAGCGCGTTTAAGCACGCCAGCCGCCTCGACGACTGTCGGGGTGGCACCGACGGAGTGACGCTCGACGCCGAGCCCACTTCTGCTAAGGTGTGCCTGCGCTAACACTTGGTCTAACCATGGAAACAATTGATGCAATTATCGTCCAATCCCTTTGAATGGCTGGGTGAAGCCTTAGGTACGCTGGTGCGTCTGGTGGTCGACAGCTTGGCCTGGGTGTTCGCCGTTCTGAGCGGGGCCAGTACGGCCTTTGTGAACGGTTTTTCCCGCGCGCTTGGGGTCAACAGTAATATTTTTACCGTCGTCGCCGTCATTATCGGCTTGCTGCTGATTTATGCTGGTGTGCGTTCGCTCCTGCGGCGGCACTTCGTTGCCGCAGTAATCTGGCTACTACTTGGCTTATGGCTGCTCAGCGCCCTAATCGGTTAAGACGCGCTCAGCGAGTCGATCACTCAATTGCAGAAAATCTAGGAGTACCGTATGGGTTTTGCATTTACCAACGACATGCAGCTTACTAGCAGTGCCTTCAATCACGACGGCGCAATCCCGAGTAAATTCACCGGTGAAGGCGAAGATGTTTCACCGGCGCTGAGCTGGAATAATGCTCCCGAGGGGACCAAGGGCTACGCCGTAATCTGTCATGATCCGGACGCGCCGTTGATTTCGCCAAAAGGCACCTATGGGTTTGTGCACTGGACGCTGTACAACATACCCGGCTCTGTAACTCAACTGTCTGAAGGAACAGATGAATATACCCAAGGCAAAAACAATTTTGGCAAAACCGGCTACAACGGGCCGATGCCGCCCGAGGGTCACGGACAGCATAAGTATTATTTCTGGGTACTCGCGCTGGATAAAGATCTCGACCTGCAAGCCGACCTCAGCCTGTGGGAACTGCTGGCCAAGGTCGAGCCTCACTGCCTGGCAATGAACCGCCTGATCGGTACATACCAGCGCGGTTAAGCACGCACGCACAGCTAAGCAAGTGCTGCTAGATCAGCGCCGCTGAGCCAGCACGAATAGCTCAACCAGCTCCGCACGCAGAGCTGCGTTTAGCAGCTGACGCGTTTCCCGGTAGGCCGGACGGTCCAGCGCGGCCAGCGTCGTCAACTTCTCGCGTGCCTTGCCCAGCAGCTGCTCGGGCTCGGTCAGCTCGTCGAGGAAACCCGCTGACACAGATTGTTGTGGGTCAAGCGCCTCAGCCTGCAAGGCGCATCGAGAGAGCCAGGTCGGCGCCAGCCGTTCACGGGCCAGAGCCATTGCAGGTTCCGGCATGGTCATACCGATGGCGACTTCGTTAAGGCTCACACGAAACCCACCCACTACACCCAACCGATAGTCGGCCAGCAGCAACAGGAAGCCGGCCTTGGCCATAGCGTGCCCGGTGCAGGCAATCACCACGGGTGCCGGATGATCCAATAAAGCCAGCGTCAGCCGGTCTCCAGCCGCCCGCATCGCAATACTTGCAGGGCCTCCGGCGGCAATTAGTCGTCGGTCATAGCCAGCACTGAAACAACCGGGTCGACCGTGTATCAGTACTGGCAGATCGGCATCAGCGGCTGTTTGCAAAGCCGCCAATAGATCCTCGATCATCACTTCGGAAAGCGCGTTAACCTTGCCGTCGTCCATGGCAATCTCGGCGAGTCCGTTACTTTCCTGATATGTCAGTGCACTCATGATCCGGCCCGCGCCCGCGCCTCGTCTCGCAGCACCCGGCGCAGCAGCTTGCCAACAGTCGATTTGGGCAGATCATCGCGGATTTCCACATGGCTTGGCACTTTGTAGCCGGTCAGGTGTTCGCGGCAGTGAGCAATAATTGCATCCTTGCCTAGGCTGGCATCATGCAGACTGACGAACAACTTGATCGCCTCGCCTTTTTTCTCGTCCTCAATCCCCACAGCCACGCATTCACGTATTCCCGGATGCCGCATGACCGCATCTTCGATCTCATTGGGATAGACATTGAAACCCGACACCAGAATCATATCCTTCTTGCGGTCCACCAATTTGAGGAAGCCTTCCTCATCTATCACACCGACATCACCGGTCTTGAACCAGCCGTCATCGGTAAAACTTTCGGCGGTTTCATGCGGGCGTTGCCAATAGCCCTGCATGACCTGCGGGCCGCGAATCAACAATTCACCGGGCTCACCGCGAGGCGTCTCCTTACCATCATCATCCACCGTGCGCATTTCGGTATCGATCACTGCACGACCAATAAAGCCTTCCTTGTAGGGCGTAAACGCGGTTGAGGCGACGACTACCGGAGAGGTTTCGGTCAGACCATAGCCCTCGCGTATAACGCTGCCAGTGCGTGCCAGCCAGCGCTTGGCTATTTCTGTGTTCAACGGTGCGCCGCCAGAGTTAACCCATTTGAGCCTGCTAAAATCGACGCTGTCGAACTCGGGATGCGCCATCAAAGATACAAACAAGGAGTTAATACCCGTCAGCAGGGTAATCTTGTGCCGTTTCAAATCAACAAACATGCCGTCCAGATCACGTGGATTGGTGATCAGTATGCTGTGAAACCCCGTAGCAACCGAGGCGATGCAGTTCGCCGTGAACGCGAAGATATGGTAAAGCGGCAGTGGCGACACGCGCACCTCGTTGCCATACTCGACGTCGCCCGGACGGATGATGTTGGTTGCCTGCAATACGTTGCTGAGGATATTGCGATGGGTCAGCATCGCGCCCTTGGATACTCCCGTTGTGCCACCCGTGTACTGCAGCAGCGCCAGATCATCCAGATCCCGCTCAGGCTGCACCGCGGGGAGCTTTTCGCCTTCACGCAACGCCTGCATGAACCTCACCTCGTCCGACGCTTCGCTGGCGTATTCGGGATTGGCATAATCATCAAGGCTGGTCACAATCAGCAGTTCAATCTCGGTCTCACCCTGAATCTTGCGTACCAGCGGTACCAGCTTGTCCAACACAACAACCGCCTTCGCACCGGAATCAGCGAATTGATGACGTGTTTCGTAAGCGGTGTACTGCGGATTGGCGTTGACGATGACCAGACCGGCCTTCAGCGCACCGAAAATCGCGATGGTATACTGCAACAGGTTTGGGAGTTGAATGGCCAGACGATCGCCCGGTTCCAAGCCGGCAGAACCTCGTAGGTAACGGGCAAACGCGTCGGCACGGGCTGCCAGCGCATTGAAGCCGAGCGTGTCGGCACCGCAGGAAAAAGCAGGTTTATCACCGTAATCCTGGCAAGCCTTAGCCAGAATGTCACTGATATTGACGTGTCCCGACTGCGCCAACTGCGCGCTGGCGATGGAATGAGCGGGTGTCGACATGAGAACCTCTTATTTGAATCATGATTTTGCACAGCGGAATACAATACCAAAATATGCTATTCTATCCTCTTTGGCTGTGCAATCATTGGGGCCCAGATAGGTTCATACCGCTCTGCAGAATCGGTATTGTTTCAGTCAGGCTACAATAAAAACATCGCAGCGGCGCCCTCATTGCTAGACCGTTCCGAGCAGCGATAATGGGTGCACGCCGCGCACATGCAAGGTAACAGGCCATGAACGAAGACCTCAGTACAGTCAGTGAAGACACCCCGACCAAAGACCGCAAGTTTGTCGAGGCGTTATCGCGCGGTCTCGATGTGCTGCGCGCATTCAGTCAGGGAGCAGTGGTAATGGGCAATCAGGATATCGCCCGCATAACTGGCCTGCCCAAGCCGACCGTCTCGCGCATGACCTATACCCTGACCAAACTGGGCTATCTCAGCTACTCCCCGCAACTGGAAAAGTATCAGCTCGATTCAGGGGTACTCGCATTGGGTTATGCCTATGTATCCAATCTGCGGGTGCGCCAGCTGGCCAAGCCGTACATGGACGAGTTCGCCCGATCGACCAACACCTCGGTCGGTCTTACCTGCCGTGATCGTCTCTCGATGATCTATGTCGAGAACTGCCGGCCTGCGGAAACTACTTCCCTGCGCATGGATGTCGGCGTACGCCTGCCTCTGGGTACCACCGCAGCCGGACGCGCCTATCTGGCAGCGATGAAAGAAGACGAGCGCAGTCACGTGATCGCCGCTCTTGCCAGCCGCAGTCCGGATAACTGGGCAGAAACATCTGCCCGCCTGGATAAGGCCTTCGAAGATTATGCCCGCCATGGTTTCTGCCTTTCTCTGGGGGACTGGGATCGCAACGTGAACGCTGCCGGCGTACCGCTGCACCTGCAGGACGGTACCATCATGGCTCTGACCTGCGGTGCGCCGTCTTATCTGGTTTCTGAAGAGAAGGTACAAAATCAGTTGGCTCATCAACTTGCTATGCTCGCACGCGATATTGAGCGCTTAGGGGTCTAGGGCGGCCACCATCACGCACGCTAATCGCATCGCATTTCATCCGCAGAGAGCATCGACAACACTGCACTTTTTTTGTATTTTGCCTGGCGGAATATGATTTCATTATTTCGCACAGTAAAACAGATTGTCATCACAACAGATGGAGATTGAGCATGTCGGACGTGGTCACACTGGAACGACAAGGCGCCATAGCGATTGTCAGAGTCAATAATCCCCCGGTCAACGCACTGGGTATTGCCGTGCGCGAAGGTCTACAAGATAGCTTCAAGGCAGCTGAAGCCGATCCCGAAATCAAAGCCGTTGTTCTGGTGTGTGAAGGCTCAACCTTCATTGCTGGCGCCGACATCAAGGAATTTGGCAAGCCGCCGAAAGCACCTGGCTTGCCTGAAGTGGTCAACTTCATCGAAGGCTGTAACAAGCCAAGCGTGGCGGTGGTTCACGGCACCGCCCTGGGTGGTGGTCTGGAAGTCGCCGTCAGCTGTCATTACCGCATTGCTTTGAAGACCGCCAAGGTCGGTCTGCCAGAGGTCAAACTGGGCCTTCTGCCTGGCGCCGGCGGCACCCAGCGTTTGCCCCGCCTGGTCGGCGTGCAAAAAGCGCTGGACATGATAGTCAGCGGTAACCCCATCGGTGCCGCCGAAGCGTGCGAGCTGGGCATTATCGACGAACTGGTCGACGGTGACCTAACGGCAGCCGGCGTTGCTTATGCGCAACAGCTGCTCCGTGATAACAAAGGTGCCAGGCGCACCGGAGAACGCACCGACAAGTTAGAGGGTGTCGACAACGCAGCACTGGTGGCAGCCAAACGCGCCGAAATCGAGAAAAAAATGCCGGGTCTGTTTTCTCCACGTCGCTGCATCTCTGCCGTCGAAGCCTCCTTTACACTGCCGTTAGAGCAAGGGCTTGCCCGCGAGCGCGAACTGTTCGGCGAGTGCCTGGTTTCACCGCAGCGCTCCGCGTTGGTGTATGCCTTCTTCACTGAGCGGCTGGCGTCGAAGATAGATGATCTACCCAAGGACACTCCGACCCGCGAGATCAACTCCGCTGGTGTAATCGGCGGCGGCACCATGGGTGTAGGCATTGCTATGTGCTTCGCTAATGCGGGTATTGCGGTGAAGATCCTGGAGATCAGCGAAGACGCAAAAGCCAAGGCTATGCAGCGTTGCCGCGACACCTACATGATGAGCGTCAAGCGAGGCAGCCTGACCGAAGACGCAATGAACAAGCGCCTGGAACTGGTCGAAGGTATTACTGACTATGCCGACCTGTCTACTGTGGATCTGGCGATCGAAGCGGTATTCGAGGATATGACGGTCAAACAGACCGTGTTCAAGGCGCTCGACACTCATTGCAAGTCCGGCGCCATACTGGCCAGCAACACCTCGTCACTAGATCTCAATAAGATCGCCGAGTTCACCCAGCGTCCGCAGGACGTGGTGGGTCTGCACTTCTTTAGCCCGGCAAACGTGATGCGTCTACTGGAAGTGGTGCGCGGTGAAAAAACGGCTAATGACGTGCTGGCGACCGCCATGGTTATCGGCAAGAAACTAAAAAAAGTCGCTGTACCGGTCGGTGTCTGCGACGGTTTTGTCGGTAATCGCATGGTCTTCCAGTACGGGCGCGAAGCCGAGTTTCTGCTTGAAGAAGGGGCTACTCCCGCTCAAGTCGATAGTGCGCTACGCTCTTTCGGCATGGCCATGGGGCCTTTCGCCATGCGTGATCTTTCTGGTCTGGATATTGGCCTGAGCATTCGTACCCGCCAGCGTGAGACGCTATCGGCAGATTACAAGCTGCCGACAATCCTTGATAGGATGGCCGAGGCAGGTATGCTAGGACAGAAGACGGGACGCGGATTTTATCTCTACGAAGCAGGTTCACGCACTCCGCTGGAGAACCCGGCACTGCCGGCGCTCCTCGAAGCCGCTTCCACTGAGCAGGGCGTCGAGAGACGGCAGCTATCTGACGAATACATTCTTGAGCGCACGCTGTTCGCGCTAATCAACGAGGGTGCCAAAATTCTCGAGGAAGGTATTGCGCAACGATCCAGCGATATTGATGTCATCTACATTAATGGTTACGGCTTCCCTGCACACCAAGGCGGCCCAATGTTTTATGCTGATAGTCTGGGACTAGACAAGGTTTATGCCCGAATAAGCGAGTTTCACAAGAAATACGGAGCCTGGTGGAAGCCGGCGCCGCTGCTCGAGAAGCTCGCCAAAGAGGGACGCAAGTTCGCTGATCTCTGAAGCTGATGTCTAATAGTGAGGCCTCACGGCAATAATCGTAGGCCTGTATCTGTATTTAAACGAGGACCTGACATGGAAATTCATTACACCCCAGAAGAACTCGCCTTCCGCGATGAAGTGCGGGAATTCCTGAAAACCGAACTGCCGGACGATATCGCTGCCAAGGTAAAAAATGGCAAGAACGTATCCAAGGACGACCACAATCGCTGGCAGAAAATTCTGTCCAAGCGCGGCTGGTACGCGCCAGGCTGGCCCGTAGAGCACGGCGGCACCACCTGGGGCCCTTCCGAGAAACATATTTTCGACGAAGAGTCGGCTGCTTTCGGCGCGCCGCGCACGGTTCCGTTCGGCGTCAACATGGTTGCTCCTGTGATCATCAAGTTCGGCACCGAAGAGCAGAAGCATCATTATCTGCCACGCATCCTGTCTGGCGAAGACTGGTGGTGCCAGGGTTATTCCGAACCCGGCGCCGGTTCTGACCTCGCTTCGCTGAAAACCCGCGCCGTACGCGATGGTGATCACTATATCGTCAGCGGTCAGAAGACATGGACCACTCTAGGCCAACATGCCAACTGGATTTTCTGCCTGGTACGTACCGATCCGGAAGCACAGCAACAGCGCGGCATCTCTTTCCTGCTGATCGACATGGCCACACCCGGTATCACCGTACGTCCGATCATCACCCTGGACGGCGATCACGAAGTCAACGAAGTCTTCTTCGATGACGTCAAGGTCCCTGTCGAGAATCTGGTTGGTGAAGAGAACAAGGGTTGGACCTGTGCCAAGTATCTGCTGACTCATGAGCGTACTGGTCTGGCGGGTATTGGCGCCTCCAAGGCGGCAATGACGCACCTGAAAAATGTTGCAGCCCAACAGCACAGAAACGGCAAGCCTTTGATCGACGATCCCGTCTTCCGCTCACAGATTGCCGCCGTCGAAATTGAACTGATAGCCGCAGAAATGAGCACGCTGCGTATTATCGCCGCTGCGAAAGAAGGTGGCGTACCCGGTGCCGAGAGCTCCATTCTCAAGGTCAAGGGTACTGAAATCCGTCAGGCGATCACCAACCTGCTGCGCAAGGCGATTGGTCCGTACGCCCTGCCCTTCCTACCGGAAGAGCTGGAATATGATTTTGATGGCGACATGCTGAACACCGAGTCCAGCCCTTCGCTGGCGGGTGATTATTTCAATATGCGCAAACTGTCGATCTTCGGCGGATCCAATGAGATCCAGAAGAACATCGTCTCTAAAATGATTCTTGAACTGTAGGAGATTAGTCGTGGATTTTAAACTCACAGAAGAGCAACAGATGCTGCAGGAAACCGCGGCACGTCTGGTACGCGACGCCTACACATTCGACAAGCGCGAGAAATTCAGCGCTAGCGAAACCGGCTTTAGCCCCGAATTCTGGCAACAGATGGGTGAACTGGGCCTGACCGCTATACCTTTCCCCGAGGAGCTCGGTGGATTCGGTGGTACCGGTGTGGAAAACATGTTGATCATGCAGGAGCTGGGCCGTGGTATCTGCCTGGAACCCTACATGGAATCAGTGATCCTGGCTGGCGGTCTGATTACCCAGCTGGGATCAGACAGCCAGAAAGAAGAGTTGCTGGGCGCCATCGCTACCGGTGAGCTGCAGGCAGCCGTTGCACTGGACGAACCTAGCAGTCATTACCTGTTAAACGACGTGCAGACTACTGCCAAGCAAGACGGCAGCAAGTGGAGCCTGAGTGGCCGCAAGGCTGTGGTTATCGGCGGTCACACTGCCGGCAAGATTCTGGTTTCGGCTCGCACCGCAGGTGATGTACGCGATGAAAAAGGCATCAGCCTGTTCATCGTTGATCCGAGCACTACCGGTGTCTCTCGTCGCGACTATGCCACGGTCGATGGGCGCAAAGGATGCGAATTATTCCTAGACAATGCCCAGGGCGAACTGCTCGGCCAGGCCGGCGATGCGTACACTGCGATCAACTATCAGGCTGGCCGCGCTATTGCCGCCCTGTGTGCCGAAGCCATCGGCGCAATGGAAGTTGCCTGCGACATGACGCTGGACTATCTCAAGCAACGCAAGCAGTTTGGCGTGCCGATCGGCAAGTTCCAGGCGCTACAGCACCGCATGGTCGACATGCGCACTGAGCTGGAACAGGCTACATCGATGACCATTTTGGCCGCCTGCGTGGCAGACGAAGCCGATGCCGTCGAGCGCAGCCGTACGCTAAACGCAGCGAAGTTCCTGGTCAACCGCTCTGCACGCAAGGTCGCAGAAGAAGCGATCCAATTGCATGGTGGTATCGCGATGACCTGGGAGTATTCCTGTGCCCATTACGCCAAACGGTTGGTCATGATCAGTCATCAATTAGGTGATGACGACCACCATCTTGAAGCTTACGCTAAGCTGATGAGCGTGGCCTAAGCCTCTACTCTACCGGTATAACGGCAATTTCGCCGTTATACCGGCGCTTTTGTCGTGTAATTTAGCAAATTGGCACTATCGGGCCGTGTTTTGGCTCGGTATCCTATGCGACCCCTTAATTGTCGTGCGCCTTCGGGCGTCCCATAGACCTGTGGAGGACTAGCGTCCATGAAAATCCTCGTCGCCGTAAAGCGCGTGGTTGATTACAACGTGAAGATTCGCGTCAAAGCGGACAATTCCGGTGTCGATCTCGCCAACGTCAAGATGTCCATGAACCCCTTCTGCGAAATCGCTGTGGAAGAGGCCGTACGCCTGAAAGAAAAAGGCGTCGCGACTGAAGTTATCGCTGTGTCCATCGGTCCGACTGCTGCCCAGGAGCAGCTGCGTACCGCCCTGGCGCTGGGTGCAGATCGTGCCATCCTGGTCGATTGCGCCGAAGACCTGAGCTCACTGGCCGTCGCCAAGCTGCTCAAGGCCGTCGTCGATAAAGAGCAGCCCCAGCTGGTCATTCTTGGCAAGCAGGCTATCGACTCAGATAACAATCAAACCGGTCAGATGCTCGCTGCACTGAGCGGTTATGCCCAAGGCACCTTTGCCTCTGAGGTGCTGGTTGAAGGCGACAAGGTCAAGGTTATCCGTGAAATCGACGGCGGCCTGCAGACAGTCGATCTGACTCTGCCCGCTATCGTGACCACGGACCTGCGCCTGAATGAGCCGCGCTACGCATCGCTGCCCAACATCATGAAGGCGAAAAAGAAGCCGATGGAAGTGCTCAAGCCAGACGATCTGGGTGTCAGCACCGCTTCCACGGTCAAGACTCTCAAGGTTGAAGCCCCCACCGCTCGCAGTGCCGGTATCAAGGTAAGCTCTGTGGACGAGTTGGTCGACAAACTGAAGAACCAGGCCAAGGTGATCTAAATGACAATTTTGGTTATTGCCGAACACAACAACGCCGCGCTTAATGGCGCGACCCTGAACACCGTTGCCGCTGCCAAGGCCATCGGTGGCGACATTGACCTGTTGGTAGCCGGTGAAGGTTGTTCTGCCGTTGCCGATGAAGCAGCCAAGGTCGAAGGCGTTACCAAGGTTCTGTTGGCCGATAATGCGGTCTATGGCCACCAGTTACCCGAAAATATCGCACTGCTGATTGCCGAGCTGGGTAAGAATTACAGCCACGTAATCTGCCCGGCCAGCACCAACGGCAAGAACTACATGCCGCGGGTAGCTGCCTTGCTGGACGTAGACCAGATCTCCGAGATCATCGAAGTGGAAAGCGCTGACACTTTCAAGCGCCCCATCTATGCGGGTAACGCAATCGCCACCGTGCAGTCGGACGCCGCTATCAAGGTCATGACTGTGCGTATCACTGGTTTTGATGCCGTTGCAGCCGAAGGTGGCAGCGCCAGCATTGAAGCCGTATCCAGCGCCCAGGATGCCGGTGTATCGAGCTTCGTCAATGAAGAATTGGCCAAGTCCGATCGTCCCGAGCTGGCCGGCGCCAAGATCGTTGTTTCCGGCGGCCGTGGCATGCAGAACGGCGAAAACTTCGAAATGCTCTACACGCTCGCCGACAAGCTTGGCGCTGCAGTGGGTGCATCACGCGCAGCTGTCGATGCCGGGTTCGTACCCAACGACATGCAGGTCGGTCAAACCGGTAAGATCGTCGCGCCGAACCTGTACATTGCCGTCGGTATTTCTGGCGCTATTCAGCACCTGGCTGGCATGAAAGACTCCAAGGTGATCGTTGCGATCAACAAGGATGAAGAAGCACCTATTTTTGGTGTGGCCGACTACGGTCTGGTCGCCGACCTGTTCGATGCGATTCCTGAGCTGGAATCCAAGGTCTAATAGGCGTTTCAAGCGGCATAATTTAATGCGCTGCTAGAAAACCCCAATTCTCAGGAATTGGGGTTTTTTTTGCGCACAACCAGGCGCGACATGCTTGAATCCATATTCTGCTCTGAGCAACAATCTGTATCAATTTTTGGCTTTTTAAACGCAAGATTAACGTTTCATTACGCCAAGTCTTTTGCAATACATTTCATGTAAAGTAAAATGTTATTCTGTTAAGCGAAACATAAACATAACAATGTTCCGCACAGCGAAACAAAATAGGGTTTATTTCCATGCGATTTCCTTCCTACCGGCTCGTCGCCACACTAGCAATGGTGCTGACACAATCATTGGCTGTCGCGTCAGAATCTGCATTACCCCGCGTGATGGTCTGGACCGCTTATGGTACCGGCGCTGCCGGTTACGCGCAGGCAGCAGCTCTGGGCGGACTCCTGAAGTTCGAAGAAGGTAGCAATATCCGTATTCTGCCTGGACGTAACGACGTGTCACGGATGATCCCGCTGAAAACCGGGCGCGCCAGCTATTGCCTCTGCGGCATTGCCAGTTATTTTGGCCAGGAAGGGATCTTTTTGTTCAACAAGCCGGACTGGGGTCCGCAACCGATCCGCATGGTGCTAGCCTCTCAAGGCACTCAGAGTTTTGGCTTGGCAGCCGCTGGCGACACCGGCCTGGAGCACCCGCGGGAACTCAAAGGGCAAAAGGTGATTTTCATTCGCGGTGCCGATTCGATCAACATGATCACCAGTGCTGTTCTGGCTTACGGTGGCCTGACCTGGGATGACGTACGACGTGTGGACGCCTCCGGCACCAACGAGGCGATCGAGGCCATTATCAACGGCCACGCCGATGTGATGCCTATGTCTACCCGCACACCATTGATGGAACGCATTGCCGCCAGCCCACGCGGTATCAGCTGGCTGGAAATGCCCAACGAGTCCGAAGAAGACAAGACCGCCTGGGCTCGCGCGAAAAATGTCATCCCGTATTACCTGCCCCAGGTCGAAACTCGGGGTGCGGGGGTCTCAGAACAGGATCCCTGGAATGGTGGAGGCTACGCACTGCCCATTCTGGTGACCAATGCTGACCGCAACGCCGATGAAGTCTATGCATTAACCCAGTTTGTAGACGAGCACTACGATAGCTTCAAAACACTTGCGCCCGGTGCAGAGGGCTGGGAGCTCAGTCGCCAAGTATTCGATTGGGTCATGCCGTACCACGAGGGCGCCGTTCGCTATTTTCGCGAACAAGGCGTCTGGAGTATAGAGTATGAGGCCCATAACCAGCGCCTACTAGACCGTCAGCGAGTGCTCGAGACCGCTTGGGAGCAGCAACTCGCCGCCATTGACGAGCGCGGCCAGGCTTTCCAGTCAAGCTGGATGAAACGCCGGAGCGTAGCATTGACCGAGGCAGGGTTTGATCCTGGCTTCAGCCGCTAGCGCAGCTCCACCCTGTCCGTTTTCTTAACGGTTCGCCAGATCACGCTTTAGCACGAGGCAGCTCATGTCCGAAGAACAAGAATCCATCCGCAATCCAGTAGCCGGAAATCTGTTGCGTATAACCGCCGTCATGACCGCGGCGCTAGCCATTTATCAGATTTTCAATTTTGGTAGCTACACCGGCTTTACCATGTTGACCAGCCAGTACATATACGGGCTGCTGGCAATGATGCTGCCGATGGTGTTCATTGCCATCCCCGCCGGTCGCGGCCGGCGCGTCAACCAGACACCTTGGTACGATTGGATGCTGGCCCTGGCGAGTATCGGTTGTTGCGTGTTCTTCATTATCAATTCCAACGAGGCTGTGGATGAAGGCTGGGAGTATGCGGCGCCTCAGCGTGTGGTGTATATCAGCTTGCTGACATGGGCAATTGCGCTCGAAGCGACCCGCCGCTGTGGCGGCTGGCCGATTTTCATCGTTGTATTCATGGCCTCGCTGTTCCCGATGCTGGCGGGATATCTGCCCGACAGTTTCGCCGGTATTTCCACGCCGATCGACCTGGTTGCTATCTACCACACTAACAGTGATGAAAGTCTACTGGGCATTCCATCCCAGGCGTTCGCCAATCTGGTCATCGGCTTTTTGTTGTTCGGTATAGCACTGCAGCGCACGGGCGGTGGGAAGTTTTTTATCGACCTGGCGTTCGCGTTGCTGGGTAAGGTCCGTGGCGGACCGGCCAAGGTATCAATCTTCTCCAGCGGCCTAATGGGCTCGATGTCGGGCAGCGTGGTAACCAATGTTCTAACCACCGGACCACTGTCGATCCCGGCTATGCGCAAGGTCGGCTTCACCAAGACATACGCAGCCGGTGTCGAGACCTGTGCCTCGACCGGCGGCGTCCTCATGCCACCAGTCATGGGCGCCACTGCATTCGTCATGGCGACGTTTCTGGACATTCCCTATGGCGAGATCGCCTTGGCAGCAGCGATACCCTCTGCGCTATATTTCTTCGGACTCTTCGTTCAGATCGATTTCTACTCCGCACGCAACCGCCTCAAGGGCCTGCCAGCGATTGATCTGCCCAAGATAAAACAGACGTTGAAAGAAGGCTGGCATTACATTTTCGTCTTCGCCTTTCTTATCTGGATGCTGCTGTTCATGAAACAGGAGGCCATTGCACCCTTCTACGCCACCGCTTTGCTATTGGTAATCAACCAGCTACGCAAGCATAGCCGCTGGCAATGGAAGGATTTCAAGGAGTTCGCTGAGGCCTGTGGTGCGCTCTTTGCGGAACTGACCGGTCTTATGGCGGGCGTGGGCCTGATCATGGGTGCGCTGGCGGTTTCCGGCATGTCCGGCACCATTGCCAACGACCTGTTGTTTATTGCCGGTGGTGACATGCTGGTACTGTTGATCATGGGCGCGCTGACGAGCTTCATACTGGGTATTGGTATGCCAGTCACTGCCGCCTATATTTTCCTGGCGATAGCCCTGGCACCCGCGCTGATAAATGGCGGCATGAACCCAATGGCAGTGCATATGTTCATTCTCTACTGGGGCATGCTCAGCTTTATCACTCCGCCCGTTGCGATTGGCGCTTTTGCCGCGGCATCCGTCGCCGGCAGCAGTCCAATGAAGACCAGCTTCGTGTCGATGCAAATGGGTAGTATCATCTATTTCATACCCTTCTTCTTCGTGCTCGAGCCAGCACTGCTGCTGCAGGGATCGGCCTCGGAGATCATCATTGCGATCACCTGTGCCGTAGGCGGTATCATCCTGATTGCCGGTGGGCTGCAGGGTTACCTACCCAAACTGGGTGATTTAAGCGAGCGGGGTCTATTGCATTGGCCGCTGCGAGCCTTGTTTGTGGTCGGCGGCCTGTTCCTGGCGATGCCCTACAACCCCTATGTACCCGTTACCGAGGCCATGCTCTTCATTCTTTCGTTCGGTCTGATCGCACTCGCGGTAGGGACGACCTGGCTGCATCGCCGATGGGCGCCTGCCTGAGGGAACAAGTCGCGCCCAACTCCTGGCGCACCGGTTCGGGGCAGGCAAAGATCATGTCCCGGGTTAGGATGCTCCAAACACGTGCTAAGCCCGGACACACCTCTGAAACCCGCGTGGCAGAGAGGCCGCGTAGTTCGTAAAAATGCCGCTTTATATCTCTGGTGGGGCGTTTCTTGCAAAAGAAATCTTTTCCCTTCCCATCGGAGAGCACCCTAGTGTCCATTCGCAGTGATGAGATGACCCTCACAGGCGCTGAGCGCAGCTGGTTACCCTGGTTCGGCTCGGCCGGCAAACTTGGCATGGGCTGGGCTTGCTGGATAAACAACAATCGGTATGAGCAGCTAGAGGAAATATTCAATAGCGTGGCCGATACTCGCATGCGTCTGCTGCAGCAATGGTGCGACAACCAGTGGACCACGCTGCAGGGTATAGCCCGCGACCTGGAAGACGCTGGTACCACAGTGGACCATCAATACCTGCTGACACGGATACGCAAGATCGCCGATGCCAGTGAACTGTTTATTGTCAACGCTACCGGGTGCTCTCTGATAAGCACCGCCACACGGACGTCCTCCACTGCACTGAACCCGAAAGCGGTTCAAAGCGGTTTGTGTCAACCCTTCCTGCATGGCCCTTATATTGATCAGCGAACCAAAGCCCTCGGCCCATCAAGCTCCAGCTTTCATGATCCAGTAACACTGATGTTCTACCAGCCGTTGGAATACCAGGGCCAGCAGTGTTGTCTTTGCGCCCGTGTTCCAAACGACGTGCTCGGTGATCTGATCCAACGCGAGGCCGGTCACATCTATCAGGAATCCGGCGACAACTATGTGTTTATGGTCGAATCACGATTCGACTCAGGCATTGAGCCCGGCCGTGCACTTTCTCGCTCGCGCTTCGAAGACAATACCTTCAGCCACGGCGGCAACCTCAAGGAAGGCATCACCACCCAGTGGGGAACGGTCAACGTGCGCGAGCATACCGAGTTCGAGGTGCGCTTTACCGACCCGGCCACTAAAGCATTGCACCCAGGCGTGCGTGAGACCATCCGCAAGGGACAGAATTTGTTCGTCACTTATCCGGGCTACTCCGATTACCGTCACATTCCAGTCATTGGCAAAGGTGTGACTTTTAGCCTGAGTGGCTCTCCCGATCGCTGGGGTATGATGTGCGAAGCCGACCTAGAGGAGGTTTACCGATACCGATCCCTAAGTTATGACCTGATGAAGCAGTTTCTGGCTCTGATGTTACTCATCAGCTGCAGCCAGATTGCTATTGCCTACGCCGGCCTTGGCCAACCTTCTGCCAGTCTACTCAATCTGGGTGTAGTCGCTCTAAGCGCATTTTGGTTCTGGCGCCGCGGCACGCTGAAGCTGGCTAGGCGCATGGGTCGCATGACCGAGATCATCCGTAATATTGCTGAGGGTGAAGGTAACCTTAGCCAGCGCATGGACACCACGCGGCTGGTCGCTGACGAAACCGGCGAACTAGGGCGTTGGACCAACAGTTTCATCGATAATCTGGACACCATCGTTGGGCGCGTCAAACACGCCAGTCAACATGCGCTGCACAATAGCGAGCAAATGCTAGGACATAACGAGAAAGCCAGCGACACCGCAGAGGAGGTCACACTGACTATCCAGCAGATGCTCGGCATGATTGAAGCTCAGGTAAGAACGATCGATAGCGCTTCGCAGACAGCCGCGCAGATGAAACGCACCATGGCCGAGGTAGTGGAGTCGGCCAGTCAGCGACTGGAGACCCTCTCCGACGGTACACGCAAGATCCGCGATATCGTGGCAACGTCCGCCAGCAGTGTGCAGCAAGTGGACCAGCGCTCCGGCGAGATCGCCGGTATGGTCTCGATGATCACAGACATTACCAGCCAGACCAACCTATTGGCGCTGAACGCAGCAATCGAAGCTGCGCGGGCGGGGGAGCACGGTCGTGGTTTCGCTGTGGTCGCCGATGAAGTCCGCGCGCTTGCGTCACGCACCGCCAAAGCTGCTGCCGAGATCAATCAAGGCATCACTGCCATACGTGACGCGACCCACCAGGCTGTGAACCTGATGGAGCAAGGCGTTAGCGATGTTGACCAGCAACTGACCCGCGCCAGCAACGCGGCTAATGACAACGACAAGTTGCATCGGACGGTGGAAGAGCTGTTCGAGGTCATTGCAGTCATGGACACCAATAGCAAAGAACATGGCAGACAAGCGGGGCATGTGGCGGAAGTCACCGCCTCCATGGCCAAGGTCATCGGTACACTCCGATCCAGTTCGGGCCAGGTAAAGGAAACTGCAACCCGCCTGCACCAGTTGTCGGACAGCTTTCAGGTCAGCGCCGACCGCTGATCAGACCAGTGCCACCGGCGTTACCGGTGAACCTACTGCGCCAGGCAGGCGAAGCGGTGGCGCAGTGAGCATGAAGCGATTGCGGCCAGCCGCACGAAGGTACTGAGCAAGCTCGGTGAGATACCAAAGCTCGCCCAGATGAATGCCTAGCTTGAACAGACAGTGCTCGTGCAGCGGCAAGGCAGCGCAGCAACCCTGTCCCTCACGAGCAGGGTAAGCTTCTACGGCATAATTATCGGCAATCAGCAGGCTTAACCCGCTATCCGTAATCCATTGCAGCAGCGCCGGGTCGCGGCCGTCCAGTACGGCACAACTGGATGCCAATGTCTCTGCATCGGGCTGACGGTGCATGCTCAAAATCACATCAGCGAATCCGGTATACAGGCACACCATGTCACCGGGCTCGACGACGACACCGTCGGCCTGCATGATCTCTTGCAGCCGAGCATGATCGACCAGAACACGCTCGTGCCCGCAATGACGCTCCAGATCAATCATGACCGCCCGTCCACTGACCGCCGTTTCCGCCATCTTCTCGATACCCAGACGCTGCGCATTGACACCCTCGAGAACGTCCTCGTGCCCTGCCGGGCCCTGAATATCCTCCCCGGCCCGCCAGCCGTTGTAATACAAGGGCTCAGATTCGCCGTCACCATCGGCATCGAATAGGCTGCCAACATGCGACAACGCATCCCATTGGGTCGAGTATTGGGTATACAGGAGTACCGCATCGTCGCTGACCACATCGGTAAAGGACGGGTTGATCCGATTGAGTGCGAAGTTGTAGTTGAGCTTGTCACCACGGCCGGAGGTGAAACGCCTGGGCGCATGACGCAACCGGTTTAGGGCATTACCACCAGGGTAATCCAGTGGCAAGCTGAGGCAGAAACTGCGACCCTCGCGTACTTCAGCTACACCCTGTAGCACCTTGTCGGGGGTCAGCAGATTGAGTCTGCCCAGCTCATCGTTGGGGCCAAAGTCGCCCCAGTTGGATCCTTCGGGTCGGTGTTTCCAGCGCATGAGCAGCCATCCTCTTGTTCTTGTCGGTAGATATACGATGCCATGCCGCAACTATGCGGTCATCCTGATCACCATCCGTGTTGGTCGACCATAGCCAGGATAGCAGCGCACAACGGGCGTTTCATTGATCGGAACAGTCGCCTGAGGAAACCGGGCGTGGTTTAATTGCCGCCTGAATTCACTAGCGCAATGGATAGTCTTCATGGATTGGCTGCAAATCGTCGTTTTGGCCGCAATACAGGGTTTTACCGAATTCCTCCCGATTTCCAGTTCTGCTCACCTGATTCTCGCCCCTTTGCTGCTGGGCTGGACGGATCAGGGCCTGGCATTTGATGTGGCTTTACACCTAGGCAGCCTGGCTGCCGTGATGCTGTATTTTCGCCGCGATCTGGTCAACATGACTATCAGCTGGACCCGTTCGGTTACTCACCGGCAGCTGGATGATGACGCCAAGCTGGCCTGGGGTGTGCTTCTTGCAACCATACCAGTGGGTCTCGCGGGTCTTTTGTTGAAGGATGCGATCGAAGACCAACTGCGTTCGCCGCTGTATATTGCCGCCGGGCTGATCGTGTTCGGTCTGGTTCTGAGCTGGGCAGACTGGCGCCACCGCGGTGTCCGGGAGGTTAATCAGATGAGCTGGAAGGATGTGCTGTTGATTGGTCTAGCACAAGCTGTGGCTTTATTTCCGGGAACCTCTCGTTCGGGTATCACGATGACTGCCGGCCTGTTATTGGGGTTGAGCCGTGAAGCCACTGCGCGCTTTTCGTTTCTACTGTCCATTCCGGTTATCCTGATGGCCTGCGCGCTGAAGTCCTGGGATCTGTACAAATCAAGCCTACCGGTAGACTGGGTTTTCATGGCTGGTGGTGTGCTGATGTCGGGCATCAGCGCATTTTTGTGTATCCACTTTTTTCTAGCCTTTATCAGCCGTATTGGCATGCAACCCTTCGTCATCTATCGGATCATTCTAGGCATAGCTCTTATCTGGCTGTTTGCCTAGTACCCCCCCAGGTCGGCAGATTTAATCATCAATACCGCACCGTCCCGACTAGCCAACTTTTGACCGCCCATATCCGGACAGCGCAGCCAGCTAAGGGCCGGCAGATCACCTTCAGCATTTTGCAGACTACCACTAAGCACCAGCAGCTCTCCGTGACCCTGGGGCAACTCCAGCGCCTGCCCCGGCGCACAACATTGCAACAGCGTTATCTCACTGGCAAACCGGTGCAGTACGCACTCCACGATGCCATCGCTGCGCTTGCTCCATATCTGATCCGAAGGCAGCATGCGTACTTCACGGTCATCCTTATCGGCAAACTGGTTGAGTTTGACGAAAATCAGGCAACCCTGTTTCGAAAACGGGCTGTGGCTCGAACCTGCCGGACTGCGCAAATAGCTGCCAGCAGGGTAGTCGCCACCCTCGTCGCTGAATACACCGTCGAGCACCCAGATTTCTTCACCATCCGGATGTAAGTGCGCGGGAAAACGCGCGTTTGGCAAATATTCCACCAGGCTGGTTACCTGTCCACTTTCCGGCGCTTCGCGCTCCAAGGGCCAGCGCTTGACCGGAGCCTGGGGCGCCGTCTGCCAAGACTGGTCTCCAGGCCGAACACATACCGCTTCATGGCGATCCATATTGAGCGGCACAAAGGATTCAGTTGTCATACAACCCCATCGATATGTGATTAATCCTGACTGTAACATAGCTATTGAACGCAGAATGCCGGGGCATTTTCTTGGTCTGACATGGCATGATCATAGATGTGCGCCGGGTTACGTAGTCAGATCAGATCGAGCGCTAGCCAAACGTGCTCTGATTCGGGCCAAAGATAAAGGAACCAGCCATGATTAAACGCATCTTCACCGCCACGCTCGCGGCCTTAATCTGCCTGACGTTCAGCTCTCTGCCCGCGCTAGCACAGGATAGCGTCGAGTTGGGCCCGGAAATTCGGGTAACCAATACCCCTGACGACTCGGCGATTCGCTCGCGGCTGCAAGCCGTACTCGGGGCCATCGATATTGTCGACGACATCGAGGTCGACGTAAATCAAGGTGTGGTCACGCTGACCGGTGATGTACCGAACGCCCGCTCGGTACGGGAACTGATGGCTATAGCCCGTCGCGTCGAGGGGGTCATCCATGTGCAAAGCCGGCTTGTAGAAGAAACTGACGTTTCAGCACGGGTACGCCCAGCCACACAAAAATTTCAGGACATGGGCAATCAGTTACTCCAGCTTGCACACGTAATATTGGTGGCGCTGGTCGTGCTGATTGTGTTCTGGCTACTGGGACGCTGGGCTGGCTCGCGCGGCGCGTGGTTACGTCATATTGGACTCTCGGAGCTTGCATCCAATCTCGGTAAACGCATTATGCGGCTGGCCATAACCGGGCTGGGCGTGCTAATCGTGCTTGAGATTCTCGATGCCACGGCGCTGATTGGCGCTATCCTTGGGGTCGCAGGGGTAGCCGGCATAGCGGTAGGTTTCGCTTTTCGCAATATCGTGGAAAATTATCTAGCCGGCGTATTGCTGAGCGCGCGCAATCCCTTCGATGTCGGCGATATCATCGAGGTCGGCACATTTAATGGCACCGTTATGCGTCTCACATCACGCGACACGGTATTGATGACCCGCGATGGCAACCATTTACGCATACCCAACAGTCTGATTATCACCTCGGCAATGACCAACTTCACGCGCAATCCCCTGCGGCGGCTGGAGTTCATGGTAGGTGTCTCGGTCGACTTCAACTTGCAGGAAGCACGCAAACTGGGGGTTGATACACTAGCCTCCACGACTGGGATTCTGCCAGATCCGGAACCGCAGGTACTGGTAGCCGAACTGGGCGATAGCACCGTGCAGTTGCGCTTTCTAGCCTGGATCAACCAGCGCGACAGTGATTTTCTGAAGGCCCGCAGCGAGGCTATCCGCCAGGTCAAAGCGGCGTACGATCAGGCCGGCATCGAAATGCCCGAACCAATCTATCGCATTCACTTGCGCGGCCCTAGCTCTCCGGCAACAGCTATCGAGGCCCCCATGTCGCCCCACCAGGTTCCAGCCAAGGACACCTCACCCTCGTCGCCCACGTTAGCCGAGGATGTCGCCGCTGATACCACCATCGACCAGCAGGTTGCCGCTGACCTGCGCGCGTCCAACGAAGAGAACCTGCTACAGAAAACCTGAGAGACACTGACATCAACCAAGGCCGATAAAGAGTACCTTGAGTCAATAAAAAAGGCAGACCAAAGTCTGCCTTTTTGCTACCAACAAAAAATATTACATACCGGGCATCAGTACCGTATCAATCACGTGAATCACGCCATTGCTGGTCTCGATATCCGTTTTGACTACAGTCGCTGAATCGACCATTACGCCATCAGTCGCATCAATCGTCAGTGAGCTGCCCTGCACTGTTTCAGCGCTTGTCATGCCGACCACATCAGCCGCCATTACCTTGCCGGCAACCACGTGATAGGTCAGTACTGCAGTCAGTTTTTCCTTGTCCGCCAGCAAGGCATCGAGGTCAGCAGCAGGAATCTTGGCAAAAGCTTCATCAGTGGGAGCAAAAACGGTGAACGGGCCCTCGCCTTTCAGCGTCTCAACCAGATCGGCAGCCTGCACTGCGGCAACCAATGTGTTGAAGCTGCCTGCAGCGACAGCTGTATCGACAATGTCCATTTTCGCCATACCAGCGTGATCATCAGCGTGGACAGGCACCGCGACCAGCATGCCTGCTCCCAGAAAAGCGAACATCAAATGACGGGCTTGGCGGGTAAAATGTTGAGTAAATGCAATCATGAGACTCTCCAAAAATAGTGACGTTAACTAGCACTACTTTTGTACACTACTTATACAAATATATCCCCCATGTACAAGATAAGTTACATACTCTCTCTCGCCACCTGCGCGGCGCAACCACAAATGACTGACGGTCGTGTCATTTGTGGTTGCGCTGATACATAATCGAGCCTCAGTAACGTCGCCGATGCAGCAAGAAAAGTCTTCAGAGAGGTAACTACAGACCATGTGGTATCAAGGTTCATTACAACTATCCGGCTGGCAAATACTTGCCGTGACACTGGTCCTGACCCATATCACCATTGTCAGCGTGACCGTTTATCTACACCGTTATTCAGCCCATCGCGCGCTGGAACTTCACCCGGCGCTAAAGCATTTCTTCCGTTTCTGGTTGTGGCTTACAACCAGCATGAATACCCGTGAGTGGACTGCAATCCACCGCAAACATCACGCCAAATGCGAAACAATCGAGGATCCTCATAGCCCCGTGCACAAGGGCCTAGCAACGGTATTGCGCAAAGGCGCCGAGCTCTATAAGGAAGAGGCCAGAAACGAAGACACCCTTCGCATCTACGGCAAGAACTGCCCGGACGACTGGATCGAGCGCAATCTGTACAGTCGCTTTCAGCTAGCCGGTGTAACGCTCCTCGCCATCATAGATCTGACACTATTCGGCGTACTGGGTATAACTGTATGGGCGATACAGATGATGTGGATTCCCGTTATGGCCGCAGGCGTTATTAATGGTCTGGGTCATGCCCTGGGCTATCGCAATTTCGAGTGCCGGGATGCTGCCACCAACATCCTCCCATGGGGTATCATCATCGGCGGTGAAGAACTGCACAACAATCACCACACCTATCCCAACTCGGCCAAGCTATCGGTAAAGAAATGGGAATTCGATATCGGCTGGATGTGGATTCGTCTATTCAGCATGCTGGGCCTGGCCAAAGTCCGACGCACGGCACCTATTGCCCACCGTATAGAGGGTAAGCAGACCCTGGATATGGATACTGCAATGGCAGTGCTGAACAACCGTTTTCAGATCATGGCGCAATATCGCAAACTGGTCATCAAGCCGCTGGTTTCTCAGGAGATGCAGCGTGTCGATGACTCCGCCCAGCATCTGTTCCGCCGCGCCAAAAAACTGCTGAGCCGGGAAAGCAGCTTGCTTAGCAGTCGCAACGAAGAGAGCCTCCAGCAGGTTCTCGAGCACAGTCAGCGTCTGCGGTTAATATACGAAAAGCGCCTGGCGTTGCAGCAGATCTGGACGCGAACCAGCGCGAATAGTCACGACATGCTGCATGCTCTTCGCGAATGGTGCGTCCAAGCGGAGGCAAGTGGCATAAACGCGTTGCAAGATTTCGCTGCGACATTGCGCAGCTACTCGCTGCAGCCCGCACCAAGCGCTTACTGACCCCCGCAATACTAGCCCGGATGCACGGCTCGCCAGAGTCCGCTGATCGGGTTACCATTGAGCCATACGCATTTCTATTCACTATGAGGGTTGCAAAGGATGCGAACCTTTTTTCTGGGCCTGACGCTACTTCTGGCGAGCCCTCTGCTGTACGCCTCGACTATCTACAAATATACCGACGCTAACGGCGTGGTGACCTATACCGACAAGGAGGTCAAGGGCGCGCAGGTCTTTACGTTCCGTGACGCCATGGTCGAAACTTTCGATCAACAGGTCTATGTCACGACCAAGAAACATCCGGGTGGCGAAACGCTGATCGTGCACAACGAGCTTTACGCTCCGGTCGAGGTCGAGCTGAGCATCGAGTCGGCGCGACATTTGACCGGAGTACCTGAGAAACCCGTGCGCTGGGTACTGCAACCCCGCGAGCAGATTCGTCTGCTGACGCTAGCGCCAGACGGCACCGGAGCCCCCAGCTTCAGTTACAAGTTGCGCCATGCGCTGGGTGATCCCCGGGCTAAGCATGCACTGATAGATTACCCGTTGCCCTGGAAAGGCGGCCCCTTTCGCGTCACGCAGGGGCCTGGTGGTGGCTACAGTCACACAGGCGCAAAAGGTCGATACGCCATCGACATCGCAATGCCTGAGGGCACACCGATCATGGCGGCCAGACACGGCGTTGTCATCAAGATAGAAAACAATCAGAACGGCCGTGGCACCCATCCTTCGGGCAATTTTGTGCGGCTGCTGCACGATGACGGCACGATGAGCGTCTATTTGCATCTCAAGCAGCGCTCGGTGGTGGTCAATGAAGGTCAGCGAGTGCGCACCGGCAGTCTGCTCGCGCAGTCGGGCAATACCGGAAACAGTACCGGTCCTCACCTGCACTTTGTCGTACAAAAGAATGTGGGCCTGGACACCGTATCCATCCCCTTCGCTTTCACACAGCCTGTGGACCGCCTGCCGAACTTTGCAGTTGGCGGAGAATAGGCCAGGGTGATAATCAGCAGACAACAAAAAACCCGCCGAGGCGGGTTTTTTGTTGCAAGCCAGATCTTACTTGATCTTGGCTTCCTTGTAGTTCACGTGCTTGCGAACAACCGGATCGAATTTCTTGATTTCGATCTTATCGGGAGTAGTACGCTTATTCTTGTCGGTAGTGTAAAAATGACCAGTACCGGCAGAAGAAACCAAACGAATCAATTCACGCATGGGACTGCTCCTTAGACTTTTTCGCCGCGGGCGCGCATTTCAGCAAGCACTACATCGATACCGCGCTTGTCGATGATGCGCATGCCCTTAGTGGACGTACGAAGACGTACAAAACGCTTCTCTGCCTCAACCCAAAAACGATGGTGCTGCAGGTTAGGCAGAAAACGACGTTTGGTTCTGTTGTTAGCGTGGGAAACATTGTTCCCAGTCACTGGACCTTTACCGGTCACCTGACATACTCGAGACATGGTTAACCCTCTCCAACCACTTGCCCAACCCGAACTGGTTGGAAGCCATAAATTAATTTGTTTTCCAGCCGGGGCAAGCATCATACAGACTCGCCAAATGAATCCGTGCAAGCGCAGCCCCGAGAAGAGCGGAGCTTTATACCAAAACATGCCCTCGCAAGCAATGACTTTTAATTTTTAGGGCGTTATATCAACCCTCGCTCGGCAAAGGATACGGGCTCACCATCACCTATAACAAGGTGGTCAAGCACGCGGATATCCACCAATGCCAGCGCCTCCTTCAGCCGCCTGGTGAGCATTTGGTCAGCCTGGCTGGGTTCGGCCACACCCGACGGATGGTTGTGCGTCAGAATCAATGCGGCGGCGTTACAAGCTAATGCCCTTTTGACCACTTCTCGCGGATAGACGCTGGCGCTGTCGAGCGTGCCGCGAAACAGCTCCTCGAAAACAATCACCCGATGCTGATTATCCAGAAACAGGCAAGCAAAGACTTCGTGTGGCAGATGAGCCATACGGCTGCGCAGGTAATGCCGCACCGCACCCGGCGACGTCAATGCGGTCCCGCGCTTGAGATCCTCGAACAAGTGTCGGCGCCCCATTTCCATGACTGCCTGCAATTGTGCGAACTTGGCCGGGCCCAGTCCAGCATGTAGACAGAAATCAGCCTGTTCGGCATGCAAGAGCGCACGCAAGCTGCCAAACCCAATCAATAACTTCCGCGCCAGATCGACTGCGCTGAGTCCAGGCAGGCCGGTACGCAGAAAAATAGCCAACAACTCAGCATCAGATAGCGCTGCAGCGCCCTGATTGAGTAACTTCTCACGGGGCCGCTCGGCCACTGGCCAGTCGGTAATAGGCATACGCCGTTCCTTGCGTCGAGAGCACGTACTTCCTGTTCGTGCGCAGTGATATGAAAATTTAGTATAGAGGCTGTAATCTGACCGGTCGAGGTGCAGGCCTTGATGCTTGTGCTGTGGTATTTTAGGTGGGTTTTGCACACGTAGCGCCACGGGCGCACTAGCTGGGGGTCAGACATGCAGCGGTTGGTGAACAAGAGAGTGCTCCTGGGTGTCAGTGGCGGCATCGCGGCTTACAAGAGCGCGGAGCTTATACGTCGCCTTCGCGATGCCGGCGCAGAAGTCCGTGTCGTCATGACGCAGGCTGCTCGCGAGTTCATCACACCGTTGACGCTACAGGCGCTATCCGGCCATCCGGTTCACGGGGATCTGCTTGACCCCGCTGCTGAAGCCGCCATGGGACATATCGACCTGGCCCGCTGGGCCGACCTAGTGCTGATTGCGCCGGCCACAGCAGACCTGATGGCGCGACTGGCCCAGGGCCGCGGAGATGATCTTCTGACGACCCTGGTGCTGGCCTCAGATGCACCACTGGCAATAGCTCCGGCAATGAACCAGGCGATGTGGCGCGATCAGGCCACTCAGGCGAATCTGGCCCTGCTGCGCGAGCGGGATGTGCGCATCTTCGGGCCAGCTGCCGGCGAACAGGCCTGCGGTGATGTAGGGCTGGGTCGCATGCTCGAGCCTACCGAGATCGCCGCTCTGGCCAGCGCATGTTTCGAGCGAAAGCTGCTGACCGGCAAGCATGTGCTGATTAATGCCGGACCGACACGGGAAGCGATCGATCCTGTACGTTATATCTCCAACCACAGCTCCGGCAAAATGGGCTTCGCACTGGCCGAAGCAGCTGCCGAAGCGGGTGCCAGAGTCACCCTGGTCGCCGGGCCGGTCCATTTGCCAACGCCGCCGCGAGTTGATCGCATCAACGTAATCAGCGCACGGGATATGCAGGCGGCCTGCGAGGCCGCACTGCCCGCTGACATCTTCATCGCTTCTGCTGCGGTAGCTGACTACCGTCCGGTGGATTATGCACCCAGAAAACTCAAGAAAGATCCCCAGGCCAATGCCGGCCTGGTTTTAGAGCTGGTACCCAACCCGGACATCCTGGCCGAGATCGCCAGCCACGCGCAGCGACCTTGGTGCGTGGGTTTTGCCGCAGAGACCCACGACGTCCTGGCCTATGCCCGCGATAAGCTCACCCACAAGAATCTTGACCTGATCATCGCCAACGACGTCAGCGCGCCTGGTATTGGCTTTAACAGTGATGATAATGCGGTGACTTTGATCGATCGCGCCCTACACCAGGAGCACCTCCCGCAAGCAAGCAAGCAAAAGCTTGCTCGGCAGATTATCGGCTACATAGGAAATCACCTCGACGCGATCGAATGAGGGTTAAAAATAAAAAATGGACATTCCCATGCGTAAATTACAGGCAAAGATACTCGATCACCGGCTCGGCCAGGAATGGCCCCTGCCCCACTACGCCACAGAAGGATCGGCTGGCTTGGATCTGCGCGCTTTATTGCATGAACCTTTAACGCTACAGCCCGGTCAAACCGAATTAATACCCACGGGGCTAGCCATTCATATTGACGATCCAGGGCTAGCAGCGATGATTCTGCCTCGCTCTGGTCTGGGCCACAAACACGGAATAGTACTGGGCAACCTTGTGGGTCTGATAGATTCCGATTACCAAGGTCAGCTGATGGTATCCTGCTGGAACCGGAGCGCTCAGGCGTTCACGATGACGCCCGGCGAGCGCATTGCGCAGCTAGTACTGGTTCCGGTATTGCAGGCACAACTGGAAGTGGTGGACGAGTTCGAAGACAGCGCACGCGGTGTTGGCGGGTTCGGTCATACAGGCAGTCGTTGAAATCAATTCAGCGCAATGGACAGGGAGGCGTTACCCAGTGATGAAATCCAGAAGCAAGGACCCAGCCAAGTCGTCGTTATCGTTGCCCAGCACCCTCGTGCCACTATTGATTGCACTCACTGGACTGGCGCTAGCCGCATGTCTGATGTGGCTCGCTCTGCTTGCCAACAATAACGATCGCTATCGTGATGACCTGGCCAGTGCCTATGCAACACAACAGCTTGGCGCTCTGAACCTGTCTGCTCAACAGCTGCAAAATGACCTGTCACGTCTGGCCGCCAACCCACAGCTTCAGGTCGCACTGCAACAGGGCAGCAGCGCCAGCACCCAACGTATGCTGCGCTTTTATCTGGCTAACAGCCAGTCCATACGGATCTTCGCAATCGGTCAGGCCGAGGCGCCCACTGACGGACAGGAGCCACCCAGTTTTGCTGTGCTGGATATGGTCCGTCGAGCCGAGCGCAACATGCCAGTGCCTATGGAAGCTCATCCGATCGACGGGAAATGGCGTCTATTTGTGGTAACCCCTTTACGTGTTTCCAACAACGCACCTATCGGCGGAACCTTAGTCGCCGCCTTCGATCTACAGCGTGTACTGGTATCCCTTCCACCGCTATCGATAGACGCCGGTCAGGTGAAGCTGATTCAGAAGTTTCCGGGTGCTCCTACGCAAACATTGTACGAGGCGGGCAGCGGATTTGGTGACATATTGACCCTGCCATCTGAAAACCCGGCATGGCATATCGAGTTTCAACCCGGTGCCGCACTGGTTGCGGGTGTAGCCAACCCACTGCTGCTGCTCGCCTCAGCGCTACTGGCCCTCTTTGGCATTCTTGCCGGATTATTCTGGCTGCAACGTAGCTGGACGATTGACCTCAAAGCTGATGCATCCGTGCTCAGCCAACTAGCTCAAGGACACAAGATTGCAGACTTGCGCATGAGTCCGCTGGCGCCGGTTGCCCAGCAGATCATGCAACTGGCCTCCGGACTGGGCCGCAAACCGGGACCCATTCCAGACCGCGAGGACAGCTCTGCAGAAGCGAGTAAGAAAGCGCTAGCGCCATCAAAACCGGTACTGCCCGATCACGACATCCTCGACATTGATATCATCGACGATATGGCCGATGTCGACAGCGACATGTTCGGCAACTCGGCCACAGCTGAAACGACGCACTTGACCATACCCAACATCCCAGCAGAGATATTCCGCGCCTACGACATTCGTGGCGTGGTAGACCAGACCCTGAAAGCCGAAACAGTTTATTGGCTCGGCCGCGCCATCGGCAGTGAAAGCATCGCCTGCGGCGAGCCAAACGTCGCCGTAGCCCGTGATGGTCGCCTCTCCGGCCCAACATTGGTTGAGCAGCTGATTCGCGGCCTCATGGAAAGTGGCTGTCAGGTGATCGACCTGGGTATGGTCCCAACTCCAGTGCTTTACTACGCCACTCACACCACACAAGCTACTTCCGGGGTCATGTTGACGGGCAGTCACAATCCCGCCGACTACAATGGTCTTAAAATCGTCATTGCCGGCGAAACACTGGCCGACCAGCGCATTCAGGCACTTCGCGAACGCCTCGAGAAAAACGACCTCAATACCGGCTCTGGTGGTCGTCAGCAGGTGGAGCTGCTGGACGCATATCGCCGCCAAATAGCCGAGGACGTGGTGCTCGTAAGGTCGCTCAAGGTCGTCGTCGACTGCGGCAACGGTGTGGCGGGCGTCATTGCCCAATCGCTCCTCGAAGATCTGGGCTGCGACGTCATACCGCTTTACTGCGAGGTCGACGGTCATTTCCCGAATCATCACCCTGATCCGGGGCACATCGAGAATCTGCAGGACCTGATTGCCGAAGTGAAACGCACTGGCGCAGACATAGGTATTGCCTTTGATGGCGATGGCGATCGTCTGGGCGTGGTGACCAGCAGCGGCGAAATGATCTATCCCGATCGTTTGTTGATGCTTTTTGCCGAAGACATAGTGACGCGCCACCCCGGGGCCGACATCGTATTCGATGTTAAATGCACCCGGCGTTTGCCAGCGCTGATCAGCCGCATGGGCGGCAGGCCAGTCATGTGGAAGTCGGGGCACTCCATGATCAAGGCCAAGATGATCGAAACCGGCGCGTTACTGGGTGGCGAAATGAGCGGCCATATCTTCTTTAAAGAGCGCTGGTTTGGCTTCGACGATGGTCTTTACAGCGCTTGCCGGCTTCTCGAGCTTATGTCGCTTCAACCACCGGAAGACAGTCAGGGCCAGGATCTATTCAGTAAGCATCCGGCCGGACTGGTTACTCCGGAAATCAATCTGACCGTAGGCGAGCAACGTAAATTCGAGCTGATCAAAGCACTGAAGAAACAGGCCGAATGGGGCCCTGGCCGTATCTCAACTCTGGATGGCATCCGCGTCGACTTCCCCCATGGCTGGGGCCTAGTGCGTGCATCGAATACTACCCCCGTGCTGGTACTGCGCTTTGAAGCGGACAAGCCCGATGAGCTGGAACGCATAAAGCAATTATTCCGTGATCAATTGGCCCTGGTCGCCAGCGATCTGCAACTGACATTCTGACTTTTTCAGGAGAAAACTGACCACTATGCTGAGTCGTGACGCCGCCACCCAGGTATCCCGGGTACTGACCGAAGCGCTGCCCTATATACAACGCTTCACCGGTAAGACCATTGTCATCAAATACGGTGGCAATGCGATGGAAAGCGATGAGCTGAAAAACAGTTTCGCCCGCGATATTGTGCTGATGAAGACGGTGGGCATCAATCCCGTCGTAGTGCATGGTGGCGGACCGCAGATCGGCGACCTGCTCAAGCGCCTGAACATTGAAAGTCACTTCGTCGACGGCATGCGGGTGACCGATGCTCAGACCATGGATGTGGTCGAGATGGTACTGGGTGGGCAGGTCAACAAAGACATCGTCAATCTGATCAATCAACACGGCGGTAGCGCAATCGGCCTGACCGGCAAGGACGCGGGCCTGATCAAGGCCCGCCAGCTCAAGGTAACCCGCCATACGCCAGGTCTCGACAAGCCGGAGATCATCGATATCGGCCATGTCGGCGAGGTGGTCGAGGTGAATACCCGATTGATCAACCGCTTGGTCTCCGACGATTATATTCCAGTCATCGCACCCATCGGAGTGGGTGTCGACGGGGCCTCCTACAACATCAACGCCGACCTGGTGGCGGGCAAGGTTGCTGAGGCATTACAGGCCGAGAAGCTGATGCTACTGACGAACATCGCAGGGCTGATGGACAAGGCCGGAAACGTGCTTACTGGCTTGACCACAGCGCAGGTTGATGCGCTGATCACCGATGGCACTATTTACGGTGGTATGTTGCCGAAAATCCGTTGCGCGCTGGACGCAGTACAAGGCGGTGTCGGCAGCGCAATTATCGTCGACGGGCGGGTACCCAATGCGATCCTTCTGGAGATCTTTACTGACACAGGCGTCGGCACGCTCATCACTAACAGCAAGCAGGATATTTAACCGATGCAACAGGATGACTTCCGTTTCAGCCAGTCACTGCGGGTACGTTGGGCCGAGGCAGACATGCAGGGCATTGTCTTCAACGGTCACTATCTGACTTATGCGGACGTGGGCATCACCGAATATTTTCGCGCGATGGGTCAAACCTACAGTGGCGAGACCGGTGCCAAGGGCAGCGATTTTTTTGCCGTACGGACGTTACTGGAATACCGCTCGCCAGCGCGCTTTGACGATGTGCTTGAGGTGCATGTGCGCATTGCCCGGTTGGGTAACTCTAGCATGCAATTTCTGATCGGGATTTATCGGGATACCGAGATATTGGTCAACGGCGAGATTGTCTATGTCCATGCGGACCAGAGCAATCGCCGACCCTCGCCTATCCCACAGGTTTTTCGCGACGCGGTAAGCACATTCGAACGCCTTCAACCTGAAGGAAGACTGAGCTGAGTTAGACTTGAGATGCTAACTACCCAGCAGCACCCCAAGCCTGGCGCGGCTTACCGCGAATCTGGACTTGACCTCCTCCACTTCCATCTGCTTGGCAGAGATCAATCGTTCCAGGCGAGCGATCTCGGCATCCACTTCGGCTAGCTCACGCAGTATCATCTCATCGACAGCGCGCCCGGCACGTTCCTGAATCGCGGCCCGACCTTGCAATGCTTCACGCTGCACCTGCAGATCAGAAATATTGCTGTGGGTGGTTTCAATCAAGATCTGAATCTGGCTCAACTGGCGGGCTTTTGCCCTTTCCAGATCGGGGACGCTGCTGTAAAGACGCAACAACGTAGTGTCGTCTTCGAGCTGCTGCTTTTGCGCCGCGTGGGCCGCTCGATCAGCCTCCAACTGTTCCGGCGAGCGCGCAGCAGGGATTGTCTGCCGGACACGGCCTTGATTATCGAGCACTTCATAGCCGTGCTTTACGGATCCTGACGGTACGCGATCATCGAGAACCGTTATGCCGTTTTCATCAACGTAACGATAGAGCTCAGCATGCGCATTGAGCGCACAACCGATAATCCCAACAATGATGCAAAATGACCTAAGCATAAGCAATAACTCTGTGCGAGGAGCCAGTGACTCCGGGTGCAAAAGCCAGGACTACACCCTTGTCAGGACTGTCCTTCCTTGATTCCATATTCTGCACGATAATCCTGGACTGCCGGCAGATAATGACGCAATTCCGCATCCTCTTCGAGGAAGTCCAGGACCTGCGTCAGTGAAACGATACTGACCACCGGAATAGCAAAATCTTGCTCCACCTCCTGGATCGCTGACAACTCGCCTCTTCCACGTTCCTGGCGATCGAGTGCGACCATCACGGCAGCCGGCTTGGCACCTGCCGTGCTGATGATCTGCATCACTTCGCGAATAGCGGTACCTGCAGTGATTACATCATCTATTATCAGCACGCGTCCCGCGAGCGGGGCACCTACCAGGCTTCCACCCTCGCCGTGATCCTTGGCTTCCTTGCGATTAAAGCAATATGGCACATCGCGATCAAAGCTATCAGCAAGTGCAACTGCTGTCACTGCTGCCAAAGGAATGCCTTTGTAAGCGGGCCCGAATATGACGTCAACATCCTCAATCGCACTGTGCACAAACGCCTGCGCATAGAAACGTCCCAGACGACTTAGCGACGAACCGGTGTTAAACAGACCCGCATTGAAGAAATAGGGGCTCTTGCGTCCGGATTTCAGCGTAAACTCACCAAAACGCAGGACCTTGCGGTCCAAGGCAAAACGTATGAACTCGCGCTGATATTCGTGCATCCCGATCCTCTTATTGACAAAAAAAATGCTGGCTCGGGTATCATACACTTTCGATTTTGGGGGAGCCACGTATGCGCATCATCAGTCTGAATGTTAACGGCATCGAGGCGGCGGCAGCCCGGGGCCTGTTTGACTGGCTGCGCACACAGGACGCCGACGTCATCTGTCTACAGGATATACGGGTTACCGCCCCCGAACTGGAGCAGGATCCCTATTGGCTGGACGGCTACTGGCAGTATTGCTTCGAGGCCGAGGTACCCAGCCAGGGCGGTGTCGCAATCTATACCCGCACCGCGCCCAAGGCGATCATCATGGGCCTGGATTTTGAGTTGGCCGATCGTTATGGCCGCTACATCCAGGCCGACTTCGACAAGGTCAGCATAGGCTGCCTGTTGTTGCCTTCCGGGCGCGGAGGTGATGCGAACCTGAACCAGAAGTTCAAGTTCATGAATGACTTCACCGGCTATCTGAACAAGCAGCGACGCAAGCGCCGTGAATTCATTTATTGCGGTTCGTTATACAGCTCGCACCTCAAGCTGGACGTAAAAAACTGGCGCGACTGTCAGAACGAGCCAGGCTTCATGGCCCCAGAACGGGCCTGGATGGACGAGATTTTTGGCAATCTGGGATATGTGGATGCCTTGCGCGAAGTCACGCGTGAGGCCGAAATGTTCAGTTGGTGGCCGGACAGCGAGCAGGCAGAAAGTCTGAATCTAGGCCTGCGCTTTGATTATCAGATACTCACACCTGGGCTGCGCCGCTTCGTCAAGAATGCACGTATTCCCCGTGATGCGCGCTTCTCGCAACATGCCCCGGTCATCATCGATTATGATTGGACGCTGAGCATCTGAGCGATAGCTTGTACCTTGGGCTGGCGCTGCTGGATAAGCCAGCGCCCTCGCCGCTATTGCTCGACTTCGCTGGCGCCGCGACCGCGCGGCGAACCCTCGAAGCTACTTGATCACCCGCCAGCAGAAGGGATACCGATAGGTCTGCCCCTCATTGGACTTGATTGCCGCAATGATCATCAGAATAACCGCACCGATGATCACTACCCAAATCAACAAAAATCCGATCAAGACAATCATCAGCAACGCGCTAACCAGCCCGGCCAAAGCCACACTGATCTGAAAGTTCAACGCCTCCTTGCCCTGATCATCGATAAACACGTCATCGTCCTTTTTCAGCTGCCAGACCAGTAAAGGCCCAATCAAGCTGCCAAAGGGAATCAGGCACCCGACAAAACCCGACAAATGGGCGATTAAGGCCCATTTACGCGCTTCCGGTCCTGGCATAACAGGCTCTGCAACGGTGGGAGTTTCATCTGTCATATCAGGTACTCCTTACCTAGGGGCGAATCGGTCACTGCAACAATGGCCTCATCAATCTTCCAGCGCAGCCAATTGCTTAATAAACAGCTCATCTACACCCTGTCTGGCCAGCGCCAGCATGGCATTGAGCTCTTCAGCGCTGAACGGCGCCGCTTCGGCAGTACCCTGCACTTCAATAAAGCCGCCTTTATCCGTCACGACCACGTTGAGATCAGTGTCCGCAGCTGAGTCTTCAAGATAGTCCAGATCCAGTACCGGCACGCCCTGATAAATGCCGACAGACACTGCCGCAATCATCTGTACCGCTGGCATCTTCTTGATCGCTCCGCGTTGTTTCATCACGCGCAGTGCGTCTACCAGAGCAACACAGGCACCGGTAATAGAAGCGGTACGGGTACCACCGTCGGCCTGAATCACGTCACAGTCAATATACAGGGTGTTTTCACCCAGACTCTTCAGGTCGACCGCTGCACGCAACGAGCGGCCAATCAAACGCTGAATTTCCAGAGTACGGCCACCCTGTTTGCCACGGCTGGCTTCGCGTTGCATGCGCTCGCCGGTGGAGCGTGGCAGCATGCCGTACTCGGCTGTTACCCAGCCTTGGCCGGAGCCGCGTAAGAAGCGGGGAACGCCAGACTCAGCACTGACGGTACAGATAACCTTGGTGTCGCCGAACTCGACCAGTACCGACCCCTCAGCATGCTTGGTGTAATGGCGGGTTAAAGTTACCTGGCGCATTTGATCGGCTTCGCGGCCACTGGGTCGTTTCATCATGGAATCCTTATACTGCGGGTATGTGTGTAAGGATTATACGGGCCAACCCGACTGGGCGACACCTGCGAGTCGACCGGAGTAGAATACTCCCCCCCTTGATCTACACACCGGAGGCCAGTCCATGGTTTACAGCATGACCGCGTTCTCACGCTGCGAATTAAGCACCGACCAAGGCAATTTAGCCTGGGAAATTCGTTCCGTTAATCATCGCTACCTTGAGCCTACTTTACGACTACCGGAGGCGTTTCGGGCGCTCGAGGGTCCACTACGGGAACGGCTTCGCAAGGAATTTGCGCGCGGCAAACTGGAATGCACACTGCGTTTTAACCCTGCGGCAGATAATGCGACATCGTTGCAGGTCAATCAGCCTTTGGTCGACGAGCTCCTTAGAGCAGCGCGACGAATCAGTCAACAGATCGACAGCCCCGTTACTATCAACCCACTGGAAGTGCTTGGCTGGCCCGGCGTACTAGGAGTGAGCCAGCAGGATGACGGTCAGTTGAGCACACAAGCAAGGTCGCTCTTCGAAGACGCCCTCAAGGCGCTCAAGGCACAACGAGCGCGCGAAGGCAGTGAGTTGAAAAAGTTACTAGAAGAGCGTTTGCTGGCAATCAGCGAACGCGTTACCAGTTTGCGCGAAATGATGCCGCGCATGCTCGCCGCTCATCGACAGAAGTTGATAGACCGCTTCAACGAAGTCAGCCTTGAGCTGGATGCCTCACGCATAGAGCAGGAATTGGTGTTACTTGCGCAGAAAATGGATGTGGCGGAAGAGCTAGACCGCCTAGACACTCACGTTGTGGAAGCACGGCACGCACTGAATGGCGACCAGGCAATGGGCCGGCGACTGGACTTCCTAATGCAGGAATTCAACCGTGAGGCCAACACCTTGGGCTCAAAAGCGATCGACAGTCGCAGCACCCAGGCAGCAGTGGATCTAAAGGTGTTTATCGAGCAGATGCGCGAGCAGGTGCAGAACATCGAATGAAATAATGTTGAATGATAATGAACGTTAATTGTAAATTTCGCACCAAAAAAAATCCACAAATCCGGTAGTTGTGCAAATAAATAGTGCGCATGAGTAAAGCCAAAATTGTAACTAAGGAAACAATAAATCAATATACCCGCGAAATCTTGTGATATAACGTTTTGGAATTAAAAAAAGATATTAGAAAGCCACCAAAATAATAAAGAAGTGCAAGTCAGTATATTGACGTCAATATTCTGCAAGCACCTACAAAAAGCTTTGAAAAAGGTAAAATGCAAGCAAGCTCACGCTAAGATAGAGAAAAGCTGGGTGACTAACTATTTAACTAGTGGGTTATTTACCAATAGCAAAAAGTTGCTATGTATTGGCCAACTCAAAGTATTCAAAAAATTTAGATAAGAAAAACATTAAAAAACTGTCTCATTATCTTATGAGAACACGTACAAAGGGATTTCAAAGGCACCGTAATGATAAAAAAAATTGGTAGAACAACATCATTATTCTGCATCACATTCGGATTATTATGTTCATCGCCCCTATCTGCAGCAAACCTTAACGATATTAATGACGCCGTTAGGCAACAGCAACAGATTCAACAAGAACAGCAGTTAAGGTTACAATTGCAATATGAAGAAGATTTAAAAAGCAGTAGACCTCCAGCAAATTTAAGTCCTCCACTGGAAGAAATAAAGCCTTCTATAACAAATGGGATATGTATACAAGTTAATGAAATCCAAATGGAAGGCGTTGAGAAATTAAAACCAAAAGATTTCAAATCTCTACTAAAAGCTTATGAATCGACTTGCATGAATGTGGGTGATATCGAGCGACTGATGGCCGAAGTTACTGCAATTTACTTAGAAAAAGGGTTTATTACTACACGCGTTTACTTAGCGAAACAGGATTTGCAAGGAGGTATATTAGTCTTACAAATTGTAGAAGGCCTGTTGGAAGGGATTAGTATAAACGATAACAACACAAACTCTATATCAATAATGAATGTGTATCCAGGGGTAATAGGTGAGCCGCTTAATCTACGAGATATAGAACAGACAATAGACCAGATCAATCGATTACAATCCAATAACGTGACAATGTCGATTACCCCTGGGAAAACCATAGGCACGAGTGTTTTAACACTAACAAATAAAACAAAGAAAAGGTGGGGTGCCAACCTCGGTTATGACAATTATGGTCAAGAGTCCACGGGTCAGGATCAAGCAACAGGCAATTTAACCCTCGACAATCCATTTGGATTTAACGATTTTATTAGCATAAGTCACAACCGAACAACACCGTATGATGGCTCTGAAAGAGGATCAAAATCAAACTCTCTCACGTATGTGGTACCTTTAGGCTATAGCACGTTTTCTATCAACGGCTCAGAATCGAATTACAGTAGTCCACTAATGCTAGCCAGCGGTAATTCACTTAAGTCATCAGGAACATCACAAAATCTATCCTTAAGATTAGATCGCACACTCTTCAGAGACCGCTCTTCAAAATGGAGTGTATCGTCTACAGTTAATAACAAAGACAGCAAAAATTACCTCGACGATAATTTTCTTTCTATTAGCAGTCGTAAGTTATCAAATATTGATCTTGATTTAACCTACACAAAATCATACTCCATAGGCACAGGCACAGTTTCAATTGGTCATGTGAAAGGAGTGGATTGGTTTGGTGCACTGAAGGATGAAGCTGACTTGCCCACAGTCGCGCCCCAAGCACAATTTAACAAGTGGAAATATGCTGGAAGCTTTTCAAGTAACTTTAATGTAAAAAATAAAACACTTATAGCATCTTCACGACTTACTGGTCAGTACGCTGAAGATGTACTATTTGGTTCTGAGGCATTGTTAATTGGCGGTATATACACTGTCAGAGGTTTTTCGTCTAACAGTCTATCGGGTGAAAGTGGTTTTTACGTGCGTAATGACCTTACACTGCCAATAAATACAGCGGCAATTGCCGGTCTTACAAGTTCTCTCCGTGTATATACAGGACTTGACTATGGCCAAGTTAGCAACAACTCTAAAAATGTACCGGACGGTTCGCTCAGTGGCGCAGCCTTAGGCATGACGCTGTCAATTGCTTCACTCAATATCGACGTTAACACCTCAAAAGCAATCAAAAAGCCAAACTATATGACTGACGAAGGCTATATCAGCTACGTCCGTATTGGCATTGCATTCTAACTAAAAATGGTGCGCTACTATGAATCATGTATTCCGTTTAGTGTGGAACAAGAACCTAGGATGTTATGTGGTTGCCTCTGAATTAGCCCGCTCACGCGGTAAAAATTCAGTATCTGGATCAGTGAAGTCCACAGTGTTGTTATCAGCACTAGTGTCTGTAGGTTTAATGTGGCCTACTACTGGTATTGCCGATGTCATTTCGGCTAACAATGCTACACAGATATATACATCAACCAATGGCGTGCCAATTGTAGATATAGCTGGAGCTAATGCTAATGGGTTGTCTCATAACAGATTTACCCAATACAATGTAGATTCCAGGGGGTTAGTGCTTAACAACAACGCAAACGCTAACTTCACCCCTGCGCCATCAGAACTAGCTGGTCAAGTACAAGTCAATCCCAATCTTAATAATGCAGCGGCTGTAATTCTAAATGAAGTAGTGGCTGCCAATCGCTCAACCCTTGTAGGTTATACCGAGGTTGCGGGCGCAAAAGCAGACGTTATTGTTGCAAATCCGTGGGGTATTACGTGCGGTGGTTGTGGATTCATAAATACGGACCGCGTGACCTTGTCTACCGGAACGCCCATTTTTACCAATGGTGATTTAACTGGTTTAGAAATAAAGCAAGGTGATGTGCTAATCAATGGCAGTGGCGCCAACTTAAGCGCTCAGCAGATGTTTGATATAGTCGCACGGTCCGTAACATTAGATGGACAAGTAAACGCAAACGATATCAAACTTATTGCCGGAACAAATGAATGGGACTTATCAAGCCGAACAGCGGCAGCGATTAACACATTGGGCGTGACATCTGATTATGCAATAGACTCGACAATGCTGGGTGGTATGTATGCGGGTCGGATTGAACTAATAGCAACTGAAGCCGGGGTTGGCGTACGCATGCGCGGAGACGCAGCAGCCTCTACGGGCAGTTTTACGCTGACCGCAGAGGGTAAGATTGAGCTTAACAATACAGTTTCTGCAAAACAGGATATTGTATTGACGTCAACCAGCAATATAGCAGATGCAATCACCCTTACCGATACGTCTCTGGCAGCAGAGCAAAATATCCAATTATCGGCTAACAACGGTGGAGCTATAATTTCAGGTGGAATTATAAAGGCCAATGACACATTAGATATTCGTGTTGAATCTTTAAGCGATGTAGACACATTAGCACCAATTACCGATAACAATAAGCGCTATGCCAATACCGTTAATATCAAAGTAGCTGATACAACGACTATAACAAATGTGTCATATGGTGCGTTAGAATCATTAACCATAAATACGGGCACGCTTGATTTAGGTACAGGTACCACAGCATTATATTCGGACAATGGCGCAATGGTTGTAACAGCAGCCGCTGATATGGTTTTGGGCAGTGCCGCAATAAAATCAA
>NZ_JBLIAB010000005.1:0-275160 GCF_047631575.1 Halopseudomonas sp. | reverse complement strand
CCGACCTTCAAGAGAGCAGTAAAAAAGCTTAAGGCTAATCAGAAAGAAGATCTCGACGGGGCCGTCAGAGATCTGATGGCCGACCCCGATTTGGGGGAGCAAAAAAAGGGGAGCCTCTCGTTCCTACGTGTATATAAATTCAAGATGAATAAGCAACTGACGTTACTGGGGTATAGCTTTGATGATGGTGCCCTCGTTTTAGAGCTGATGGCCTTGGGTTCACATGAAAACTTTTACCGCGATATCAAGCAGCGCTAGTAACACCGCACGGCGAACCGAAACGCGGTGAAGAGCGCCCCATCCCTCGTCATTCCCGCGAAGGCGGGAATCTATTTTGACTTTGAATTTACCAACACACATGGAACCTTATGTCTGAGATCACCTGTTTCAAAGCCTACGACATCCGTGGCCAGCTGGGTACGCAGTTGGATGAAGACATCGCTTACCGCATCGCTCGGGCGTTTGCCCAGTGGCTCAAACCGGACCGGATTGTGTTGGGTGGGGATGTGCGCGATACATCCGAAGCGCTGAAGGCGGCTCTGGCCAATGGTTTGCGTGACGAGGGTGTGAATGTGCTGGACTTGGGGCTGGTGGGCACTGAGGAAGTGTATTTTGCGACCTTTCACCTGGGTGTGGAGGGCGGTATTGAGGTGACGGCTTCGCATAATCCGATTGATTATAATGGCTTGAAGCTGGTGCGGGAGGGCTCGCGGCCGATTTCTGCGGATAGTGGACTGGTGGAGATTCGGGCACTGGCTGAGGCTCATGTGTATGAGCTGGTTGATGGGCGTGATCCATCTGTGCCAGCCGATCAGCGCGGCACCTATGAGCGGGTGAGTACCCGTGAGGCCTATATTCAGCATGTGCTGGGGTACATCGAGCCCGCTAATTTCACGCCGTTGAAGCTGTTGGTCAACGCGGGCAACGGCACGGCTGGTCCGGCGATTGATGCGTTGGAGGCGGCCTTCAAGCAGTTGAAGCTGCCGGTCGAGCTGATCAAGATTTGCCACGAGCCGAACGGCAGCTTTCCCAATGGCATTCCCAATCCGATTCTGGTCGAAAACCGCAGCCTGACCAGCAATGCGGTGCTGGAGCACAAGGCGGATATGGGGATTGCCTGGGATGGGGATTTTGATCGGTGTTTTCTGTTCGATGAGCGGGGGCGCTTTATTGAGGGTTATTACATTGTCGGTTTGCTCGCCGAGGCATTCCTGCAGAAAGAGCCCGGCGCGCGCATCGTGCATGACCCGCGGCTGGTGTGGAATACCGTGGAGCAAGTGGAAGAGAACGGTGGCGTGGCGGTACAAACTAAGGCCGGCCACGCGTTTATCAAGGATCGCATGCGTCAGGAAGATGCGGCCTATGGCGGCGAGATGAGTGCGCACCATTACTTTCGCAACTTCGCTTATTGCGACAGCGGCATGATCCCCTGGTTGCTGGTAGCCGAGCTGCTGTGCGTGAAGGGCAAGCCGATGTCTGAACTGGTGGATGAGCGTATAGCGCGCTTCCCGTCGTCTGGTGAGATCAATCTGACGGTGAGTGATGCGCCGGCGGTATTGGATGCGATTGAAGGCCGTTACGCGCCGGATGCCCTTGAGGTGGATCACACGGATGGGGTGAGTATCTGCTTTGCCGATTGGCGGTTTAATCTGCGGGCGTCGAATACCGAACCGGTTATTCGCTTGAATGTGGAGAGCCGGGGGGATCAGGCGTTGATGGAGCGCGAGACGGCGCGATTGGTTGAGGTGATTGGGGGATTGTGAGGTAACGAGTGTGAGCATTATGTTTTCAGGTGCGAGCTTCGCTATACTTCTCTTATCCCCAGACATAAAAGGTCGACTGTGTATAACACCATTCTCGTTACCGGTGGCGCCGGTTATATTGGCACCCATACTTGCATCAAGCTGCTTGATGCGGGCTACCAGATTGTGGTGCTGGATAATTTCAGCAACTCCTCGCCGGAAGCGTTGCGGCGGGCAGAGACTATTTCTGGGCAGGCGGTGGTGTGCGTTGAGGGTGATATCAACGATGCGTCTTTGCTGGATCGGGTGTTTGCCAGCCATACCATCGATGCGGTGATTCACTTTGCCGGGCTCAAGGCGGTGGGTGAGTCGGTGGCGCAGCCCATGCGGTACTACCGCAACAATGTCAGCGGTACGGTCGTGTTGTGCGAGGCGATGCAGCGCGCGGGGGTGAAGAATATTGTGTTCAGCTCCTCGGCGACGGTGTATGGCGATCCGGCGAGCCTGCCTATACGCGAAGATTTCCCCACCAGTGCGACTAATCCTTACGGCCGCTCCAAGTTGATGATCGAAGAAATGCTTGGCGATCTGCACGTGGCTGATCCAGATTGGAATATCGCCTTGCTACGTTACTTCAACCCGGTAGGTGCGCATCCCAGTGGCCTGATTGGTGAGGACCCCTCCGATATTCCTAACAACCTGATGCCTTATATTGCCCAGGTGGCAGTGGGACGGCGTGAGCAGTTGAGCGTTTTCGGTGGTGATTATTCGACGCCGGACGGTACGGGTGTGCGGGATTACATCCACGTGCAGGATCTGGCCGACGGCCACCTGCAGGCTCTGCGCTGGCTGGAGCCCAAGCCGGGGATCAAGGCCTTTAACCTGGGTACGGGGATCGGTTATTCGGTACTGGATATGCTCAAGGCGTTTGAGAAGGCCTGCGGCAAGTCGCTGGGTTACCAGATTGTAGATCGACGGCCGGGCGACGTGGCGAGCTGCTACGCTGATCCTGCACTGGCTGCGGACGAACTGGGTTGGTCCGCACGCCTTGATCTCGAGGCCATGTGCGCCGATGCCTGGCGTTGGCAGTCAAATAATCCAAATGGATATCAAGACGAATAGAATTATCTGTCCGTCGCATTGTCCTAATCTGCAGCAGTCAAGTTAGTGCTATTGCCAGCATCGCTTGGCTGTAGTTGAATTTTAATGGCATTGGTTTATTAGGAGAGCTATTTGTTCAAGGAAAGATTGATCGGCTTGAGTTACGGTCAGAAGAGAACAGTTCAGATAATCGCCGATGTGGTATTGCTGTCAGTGGCGATGTGGGCAGCCCTTTTCCTGCGGTTGAGCGGAGATGGTTGGGTAGTGCCGACGGGCGGTCAGATCTGGTTGTTCCTGATGGCGCCGGTGATTGCCATTCCGGTGTACATCAAGATGGGTATGTACCGGGCGGTGATGCGGCACTTTGGCAACGATGCCTTGCTCTGCATTCTCAAGGCAGTGACTGTCGGTTTTCTTGGCTTTACTCTGATATTACTGATCGCGCGCGATGCGGGGCTCGAGGCTGAGTTTCCACGGTCTGTGTTTTTCTCTTGCTGGTCGATGAATCTGCTGCTTGTTGGCGGTTTGCGGCTGTTGGCGCGTCAGTATTTTATGGGCGATTGGTGGATTAGCGGGATACCCAAGGCTGAGGCCGAAGAGCATCTGGGCGGTAAGCCGGTAGCGATTTATGGTGCAGGCGCGGCGGGCAATCAGTTGCTGGCTTCGTTGCGGGTAGGGCGCTTGTATCGGCCGATGGCTTTCGTGGATGATGATCCTACCCTGGTGGGTCGCAGCATTGCCGGCGTGCGCGTGTACTCCTCCGGTGAAGTCGGCAAGATGCTAGGCAATACGGGGGTGAAGGAGTTGTTCATGGCGATCCCGTCTGCTACTCGGGCGCGCCGTCAGGAAGTGCTCGCCAGTCTGCAGCGTTTTCCTCTGCACGTGCGAACCATCCCCGGGATGATGGACCTGGCCAGCGGCAAGGTGAAGGTCGACGATCTGCAGGAAGTGGATATTGCCGACCTGCTGGGTCGCGATTCGGTGCCGCCGGATCAGTCGCTATTTCAAGCCTGTATTCGTGACAAATCCGTGATGGTAACCGGTGCGGGTGGATCGATTGGAAGCGAGCTATGCCGTCAGATAGTTCTTTCCAATCCTAAAACTCTTGTTCTGTTCGAGCACAGCGAGTTTGCCCTATACGAGATTCATTCTGAGCTGATTGGCTACATTCGCTCACGCAAACTAGACGTTGTACTCATTCCGATACTCGGTTCAATTCGCAATTACCCGCGTCTGCAGGATGTCATGAGTGCCTGGAGTATTAATACGGTGTATCACGCTGCGGCCTATAAGCACGTGCCGATGGTTGAACACAATGTGGCTGAAGGCATCATGAATAATGTGTTTGGCACACTCAATACAGCCCAGGCTGCGATCAAGTGCCGGGTCGAGAACTTTGTGCTGGTCTCTACCGACAAGGCCGTACGCCCGACCAACGTGATGGGCTCGACTAAGCGCATGGCTGAACTGGTGCTGCAGGGGCTAAGTGCCGAGCAGGCGCCTCGCTTGTGGGGCGAGGACAGCCATGTCAGCCAGCTCAATCGCACGCGCTTTACCATGGTGCGTTTTGGAAATGTGTTGGGTTCGTCGGGTTCGGTGATTCCGCTGTTTCGCGAGCAGATTCGCCGCGGCGGTCCGATTACCGTCACGCATCCGGACATCACCCGCTATTTCATGACTATCCCTGAAGCTGCGCAGTTGGTGATACAGGCCGGCTCGATGGGGCGGGGTGGCGATGTGTTTGTCCTCGACATGGGCGAGCCGGTCACCATTGTCGATCTGGCGCGCAAGATGATTATGCTCTCGGGTCTGACGGTACGCGATGAAGTGACCATCAACGGCGACATAGGCATTACCTTCTCCGGCTTGCGACCCGGAGAGAAGCTCTACGAAGAGCTCCTGCTCGGCGACAACGCTGAGACCACCAGCCACGAAAAGATCCATCGCGCCAACGAAGACCTGGTGCCCTGGAACGAGCTGCTGCCCGTACTGGACGTCCTGCGCCAGGCCATCCGGGACGATGATTACGATACGGTCCGCAGGATTTTGCTGGAGGTTGTACAGGGTTATAAACCTGCGAATGGGATTGTTGATCTGCTGTATGAGCAGAATGAGTTGGCAAACAAGTAAATTGCTGTAGGAAGTCGAAAACCGGAGCCATGTGCTCCGGTTTTTTTATGGGCGTTTTTTGAGGTGGGGGCTCCCGCTACACAATATGCTGCAACCCACCGCACTCAACCATCGGGTCATCGCAGTTAACGACAATATTCGACCGGGCGATCACATAGCTTCTGCCCGTTATCGTATTCTCGACCATCTGATGCTCGCCAGAAGTATGCCTCCCAGAAGTATGCTTCCCAGTCATTTCACCAATGAATCCGGTATCGCGTAGAGACACGGTTTCCAGCTTGTCGCCGATGCCAATTTTGCCCTCATAATGCATTAACGCCAGGCGCGCAGAGGTGCCAGTGCCCGTAGGACTGCGGCAGATGACGCCGGGGTGTACGTAGGTAGTCGAACGTGATCGGTAGAAGCCCTCGGCTATCTGCTCAACCGGCCCCATAAAGTGCAAAAATGGTAAGGGACCCACATCTCCGAGGGTGTGGTGCGAGAATCCGCGTTCAGCCTGCAGTGCTTCGACGATAGCGAAGGCGCAGTCGTTCAGGGCCCGTTCCTCTTCGCGGGTCAAAGCAAACCCAAGTTCGGTGGCATCGACCAGCGCGTAAAATCCGCCGCTGTAGGCCACGCTGTAGTTCACCCGGCCGATCGACGGGACATCGATGCTGGCGTTATGGGTATGAATATAGCTGGGTAAGCCTTCGCAGGTGACAGCCTCGACAACGCCATCGGTAATCTGGGCGGTGATATTCACCAGCCCGGCCGGGGATTCGAGGATGAAGCGCTGCACCCCTTCCTGTTTGGGGATCAGGCCGCTTTCCAGCAGGGCGGTGGCGGTGCAGAGGGTGTTGGAGCCGGAGTAGATCGGGTAGCCCATGACCTCCATGATGATATAGCCCATCAGCGCGTCGGGATGGCTGGCTGGTACGATCAGGTCGACGGACATTTCCGGGATGCCATAGGGCTCAGTCAATAGCAGTGTGCGCAATCCATCGGCTTCATCCCGCAGGTAATGCATTTGCTCGCGCACATTGGCGCCGGGCAGGGCGCGGATGCCGCCGATGACAATCCGGCTGACATCGCCACCGGCGTGGGTATCGATCAGCTGGATGCTGAGTTCGCGTTTCATGTGAGTTCCTGCAGGGCATAGGGGGCGCCATGCTGCTGCCACTGGCTGTCCGGAACGATAACAATCTTGCCCAGGTAGTGGCTGTCGCGATTGATGAAGTACTCTTCAGCGCGATGCAGTTCCGAGAGTTTGAACGCGGCATGCAGCACGGGTTTGAGTTGGCCGCTGCGGATCCAAGCAATCAATTGATCCGCTTCTTTTCGGGTACCGTGGGAGACGCCAAAGATCTGCACCTGGTAGAGGTAAATGCGCGTCCACATGATCTCGCTGACATTGCCACCACTGGCACCGGCGATGCTGAGCCGGGGGTAAGTGGTGCGGCGCTTCATGTCGAAGATCATGCTGTCGATGAACTGATCGGTCATCCCGCCGCCAATCAAATCCATCACCGCATCGAAGGGCGCGCCGCCGGTCAGAGCGCGCACCTGGTCGGCGAAGCCATCCATGTCGTCGCGGTAGAGCACGGCTTCGGCGCCAAGCTCGAGCAGTGCCTTGGCTTTTTCCTGCCGACTGAGGGCGTAGGGAATTGCGCCGATAATCCGGCATAACTGAATCAGCGCCGTCCCCACGCCGCCGCTGGCACCGGTTACCAATACCCGCTCGCCAGCCTGAATGCGGGCAGTGGTGAGCATGTGCAGAGCGGTCTGGTAGGAGCACATGCCCATCGCCGCGAGCTCGGCATCGCCCAGGTCGGGATTGTCGATGTGATGAAACTGCTCGGACGGCAGCGCAACATACTCCGCGTAACCGCCGTCAGCGCCATGACCGTAATAGTCCGGCGTGAGGTTGATGTCGCGGCGGGTGTCTGCGTAGAGATTGAAATCGAGCAAGCCACGCTCACCGATACGGGCGGTATCCACGCCCGCCCCCACGGCGACGACATGGCCGGCAATGTCCGCACCCTGAATACGCGGGAAGGTCAGTGTGGCCTCGCCGCCAATCGCAAAGGAAGTGGTATCGGCCTTCCCCTTCGTAGGATACAGCCCCTCGCGTGCCTTGCGATCGGTGTTGTTCTTCGCCGTTGCAGTGATGCGCACCAGTACTTCGCCGTGAGCGGGCGACGGGGTAGGCACATCTTGCCGGTAAACCAACTTGTTGACGCCGCCATGGCCGGTCAACAACACCGCTGCCATGGTACTGGGGACACTGGCGGGTGTGTTGCCGGAGCTACTTTTCACAGATTCCTGCGCCATCGTAGGGCTCCTGACATTGGCTGAACGTATAGAGACCTTAACAAAGATCGAGCTTGGGATCAGGGCGGATCGTCATCCGCGCAAATGCGGGGATCCATTGCGGGCTTCAGAGAGCGGGGTTGAGCCTTTTTTTTGCGGGTGTGGGGCGAGCGCGGCAATCTGGTGCATGAAACCGCCCAATGCTCCGATGCTGTGCAGGGTATCACCGGACTGTATGGTCAATATACATGCTGAACAGCATGTAAAACAGCGACCTATGCAAGGTTGCATCCATATGGCATGCCGCTTGCTAGTACTTAATTAGTCAATTTACCGAGCTGGAGCACGTTGTATGCAACTGGATCTGTACAAGACATTGTGGGGCCATGAGGGCACGGTTGAGCAGGGCGCGCTGTTGGCAGTCGACGCTGGCTTTACCGGGATAGAGGCCCCGGCCCCGGCTGATGAGGCCGATCGGGAGCAGATGGCGGCAGTATTCGCCGACCATGGTCTGAGTTACATAGCCGAGATATGCACGACAGGCAGTTATGTGCCTGATCGTCATGCCACGCCCGATGAGCACCTGGCCTCGCTTGAGACAAAGATCAAACGCAGCCTGATGTTGAATCCGCGCTTTTGCAATGTGATGGGCGGCTGTGATGCGTGGCCTCTGGACGTGCAAGTCGACTTTTTCCGACGCGCGCAGGACATGGCTGACCGTTATGGCGTGCTGTGCAGCTTCGAGACGCATCGCAGTCGCTCCTTCTTCAACCCCTGGATTACGCGCGATGTTCTGCGCGCGTTGCCCGATCTGCTCATTACCTGTGATTTCAGCCACTGGGTGGTGGTCTGTGAGCGGCAGATGGACAGCGAGTGGGAAACCATTCTGGAGGTGGCGGAAAAAGCCCATCACGTGCACAGCCGAGTTGGCTACGACCAGGGCCCACAGGTGCCTCACCCTGCTGCGCCAGAATATGCGGAGGCCTTGGCCTCGCACGAGCGTAGCTGGCAAGCGATCTGGGCCAGCCAGATGCGTCGTGGTTATACCGCCAGCAGCATGACCCCGGAATTTGGCCCCGATGGCTATCTGCACACACAACCGTTCACCGGCATGCCCGTTGCTGATCTTTGGCAGATGAATCGCTGGGTTGGGTTGCGCGAGCGTGATCAGTTTGGGCTCTGGCAGGCCGCGCAACAAGAGCGGGTTACTGGTTAACAGCACCTGAGGGTGTGCAGGTCATTACAAGAGGCATGAGCAATGCAGATTTACAAAAACATCTGGCGCGACGAGGGCATGTTGCCCAATACCCTGGCGATCGGATACGTACTGCTAACTTACTTTGGCGGCTGGGCGCTGTTATGTGTGGGCGCCTGGTGGAGTCTGGCGCTGGGCGTGCTCGCCGTGGCCCATGGTATGACGATAGCGGCGTACCTGTTGCACGACTGTGGGCACAACGCGTTGTGCAAGAAGGTTGAACATAACACCCGGATTGGACGCTGGATGAATGTGATCACCGGCTCCCATTACGGCACCTACGAAGACATGCGCTACAAGCATATGCGCCATCACGTTGATAACTGCGAGCCGGTCGCCTTCGATTATCGCGCGTGGTTGGTTGAACGGCCGGTGCTGCACAAGGTCGTTCGCGGTCTGGAGTGGTGTTATATCCCTGCGGTGGAGCTGATCATGCACGGCATGTTGATCGCTGCGCCTTTTGTTTATGAAAGCAAAAAGGCCCAGCGTGGGCGGGTGATACGGGTGACCTTGCTGCGGTTCAGTGTCTTTGCGCTACTCATCTGGTTTGCGCCTTTGGCGGCGCTCGGTTATGCCGTGGCCTACTGCCTATTTCTGACGTTTCTGCGTTTTATGGATTCTTTTCAGCACAATTACGAGATTTTCTACACGCTGGACACCACCGATGCCAAGCCTCCGTACAAGGGTAACCGTGAGTACGAAGAGCACAATACCTACAGCAATCTGATCTCGGCGCGTTGGCCCTGGCTGAACCTGCTGGCGCTGAACTTCTCCTACCACAATGCCCACCACACCAAGCCCACCACGGCCTGGTATCGATTGCCAGCGTTTCATCACAGCCTGTATGGCGATAGCTGCCCGCAGCAGCTGAGCATGTGGGGGCAGGTGAAGAGCTTTCATCAACACCGGGTGGGTCGGGTGCTGGCTGAGGAGTACGGCACGGCGGATGTGCGCGAAACGGTACGAGACGGTAAGGCCGTGGGAGTTAATGCGTTGTCATTCCTCACTGCATTTTGATGCTTTTTTTACCTGCTGAGCAGGCTTTGGGTGGAGAGCATTGATGTCGGGATTCAGGGCAGCAGTCTGGGATAGTTTTGATTTCAAGCAGCCAGTGGCTCCGGGTATCAAACTGATGTTGGGCGTGACAGCGTGGTTGGCTTTTGTGCTGGCGTGGCACTTCGCCGCAACGGGAGAGGGTACGTCAAGCCCGCTTTTTCCAGGGCCGCTGCAGGTACTTGAGTCGCTGCGCGAGTTGTTTTTTGAGCGCGAATTCAGCGCTGACGTACTGGCAAGTCTCAAACGCATTGGTATCAGTTTTGCGCTGGCGGTGGCACTTGCTGTCCCGCTGGGTGTGCTGATGGGCGCGTTCCCGCTGGTGGCGGCGTTCTTCAATCCGTTGGTCTCGGCCTTTCGCTACCTGCCTGCGCCGGCCTTTATCCCGCTGCTGTTGATGTGGCTGGGTACAGGTGACGAGCAGAAGATCGCGCTGCTGGTCTTGGGGGTGGTGTGGTTCTTGATCACCCTGGTCAGTGACGTGGTGCGGCAGGTGCCGACGGATTTTATCGAGACATCCAAGACTCTGGGCGGCTCACGACGGGTGATTCTCTGGACGGTAGTAGTACCGGCGGCACTGCCGGGCATTGTTGATACCTGTCGGCAGATGCTGGCGGTGAGCTGGACCTATCTGGTGATTGCCGAGATCGTCGCGGCTACAGATGGCATCGGCGCCATGATGATGCGCGCCAGACGTTTTGTGTACGTGGACGACATCATGGCCGGAATTGTGGTGATCGGCGCGCTGGGATTGTTATGTGATTTGGCGTTTCGTGGGGTGCATTGGTTGGCGTTTCCGTATTTGCGGCAGCGGGGGAAATAAGCCCTTTGCGACGAGGCCGTCGCGAACAGATTTAAAGTTTCACTCATCTAGGAGATTCACTATGCGATCGAGCAACTGGAGCAAAACAGCCAAAGGCTGTGTACTGGGTGCAGCGCTGATGTGCGCTGCAGGGGTCGCTCAGGCGGCGGAGCAGGTCAATGTGTCGCTGTTCTCGTGGCCGGGTTATGGCTTCTGGTTTATCGCCAAGGAAAAGAATCTGGTCCCTGAGCTGGATCTCAATATCACTATTATCGAAGACCCCTATGAAAGCTTCGGCCTGATGACGGCCGGTCAACTGGATATCACCTCCAGCACGGTTGAATACGGCCCGATTGCGGTCGACAAGAATGTGCCAGTCAAGCTGGTGACCTATACCAACCCATCCTACGGCACGGACAAGATTATCCTGGCGCCGGGCATTGAGTCTGCCAAGGACCTGATCGGCAAGAAGATCGCGGTGATGGAAGGTGGTTTGACGCAGATTTTCATGGGTATCTGGCTGGAACAAAATGGCGTTGCTATCGATCAGGTCGAGTTCGTTAACGTGATTATGGACGAGGCCGTGGGCGCGATGCTGGGCGGCAGTGTCAGTGCGGTTGAACTCTGGGAACCCTTTGGTAGCCAGTTGCTGAAAAATATGCCCGGTGCTCGGGTAGTGGCGGATTCAAGCGAAGGCGACTGGATCAGCACCGCGTTGCTGGGTGACGGCATGTATATGAGCGAAGCCTTTCTGACCGAGCGTCCGGAAGCGGCCAACCTGGCGATGGAGGCCTATTTTAAAGCGGTCGATTACTGGAAGGCCAATCCGGAAGAGGGTAATCGTATTATTGCCGAAGCGATTCAGTTCAATGTCAGCGATGTGGAGATGGTCATCGGTACTGATGGCGAGATCTACAAGGGCGGCATTATGGTGTTTGACCTGGAAGAAGCTGGGCGCTTTATGGGTGTGGCCGAGGGCGAACTGCCGTTGGGTATGACCAATGGTCAGATTGTTCAGCACTGGAACACCACCAATACCTGGTGGCAGAAGTTCGGTATGGCCGACGCCATGCACGACTGGACTACTGGCGTGGAACTGAGCCCGCTAAAGGCGGCGCTGGAGGCTGAATGAGCGCGCAGGCAGTCAACCTGAGTGCCGACCTGCAGGGTTTGCAGGTCGAGCAGGTGGGTAAGGTGTTTGCTGACAATGGTCGACACGTTGTCGCCGTGGAGGGCGTCAGTTTTGACGTCGAGCCACGGCAAGTGTGCGTTCTGCTTGGTCCTTCAGGCTGTGGCAAGTCAACTGTATTGCGCATGATGGCTGGGCTTGAACGTCCGTCCAGCGGCAGCGTCAGTCTGAATGGCGAAGAGGTGCGTGGGCCGCATAGGGATAGGGGGATGGTGTTTCAGGGCTACACCTCATTCCCCTGGCTCAAGGTCCGCGACAATGTGGCTTATGGTCTGCGAATCAACGGGGATGTGATGGCGATGCAGGAGGGCACGGTCGATTATTTTCTCGAGCGTGTCGGCCTGAGCGCCTTTGCCGATGCCTATCCACACCAATTGTCCGGCGGCATGCGCCAACGGGTCGCCCTGGCCCGTGCTCTGGCCAACAGCCCCAAAGTATTGTTGATGGATGAGCCCTTTGGCGCATTGGATGCGGAGACGCGCTGGCAAATGCAGGAACTGCTGCTCGATGTTATCCGTAAGGAACGCATGACGGTCGTGATGGTCACCCATGATGTGGAAGAAGCCCTGTTGCTGGGCGATCAGATCGTGTTCCTGTCCCGCCATCCGGGGCGAGTGAAGACCCTATTGCACCCACCCTTCAAAGCCAGCAGCGACATTAAAACCCGTGAGGATATGCGCGCGCATCCAGCGTATGCGGGACTGGAAAAGCAGATTCTGGACATGATGCGTGAGGAGGGCGGGCATTAACACTGAAGATAAGGGGGGGAACCCGGTGTCCGTTCTAAAACACCGAGCTCCCGCAAAAGACACTGCAGCTAAACCGCAGATACATCACCACGCTTTCAGATAACGTCATCCCTAGCGCGGTAAAGCATCAGCCACGATTAGCACCAGTGGAATAATCCAAGCGTTTGGGCAGAGGCTCACTTACCGCTTCATGACTGGATGCCGGCGCAGTAAATCCTGCGCTGACGAGCAAAAGCGCGGCGATGGAGTAGCGAATAAGCCGACGCGGTTGGCGAGCGATCCGTTTCAAAACGCGTGGCCGCCTGCGCGGCATGGCCTTGCGAGAAGGGGCGTCGAAGGTGCTGTGAACCTGGTAGTTGGAATCAAGCGTACTGGCCGCTCGCCAGGTGACTGCAGCGCTACGCAGAGTAGAAACTGTAGCCGTCTCGCGCGCCACTGCGAAACCGTTGTGGGTGATGGTAACGTTCATGCTGGATCTACCCCGGAAAAACCAGACCGATATGGCCCTCGACGCACGCACTGTGACTGCAGGGCTGTTAAGGCGCGGTTAAGGGATTAGCGTTGCGCACGGATTATTTATTTTTTGTTTGATGTGGTGGTTAAGGCCTTTGGTGTGCACCCGAACATGGTGGGACAGGACATGGACGATAATCACCAGGAGTCATTCCCCGGTGATGCTGCGCTGAAGGCCTGCTACACCGCAGCAACTTTGATACAGTGGCCAACCTGTTTTCCACATAATCCGGTACGCCATGACCCCTGAAGACCTCGCATTCGACCAGCGCCATCTCTGGCATCCCTATACCTCGACTTTAAGACCCCTGCCTTGTGCGCCGGTCGTGGCCGCTGAAGGCTGTGAGTTGCAGCTTGCCGACGGCACGCGGTTGCTTGACGGTATGTCCTCGTGGTGGAGCGCGATCCACGGCTACAACGTACCCGAGCTGAACGCTGCTATCAGCGGACAGATGGCGAAGATGAGCCATGTCATGTTTGGCGGCATTACCCATCCTTCTGCCGTGGCGCTGGGTCGACGCCTGGTCGATATCACGGCGCCTGAGCTGGAAGCCGTGTTTCTTGCAGACTCTGGCTCGGTGTCGGTGGAAGTTGCGCTAAAGATGGCGCTGCAGTACTGGCAGGGCCGTGGGGTCGAGGGACGAAGCCGCTTTGCAGCGTTCAGCTTTGGCTATCATGGCGACACGTTTGGCGCGATGTCCGTGACCGATCCGGACAATGGCATGCACAGTCTGTTCAAAGGCTTTCTGGCGCAGAACATTTTTCTGGAAGCGCCGCCGATCGACCCGGCCTGCATGCCGCCTGTTGTTCCTGCGGCGGCAGATACCGCTGGGGCAATATCCAGCGAACAGCTCTTGGCCGCCAAGCATGCATGCTGTTGCAATGGAGGTACTGGCGGCTGCCCGGTGGCCGATCCAGAGATCATTGCACGCTGGCGCCACACCCTGACACAGCACGTCGACGAACTGGCAGCGGTGATCATCGAGCCTGTTGTACAGGGCGCTGGCGGCATGCGGATCTACCATCCCTGCTATCTGCGTCAGCTCAGAATGCTCTGCGACGAACTTGATCTGCTGCTTATCTTTGACGAAATTGCTGTTGGGTTTGGCCGCACTGGAAAAATGTTCGCCTATGAGCATGCCGGTATCATTCCTGACATCATGACTGTCGGCAAGGCGCTCACCGGCGGTTACATGACGTTGGCTGCCACGCTGGCGACTGCCGATGTCGCAGCCACCGTCTGTCGCAGCAAAGCGGGCGTTTTCATGCATGGCCCGACCTTCATGGCCAATCCGCTGGCATGCAGCGTTGCTGAAGCATCGATAGCATTACTGCTCGATTCGCCATGGCAGCAACGCCTACAGGATATCGAGTCGCACTTGAGAAGCGCGCTGTGGCCGCTGGCCGAGCTGCCGTCAGTGGCTGCCGTCCGTGTACTGGGCGGGATTGGCGTGGTCGAGATGACAGAGAGTATCGATGTTGCCGAGGCGCAGGCGCTGCTGACAACTCATGGCGTATGGCTCAGACCTTTCGGCAAGCTGCTCTACACCATGCCGCCCTACACTATGTCAGCAGGGCAGCTGGAACAACTGACAAGCGCAATGAAGACCTTCTGCGAGTCGAAAGTCTGATTGCGTCTGGCTTGCAGTCACTGACAACACGGACTGGGCTGGAATAACGGTGATATTGGCTTTATTCCACGGTGACGGACTTGGCCAGGTTTCTGGGTTTGTCCACATCGGTGCCTTTGACCAGTGCTACGTGATAGCTGAGCAGTTGTAGCGGGATGGTGTAGAGAATGGGGGAGATAGTGTCTTCTACCCAGGGCAGGCTAATGATTTCGTGGTTGCTCTGGTCGCTTTCTTCGACGGTTTCGCAGGCGAAGGTGATCAGTTGGCCGCCGCGGGCGCGGACTTCTTCTAAGTTCGACTTGAGTTTTTCCAGCAGGCTGTCGCTGGGTGCGACGCTGACGACGGGCATATCTTCGTCCACCAGGGCCAACGGGCCGTGTTTGAGTTCGCCGGCGGCGTAGGCTTCAGCGTGGATGTAGGATATTTCCTTGAGCTTGAGCGCGCCTTCCATGGCGATTGGGTAGTGCGTGCCGCGGCCTAGAAAGAGCGCGTGGTGCTTGCTGGCGAAGCGTTCTGCCAGGGTGGTAATGCGCGGTTCGAGTGTGAGGGCCTGCTCGATGATGGCAGGCAGTTTCTTCAATGCTTTGACGTTTGCGGCGATTTTCTCGGGACTTTTGCCGCCAACCTGGGCCAGGGCGGTGGTGAGCCACAGGAGGGCTACCAGCTGGGTGGTGAAGGCTTTGGTTGAGGCGACGCCGATTTCGGGGCCGGCGTGGGTCAGCAAGCGCCAGTCGGCTTCGCGCACTAGGGAACTGCCGGCGACATTGCAGATGGCGAGCGTGGCGAGGTAGCCCTGGTCCTTGGCAAACCGCAGCGCAGCCAGGGTGTCGGCGGTTTCGCCGGATTGGGAGATGGTGATGAGCAGTGTATTGGCTGGCACGACGACGGTGCGGTAGCGGTATTCGCTGGCGACTTCGACGGTGCAGGGTAGGCCAGCCTGATCTTCTATCCAGTAGCGTGCTACGAGGCCGGCGTGGTAGCTGGTGCCGCAGGCGACAATATGAATATTCTTGATGTCGGGCAGGCGTGTTTCGGCGTCTGGTCCGAGTATCGCGGTGAGCACGTGATCGTCCGCGAGAGTGCCGGCCAAGGTATCGCTGATGGCCTGGGGCTGCTCGAATATTTCTTTTAGCATGTAATGACGGTATTCGCCTTTGTCCATACTGAAAGCGGCATGTTCATAGCGTTTTACCGGGCGATCGACCGTGCTGTTGTCGCGACCCCAGATCTCGCAGCTATTATTTTTCAGGCGAGCGAGGTCGCCTTCTTCCAGATAGCGGAAACGATCAGTGACCTGCAGTAGCGCCAGGGGGTCAGAAGCGATGTAGTGCTCGTCGCTGCCTTCACCGATCACCAAGGGGCTGCCCATGCGCGCGCAATACAGCGTATCCGGTTCGTCTTCGTGGATCAGGGCCAGCGCGTAGGCGCCGTGCAGTTCGTTCAATGTGGTGCGGAACGCGTTGAGCAGGTCATTGCTTTCGCTGTAGTAATGGGCAATCAGGTGAGCGACGACTTCGGTATCGGTTTCCGAGACGAATTCATAACCCAAGGCGATGAGGCGTTTGCGCAGAGGGCTGTGGTTTTCGATGATGCCGTTATGCACAACGGCCAGGCGACCGGAAATATGCGGGTGGGCATTGCGCTCGGCGGGCTTGCCGTGGGTTGCCCAGCGAGTATGGGCGATGCCTAGATGGCCGGCGGCGGGCGTCGCTGTAAGGGCGTTTTCCAGCTCTATGACTTTGCCTACCGCACGTACGCGCAGGATGCCTTTGGGCTTGTTGTGCTTGTCGTCAGTGAGGACGGCCACGCCGGCGGAATCATAACCGCGATACTCAAGCCGACGCAGACCCTCCATCAGGATTGGAGTGATGTTGCGCTGGGCGATGGCGCCGACGATTCCGCACATGGTGTGTTCCCTTGATTTGAATGCAAAGCGGGGAGTTTATCACCGCCTCACACTTATGGAAGCACCATTACCGCCGGCTGAAACGCTCCACGAGAGCTGTTTGAAGCTCCGCGGTATGAGTCAGCTCATTGCTGAGGCTGGCACTGCGCTGGGCCTCGATCGCATTAACATCCGACAGGCTGGCGATATTGGTGACGTTGCGGTTGAGCTCTTCTGCTACGGCGCTCTGCTCCTCCGCTGCGCTGGCAATTTGATCGGTCATTTCATTGATGCGTTCAATGGCTTCCCTAATACCGTCAAGCGCTTCGTCGGCCTCAATCACCTGAGCGACACCGTGATCCGCCTGCTCGTGGCCGGCGCGCATGGCATCGACGGCGCGTTTGGCTGCGGTTTGCAGGTTGCCGATGAGGCCGTGGATCTGTTCGGTGGACTGGGCGGTGCGGCTCGCCAGGGCGCGTACTTCGTCTGCAACCACGGCGAAACCGCGGCCTTGCTCGCCAGCACGGGCGGCTTCGATAGCGGCGTTCAGAGCCAGCAGGTTGGTCTGGTCGGCGATGCCTTTGATTACGTCAACGACCTTGCCGATCTCCTGGGTATCGCTGGCCAGTTGTGAGGAGACGGTTGCGGCGGAACTGACCGATTCCGAGAGTATTTCGATCGCATCGCGGGTCTTGGCTGCAACCGATTTGCCGAGCACCGCCAAGCGGTTGGCTTCGCGGGTAGCGTCGGCCGTGCGGTGCGCGTTGGCAGATACTTCCTGCGTTGCAGAGGCCATCTCATTGACTGCAGTGGCGATCATGTCGGTTTCAGAGCGCTGCTTGTTGATACCGTCATGGCTTTTATGGGCGAGCTGGCTGGCTTCACGCGCCTGTAGACTCAGGTTTGTAGCGTTGTCCAGCATTCGGGTCAGGCAGGTTTGCATGCGTGCCTGTTGGCTGTGCAGCGCCATTTCCAACTGGCCAAGTACCCCTTTATGAGCGGTATACATGGTGGCCAGCAGAGGATCGGTAATGCTGTTATCGACTACCTTTATAATGCTTTGCAAGCGCTGCTCGTGCCAGCTGCGCAGGAGGAAACCAACTGGAATAGCGAACCCCGCTGCAGCCAGAACACCCCAGCTGCCAAACATCAATCCGGCACCACCGGATGTGGCCGCGAGTACCACTACAGGGGCTATTTCGCCGATGATCGCACCCCATGCTGTGCCCGTTGCGGTTTTACCGCTGTTCAACCGGCGATAGAGCGTTTCAGCCCGTTGCACTTGGGAGGCTGTAGTCTTGACCCGCACGGACTCATATCCGACTGCTTTGTTGTTTTCCCAGATGGGGGTGATAAAGGCGTTTACCCAGTAATGATCGCCATTTTTGCATCGGTTCTTGACGATTCCCATCCAGCTCCTGCCAGCGCTCAGGTCACCCCACATGTGGCCAAAAACAGCCGCGGGGGTGTCGGGGTGGCGGATAATGTTCTGTGGGCTGCCGATCAGTTCTTTATGTTCAAAACCGCTTATGGCAACAAATGCATCGTTGCAATAGGTGATGTTGCCCTTGAGGTCCGTAGTCGATATCAGTTTCTGGTTGGCGCTGAGTGTGCGTTCACGCTGGGTCACCGGCTGATTGTTGCGCATGTGCTGGGTATTTCCTGATTTTGGAGTTCAAACAACTGACTTCTGAGCCCCGGGCGGATTCATTTTGACTATGCTGTTAATTATCGACTCGCGCCGAATTTTCTTGAGGGGTGTTTGCGTCCTCGCCGCCGGCGCTTTAGGGTAAGAGTATATCAAGATTGCCGTTGGTTACTTGCCAGCGGGCTTAATGGAGGTCATGCAATGTCTGAAGCTAAAAGCCTGGGTAACAGTTTGGGAACCAAGACTACCCTGCAGGTAGGCGATACCACCTATCACTACCATTCGCTCCCCAAGGCCGCAGAACATTTGGGTGATCTGACCCGGCTGCCGGTGTCATTGAAGGTGTTGCTGGAAAACTTGCTGCGCCACGAGGATGGTGTGACCGTGACCGGTGAGGACATTCAGGCAATGGCCGACTGGCTGAAAACCCGCAGCTCGGATCGTGAGATTCAATATCGCCCGGCTCGTGTGCTGATGCAGGACTTTACCGGTGTGCCCGCGGTGGTGGATCTGGCCGCGATGCGGGATGCGGTTGCGCGCGCGGGTGGTGATCCGCAGCGGATTAATCCCCTGTCGCCGGTGGATCTGGTGATTGATCACTCGGTGATGGTGGATCATTTTGCCGATGCGGACGCCTTTGAAGAGAACGTCGAGATCGAAATGCAACGCAACGGGGAGCGTTACGAGTTCCTGCGTTGGGGGCAGAAGGCTTTTGATAACTTCCGTGTTGTGCCGCCGGGTACCGGCATTTGCCACCAGGTAAACCTCGAATACCTTGGCCAGAGTGTCTGGTCGAGCAAGGTAGACGGCGAGCTGTGGGCTTACCCAGACACACTGGTGGGTACCGACTCGCACACCACCATGATCAATGGTCTTGGGGTGCTGGGCTGGGGTGTTGGCGGTATTGAAGCCGAGGCTGCGATGCTGGGTCAGCCGGTATCGATGCTGATTCCAGAGGTGGTTGGCTTCAAGCTGACAGGTAAGATGCCCGAGGGCATGACTGCGACCGATCTGGTGTTGACCGTGACCCAGATGCTGCGGGCCAAGGGCGTGGTCGGCAAGTTTGTCGAGTTTTATGGCGACGGACTGGCGGATCTGCCGTTGGCTGACCGCGCGACCATAGCCAACATGGCGCCTGAATACGGCGCTACCTGTGGCTTCTTCCCGATTGATGACGAAACCATGCGCTATCTGCGCCTGACGGGTCGTCCGGATGACGTCGTTGCCCGCGTCGAAGCCTATGCCAAGGCCCAAGGCATGTGGCGTGAGCCCGGTGCCGAACCGGAATTTACCGACAGTCTCGAACTGGATATGAGCACCGTCGAAGCCAGCCTGGCAGGACCGCGTCGGCCACAGGATCGGGTTGCGCTGGGGGATGTGCATGCCGCATTCGATGAGCTGCTGGATCTGGTGTTGCGTCCCGCTAACGAGGCTGAGTCGCGCCTGGAAACCGAAGGCGGCGGCGGGGTTGCTGTAGGCGGTCCGAGTAATGGTGCGACGGTGGTGATCGATGGTGAGGAGCATGAGATCAGTCATGGTGCTGTAGTGATTGCGGCTATCACTTCCTGTACCAACACCTCCAATCCGAGCGTCATGATGGCGGCCGGTCTACTGGCCAAAAAAGCGGTTGAGCTCGGCATGGTGCGCAAGCCGTGGGTCAAGACATCGCTGGCGCCGGGCTCCAAGGTGGTGACCGATTATCTGCTCCGGGCGGGTCTGACTGATTCGCTCAACACACTGGGGTTCAATCTGGTGGGTTATGGCTGCACAACCTGTATCGGTAACTCGGGCCCGTTGCCGGAGCCAGTTGCACTGGCGGTAACCGAGCATGATCTGGTGGTGTCTGCAGTGCTCTCGGGCAATCGTAACTTTGAAGGGCGGGTGCATCCGCAGGTGAAAGCCAATTGGCTGGCATCGCCGCCGCTGGTGGTGGCCTATGCGCTGGCGGGTAATACGCGCATGAACTTGCTGGAAGACCCACTGGGGCTCGACAAGAATAACAAGCCGGTGTTCCTCAAGGATCTCTGGCCCAGTAACGCCGAGATCGCCGATGCGGTGGGTATGGTCGAGGATTCGATGTACCGCGAACGCTACGCTGATGTGTTCAGCGGTGATGAGCACTGGCAGTCAATCCGGGTGGCCGAAGGCGCAACTTATGATTGGATGAACGATTCGACCTATGTCAAGAATCCCCCGTACTTTGATCACATCGACCAGCCGCTGGAGCCGCTGAAACCTGTGGACCAGGCGCGGGTGCTGGCGGTATTTGGCGACTCGATCACCACTGACCACATCTCGCCTGCGGGTAACATCAAGGGCAGCTCCCCGGCTGGCCGCTACTTGCAGGAGCAGGGTGTCGATCCAAAAGATTTCAATTCCTACGGCTCGCGTCGGGGTAACCACGAAGTCATGATGCGCGGCACCTTTGCCAATATCCGTATTCGTAATCGGATGCTCGGCGGCGAAGAGGGTGGTGAAACCATTCACGTGCCCAGCGGCGAGCGTATGGCGATATACGATGCGGCGATGCGCTATCAGCAGGACAGCACACCATTGGTGGTGTTTGCCGGCAAGGAATACGGCACCGGCTCCAGCCGCGACTGGGCGGCGAAGGGCACTAATCTCCTGGGCGTGAAGGCGGTGATTGCCGAGAGCTTTGAGCGCATTCACCGTTCCAACCTGGTGGGTATGGGTGTGTTGCCGCTGCAGTTCAAGGATGGCCAGAGTGTTGGCTCGCTGGGTCTTGACGGTCAGGAAGTGGTCGATATCAAGGGTGTCACCGATGATCTGAAGCCAGGTCAGACGCTGAAGATGGTCGCTACGAAGGATAACGGCGAAAAGGTTGAATTCGACGTCCTTTGCCGCATCGATACGGGTAATGAGGTTGATTACTTCAAGGCAGGCGGGATCCTGCACTTTGTCCTGCGGGAGTTGATCGCGGAGGGTTAAAGCCGACAATGGGTCCCCGCGGATGCTGTTGTAGAGTGCGGCTCGCGGGTTACATTTTCCATTTGGCGCTGATCGGGTGAATTAGTGTACTGTATGTACGTACAGTATTTTACAAGGTCACCGACATGAGCGCTATTACCATTCTAGGTCCCGTGGGCAGCTCCCTCATTGAGCTGCCCTTTTTTTCCTCCCGTGTTTCTGCCGGCTTCCCCAGCCCGGCGCAGGATCATATGGAGCAGACCCTGTCACTGGATGAACTGTTGGATATCGATGCGCCGCATACCTACCTGGTGCGCGCTGACGGCGACAGTATGATCGGAGCGGGGATTCTGCACGGTGATGTGCTGGTGGTCAGTCGAGCGCTGACCGGCCGGCATGGCGACGTGGTCATCGCGGCAATTAATGGCGAGACTTTCGTCAAACGGTTGTCGATCCGGGGTGAGGAGGTGGTGCTGTGCTCTGAAAATCCAAAGTATTCGCCCCGGTATATTCTTGAAGGGGACGACCTGGTGATATGGGGCGTGGTGACGGACAGCATTCGCAGGCACCGCAGCCATGGTTGACCAGGTGTTTGCGCTGATCGATTGCAATTCCTTTTATGCCTCCTGTGAGCGCGTGTTCCGCCCGGACCTGCAGCGGGTACCTATTGTGGTACTAAGCAACAATGATGGTTGCGTGATTGCCCGGTCGGCAGACGCCAAGCCTTTTGTGAAAATGGGTGAACCTTTTCACCAGATTCGCGGCACTTTGCAGCGTCATGGTGTACTGGCGTTCAGCTCCAATTACGCCCTGTACGGCGACATCAGTGAGCGGGTGATGACTGTCATCGAAGGCCTGGTGCCGGCGCTGGAAGTCTATTCGATTGACGAAGCCTTCACCGACATGACGGGCATCGTCGAACGCGAGAAGCTTGGCCGACAGATACGCGCTCAGGTATTGAAGCTGACGGGCATACCCACAGGCGTTGGCATCGCCAGCAGTAAGACACTTGCCAAACTGGCCAATGCGGCGGCAAAGCGCTGGCAGAATCAGACCGGTGGGGTAGTGGACATTTGTGATCCACAACGTCGCGACAAGTTGCTGAAGGTCATGCCGGTGTCTGAGGTGTGGGGCGTGGGCCGGCGGATGACCGCACATCTGACCTCTATGGGCATCAAGACAGCCTGGGATCTGGCCCAGGCCGATGCCTGGAGCCTGCGTAAGCAGTTCAGCGTGGTGATCGAGAAGACCGCGCGGGAGCTACGAGGTGTCTCGTGTCTTGGCCTGGAGGAGTCACCATCAGCAAAACAGGAGATATGCAGCAGCCGCGCCTTTGGCCAGCGGCTACATGAGGTGGAGCCGATCCGTGAAGCCGTCGCAACTTACACTGCGCGCGCCTGTGAGAAGCTCAGAGCTCAGGGTTCCCTGTGTAAACGTATTCGCGTGGCGATCCGCACCGGCATGTTCAATCCGGAGGAAGTTAAGTTTGCCAAGGGGATCGTTTGCGAACTGCCCTATCCCTCGGATGATACGCGATTGATTGTGCGCGCCGCCCAGCAGGGGCTGGATGCCATCTTCAAGCCGGGTCACGCCTACGCTAAGGCGGAGATCATGCTTCTGGATCTGCGACAGCGGGGCGAGTTCACTGATGACCTGTTCGCCGAGGTGCAGCCTGCCGCAGCGGAAAAGGTGATGAGCGTACTGGATGAAATAAACGGGCGTTGGGGCCGGGGCACCCTGCGCCCCGCACGGGTGCCGCTAACGCCGGGCTGGGGAATGAAGCGGGAGTTGAAGAGTCCAGCCTATACTACCTGCTGGGCAGATTTATGGGACGTGGGTTGCAAATAGGAATGCATGATGGTGAGGCGCTAATGTGTTCCTTAGTAAGCTCGGGAATAACTTTTGTTCCAGTTCAAACAATTAAATTACGGTTCGGGCTTCTGTTTTTTTGTTATTTTTAGTTCAGCTTGACTGATTTTCAGTCGCTGTATGCGGTACAGCAAGGTGCGGCGGGATAAGCCTAACTCGCCGGCGGCGCGGGTCTGGTTACCACTGTTTTTATGCAGACAATCGATGAGCAGGTTGCGTTCGAATCTGTCCATACGTTCGCGCAAGCTCAGTCTGAGGTTTCTGGTGGTGTAGACATCCAGGTTAAAGTGCTCGGCAAGTAGCTCGTCCCCTTCACAGCGCAGAATAGCCCGCTCGACTAGCCCTTTTAACTCACGCACGTTGTCAGGAAACCTATAGTTAGCCAGATACTCGAGTGCAGAATCGGTCCAGCGGCAGGCGGGACGATCTAAGAAGGCGCAAGCCTTGGAAGCAAAATGGCGTGCCAGAATGAGAACGTCATCGCCGCGATCGCGCAGTGGCGAGAGCGTGATAGAAAAGCTGGCCAGACGATAGAACAGGTCCGTGCGAAATAGTCCACGCTCTGCCTGCGCCCTCAGATCGCAATGGGTAGAAGCGACAACGCGTACGTCAACCTTGTGAGTCTTGTTACCACCCAGCGGGCGTATTTCGCCTTCCTGCAGCACACGCAGCAGTCTTGCCTGCATCGACGGCGATATGACGTCTATGTCTTCCAGAAAAAGCGTACCACCGTTTGCTGCATCGAAAATGCCGGTGTGGTCGCTTTCAACGCTTTCGAAAGAGCTTTTGCGATAGCCGAATAGTTCTGATTCGAGCAGGGTGTCCGGCATAGAGGCGCAATTATGGACCACGAAGCGCTTGCTGCGTCGGGTTCCGTTGTTGTGAATGATACGGGCGACCAGCTCCTTACCCGTGCCAGTCTCGCCGGTCAGCAGCACACAGTCGGGTGTATGCAGCACTTCACTGACCATTTGATGCAGCGCGCGCATTGGTGGGCACTCACCGATCAGGCCGTAGTCGCGGGGCCTAGCCTGAGTGGAAAGGTGGGTCGTCGGATCGTCGGTTGAAGGTGCGCGCAAGTTTCCCTGCAAGCGCGGCTGCGCGATATCGTTCATCGGGGCAAGTGTCGGGGGAATATCAGGCAAATTCACGGGTCGCTGTTCCTTCAGCGCAGAAGATGTCACGTCAGGTTCATGTATTTATAAAGTATTTTTAAAATACAGAGCAACGAGTTAACGCAACTTCAAAATATTTAAGTTCATACAGGGTAAAATTTTATAGTTTCGATAAGCACGCTATGAGAGCTATTCTTTGCGTAATAATTCAGCAATTATTTTCACTCGCCCTCATGCTATACGATCATATCCTAATCTCGGAAAATAAGAGTTGCAAGCCGGCACGCTGTGGGCTGGTCGTCTCCGAGAGGGTCTGTATTTTATCCAACACATTGAAATTAAAACATAAATATATGTTTTTATGTTGTGGTTGCGAGGTTTCAAGGAAATACATAAATGTTTTTTTGAGACCCATTTCACAATTAATGAGAAGCAAGTTTGAATTTGTAAAATATTAGAAGTTAAACAGTTCCTATATAGGCTCGTTGGAAAATTAAAAAATACAGTCTGTCTAAGTAAGTAGGGTTGTGAAAAATGAAGCGGCTCGCTGTAAAGGATGTGTGCGCTAAGGGCAGGCAGGAACCTGGCACACTAGAGTACGGGCGGTTGCACTAGAAGAGTTATTTTGCGTGGCAGCCGCACAGGCCCTCGCCTTTTCTGCAGCAACCGGGCAACCCGTTGTCTCAAGGCCATAGGCAAGATTGTTCCAGCCCGCCTGCAGTTCGGGGAACTCAGAAGTGAGTGTGCGAAAGTGCTCTACCGCTTCACCACGTCGCCCTTGGGCCCAGGCAACATTACCCATGCCGAAACGCGCTGCGGCCTGCTCGGGCCAGTGCTGCATTGCGCTTTGGTAGGCCAGGGCGGCGCTGTCTAGTCTGCCGGTCTGCTCGAGATCACTGGCTGCTCGTAGATAGGGCAGGGGCTCTGCAGTGGCGGGTAGTCGATCGGGTGGCAGCATAACGACTGCCCAGCGGTCAGCGCGCTGCCAGGTACGGAGGAATACTTTGAAGGGCTCGCGCTGCGCTTCGTTCAGGCCGCTGTGCACAATCATTTCTTTGGTTGCGAGGTCGTAGCCGATCACGACGGCGTAGTGCCATTGCGGGAGCCAGTTGAATGCGAGATTCTGCATAACGAGCACCGGGTTACCGGCATCCACTTCGGCCATCACACTTTCAAGTTTGCCTGCCACAGGGTAGACCAATAGGTCACGTTCCCGGCCGGCTGATACCAGCTCTACCTGCAGGGTGCCTTTACGCTCGGGTATGTATACGCGGTCTTTGAGGGCTTCGGGTGTGGCGGGTTTACCGCGATGATTAAGGACCATCGCCAGTGCCGCAGGGCCGCATTGGTAGGCGTCCTGCGCATAAAAAGGGACCTGTTCAAGCTGGCGCTTCGCGGATAGATCGGCGAAGGCTTCAGGTGGGGGTATGTCTATGGGTCGCCCTGCACAGGCTGACAGCAATGCTGCCAGCCCGAGCAGTACGATCAGGTGCGTGAATCGGGGCACAGGATCAGCGATTGATGCAGTTGACGAACTTGTAGACGTTGGTAGCGCAGAGCAGGTCGGTAATGATGAAGATCACCAGGAACAGCACGATCACTCCAAGAATACCACCGGCGCCGGCTGGCGCTTCGTCGAGCTGGGCGTTGAAGTAGGCGAGCTCATCAGCGGTCAGACTGTTGATGCGTTGCTCGACCTGATCAGCGGAGACGCCCATAGATGCAATTTTTTCCTGAACAGCCTGGTCAGACAACATGCTCTTGAGCGCGTCGCGATCAACACTTGCCTGTTCCTGATTGATTACATCGCTGGTACCGATCATTGAAGCTTGAGCATGCACACTGGTCACGGTGGTGAGCAGGAACAGGGCTGTCAGCATAATCGAAAGAAAACGTCTGGTCGTTGCGGTAAAAGTCATAGCCTACTCCTCATTATTATCGTGGGGCTTCCGTATGCGGGTTGCCCTAAGGTGCCGAATATTCGTCACCGATCCTAAGCATACTCCCTAAAAAGAGACGCTAGTGCTTGATAGAACACATACAACGACACAAGTTCCTGCGCACGTCACAATGTGTGACGTGCTTCATTGGTTTACCAGCCCAGTTGGTCACGCATCTTATAGTAGAGCGCTCCCATTGCCGTGAATGGCACTCGGAACAACCTGCCGCCGGGGAAAGGATAGTGGGGTAGATCAGCGAAGGCGTCGAAACGTTTGGCCTGGCCACTGATGGCTTCGGCGAGGATCTTGCCGGCCAGGTGGGTATAGGTCACGCCGTGGCCACTGCAGCCCTGCGAGTAGTACACATTACTGCCCAGACGACCGACCTGGGGCAGACGTGACAGCGTCAGCAGGAAGTTGCCGGTCCAGGCGTAGTCGATCTTGACGTCTTTGAGCTGAGGGAAGGCTTTGAGCATGTTCGGGCGCACCAGTGCCTCCACGTTAGCTGGGTCACGGGCGCCGTAGACTACGCCGCCGCCGAAGATCAGTCGGTTGTCTCCGGAGAGTCGGTAGTAGTCGAGCAAGTAGTTACAGTCTTCTACGCAGTAATCCTGCGGCAACAGTGAGCGGGCCATTGACTCGCTCAGGGGCTCGGTAGTGATCACCTGAGTGCCACAGGGCATGGATTTGGCTTCCAATTGTGGAATCAGACCGCCCAGGTAGGCATTGCCGGCTACGACGACGAAGTCTGCGGTCACCTGGCCCTGTTCAGTATGTACTACGGCTTTGACACCTTGTTCGACACGGATGACGCGGGACTGCTCATGAATGATGCCCCCCAGAGATTCGACCGCGTCAGCCTCGCCGAGTACCAGATTCAACGGATGAATATGACCGCCGCTCATGTCGAGCATGCCGCCAACATAGGCCTCTGTGTTGACCACTTCGCGTATGCGTTTGCTGTCCATCAGTTCAAGCTGGTTGTGGCCGTAGCGCTCCCACAGCACTTTCTGGGCTTCGAGGTGGCGCATCTGTTTTTCGGTCACCGCGGCGAACACGCCGCCGTCCTTCAGGTCACACTGGATATTATATTTGGCGACCCGCTCACGAATGATCCGGCCGCCCTCGAAGGCCATCTCGCCTAGCAGTCTGGCCTGTTCAGGCCCTACATTGCGCTCGATAACATCAATGTCGCGGCTGTAACTGTTGACGATCTGGCCACCATTGCGTCCCGAAGCACCAAAGCCGACCCGTGCGGCTTCAAGAATCGTAACCTTGAAACCCTGCTCAAGCAGGAAGAGTGCTGTGGACACACCGGTGTATCCAGCCCCGATGACGCACACATCGGTTTCATGGTTACCCTGCAGGGCGGGGCGATCCGGTGAGGCGTTCGCGGATGCGGCGTAATAGGATGAAGTATGGTCCGTCTGAGCCATGGGATACCCTTGTGCTAGGTGTGTTGCATATTTTTTACATCAATAGGCGGATGCTAGCGTTTGGCGGGGGTTTATACCAGTAGGCGGTCAAAAAAAGTGACGAATATCAGGTTTTGTTGACGGGCTCACCGGGGATGGGTTTAACCATCAGGACAAAGACCATGGAGCAGGCAAGCATGATGCCGATCAGGTGGAAGGCGTCGTTGTACGCCATGATTTGCGCCTGTTGGTGGACCTGGTTGTTGAGCACCATGAACGCCGTCTGTGGGTCGCCCAGCTGATCGGTCAGCACCTTCAGTCGCTCCTCTACCGCCGGGTTGCCGGGGACTATGGATTCGCGCAGGAAGTCAAAATAGTGTTTGGCCCGGCTGTCGAGGATGGTTGCCAGCGCAGCGATACCGATAGCGCCCCCGAGATTGCGCAGGATGTTGTACAGGCTCGATGCCGACCCGGCCTGGGAGGGCGGGATCATTGCGGTGGCCAGGATCGACATGGGTACCAGCACCATTGGCTGACCAATCGCCCTGAATATCTGAATGCCGATGAATTGCTCTCCAGCAAAATCCAAGCTCAGGGAGCCGCTGGAAAAGCTGGCGAAGGCGAATAGCGAAAATCCCGTGGCGCAAATAAGGCGTGCATCTACATGACGCATCAGGATGGGCACCAAGGGAATGATCAGCAACTGTGGTAAGCCCATCCACATCAGTACCTGGCCAATTTGTAATGCGTTGTAATCCTGAATCTGGGCCAGATAGACCGGCAGCACAAACACTGTGCCGTATAAACCGACACCCAGGCCGATATTGGCCAGGCTACCGAAGAGGAAATTGCGGTCCTTGAACAGGCGCAGGTTGACCAGTGGGTTGGGGCGTGACAGCTGCAAAATGATAAAGGTGACCAGACTCATGAATGCAATGACCGCCAGTGCGAGCATCAGGTTGGATTCAAGCCAGTCTTCGCGATGCCCTTCCTCGAGAAATACCTGCAGACAGCCCAGACCCAGCGCCATGGTCAAGATACCGAGATAGTCACCTTGCTTGAGCAGTTCCCAGCGTGGGGGTGACTTTTCAAGACCGTACAGCAGACCGGAGATCATCAGCAGGCCCGGGACAATGTTGATATAGAAAATATATTCCCAGCCATAATTCTGCGTTAGCCAGCCGCCGATCGTTGGGCCAATTGAGGGTGCAAATGTCGCGGTGACTGCAAACATAGCCATGCCTTTGGGTCGGTCCGGCGGCGGTAGTTTGGTCAATACCAGCATGAAGGCGAAGGGGATCAGTGCGCCGCCAGCCAGGCCCTGCAATACTCGAAAAACGATCATGCTCTCCAGGCTCCAGGCCAGGGAACACAGCAGCGATGCCAGCACGAAACAGGAAGAGACAACGACCGCAAAACGTCGCGCGGACATGACCATGGTGAGCCATGCGGCCAGCGGAATAATGATGATCTCTGCGACCAGGTAAGAAGTTGAAATCCATGAGCCCTCCTCGATTGTCGCCGAGAGGGCGCCCTGAATATCGCGCAGGGAGGAATTGATGATCTGGATATCCAGAATGGCCATGAAGGCGCCCAGTATGGCGCTGAGGATGGCGATCCAATCACGCCTGCCGGGTGGCGGTATAACCTGTTCGGCAACGGCCTCAGTCACGCAGCGACACCTTTACCTCGGCCGACATACCCGGCCGTAAATCGGGGCTGAGCGGATGATCGTTGTCGATCAGGATTTTGACCGGGATCCGCTGAACCACCTTGGTGAAGTTGCCCGTGGCATTGTCCGGCGGTAACAGGCTGAACTGAGCGCCCGAGGCAGGAAACAGGCTGTCGATACGCCCGAGTACTTCCTGACCAGGAAAGGCATCGAAGGTCAGCATTGCCTCCTGGCCAGGGTGAATGCCCTCAATCTGAGTTTCCTTGAAGTTGGCTTGTACCCACAGCTGCTGCTGCGGCACCAGAGCCAACAAATGCGCACCGCGCTGGGCGTTGAGGCCCGTACGCACACTGCGCTGGCCGACACGGCCGGCAATAGGGGCGCGGATCTCTGTGCGTTGCAGATCCAGTTCTGCGCGTCCGATATCCGCTTGCGCTGCGGCAACCACGGCTTCCAGGCGCCCAACGTCGGCATTCAAACTGTCCTTGACCAGTACCTGGGTGCGGGCGTCCGCAGCCGCGCGGCGAACCTGAGCCTTGGCCACGGCCAGTTGCGCGCGAAAGTTACTCAACTGTTCTTCGGAAGCAAAGCCGGACTTCAGCAGCGGTGTGATGCGATCTATATCAAGCTGAATGCGCTTCTGCTCCGCCTGACGGGCTTCGACGTCCGCCTGCGCCGAATCGATCAGGCTGTCCTGCTGGGCTAGCCGGGACTGGGCTTCTAGCTGCTCGGCTTGACGGGTGGCCAGGCTAGCGCGGCTATGGGCGAGGGCGATATCGAAGTCCCGAGGATCGAGGCGCACGAGTAAATCGCCGACGTCGACTAATTGGTTATCGCTGACCAGTACCTCGACCACCTGAGCGTCGAGCTGGCTGCTAACGCGAGCAATCTCGGCATGCACATAGGCGTTATCGGTGCTTTGGTAGTACTGACCGACAAACCACCAATTAGCAAAAAAAACGCCACCAATCAGGCCCGCAACCAGGAAGAAGAGTAACAGACGCGTGCGGACCCGGGCTGACATGTAATTTCCTTGTTTTTATTCTTGGTCAGCACTCTAGCACTGTTGCACCTCACTAGAGAGGGGGTAGAATCTGGACACTTTGTTGCATCAAAGGAACAGTTGAAGATGGGATTAGACGACGCACTGATTTTTACCCGGGTGGTTGAGTGCCATAGCTTTACCAGCGCGGCGCTGACGTTGAATATGCAGAAATCGACAGTCAGTCGGCGTATTGCTCAGCTCGAAGAGCGCCTGGGCGTGCGCTTGCTCAATCGCACCACGCGCAAGCTCCGTTTGACTGAGGTCGGTCAGGCTTATTATGAGCGTTGCCGGCAGATCATGCAGGAGTTCGCCGAAGCCGAGCAGGCAATCATGCAACTGCAGAGCGAGCCTACCGGTTTGTTGCGGGTCAGCTCGCCCATCGAGTTCGGTCAATTGTTTCTGGGTCGTGTAGTGGGCGAGTTTATGCGCAGGTATCCAGCGATTCAGGTCGAGGTCGAGCTCACCACGCGCACCATTGATCCAGTCGAAGAGGGGATCGATGTCGTGATTCACCGTGGGCGTCTGCAGGACTCAAGTCTGGTCGCCCGTCCTATGATGACCAGCCCACGACAGCTTTTCGCCAGCCCTGATTACATCGCCCAGTACGGTATGCCCAAGAGGCCGGAAGAGCTGAGCCAGCATCGCTGTATCAATACGCTGATGGATGGCGGTCGCAAGTGGCATTTTAATGAGCCAAATGTCAGCGTGCAGGTCACGCCGGTACTGGTCGCGAACAATATTACCTTCGCCCGGGAAGTGGCGATTGCCGGAGCGGGCATCATCAACGTGCCTGCCTTTATCGCCGAGCCCTACGTTGAACAGGGCCTGCTTTGTCGGGTGCTGGAACACGTTGTACTGCCTTCGACCGAACTATACGCGCTGTATCCGTCGCGGCGCTTCCAGGCCATGAAGGTCAAGGCCTTCATCGACTTCATGATTGAAAGCCTCGAGAAGTATCTGAGCTCCGAGGTGGAGGCAGGGGCCAAGCCACTGATATTATCTGCAGCCGAGGAGGCTGACCTGCCTGGCTAGTACTTGCTGGCATGGCCCCCGCGAATCAACATGACGAGAGATTTCATGACTGTCCGTACCCGTATTGCGCCTTCCCCTACCGGTGATCCCCATGTGGGCACAGCCTATATTGCATTGTTCAATCAATGCTTTGCCCGCCAGCACGGCGGCCAGTTTATTCTGCGGATCGAAGATACCGATCAGGTGCGCTCCAGCGCCGAGTCGGAGAAACAGATTCTCGATTCGCTTCGTTGGCTCGGGCTGGTATGGGATGAAGGTCCTGATGTTGGCGGGCCGCATGGCCCGTACCGTCAGAGCGAGCGCAGTGCTATTTATTTTGAGCACAGTGAGAAACTGATCAGCGGGGGTCATGCTTTTCGGTGCTTCTGTAGTAGCGAGCGTCTTGATGCGTTGCGTGCCGAGCAAACAGCCAACAAGCAAACCCCCGGTTATGATGGACATTGTCTGCATCTGACGCAGACCGAGGCCAACACACGTGTCGCCAATGGCGAGTCGCATGTGGTGCGGATGAAGGTACCTGATAGCGGTATTTGCAGCGTGCAGGACATGTTGCGCGGTGAAGTCGAGATCCCCTGGGAACAGGTTGATATGCAGGTCCTGATGAAAGCGGATGGCCTGCCGACCTATCACCTGGCCAACGTGGTGGATGATCATTTGATGGGCATCACCCACGTGTTGCGTGGCGAAGAGTGGATCAATTCAGCGCCCAAGCATTTGCTGTTGTATCAGTATTTCGGTTGGAATATGCCGCAGTTGTGCCATATGCCGCTACTGCGTAATCCCGACAAGAGCAAGCTGTCCAAGCGCAAGAATCCGACCAGCATCACTTTTTATGAGCGCATGGGCTATATGCCCCAGGCAGTTCTTAATTACCTGGGCCGCATGGGCTGGTCGATGCCCGATGAGAGCGAAAAGTTTTCGCTCGACGAAATGGTTGCGCACTTTGATATCCAGCGCGTATCCCTGGGCGGCCCGATCTTTGATGTCGAGAAGCTGGCCTGGCTCAATGGTCAATGGATACGGGAGCTGTCAGTAGATGCCTTTGCTTCGGCGGTACAGACCTGGGCGCTGAATCCAGAGTATCTCAGGCCGATGATCCCATTGGTGCAGAGCCGGGTCGAAACCTTCAGCGACCTGGTACCCCTGGCCGGTTTTTTCCTGGCGGGCCAAGTCCATCCCGATCCGGCGCTGTTCGAGCACAAGAAACTCTCTGCGGAGGAAGTACGCCAAGCCTTACAATTGCTGTTGTGGAAGCTCGAAGCGACTCGGCAGTGGGACAAGGTGAGTATTACGGCGAGTATTCAGCAGATTGCCGAGGTATTGCAGCTCAAATTGCGGGATCTGATGCCGCTGTTGTTTCCGGCCATTACCGGCCAGGCTGCCTCGGTTTCGGTGCTTGATGCGATGGCGCACCTGGGGCCTGATCTGACTCGCTTCCGGCTGCGCCAGGCTCTTGAATTGCTCGGTGGTACATCGAAGAAAGAAGCCAAGGCATGGGAGAAGTTGCTGCCCTGAGAAGGGCTTAAGTCGCTGTTTTGCGTAAAATTCTGTTGACAGGCCGGGGCTCGAATCATAATATGCGCCCCGTCCTAGAGATGGGGCTATAGCTCAGCTGGGAGAGCGCCTGCATGGCATGCAGGAGGTCTGCGGTTCGATCCCGCATAGCTCCACCATTTTTTTGGTCAACGTTCTGCGTTGGCCTGTTTTATCACTGCACCGGGGTTACGGCCTCAGTGAGAAGGGTTTGCGTCCCCTTCGTCTAGTGGCCTAGGACACCGCCCTTTCACGGCGGTAACAGGGGTTCGAGTCCCCTAGGGGACGCCATTGTTTGACCGTCACGCCTTGCGTGTCGGGGTCGCAAGACCACGGGGCTATAGCTCAGCTGGGAGAGCGCCTGCATGGCATGCAGGAGGTCTGCGGTTCGATCCCGCATAGCTCCACCATTACCAAGGCCGACATGCGTGTCGGCCTTTTTTTGTCTGCAATTTGTTCAGAGTGTCTATTCCAGGCTCGCCGCCGTGCCTCAATCAGCCTTAAGGCAGTCGACATAGAACACACTTTCACTATCATGCCGCTCGCCGCTTCGCAGCCCGTGAATGTCGCTCTCAAAACCGGGAAAGCGCTGGTCCTGGCGTTGAGCAATCTGCAGGAAGTCGGTGATGGCAGTACTGTCGAATGGAAAACGCTCGCCTGGCATAATCACTGGTATGCCCGGCGGGTACGGCACCAGCATGACGGCACTGATGCGTCCGGCCAGCTGGTTCAGCGGGACCATCTCGACCTGACCGCGGACCATCTGTTGGTAGGCATCGGCTGGTCGCACGACCATTTCCGGCAGCTCGGTATAAATATGCCGCAGGGTGCGCACCATGCGTTGTTCCATGTAGAACCCATGCAGCTGTTCGCACAGCTCGCGCAGGCCAAGCCCGCGATAATGCCCGGTAGCCGCCACGCTGGGCAACGTGGCGGTCAGGGGCGTATTGCCATCATAGTGGCGTTTGAACTCCTGCAGCTCCGATACCAGTGTGCTCCATTTGCCTTTGGTAATGCCCAGCGAAAACAGAATCAGGAATGAGTATAAACCGGTCTTTTCAACTACCAGACCGCGTTCGGCGAGAAACCGCGTAACGACCGCCGCCGGTATGCCGCTTTTAGCCAGGCGTCCATGTTCTTCGACTCCGGGGGTGAGCAGCGTGACCTTGATTGGGTCGAGCAGGGCATAGTCGTGGGCCATATCACCAAAGCCATGCCAGGCTTCCCCGGCATCAAGTGTCCAGTCGTGCGGCAGCAGTGCGTCGGATTCGAGCGCGTCATCGGGCTCCCAGACATCGAACCACCACTCATCTTCGTCCAGGCGCTCAGCGGTCTGCTGCATGGCGCGGCGAAAGGACAGCGCCTCGTCCAGGGTTTCCTGCACCAGAGAGCGTCCCGGTTCATCGGCCATCATGCCGGTCGATACGTCGATCGAAGCGATGATCCCGTAATGCGGCGAAGTAGATGTATGCATCATGAAAGCTTCATTGAAGCGGTCCAGATCGAGCTGCTGATCTACGCTGTTCTCGGCCAGAATGATTGAGGCCTGAGACATGGCTGCCAAGACTTTATGCGGCGACTGAGTGGCGAATACGAGGGGATGTTTGGCGCGCTCGAAGCCGCGCTGGCTGCCCATGCCATGACGACCTGCGTAAAATTCGTGGAAAGCCGCGTAGCCGTACCAGGCTTCGTCGAAGTGCAATACGTCAACCGCATCCTCCAGCTCATCCTTGATCAATTCGGCGTTGTAGCAGAGGCCGTCATAGGTAGAGTTGGTCAGCACGGCCAGACGGATTTTCGCCTCGCGACCCTGCAGTAGGGGGTGTTCTGCCAGGCGCTGACGCAGATTGTCCGGTGCGAAGGAGTCAAGGCTAATCGGCCCGATGATGCCGTAATCATTGCGTGAGCCGGTGAGATAGATCGGAATGGCACCGGTCATGATAATCGCGTGGAGAATCGATTTATGGCAGTTGCGGTCCACCAGCACAACGTCATCACGGCTGACAAAGGCGTGCCAGATAATTTTATTCGACGTTGATGTACCGTTGACCACGTAAAAGCTGTGATCGGCACCAAAGACCCGGGCGGTATTAGCTTCAGCCTCTGCAATGGGCCCGTTGTGATCGAGTAGCGAGCCGAGACTGGGTACCGATACCGAGAGATCCGAACGCAGGGTGTTCTCGCCAAAGAAGTCATGGAAGGCGCGCCCTACTGGGCTCTTGCGAAACGCCACGCCGCCGCCATGACCGGGCGAATGCCAGGAGTAGCTGGCACGGCCGGTGTAGTCTAGTAACGCCTTGAAAAACGGGGGCAGCAGATTGCCCAGATAGGCTTGTGCAGTCCGCGCGATCTGGCCAGCGATGAAGGGCAGGGTGTCTTCGAACAGATAAATGATACCGCGTAGCTGGTGCAGGTCGCGCAGCTCGGTCAACTTGTCGTTATCCAGATTCTGGCGTGTGCTCAGCGCCATGATGGGCAGTTCTGGCGAGCGCGAGTGGGCTGCCTGGAACAGTGCGCGCACTTGATCCAGATCGCCCTCCTGGTCAGCTGTGAACAGGATGCAGGAGAGACCCCTGTGAGCCTCGGCAATTAGCCGTCCCTCATCAACCGAAGCCGTCGCCAGTACTTTGAAGCCCTCGCTCTCCAATGCCTTGAACAGGTCGGCTAGTTGGCTGCCGGCCACATCCTTGAGACCTATATGGGGATTGATGACCAGTATCGGGAAGTGCAGGTGCTTGAACATGAAATCTGACTCCTTGCAAAGTCTCAGCAAAGATTACACCAGGCTGGCCCTGCCTGCTCTGCGGTTCTCCCCGGTGTCATCGGTCACGGGCTTGAGCAATGATATGCTGTGTGCGATTGCAATCGGATAGAGGAAGCATCTAATGCTGCAATGGGATTTGGATAATCCGTATACGCTGGATATCACGGTGCAGCCCGAGGATATCGATGGTCTGGGTCACGCCAACAATACGGTGTATGTCAGTTGGCTGGAGCGCTGCGCCTGGCAGCATTCCAGCTCCCTGGGGCTGGGCGTGGAGGACTATCGTACGCTGGATCGTGCCATGGCGGTATTTCGCCACGAGATTGACTATCTGCGGGCGGCCTACGAAGGGGATGATCTGGTTATGGCAACCTGGATTGTCCACTGGGACAAGAAGCTGCGCATGACGCGTCACTTTCAGCTGTGTCGGGTGTCTGATGGGGCGACATTGCTGCGTGCACGGACCACCTTTGTCTGCATAGAGGTGAGTACGGGTAAACCCAAACGCATGCCGCCGGTGTTTATCGAGGTTTACGCCAAGGGTATGACGGAAGACAAACCGGATGGGAATGGCGGGGCGCTGAACCGAGAGTAGTCAGCTTCACGAACAGGTGGCAACAACGCCACCTGTCTAGCGGTTAGGCTATCAGCGGTACTCGCACAGATAGGCTGTGTCCTGTTCAACCTTGAGGCTGAATTTACTGTTGGCTTGAACGGTAAACTGGCTGCCAGAGGCGAAGGTGTCCCACTGTTCGCTACCCGGCAGTTTTACCGTAAGCTGGCCGGTAATCACATGCATGATTTCCAGTTGGCTGGTGCCAAATTCATAGTCCCCGGGCGCCATTACGCCGACGGTAGCCTGGCCTTCGGGTTGCTGGAAAGCGATGGAAGCGACTTTACCTTCAAAGTACTGATTGACGCTGAACATCTTCGGAGTCCTCCGGAGCATGGATAGGGCGCGTAGTATGCCGATGCCGGTGTGGTTGCGGCAATGGATTTGCTATGATCGGGCCTGACAAAATTCTTTTCGCTTTTTGTGCCGCGTGTTCTCGCTGGCATACATCGCAGCTTACTCTGGAGGCGTGATGGCTAACATTGCATTCATCGGTATGGGCGTAATGGGTTATCCCATGGCGGGACATCTCAAGCGGGCGGGCCATGATGTCTGTGTCTATAACCGCACGGCGGCCAAGGCAGATGCATGGGTCGCTGAATACGGTGGCAGGGCTTGCAAGACACCAGCAGAGGCGGCTAGAGAGCAGGACTTCGTCATTGTCTGCGTGGGTAACGATAATGACCTGCGTGAGGTGGTGGCCGGGGACCATGGCGTACTTCAGGGCGCTCGCAGTGGTACGATTATTATCGATCACACTACGGCCTCTGCCGATGTTGCGCGGGAAATGGCAGCTCTCGCCCAGAAGAATGGCATGGGCTTTCTTGACGCACCTGTTTCCGGGGGTCAGGCCGGCGCTGAAAATGGCAAATTGACAATCATGGTGGGCGGTGATGAGTCGGTATACGACTTTGCCCGGCCGGTGATGAACAGTTATGCCAAGATGCTCAAGCGCATGGGCCCTACCGGCTCGGGCCAGTTGACCAAGATGGTCAATCAGATATGTATCGCCGGCCTCGTACAGGGGTTGTCCGAGGCTCTACATTTCGCCCAGTGTGCAGGTCTTGATGGCGAGGCCGCGATGGACGTTATCAGCAAGGGCGCGGCGCAGTCATGGCAGATGGATAACCGGCACAAGAGCATGCTGGCCGGCGAGTTCGATTACGGTTTCGCGGTGGACTGGATGCGCAAGGATCTGTCGATCGTGCTGGATGAGTCTCGCCACAACGGCGCGCGCCTGCCGGTGACTGCCCTTGTCGACCAGTTTTATGCGGATGTGCAGGCGATGGGTGGCGGCCGCTGGGATACCTCCAGTCTGCTCGCCCGGCTGAATCGAGACGAGTGATTTAATTGCTATGATTTGCCGCCCTGATTGCGGCGCTTGTTGTATTGCGCCGTCGATTACTTCACCGATACCGGGTATGCCCAATGGCAAGCCCGCTGGCGTGGCCTGCATTCATCTCGATGCGCAATATCGATGTGGTATTTTTGGCCAGTCGGATCGTCCGGCAGTATGTTCAAGTTTTCAGCCTAACGCCGATGTGTGCGGTCAGACCCAGGCCCAGGCGTTGCGGATAATAGGCTGGTGGGAAGCGCAAACGGCATAACCGGTCCGCTGCAATAGTCATCAGTACAAAAAAACCCGCCGAGGCGGGTTTTTTATGGATAGCGCTTTACCTTGCGGGATTACTTTTTCGGGTAATCGCGCTTGGTGGCGCCGGTGTACAGCTGGCGTGGACGACCAATCTTGTAGGGGCTGCTGATCATCTCGTTCCAGTGCGCGATCCAGCCAGGCGTGCGCCCTGTGGCAAAAATCACGGTGAACATGGAGGCTGGAATGCCGATAGCCTTGAGAATGATGCCGGAGTAGAAATCCACGTTCGGGTACAGATTGCGCTCAACAAAGTAAGGATCGTTGCGCGCGATCTCTTCCAGCTTCATTGCTAGCTCCAGCTGCGGATCATTGATGCCCAGCTCGGCCAGCACTTCATCGCAGGTTTCTTTCATTACCTTGGCGCGCGGGTCGAAGTTCTTATACACGCGGTGACCGAAGCCCATCAGCTTGAATGGGTCGTCCTTGTCCTTGGCCTTGGCAATGAAGGTTTCGATATTGGATACGTCGCCAATCTCGTCCAGCATGCGCAAAACAGCTTCGTTGGCGCCGCCATGGGCGGGACCCCAGAGAGCAGCAATGCCGGCCGCGATACAGGCAAAGGGGTTGGCTCCGGAGGAACCGGCCAGGCGCACGGTCGACGTCGAGGCATTTTGCTCGTGGTCTGCATGCAGTACGAAAATGCGATCCATGGCCTTAGCTAGAATCGGGTTGACCTTCTTCTCATCACAAGGCGTATTGAACATCATGTGCAGGAAGTTTTCGGAGTACGACAGGTCGTTGCGCGGGTACATCATGGGCTGACCCATGGAGTACTTGTAAACCATCGCTGCCAGTGTCGGCATCTTGGCAATCAGACGGATCGCCGAAATCTCACGGTGATGCGCATCATTGATGTCCAGCGAGTCGTGATAAAAGGCGGACAGGGCGCCCACTACGCCACACATGATGGCCATGGGGTGGGCGTCGCGGCGAAAGCCATTGAAGAATGTCTTGAGTTGCTCGTGCACCATGGTGTGATTCTTGATGGTGCTGACAAATACGTCTTTCTCTGCGTCATTAGGCAGTTCGCCCTTGAGCAGCAGAAAGCAGGTCTCCAGGAAATCGGCGTTTTCTGCAAGCTGCTCGATGGGATAGCCACGGTGCAGTAGCACTCCATTCTCGCCATCGATAAAGGTGATCTTGGATTCGCAGGACGAAGTTGCCATAAAACCGGGATCAAAAGTGAAGAACCCTTCGGCGGTCAGGCCGCGCACATCCACTACATCGGGGCCGAGAGTGCCTGAATATACTGGCAGGTCGATAGGGGCATTGCCCTCGATTATCAACTGCGCCTTTTTGTCAGCCATTGTCGGCCTCCTGTTTGCTGGTATCGGAAGGATGCGCCCCAGCTATGCAGGGCCCGCATCACTATAAGGTGATAAATCGGTTTGTCAATTCTACAGATAGTGAATGGTTATCAGGCAGATAAAAAGGTTTTATTTGCATTGCTGTTATGGGTGGTTAAGGTCTTGGAGGGTTGTAACAAGGGCCTTCCAAAGGCGTAGTTGCATTGTAATCAGGGGGTCAACTCTCTATACTCCACCACCGGCAAAGTGGCTTTTTGCTCCCCTCGGGAGTCATGTTTTAAGCCACTGGGGTACCCATAGTAGTCACCTTCCTATAATCCAGCCCTGAGTTACAAAAGGGCCATGAGTGTGAAAAAAGCCGTGAATAGCAAAAGACCTGTCAACCTGGATCTCAGGACAATCAAACTGCCTCTCACCGCATGGACGTCCATTGCTCATCGTGTGTCGGGAATCATCATGTTTATAGCCGTTGCAGGATTGCTCTGGCTATTGAGCGTGTCACTGGATTCCGAGCGTGGGTTTGAGCAAGCCCAATCCGTCCTGCAAAATCCACTCGCCAAGCTGGTGCTGTGGGGTGTTTTATCTGCCCTGCTTTACCATCTTATTGCTGGTGTGCGTCACCTAGTGATGGACGCAGGCGTGGGTGAAGGATTGGAAAGCGGCAAGCGCGGCTCTCAAGTGGTGATCGTGCTTTCAGTCATTGTGATTGTTCTTTTGGGGGTTTGGATATGGTAACCAACGTCACTAACCTGTCGCGTAGTGGTCTGTACGACTGGATGGCGCAACGTGTCTCTGCGGTAGTGCTCGCGCTCTACACGCTGTTTCTGCTTGGTTATATTGTATTTAATCCGGGTCTTGGCTATGAAGAATGGAGCGCACTGTTCAGTCAGAACTGGATGCGCATCTTCAGTTTGCTCACACTAGTGGCTCTAAGCGCTCATGCTTGGGTCGGAATGTGGACCATTTCAACTGACTACCTGACTCCCATGTCATTAGGCAAATGGGCAACCACCGGACGTCTTCTGTTCTTGGCGTTATGTGTGCTTGCAATATTTGTCTATTTTGTCTGGGGCGTACAGATCCTTTGGGGTATCTAAATGGCTAACATTCGTACACTGTCTTTTGACGCCATCATCATTGGTGGCGGTGGCGCTGGTATGCGCGCTGCACTGCAACTGGCTCAGGGTGGTCATAAGACTGCCGTGGTTACCAAGGTATTCCCGACTCGTTCGCACACGGTTTCCGCCCAAGGCGGCATCACCTGTGCTATTGCCTCTGCCGATCCGAATGATGATTGGCGCTGGCACATGTACGACACCGTCAAGGGCTCCGACTATATCGGTGACCAAGATGCTATCGAGTACATGTGTTCGGTAGGGCCGGAAGCGGTTTTCGAGCTCGAGCATATGGGTCTGCCTTTCTCTCGCACCGAGCAAGGTCGTATTTATCAGCGTCCTTTCGGTGGTCAGTCCAAGGGTCCAAACGACTCTACTCAGGCAGCGCGTACCTGCGCCGCGGCGGATCGTACAGGTCACGCTCTGTTGCACACGCTCTATCAGAACAATATCAAGCACGATACGACATTCCTGAATGAGTGGTATGCAGTTGATCTGGTGAAGAATCAGGACGGCGTCATTGTCGGCGTGGTTGCGATTTGCATCGAAACGGGTGAAACCGCTTACATTCGCGCCAAAGCTACCGTGCTGGCTACGGGTGGTGCAGGTCGTATCTATGCCTCCACGACCAACGCCCTGATCAATACCGGTGACGGTATTGGTATGGCTCTGCGTGCTGGTGTGCCGGTCCAAGATATCGAGATGTGGCAGTTTCACCCCACCGGTATTGCTGGCGCCGGTACACTAGTTACCGAAGGTTGCCGTGGTGAAGGTGGCTACCTGATCAACAAGCATGGTGAGCGTTTCATGGAGCGCTATGCGCCCAACTCCAAGGACTTGGCTGGTCGTGACGTTGTGGCCCGTTCCATGGTCAAGGAAATTATCGCCGGTAACGGCTGTGGACCGGACGGTGATCACGTGTTGCTCAAACTCGACCACCTGGGTGAAGAAGTACTGCACAGCCGCCTGCCGGGTATTTGCGAATTGTCCAAGACATTTGCACACGTCGATCCGGTTACTGATCCGATTCCGGTTGTGCCGACCTGCCATTACATGATGGGTGGAGTTCCCACCAATATTCATGGCCAGGCCATGACTCAAGATGAACATGGCAAGGACAAGATTATTGAAGGTTTGTTCGCCGTAGGTGAAGTCGCTTGTGTATCGGTTCACGGTGCCAACCGTCTGGGCGGCAACTCGTTGCTTGACCTGGTTGTGTTTGGTCGTGCGGCGGGTATGCACTTGGAAAGCGCTCTCAAAGAGGGTATCGAGCACCGCTCGGCTTCCGAGTCGGATATCGAAGCTTCCCTGTCGCGCCTTGACGCGCTCAACAACCGCACGACCGGTGAGCAGGTAGCGCCGCTGCGTAAAGAGTTGCAGAACTGCATGCAGAACTATTTCGGTGTGTTCCGCACCGGCGAGTTCATGGAGAAGGGCATTAAACAGCTGGCCGATTTGCGGGAGCGAATTGCTACCGTCAAGATCGATGATAAGAGCCAGGCGTTCAATACTGCGCGTATCGAAGCATTGGAATTGCAAAATCTTCTGGAAGTGGCCGAAGCAACAGCTGTAGCTGCTAACCTGCGTACAGAAAGTCGTGGTGCGCATGCTCGTGAAGATTACGAGGATCGTGACGACGTGAATTGGCTTTGCCACAGCCTGTACATGCCTGAGACAAAAGAGCTGAAAAAGCGTGCGGTCAATTTCACGCCGAAGACAGTTCCTACATTTGAACCGAAAATCCGGACTTATTAAGGGTGACCAATATGCTGCAAGTAAGCGTCTACCGTTATAACCCCGAGAGCGACAACGCTCCCTACATGGAAGATTTTCAGATTGACACCGGTGGCAAGGACCTCATGGTTCTTGACGTACTGGCGCTGGTCAAGGAGAACGACGTAGGTATGTCCTATCGCCGCTCTTGTCGTGAAGGCGTCTGCGGCTCCGATGGCATGAACATCAACGGCAAGAATGGTCTTGCCTGCATCACGCCGTTGTCTGATGTTGTGAAAAACAACAAGCTGGTGTTGCGTCCATTGCCTGGTTTGCCGGTCATACGTGACTTGGTAGTGGATATGAGCATCTTCTATAAGCAATACGTAAAGATTCAACCGTTTTTGCAGAATGACACGCCGGCGCCCGCAATTGAGCGCCTGCAGTCACCCGAAGAGCGCGAGAAGTTGGACGGCCTGTACGAGTGCATACTCTGTGCATGCTGTTCCACTTCCTGCCCTTCATTCTGGTGGAATCCGGACAAGTTCATCGGTCCTGCTGGTTTGTTGCAAGCCTACCGCTTTTTGGCGGACAGCCGTGACACCCACACCGAGGAACGTCTGGCCGCCATGAATGACCCCTTCAGCGTGTTTCGCTGCCGTGGCATCATGAATTGCGTTAGTGTGTGCCCCAAGGGTCTCAACCCCACCCGGGCTATCGGACACATCCGCACCATGTTGCTGCAGAGCGGTACCTGAAGATTCGGAGTCTGCACTACGTTGGACCTCGGCCGGCTTCTGCTACAAGAGGCCGGCCAGAATTTAATCGAATCGCAGCCCACAAAGCCGCGGTTTGTGTACCTAAACCAACAGGGGCAATCGGGTAAAACCCGAACTATCTGTCGGGGCCGGCAATATTCCGGTTTCGCAGAACATGGCACTACGAGCCGGCTGGCAGAGATTACGCCAAGGGTTTTTCGCATGTTTTGCACGGATGGCAGAGTTTTTGCCAGTTAATGGTCTTTGCGCCAGATGGTATCCCCTTACAGAGGGTGACCAAGCATGCCAGACAGCGAAATGCAGCAGCTGTGGAGCACCTCTCATCTATCCGGTGGGAATGCGTCCTATGTTGAGGAGCTTTATGAGCTCTATCTGCACGATCCGAACAGCATCGCCGATGAGTGGCGTAGCTATTTCCAGAAATTGCCCCAGTCCAACGGTAATACTGGATCGGATGTTCCTCATTCCACGATTCGCGAACACTTCCAGCTACTAGCCAAGAACCAGCGGCGTTCTGTTTCGGCGACCGGCGGTCAGACCAGCAGTGCTCACGAAAAGAAGCAGGTTGATGTTCTGCGCCTGATCCAGGCCTTCCGAACGCGCGGCCACCAGGGGTCTGATCTTGATCCGCTGGGTTTGTGGAAGCGAGAAGAAATCGTTGATCTGACATTGGCCGACTACGGTCTTACCGACGCTGATCTGGACACATCCTTTCGCACGGGTGAGTTGCATATAGGCAAGGAAGAAGCGCCTCTTCGCGAAATTCTCGACACGTTGAAAGCGATTTACTGCTCGACCTTCGGCGCAGAATACATGCACATCGTCGACTCGACCCAGCGCCGTTGGTTTCAGCAACGGTTGGAGAGCGTGCGCGGCAAGCCCCAGCATTCGGTTACGACCAAGCGTCATTTGCTCGAACGGCTAACGGCGGCGGAAGGTTTGGAAAAGTATCTGGGTACCAAGTTTCCGGGTACCAAGCGCTTTGGCGTCGAGGGTGGTGAGAGTCTGATTCCGATGCTTGATGAAATTATTCAGCGCTCGGGATCATACGGAACACAAGAACTGGTACTGGGTATGGCTCACCGTGGTCGTCTCAACGTGCTGATCAATATTCTTGGCAAGAACCCGCGCGAGTTGTTTGACGAGTTTGAAGGCAAGAAGAAGATCGATCTCAGCTCGGGTGACGTCAAGTACCACCAGGGTTTCTCTTCTAACGTGATGACGTCCGGTGGCGAGACGCATCTAGCACTGGCTTTCAACCCCTCTCACCTGGAGATCGTGTCGCCTGTTGTCGAAGGCTCTGTTCGTGCCCGCCAAGACCGCCGAAACGACAGCTCAGGCGATCGTGTTTTGCCCGTCAGCATTCATGGCGACGCGGCTTTTGCCGGTCAGGGCGTGGTCATGGAGACATTCCAGATGTCTCAGACCCGCGCGTTCAAGACTGGCGGTACTATCCACATCATTATTAATAATCAGGTTGGCTTTACTACCAGCCGGCAGGATGATGCGCGTTCGACCGAATACTGTACCGACATTGCCAAGATGATTCAGGCGCCGATCTTCCACGTTAACGGCGACGACCCCGAAGCGGTATTGTTCGTGACTCAGCTGGCGGTTGATTACCGCATGCAGTTCAAGCGTGACATCGTGATCGACCTGGTGTGCTACCGCCGGCGCGGCCACAACGAAGCAGACGAGCCATCAGGCACGCAGCCGTTGATGTATGACAAGATCAGTAAGCATCCGACCACACGCGAAATCTATGCCGAGCGTCTGGTTAACGAAGGCACGCTTAATGCTGACGATGTGCAAGCGAAGATAGAGGAATACCGCACTGCGCTTGATAATGGCGACCATGTGGTCAAAAGTCTGGTCAAGGAGCCGGATACCAGCTCCTTTGTTAACTGGGCACCCTATCTTGGCCACACCTGGACGGCGCGACACGATACCCGTACCGATCTCAAAACTCTCCAGGATCTGGCTAACCGCTTGAATGATCTGCCCGATGGCCTGGTTATCCAGCGTCAGGTAGGCAAGATCGTTGAGGATCGTCGCAAGATGGCCGCGGGCGCGCTGCCTATTAACTGGGGCTTCGCTGAGACGATGGCGTACGCCACGCTGCTCCACGAAGGACATCCGGTACGCATAACCGGGCAGGATGTTGGTCGGGGTACTTTTTCCCACCGTCATGCCGTATTGCATAACCAGAAGGATGGTTCTACCTACATCCCGCTTGCCAATCTGTCAGAAAATCAGCCGCGTCTGGATATTTACGACACATTGCTTTCGGAAGAGGCCGTACTGGCGTTCGAGTATGGCTATGCGACTACCAGTCCTTGTGGCCTGATTCTGTGGGAAGCGCAATTTGGCGATTTTGCCAACGGTGCTCAGGTTGTGATCGATCAGTTTATTACCAGTGGCGAGCACAAGTGGGGACGTTTGTGCGGTCTGACCATGTTGCTGCCGCACGGTTATGAAGGGCAGGGCCCAGAGCATTCATCCGCGCGTCTTGAGCGTTTTCTGCAGTTGAGCGCCGAGCACAACATTCAGGTGTGTGTGCCCTCTACCCCGGCGCAGGTTTACCACATGCTCCGTCGTCAGGTGATCCGTCCACTACGCAAGCCGTTGATCGCGCTTACGCCGAAGTCACTCCTGCGTCACAAGTTGGCTGTTTCGAGCCTGGAAGACCTGTCTGACGGTTCCTTCCAGACGGTGATGTCTGAGTTCGATACTCTGGATCCGAAGAAGGTCAAGCGTGTCGTCATGTGCAGCGGCAAGGTCTATTACGATCTTCTGGAGAAGCGTCGTAATGATGGCATCGAGGATGCCGCTATCATCCGTATTGAGCAACTTTACCCGTTCCCGGAAGATGATCTAGCCGACGTTCTGGCGCCGTACAAGGCCCTAGAGAAGGTCGTTTGGTGTCAGGAAGAGCCAATGAATCAGGGGGCCTGGTACTGCAGTCAGCATCATATGCGTCGGGTTCTTGCCCAGCACAAGGTCAAGGATTTGTATCTCGACTACGCTGGACGTGATGCCTCTGCATCACCTGCTTGTGGTTATCCGTCCCTGCACGCAGAACAGCAGGAAAAACTATTGCAAGACGCGCTTACCGCTTGAGCATCTGGCAGACAACAGAGAATTAATTTAAGGATTGATAATGGCTATTGAAATCAAGGCCCCCACTTTTCCCGAATCGGTTGCCGATGGCACGGTAGCGACCTGGCACAAGCAACCCGGTGACGCGGTGAAGCGCGATGAGCTGATTGTTGATATTGAAACTGACAAGGTTGTGATGGAAGTGCTGGCCGAAGCTGACGGTGTAATGGGCGACATCGTCAAAGGCGAGGGTGAAACAGTTCTCAGCGGCGAACTGCTTGGAACCTTCGAAAAAGGGGGCGCTGCGGCACCCAAGGAAGCTACCAAGGCGGAAGTAAAGACCGAAAGCCCACCCTCCGCCGAAGCCGACAAGTCAGCGGCGCAGGACACCAAGCCCAGCGGTGAAGAGCCTATGCTGTCCCCTGCTGCGCGCAAGATAGCGGAAGAAAATGGTCTTGCCCCCTCAGGCATCGAAGGCACCGGCAAGGGTGGTCGCGTCACCAAGGAAGACGTGGTCAGCGCAGTCGAAGCGAAGAAATCCGCTTCTGCCAAGGCGCCTGCCGAAGCTTCCAAGCCTGCAGCCAAGACTGGCGCAGTGGATAATGCTGCGCTGGCCGAGGGCGATCGCGTCGAAAAACGTGTGCCAATGACCCGTCTCCGCGCCCGCATTGCCGAGCGTCTGGTTGATGCCCAGTCAAGTATGGCGATGCTGACGACGTTCAACGAAGTTAACATGAAGCCGATCATGGATCTGCGTAGCAAGTACAAGGATCTGTTCGAGAAAAAGCACAATGGCGTGCGTCTGGGCTTCATGTCCTTCTTCATCAAAGCCGCTACCGAAGCGCTCAAGCGCTACCCAGCGGTGAACGCGTCGATCGACGGTAGCGATGTGGTGTACCACGGCTATCAGGATATTGGTGTCGCCGTATCCAGTGAGCGCGGATTGGTTGTACCCATATTGCGCAATACCGAATTCATGAGTTTGGCTACGATCGAGGGCACCATCGCTGCTTTTGGTCGCAAGGCCAAGGACGGAAAGCTGTCGATGGAAGACATGACAGGCGGCACCTTCACCATTTCCAATGGTGGTGTTTTTGGTTCGCTGCTTTCTTCACCCATCGTTAATCCGCCGCAGGCCGCTATTCTGGGCATGCACAAGATCCAAGAGCGCCCAATGGCGGTGAATGGTCAGGTTGTGATTTTGCCGATGATGTATCTGGCGCTGTCCTACGACCACCGTCTGATCGACGGCAAAGAAGCGGTGAGTTTCCTGGTTGCGATCAAGGATTTGCTCGAAGATCCGGCCCGTATGTTGCTGGATATCTGATCTAGCTACAGGCTTCAAGCGGCATGTCGCATGTCGCCGGGCTTGTGAAAATGTGCCCGGCGGCTCCCAGGATAGAGCTGCAGAAAGAGGAATTGGTTTATGAGTGATAAATACGATGTCGTTGTCATCGGTGCCGGCCCCGCCGGATATGTTGCTGCCATTCGTGCCGCTCAGCTGGGCATGAAGGTTGCCTGCGTGGAAAAGTACGTTGGCAAGGACGGTAAGCAGGCCCTTGGCGGTACGTGTCTGAATGTGGGCTGTATTCCATCCAAGGCCCTGCTGGATAGTTCGTGGAAGTTTTACGAAGCAAAGGAAGGTTTCAAGGTCCACGGGATTGAAACCAAGGGTTTGAGCATCGACATAAAAATGATGCTTGAGCGCAAGGACAAGATCGTCAAGCAGTTCACAGGCGGTGTTACTGCCCTGTTCAAGGCTAATGGCGTAACCAATATTGAAGGCCACGGCAAGCTGCTGGCCGGCAAGAAAGTTGAAGTGACTGATGCTGATGGCAAGGTCACTATACTGGAAGCTGAAAATGTCATTCTGGCTTCTGGCTCGCGCCCGATCGAGATCCCTCCGGCGCCATTGACCGACGATATTATCGTCGACTCTACAGGCGCTCTGGAATTTACCAGCGTACCCAAGAAGCTTGGCGTTATTGGCGCCGGTATCATCGGCATGGAGTTGGGTTCTGTCTGGCGCAGACTTGGTGCCGAAGTGGTTGTATTTGAGGCGTTGGATAAGTTCATGGTCGCGGCTGACGACCAGATCGCCAAGGAAGCCTTTAAGACATTTACCAAGCAGGGCTTACAGATACGTTTGGGCGCCCGCGTTACCGGTACTGACATCAAGCGTAAGCAAGTCACGGTGTCGTTTACCGATGCTGAAGGCGAGCAACAACTGACCTTCGATAAGCTGATTGTCGCAGTTGGTCGCCGTGCCTACACTGAAAATCTCGTTGCGAGTGACGCCGGCGTTGATATGGATGAGCGCGGTGTGATCTTTGCCGACGATTACTGCGGTACCAGCGTACCCGGCGTTTATGCTGTTGGCGATGTGGTTCGCGGAACGATGCTTGCCCACAAGGCTTCGGAAGAGGGCGTCATGGTGGCCGAGCGTATCGCTGGGCATAAAACTGCCATGAATTATGACCTGGTTCCCTCTGTGGTTTATACCCACCCGGAAATTGCATGGGTGGGCAAGAACGAGCAGCAGCTCAAGGCGGAAGGCGTTGAAATTAATGTTGGTGTGTTTCCCTTTGCGGCGAACGGTCGTGCGGTGGCTGCCAACGAAGCGGGTGGGATGGTCAAAGTGATCGCCGATGCGAAGACCGATCGTGTACTGGGCGTTCATGTGATCGGGCCAAGTGCGGCCGAACTGGTTCAGCAGGGCGCGATCGGCATGGAGTTTGGTACCAGTGCAGAAGACCTCGGTATGATGGTGTTCTCTCACCCGACCGTTTCCGAGGCGCTGCATGAAGCTGCGCTGGCGGTGAATGGTCACGCAATACATGTCGCCAACCGCAAGAAGCGGTAATATATCGCCCCCGTGACCGTGCGGTCGTTCGCGAACCGGCTGGTGCGGGTGGCTTTATCACAAATCGGCAAATCCGGCCGAGTAATCGGTGCGGTCACCCACAGGGTGATAAAGGGTAACGGCGGCCTTGTGAGTCCGTGGTTATGAAACGCAGTTCCTACACGATCAAAACGGTAGATAAGCATGAATCTTCACGAATATCAGGGGAAGCAGCTGTTCGCTGAGTATGGCCTTCCTGTCTCGACAGGTTTTGCAGTAGATACTCCAGAAGAAGCGGCAGAGGCGTGTGATAAGATCGGCGGTACCATGTGGGTTGTCAAGGCCCAGGTTCACGCGGGTGGTCGCGGCAAGGCCGGCGGCGTCAAGCTGATCAAGAGTAGGGAAGAGGCCAAGGCCTTTGCTGAAAAATGGCTGGGCCAGCGTCTGGTCACGTATCAGACTGATGCCAGCGGTCAGCCGGTCACCAAAATCCTGGTTGAGTCGTGCACCGATATTGCACAGGAACTGTACCTGGGTGCGGTCGTCGACCGCTCCAGCCGTCGCATCGTTTTCATGGCTTCCACCGAAGGTGGCGTGGAAATCGAGAAGGTTGCTGAAGATACGCCCGAGAAGATCATCAAGGCCGTTATCGATCCTTTGGTTGGTCCCCAGCCTTACCAAGGCCGTGACCTAGCGTTCCAGCTGGGTCTGAAGGGTGATCAGATAAAGCAGTTCACACAAATTTTTGTTGGTCTGGGCAAGTTGTTCGCCGACTACGATCTGGCATTGCTTGAAATCAACCCGCTGGTCATCAAGGAAGATGGCAATTTGCATTGCCTGGACGCCAAGATCGGTATCGATAGCAACGCCATGTACCGCCAGCCCAAGCTGCGTGCAATGCATGATCCATCACAGGACGATCCACGCGAAGCCCACGCTGCCAAATTTGAACTGAACTATGTCGCGCTGGAAGGCAACATTGGTTGCATGGTCAACGGTGCCGGTCTGGCCATGGGTACCATGGATATCGTCAACCTGCACGGTGGCAAGCCGGCCAACTTTTTGGATGTGGGCGGCGGTGCAACCAAGGAGCGCGTAACCGAAGCGTTCAAGATCATTCTGTCCGACACCAATGTGAAGGCAGTACTGGTTAACATCTTCGGCGGTATTGTGCGTTGCGACATGATTGCCGAAGGCATCATTGGTGCGGTGAAGGAAGTCGGCGTCAAGGTTCCTGTCGTCGTGCGTCTGGAAGGCAACAATGCCGAGCTCGGCACCAAGGTTCTCGCCGAGAGTGGTCTGAACATCATCGCAGCAACCAGTCTGACCGACGCTGCCCAGCAAGTCGTCAAGGCCGCGGAGGGTAAATAATGAGCATCCTGATCAATAAAGACACCAAGGTAATTTGCCAGGGCTTCACCGGCGCGCAGGGCACATTCCATTCCGAACAGGCCATCGAGTATGGCACCAAGATGGTGGGTGGCGTCACTCCGGGCAAGGGTGGTACTACCCACCTTGGCCTGCCTGTTTTCAATACAGTGCGTGAAGCCGTCGAGCAAACGGGTGCCGAAGCCAGCGTGATCTACGTTCCTGCTCCGTTCTGCAAGGACTCGATCCTGGAAGCGGCCAACAGCGGCATCAAGTTGATCGTCTGTATCACCGAAGGTATTCCGACTCTGGATATGCTGGATGCCAAGGTTGTCTGCGATACTCTGGGTGTGCGGTTGATCGGTCCTAACTGCCCCGGTGTTATCACCCCGGGCGAGTGCAAGATCGGCATTATGCCCGGTCACATTCACCAGCCAGGCAAGGTCGGTATCGTATCGCGCTCTGGCACACTGACTTATGAAGCCGTCAAGCAGACCACCGATGCAGGATTTGGTCAGTCTACTTGCGTCGGTATCGGCGGTGACCCGATTCCGGGCTCCAACTTCATTGATATTCTGCAGATGTTCCAGGATGATCCGAAGACCGAAGCGATCGTTATGATCGGTGAGATCGGCGGCAGCGCTGAAGAAGAAGCAGCGGCATACATCAAGGCCAATGTGACCAAACCGGTCGTGTCCTATATTGCAGGTGTTACTGCGCCAGCAGGTAAGCGTATGGGCCATGCTGGGGCGATCATCTCCGGCGGTAAAGGTACTGCTGACGAGAAATTCGCAGCGCTTGAAGACGCTGGTGTCAAGACCGTGCGTTCACTGGCCGATATCGGTTCGGCATTGGCTGAATTGACTGGTTGGGCGATGAAGTAACATCTCGCAAGCGAGATGAATGGAAACCCTGCTACGGCAGGGTTTTTTTATGGCTGATGCTGGCCGCTCCGATGCTGGCTATACTGGAAGCCTCCGGTGTTCTGTCTAAATCCGGGCGACAATCCTTTTCTGACAAGGTGTGCTTGAATGTTCTCGCAACTTACTCTGCCCGATGCCGGCTCGACCTGGCTTAATCTGCTCGCTTTTGTCTGGTTCCTGCTGTGTTGGGTAGGCTATACGCATTATGCGCGGCACAAGGCGCGGGATACTGCGTGCCTGGCCAGTGTCCTGCACCTGTACCGCCAGGACTGGATGTCGCGTCTGTTGATGCGTGAACAGCGCATTGCCGACGCCAGCGTGATTGGTAATCTAGAACGTAACACGGCGTTCTTTGCATCCAGCACCTTGCTGATCCTCGCGGGCATCATCACTGTGATGGGGGCTACTGATCGGGCGCAGAACTTGTTGCAGGACATACCCTTTGTCGCTGAGGTGAGTAGGCAGATGTCGGAAATGAAGTTGCTGGTAATGCTGGGCATCTTCGTTTATGCGTTCTTCACATTCTCATGGGGCATGCGGCAGTATAATTTCGCTTCTGTACTGTTGGGCTCTGCACCGCTGGTGGGTGAAAAACAGGTGTCGGAGATTCAGCGTAAGGCGTATGCCGCCAGAGCTGCGTCCGTTCTGTCGATGGCTGGAAATGAATTCAATCTTGGGCTGCGGGCATACTATTTTGCGCTGGCTGGACTGACGTGGTTCATTAATCCGTTACTGTTCATGCTGACCAGCGCAGGCGTGGTATGGGTGCTTTACAAGCGAGAATTTCATTCACGCGTACTGGCCGCGATGATGTACAGCCCAACAGGTGGTTTAATGCAGAAGGATGTTGCTGAATAAAAATGCGTTCGGGGCCTTGATTACACCCTGCATGCCTCGGTAGGCATGCAGGGTGTGTCACGAGAATTACTCGTTCATGCTTTCTTCCATGGAATCAGCAGCGTCACGCGTTGCATCTGCTGCGTCACCAGCCTTGTCCTTAATATATTCTGCGCTATCTTTATACGCCTCGCCTACGGCTTCACCAGCGTCATTCAGACCGTCTTCCATCTTCTCGCCGGCTGTACGTTCGCTACCGGTTATTTCTTGCGCCTTCAGTTCCATGGCTTCACCGACCTCTTCAGCCGCCTGTTCCATTGACTCAGCCGCGTCTTCCATCTTGTCTTCGGGTGTCTGCTCGCAGGCAGCCAGTAAACCCAAACTTGCCATTAAAACAGCCATTGCGCCGATTTTTTTCATCGTATTTTCCTTGATTTAAACATCCATTATGATTCACACATTATGCAACCGCTACATAATCTAGACTGAGGCTTCGGTAGTGGCAAGATGTGATCCTCGATAATATTAGTTGTTTTTAGTACTACTGATATTTGCTTGCCCACTGGGTTTTAAGACGTGGTCATTCATTTAGTTCTGTCTTGGGCAAAATAGTTCTGTCATGGGTCACGCAAGCGAACACACACAAGCTCGCCGCTGGAGTATGCCTGGCTATATCGGTACTATGCCGCCCATCCCCTGTGCTCTGATCGAGAATCCGAATGAGTGATATCGAGAAACGCTGTCGTAATTTTCTTTCGGTGCTGCGGCACTGCCAGATGCTGGGCATGAGCGTAGAGCATGCCGACAAAGAGGGTCTGATACTCAAGTTGCCCTATAGCGATGCCATTGTCGGTAATCCATTGACCGGTATAGTCCATGGCGGAGCGATCACTACGTTGATGGATACCTGCTGTGGTATTTCAACTGTCTGTTTTTTACCCGAATTCGAGATTTGTCCGACATTGGATTTACGTGTGGATTACATGCATCCGGCAGAACCGAATAAAGATATTTTCGGTTTTGCCGAATGCTACCGGATTAGCTCTACTGTCATCTTCACTCGCGGTATTGCCTACCAGGACGACCGTAACGCACCTATTGCCCATGTGGTCGGCACTTTTATGCGAATGGGTAAGCCCGCGTCCGATGGCACGCTCGCGCGCGGCGTCAATGGAGTCAAGGAATGATCGAAGAGCCAGTACACATTGAACAGCTGATGCGACAGGGGCATGACACCGGAAATTACGCACCTTTGATCGAGGCTATCCCCTATGCGCGGATGATCGGTTTGGAGCTCAAGCATCTGGGGGAGGAAGTCATATTCCATCTGCCTATCAGTAAGGATAATATCGGTAATCCGGTATTGCCGGCACTTCACGGCGGCGTCATTGCCGGGTTCATGGAGCAATCGGCCATGTTGCACCTGATGATTTCAATGAACAGCTCTGTATTCCCCAAGATCATCGATTTTTCGATTGATTATTTGCGTGCGGGACTGTTTAAGGACACCTACGCCACTTGCCAAGTATGGCGTCAGGGTCGACGAGTGGGTAATGTTGCAATAACTGCCTGGCAGACCCGTTCGAATGAACCCATTGCAACTGCAAGGGCTCACTTCAAACTGGTCTGACCAGGATGTTGTTTTCCGCGTACCTGGTCCGGAGTGTCATCACTACATGCCTGCCTTGTTGATCATCAGCGGTATCTTTCTGGTAGTCCTAGGCTGGATCTGGGTGGCCGTGGCTGCACGTATTTTGTCCATCGGGCGTCTGATGCTCGCGGTTCTGGCCGCTCCTGTTACGCTGATAATGCGTGGTCGGGGTTATGCGCGGTTGCCACGATTGGCTATGGTAGTGGGTCTGCTGTTTTTTCTGGGTGGTATAACTTTACTGCAGAAGGATCAGCCAGAGCGGTTCCGCCAGTTACTCAATGGCGAATGGGCTGAGCCATTGCGTGCCAGTTCCGGTGTGGAGGGAACACTTCTGGGGCAACCCTTTACGGCTGAGCGGGTGTTCTGGCGGGGCAGTGAGCTGGTATTCGAAGAAGGGGCGCCGCAGCGCGTGCGTCGGGCTCTGGCGATTCGTTTGGGTGGGGCGCCTGCCTTGCTCCAGTCCCCTACGGTCGAGCGGTTGCCGGGTGATACTGGCCCTTGGCCTGAGCTCCTGTTGCAGTGGCATACCGGTGCACTAAGCGAGCCGGGTCTGATGCGGGTGACTGATGATTACACCTTGAGTCTCGCTTTTATCCCCCAGCCGGGCGATTCGGTTCTGGTGCGGTTGCGCCTGCATCTGCCAACCCGTCCAGCAACCCTGGTCAGCGGCGAGACTATCCTCGAAGTCACACCTGCCTGGCTGGCTGATCTTGCACAATCAGAGATTGCATCTGCTCTGACTACTGCAGCGCCATCGCTACCGGAGTTGGCAGAAGAGCAACCGATAAAAAGTCGATCGCAGGCTTCGAGCCGGTGGCAGGACGTAAGCGTGCTTGCCTTGCTGGATGAGCCTCAGCTGTTTACCGGACAGCAACTGAGGTTGACGACCCAGGCGGGTCGCCGGTATGAAGGCCGGCTCAAAGGTATCAGTGAAGACCGTCGCATAGTCCTAGCGCAAAGCAGTGGTGCCAACCAAATGGATTTCCATTTTCAGCCAGCCGATGTGGCAGCGTTGCAGGTGCGGTACCGATCATCGCAATAATCTGTTTGCCTTGAAATTTTTCCCGTTGTCCCCATTAAGAGCTCATCAGCGCGACCATGATGCCGCGCCCTTTGTTAACTACAGGGAGACAACCGAAGATGACCGTGGAAGCCCATAAGGAAACGCTCGGATTTCAGACCGAAGTCAAACAGTTACTGCATTTGATGATTCATTCGATGTACTCGAACAAGGAGATTTTTCTTCGCGAGCTGATTTCCAACGCGTCCGACGCATCAGATAAATTGCGTTTCGAAGCCATTGCCAAGCCCGACTTGCTCGAAGATCAGCCCAATACTGTGATTCGTATCAGCTCCGATGAGACAGCCAACACGCTGACGATCGAGGACAATGGTATTGGCATGTCCCGCGAAGAGGTGATCGAGAACCTGGGCACCATCGCCAAATCCGGCACTGCGGCATTCATGCAACAGCTCAGCGGTGATCAGAAAAAAGACGCGAGTCTGATTGGTCAGTTTGGTGTCGGCTTTTACAGCGCCTTTATTGTTGCTGACAAGGTTGAGGTATTTACCCGTCGTGCCGGTGCGGACAAAACGCAGGGTGTGCGCTGGGAGTCGGCAGGTGAGGGTGACTTTACTATCGAGACAGTGGAAAAGGCTGAGCGTGGCTCGCGCATCGTGCTGCACTTGAAAGCGGCCGAGTCAGAGTTCGCCGATGGCTGGCGTCTGCGCAACGTGGTGAAGAAGTACTCCGATCACATATCGCTACCCATTGAACTGCCCAAGCAGAAGCAGGGCGAAGAAGAGGGGCAGGTAGCCGAACTGGAGTGGGAGACGGTCAACCGCGCCAGCGCGCTATGGACCCGCTCACGTACAGAGATCAGCGATGAGGAGTACCAAGAGTTCTTCAAGCATGTTGCCCATGACTTCGAGAACCCGTTGAGCTGGAGCCACAATAAGGTTGAAGGCAAGCTTGAGTATACCAGCCTGTTGTATGTGCCTGCCCGTGCCCCTTTCGATCTGTATCAGCGCGAGGCACCTCGCGGGCTCAAACTCTATGTGCAGCGTGTATTCATCATGGATGAAGCGGAACAGTTCCTGCCGCTGTATCTGCGATTCATCAAGGGTGTAGTTGATTCCAATGATCTGTCTTTAAACGTTTCCCGAGAAATTCTGCAGAAAGATCCGGCCATCGACAGTATGAAGTCGGCCCTGACCAAGCGCGTGCTCGACATGCTCGAGAAGCTGGCCAAGAAAGAGCCTGAGCAATATGCCGCTTTCTGGAAAAATTTCGGCAGCGTCATGAAGGAAGGACCTGCGGAAGATTTTGCTAATCGTGAGAAAATCGCGGGTCTGCTGCGTTTTGCCTCAACCCAGCAGAATGATGATTCCGAAGTGGTCAGCCTGGCTACCTATATCGAGCGTATGCAGGAAGGTCAGGACAGGATCTACTACTTGACCGGCGAACGCTATAATCAGGTCAAGAACAGTCCGCATCTTGAGATCTTCCGTAAGAAAGGCATCGAAGTGTTGCTGCTGACCGACCGTATAGATGAATGGTTGATGAGCCATCTTAACGAGTATCAGGGTAAGGATTTCGTCGATATCGCACGCGGCGACCTTGATCTGGGCAAGTTGGATGCCGAGGAAGACAAGCAGGCGCAGGAAGAGGCGGCTAAGGCCAAGGCTGATCTTGTCCAGCGGATCAAGGAAGTACTCAAGGACAGCGTGGATGACGTCAAGGTGTCACATCGTTTGACCGATTCGCCTGCGGTTCTCGTTGTTACCGAGGACGGTATGGGTCTGCAAATGCGCAAGATCCTCGAAGCGACTGGCCAGAAGGCGCCCGATACCAAGCCTGTTATGGAAATCAATCCGGCGCACCCGCTGTTGGAAAAGCTTGACCAGGAGCAGGACGAAGCCCGCTTTGGTGATCTTAGCCACATCCTGTTCGACCAGGCGGCTCTTGCAGCCGGTGAAAGTCTGCAGGATCCGGGTGCTTATGTGCGTCGTCTGAACGCATTGCTGGTAGAACTAAGCAAATAAGTTCAGCGTTGTGTTCAAGTCCCGTCAGACTCAGTTTGACGGGACTTTTTTGTTTAGGTGCATAAATATTTTTTGACAAGATGTGATATGGCCCTTGTCGAGAGCGGTAAACGCTATGCTCGTTTTAAATTATGGGTTCAAGGAACAGCACATGAAAAAGGCACTGTCCACGATGATGATCGCTTCTGCGATAGGTATGGGCGGTATTGCCCACGCTGAGATGGTCACTAAGCCGATAGCCTATGAAATCGAGGGTCAGGCATACCAGGGTCTGTTGATATATGACGACGCCGTTAAAGTTAAACGCCCGGGCCTGCTGATGGTGCCTAACTGGATGGGTGTGACTGAGAACGCAGCGAAGAAGGCCTATCGTGCCGGGGGCAGCGAGTATGTGGTCTTCGTTGCCGATATGTATGGCACCGACATTCGCCCGCAAAATGCCGACGAGGCAGGCAGAGCAGCGGGTGTTGTGCGAAGTGATCGGCAGATGATGCGTAAACGGATCAATATGGCGCTCGAGGTATTCAAGACGCAGGCCGACACAATCGCTCTTGATGTCGAGAATATTGGCGCGATCGGTTTCTGTTTCGGCGGCGGGGTAGTGCTCGAATTGGCCCGCTCAGGTACACCCGTGCAGGGTGTAGTATCTTTTCACGGTAATCTCGACACGCCCGATTCGGCGGATGCCAAGGCCATACGTACCCCGTTACTTGTGCTGCACGGCGCAGATGATCCCTATGTGCCCCAAGAGCAGGTACAGGCATTTACCGAAGAGATGCGTAACGCCAAGGTCGACTGGCAATTGAATAGCTACGGTGGGGCAGTGCATTCGTTCACTGATCCGACGGCTAAAATGCCTGGTCAGGCTGAGTACAATCCGATTGTTGCCGAGCGTGCTTTTGATGCTATGCACCGATTTCTGTCCTACAGCATGACGGAATAAAAGATCGGTGTAAGCTGGGACATGCGTCGTACGGCTTGTTTCACATATTATGCAGCAGTTCAGAGTGGGCAAGCCTGATCCTTCGGGGCCTGATTGCGCACTTGATTTTTTTTTGCTTGGGTACGTATGTAAGCGATGTCGAGCATGGCAACCCTTAACGACAGGAAGAAGCGGATGGTGAACTTCAGGCAGGCGGTGTTGGCAACCTTGGCCAGCGTCTGGTCCGTGGGCGTGTTTTCTCAGCAGGCTACACAGCCGCCTTTGCCGGTAATCGTGGTGGCCGCTGAAAGCCAGCAGATAGCTAACCCGATTGAGGCACTCGGAACGCTCTACGCGAACGAGACCGCAGTCATCAGCACGAACATTACCGCAACCATTTCGCGTATTCGGTTTGACGACGGCCAGCGCGTCAAGCAAGGGGATGTGCTGGTTGAACTAACCAACAGTGAACAGCTCGCGCAAATGCAGGAAACCGAAGTCAGTCTCGTTGATGCCCAGCGCCAGTTGTCCCGGGCCAGGCAGTTGGTCGAGAGTCGGGTCTTGTCGCGTCAGGAGCTCGACGACCGGACGCGGGCGGTGGATATCGCTCGTGCTCAGCAGCAGGCAGTTCAGGCACGTCTGGCTGACCGGCTCATACGCGCGCCTTTTGACAGTGTGGTAGGTTTGCGTCAGGTCAGCGTAGGCACATTGGTGGCGCCCGGTATGCCGGTAGCTACGCTGCATGATGACTCGGTAATGAAGCTCGATTTCAGTATTCCAGAAACGCTCATGGCGCAAATTGCTCCCGGGCAGCAGCTAGTTGCCACCAGCCGCGCCTACGGAGACGAGCTGTTCAAGGGTGAAGTAGCCAGTCTGGATAACGAGGTAGATCCGATTACCCGCTCCATACGTGTGCGCGCCCTCATTGATAATGCCGATGGTCGCCTCAAACCGGGCATGTTGATGACTGTCGATCTGCGCAGTGACCCGCGTCAGGCAGTGATGATTCCCGAGGAAGCCCTGTTGCCCCTTGGTCGTAATCAGTTTGTGATGGTCGCCGAGTCCGCAGGTGAGGGATTTACCGTCCGCCGGCAGCAAGTGCAAACCGGATTGCGGCAGCCCGGCTTGGTCGAGATTACTAGGGGTCTTGGCGTCGGAGATAAAGTGGTCACCCACGGCAATTTCCGTCTGCAACCCGGACAAGCGATTAGCATCAAAGCTGAGCTGGACGCGGGTGAGTCTCCCCGGGCCGTTATTTCCGCCACCCCCTGACCCCACCGGAGCCTTGCAATGATTCTTTCCGATACTTCGGTCAAGCGGCCGGTATTTGCCAGCGTACTGGCATTACTGCTGGTGATCTTCGGGTTGGTGGCGTTCAGTATGTTGCCCCTGCGTGAATATCCCGATATCGATCCCCCTGTTATTACGGTGGAAACCAACTATCGCGGTGCGGCGGCAAGCGTGGTTGATTCGCAGATTACCCAGATTGTGGAAGAGCGTATCGCCGGAGTGGAAGGGGTTGAGTACATCGAATCCCAGAGTCAGGACGGCCGCTCGCAGATTACTGTACGGTTTGCTATCAGCAAGGATGTCAACGAAGCGGCTAACGATATTCGCGACAGGGTCTCGGGCATCCTCGATGACTTGCCCGCAGAAGCGGATCCGCCTGAGGTACAAAAGCTTGATGCCAACCAGGAAGTCATCATCTGGTGGAACCTGACCAGCGAGCGGCTGACCCTGCCCGAACTGACTGACTATGCTGAGCGTTTTTTGGTGGACCGTTTCTCCACGCTGGAAGGCGTTGCCCGGGTTAGGGTTGGTGGCTCACAGCGCTACGCGATGCGGGTCTGGCTTGACCGGCAAGCGCTAGCCGCTCGTGATTTGACCGCCGCCGATGTGGAAGCGGCGTTGCGTGCAGAAAACGTCGAGCTACCCGCTGGCTCGATCGAATCGCGTAGTCGCCAGTTCACTGCCCGGGTCGCCCGTTCGTTCCAGACAGCAGATGATTTTTCACGGTTGGTCATTGCCCGTGGGCCGGATAACTATCTGGTGCGCCTGGGCGATGTGGCGCGCGTGGAGCGCGGTACCGAAGAAGATCGCAACCTGTTCCGTGGTAATACCGTGCCGATGGTTGGTATCGGTCTGGAGCGGCAATCCACAGCAAACACCCTGGAAGTGTCGAGGGTTTCTTTCGCGCTGGTCGAGGAGCTGAACGGCACCCTGCCAGAAGGCATGGAAATTCTGCCTAGCTTCGACAGCTCGATATTCATTGAAGGGGCAGTAAAGGAGGTATACACCACACTGGGCATTGCGCTCGTGCTGGTGGTGCTGTCGATCTTCCTGTTCCTTGGCAGTCCGCGCGCGATCCTGATTCCTGCCGTAACGGTGCCGGTATCGATGACGGCTACCTTCATCGCTTTGCTGTTGTTTGGCTTTACGGTGAATCTGCTGACCCTGCTCGCGCTGGTATTGGCGATTGGTCTGGTCGTTGACGATGCCATCATCGTCCTGGAAAACGTCCGGCGGCGCATAGACGAAGAGGGTGAGACGCCACTGGTGGCAGCTTACCGAGGCTCACGTCAGGTAGCGTTCGCGGTGGTCTCTACCACACTGGTCCTTATCGCTGTATTCGTCCCCATTGCTTTTCTGCAGGGTGATATTGGCCGGTTATTTTCGGAATTTGCTCTGACCATGGCCGCTGCGGTGGCTTTTTCCAGTTTCGTAGCATTGACGTTGTCTCCGATGTTGGCGTCAAAGCTGCTCAAATCCCGGGGCGATGAGAACCGGTTGAGCCGCTGGGTCGACAGTACGCTGGTGACCAGTAGGCGGCTGTACGCGCGTATGCTGAAAGTCGTACTGCACTGGAAGTGGGTGTCGCTTCTCGCTGTGGTAGCCCTGTTTGGTTTCAGTGGCTGGCTGTTCACCCAGTTGCCATCGGAATACACCCCACGGGAAGATCGGGGTGCCTTTTTCATTATCGTTAACGGCCCAGAAGGCGCGACCTACGAGTACATGACCGACTATATGGACGAGATCGAGTCACGGATGATGAAGTATGTAGAGACGGGCGAGGTGACACGTTTGTTGGTGCGCGCACCGCGCTCCTTTGGCACGGTCACTACGTTCAATACCGGACTTGTGATTGTGGTTCTCGAAGACTGGGCTGGCCGACGAGGTGGCTGGGAGATCATGGGCGATGTGCAGAAGGACCTTGCCGACTTGAGCGGTGTTCGTGCTTTTCCGGTCATGCGTCAGGGTTTTGCTGGTGGCCAGTCGCAGCCTTTTCAATTGGTGATTGGCGGCGCTGGCGACTATCAACAACTGGCGGAATGGCGTGACACGCTGTTGGAAAAGATTGCAGAAGATAACCCTGGGCTGGTGAATATTGATTCCGATTACAAGGAGACCCAGCCGCAATTGGAGATTGTCATCGACTATGACAGCGCAGCTGACATGGGGGTCAACATCAGTAATATCGGTCGTACCCTGGAAACCATGCTGGGTTCGCGGCGGGTGACGACCTACATCGATGACGGCGAAGAGTATGACGTGATACTCGAGGGTGAGCGCTCAGATCAGCGCAGCGTCAGTTCGCTGAAGAATATCTACGTCAGATCCGACACCACCGGTGAGCTGATACCGTTGTCTAACCTGGTGAGCATCAAGGAATACGCGGGGTCGACCACGCTCAATCGTTACAATCGCAATCGAGCCATCACCATCGATGCCTCTTTGGCCGACGGTGTGGCACTGGGTGATGCGCTGGATCATGTTGAACAACTGGCCCGTGAGCACCTGCCGGAAACCTTGGTTATTGACTACAAGGGCCAATCCCTTGATCTGCGCAAGGCTGGCGGCTCGCTGCTGTTCGTTTTCATGTTGGGATTGTTGGTGGTGTTTCTGGTGTTGGCAGCGCAATTCGAAAGTTTTGTGCATCCACTGATCATTATGCTCGGTGTGCCGGTGGCGATAGGCGGCGCGTTGTTTGGATTATGGATTACCGATAACAGTCTCAATCTTTACAGCCAGATAGGTTTGGTGATGCTGATTGGTCTGGCAGCCAAGAACGGTATTCTGATTGTTGAATTTGCTAACCAGTTGCGTGATGCCGGCAAGTCCTTTGACGAAGCGCTGATTGAATCGAGCACTTTGCGTCTGCGGCCGATCCTGATGACTGGGGCGACTACGGTGGCCGGGGCGATCCCGCTGGTAATCGCCTTCGGAGCGGGGGCTGAGACCCGGTCGGTCATCGGCATCGTTGTGGTCTCTGGTGTGAGTGTATCGACGGTATTGACCTTGTTCGTGATACCGCTGCTGTACAGTTTGCTTGCCCGCGGTACCAGCTCGCCGGATGCAGTGAAGCAGCGTCTGGAACAGGAAGAGGCGGCTGCGGATGCGCAATAGGCTTGGCTGTGAGCGGCTCTTGATTGCTATTCACCGCGGTGATGACTGGTAAGTAGTTTGCAGTATCCGCTGTGGCATTTTTTGCTTGTGCTTGTTTTGCGCTGCAGCCGCCGCCTGGTGGGCATCGCAGTGGTTGATGTGATGTATCAGTCTATTTGCGAAGTCTTGTAACGCGGTTGTTTCAAGGTGTCGGAAGCTATGCCCATTTATTCGCTGTGGCTGCATAATGGCTCCAACGCGGGCAGGCGCCCTTCACGTGCGCCTGTCTCACAACAATAAAATCGAGCCCATGGAGTCTGCTATGTCAAAACCCGAACAACCCGGTTGGCGCTGGGGTCTGTTTACCTTCCGGGTGCCGTTTTACCACACCCGTTTATACTGGCAGGAAGCCATGCAGGGCCTTTTTGTGGCTGCGGCGACCGGTTTGGCACTGGTGCCATTGATGATGGAGTTTTTCGGGCTTGGTTTTGAAGAGGCCGTAGCCGTATCGATGATCCATTCGGCGATCATTGCCTCTGCAATCATCATATTCGGTGAACCCTATGCACCGGGTTGGATTACACCGGCGCTGCCGCTGGTGCTGGCTTATGTGCTGGGTGGTTACGATGATCCCGTTTCGCGCTGGCAGGCCATGACGGCGTTATCGCTTAACTTTGCTGCTTTGTTGTTTATTCTGGGCATAACTGGATTAGGCAAGAAGTTTGTGCTCTGGCTGCCGGACACATTGAAAGCTGGCATCATTCTGGGCGCTGCCATTGCCGCACTCAAACGCGTGTTTGTCGATGACGCCGAGCGTTTTTTGCTGCAACAACCGATTGCGATCACGCTGGCTTGCGCCGTGTGCCTGATCTTCGCTTTTTCGCTGCCAATGCAAAAACTCAAGTTAAAGTACAAGGCGTTCGCCATTATTGGCGCGCTGGGTCTGCTGCCTGGGTTTATCATTGCGGCGCTCGTGGGCCCGATGGTCGGCGAGGTAACCTACAATATTCAGTGGGGCATCCTGATTCCGCCCGTGGGTGATGCCTGGGCGCAAATGTCGCCCTTCGCGATTGGCTGGCCAAGTCTGGAAATGTTCCTGCAAGGGATTCCGCTGGCAATCATCACCTATGTGATCCTGTTCGGTGACATGGTGACTGGTAACGAGGTTATTCGAGACGGCTTGACTGCGCGCCACGACGAGCATATTGACATTAATCCCACCCGCACGCACATCTCTGTGGCGATCCGTAATGCGGTGATGGGTGTCACGGCGCCGTTCTTCCCCACTCAAGGCACTATGTGGACGGGCGTGCAGGTGATTATTGTGCAGCGCTGGAAACTGGGCAAAGAAAATATGAACAGTCTGCACAGCGGTCTGGCCTCGTATTACCTGATGGGCCTGCCGATCATGTTCTTCATCTTGCCGCTGCTGACGGGTCTACAGCCCTTGCTGGGTATTGCCCTGTCCTTGACGCTGGTGCTGACCGGTTTCGCCTGTGCCTATGTGGCCATGGCTATTCCGCAAAACAACACCTCGCGCGGTACTGTGTTATTAATTGGTGCCGGTCTGGCGTTTTTCGAGCCCTGGGTCGGGCTGCTGTTTGGCGTGTTGGCAACCATTTTGCTGGTGGGCTGGGACGTCAATCGCGATCCGATCCCCCACGAAGATTGAGTCTTCTGATCAGTCCGCTGGTTTGATCGAAGCCGGAGTTCCCTCACGGGACTCCGGCTTTATTATTCTTCTCTAACGAAAACCTGCGAGGAAACGCGTGCGTCCCAATACAGATAGTCAATATAACGGCGGGCCGGTCAACTGGCGCATTATCACCAGCCTGATTCCTTACCTCACCGAGTTTCGCGGTCGTGTTGCCTTGGCTATGGGTTTCCTGATATTGGCCAAGCTGGCTGGAGTGGCGGTGCCCTGGTCGCTCAAGCTGATTGTTGATCACTTCGAGAATCCCGCCGACGTCCTCGTGTTGGTGCCGGTGGCCTTGCTGGTCGGCTACGGGTTACTGCGCTTTGGTTCAGTGTTCTTTTCCGAGTTGCGCGATGCAGTTTTTGCTCGCGTAGCTGAACGGGCCATGCGGCGCGTATCGCTGCGGGTATTTGAGCATCTGCACAGGCTTGATCTGGGCTTTCATCTTTCGCGGCGCACCGGTGGACTGGCGCGTGATATAGAGCGTGGTACCAGTGGTATCAGTTTTCTGCTGCGATTCATGGTGTTCAATATTCTTCCGACGCTCCTCGAGATCGGTCTGATTTCAGTGATTTTGTTGATCAACTTCAGTCCTATGTATGCGCTAACCGTACTCGGCTCAGTGTTGCTCTACGGCGTTTTTTCAATTTGGTGTACCGAGTGGCGCAATAGGTTCGTGCGTGAAAGCAACAAACTGGATAACAGCTCCAATACGCGAGCAGTGGACAGTCTTCTCAACTACGAAACGGTCAAGTACTTCGGTAACGAGCGGTTCGAGGCAGACGAATATGATCGTCATCTGGAAAGCTGGGAAGCCGCGCGGATGAAGAACCGTTTGTCCTTGGCGGCGTTGAACTCCGGACAGGCACTGATTATTGCAGGCTCTGTGACGCTGATGATGGTGATGGCGGCCAATCAGGTAGCGGCCGGCGACATGACGCTGGGCGAACTGGTGATGATCAATGCGTATATGTTACAGCTGTTTATACCCTTGGGATTTTTGGGATTCATTTACCGTGAAATTCGTGAGGCACTGACTAATATTGAGCGCCTGTTCGGCCTCTTGGAGGCGCCGGTCAAGGTTGCCGATGCGCCGGATGCTGGAGAACTGAGAATCGTGGGCGGTGGCATTGAATTCGATAGCGTCGAGCACGCCTATCACCCTGAGCGGGCCATTTTGCAAGGCGTCAGTCTGTCGGTGCCGGCGGGCCATACGCTGGCAATCGTTGGTCCAAGTGGCGCGGGCAAGTCGACGCTGGCGCGACTGCTGTTTCGGTTTTATGACGTAGGCGCCGGGAGCATCCGGATCGACGGTCAGGATATTCGAAGTGTGACTCAGGACAGCCTGCGCAGGGCTATAGGCGTGGTTCCCCAGGATACCGTGCTGTTCAATGATTCTATCGGCTACAACATCGCTTATGGCAAGCCGGGTGCAAGCGAAGAGCAAATCTGGGCTGCGGTAAAAATGGCGCAACTGGAGGATCTGATCAAACGCTTGCCGGATGGGCTCGCTACTCAGGTTGGCGAGCGGGGCCTGAAACTGTCCGGTGGTGAGAAACAACGCATAGCGATAGCCCGTGTGCTGCTCAAGGATCCACCTATTCTGATTCTTGATGAAGCCACATCCTCACTGGACACCCATGCCGAGCGTCTGATCCTCGATGCGCTTAATGTGGTTGCCAGCAAACGTACCACTCTGGCGATAGCCCACCGTCTCTCTACCATCGTGCATGCTGAGCGTATACTGGTGTTGGATCAAGGTCGTGTTGTGGAGCAGGGCAGTCACAGTGAATTGTTGGCTGCCAAGGGAGCCTACGCTCGGCTTTGGGCCGATCAGCAACGGGAATCGATTGAGCTCGATGACGGTGAAGATGCGCCATAAGCGGTTTTTACAAGAACAAATAAAAGGAATACACCGTGAGTAAGGTAGTAGAACAATGGCACGATGTTGTGCGCAACCAGGATCCTGCAAAACTCGACAGCCTGCTCGCCGACGACGTGGTATTCCATTCGCCCGTTGTGCATACGCCGCAGGTTGGCAAGAAAATAACGCGGTTGTACCTCATGGCCGCAATGAAAGTCCTGAACGAGCCGGGACATTTTTTTTATCTGCGTGAGGTCGTTCAGGGCCAACATGCAGTGCTGGAATTTCAGACAGAAATTGAGGGTGTAACGGTCAACGGTGTGGACATGATCGAGTGGAACGATGCTGGTCAGATCATCGATTTCAAAGTGATGGTCCGTCCTTTGAAGGCCGTGAGTGTTATTCATCAAGCGATGGGCCGCATGCTTGATGCGTTCAAGTAGAATAATAGAGTACTAATCGAAATGAGTGATGGCTGGCCCTGATAGCATTTTGGTACATTGCAGAAATATGGCGTCATGATTTCGGCGCCGCATAATGCGGAGTACAACAATGAGAAGATCGTCCGCCCCGGACCGGCTGCTGCTCATGCGGCGCAACGCTGATCATTCTAGTGTCATCTTCAGGTTACGTCCTTGATCACCCGCGTCATTCTCATCCAGGCCTATGTATTCATGCTTGGCTGCGGGCTGGTTATGCTGGGTATTTTTTCCGGGGTCGACTTCTTCCTGCAAACCGACCCTGGACTAACCAGCGTCCTGTTACTGCCTGACACTGCCCTGTTATCGATCCTTTTCGGTGCGACGTTGCTGGGCTCTTTGAGCCGATCTGCCTGGTGGCGCTTGTTACCCGCTTCAGGTGTTGCCGCCCTGTGTGTCTATACTTTGCTTCATTCGTGGCTAGCGGGCGGTGAGGGTCAAGGCGTGTCCGCTATCAGCGGGTTTCTGCGTATGCGTGATTCTCTTGCGGTGATCATGCTCCTGCCTGCGCTTGCGCTGATGGCGACGAACCGCCCAGGCAAATGGGCTGCAAGGACGGTAGCAGCGGTCATGTTGCTGGTGGCTCTGCTTCAGTTCGCCAGCATGCTGGGCGAAGCTGTGATTCCATTTTCGGCGGGCTTCAGGTTCTCCACCAATCTGCTGGCGATTTTGATGATCGGTATGATCGGTCTCGCGGTGTTGGGTCAGAGTCTACTTCAACCTGGGGCCTTATTCTTTTTATCGCGCCTAAGCCTGGCTGTCGGTATAGCGGCTGCCTTTGCCGCGGGGCTGACCTGGCACCAACTTTCACAAAGCGATGTCCGTCACCTGCAAACCAGCGGCGAACGTTATCTGGACGCTGCCGAGCAATCTTTGATTCGCAGTCTGGATGCGCGAATACGCCTGATGCAGAGAATGGGCGAGCGCTGGGAATTAAACGCTGCGCTACCCTCCGAAGCAGCCTGGGATCAGGAGTCTGGTGGCTATCTACGTGACCATCCCGATCTCCAGTTTATTGCTCTGCTGGATCAACAGAACGAAGCGGTCATGCTCACGCAGGCTCAAGGTGCATCTTCTACTGCCATCAATCAGCTGCTGACCCGCGTCAAGGCAACAGCAGGTGAGGCGCGCAGCGCTATTACAGACGAGAATAAAGCGAGCCTGCAAAGCCTGTCAGGCAGCTATGGGCTTCTGCTTACGCCGCTGGCAATTGGTATTGACTCGTGGATTTTGGCCTCAGGGTTGGACCTGCGAATATTGGTGTCCAATGACCTCGGTTACCAGCTGCGACCCTTTGAGCTTCGAATCGAGCGAAGCGGGCAGACAATTGTCGGTCCCCCCGGCGAGAGTGATTTTCTGCCTGTGCAGTCCCGAAGCCTGGATCTGAAAGACGGCGAGTCCTGGCAGTTGCACATAATGGTCAGCCGCAACGATGTTGCTGGGCCTGGCGGCGCTCTGGCTGCCATTCAATTCGTTTTTCTTCTGCTGGTGGGCATGTTGCTGATCATTACCCAGCGCATGACGAATCTGGCAATGCAGCGCAATCAGCTGTTACGACGTCTTACTGTTACTTCAGGCCCATGCCCCACGCTGATTTACTGAGTTGGCTCGATCAGCTCTGAGCAGTATTTGATTTTAAACTTTTGGGCATTATTGTTCGGCGCTGTTGGTTTGATTGCATGCGCGATCAGGCACTAATGCTCAGGTTCTCTGCGCCATCGATGTGCTGGGCGAGCGATGCGACTGGCGCGGTCCCTGCGAGCATGATTGAGGCGGCCACCACATCCCCGATTACCAGCACGGCCGGACTTTTCAGGCCGAAGCTTGCTGCCTGGCTACATAAGTCGGCGAGAATGCAAGCATGCTGGCGCTGATCGGGCAGGCTGGCTCGTTCGATCATGGCGATCGGCGTCGAGGCAGGCATGCCGCTCTTGAGCAATCCCTGTTGGATCTGTTGCAGGCGGGCGACACCCATGTATACCACCAGCGTCGTGCCACCCTGCGTCAAGCCATGCCAGTTCAGATCGCTGTCATCGCGCGTATGAGCGGTGACCAGCGTCACACCCCGGCTGGTGCCGCGCAGCGTTAGCGGGATGCCGCACTGCGTGGCAGCCGCCAGGCCGGCGGTAATGCCATTGACCGTTTCCGACGCAATACCGCGCTCGGCTAGCCATTGCGCCTCCTCGCCAGCACGTCCGAATATGCAGGGATCGCCGCCCTTGAGACGCACAAGCCGTTTGCCCTGGCGAGCATAGCGTAACATCAGCCGGTTGATGAACACCTGGGGGGTGGAGCGGCAGCCGCCGCGCTTACCCACGCGCACCAATTGCGCTTGGGGGCAGTGTTCAAGGATCGCCGGGTTAACCAGGTCATCGACCATGACCACGTCGGCCTGCCCGAGTATGCGCACGGCTTTGAGGGTCAGCAATTCGGGATCGCCGGGGCCTGCACCTACCAGATGGACTAGGGGGCTCATGGGGTTGTCTCCGCAGGGTAGTGTGATGGGGCTCTCATACCGCCTCTTTGGCGCGGCTCAGTAATCCTTTGATTTCAGGAACGCAGGAGCCGCACTCGGTTCCGCAACCCAGCTCGGCTTTGAGGCCAGCCAGATCCATGCCGTTATCGATGCTGGTTTGGATCCGGTTCTGGCTGACATTCATGCAATTACAGATCACCTTGTCTGCTCTGCCGACAGCCCCGCCAGGCGGCGCGCTCAACGGCGCCAAAAACCAGCGACGCATATTCTCCGGAGCCTCACCGCTGTGCCAGAGATTGCTCAACCAGTGGCGGGCCTGGGTCTCGCCACACAGGCGAAGGGCAGTGATGCGGCCGTCTTCGATTTTGATTCGCTTGCTGATTGCCTTGAGGGAGTCGTCATAGGCAAGCACGGGACCTTCACCCAGCCCTAGCACTGTATCCACATTTGCCAGCCAGTCGGCCGCGCATCCCTGACTATGGGCTGCACGTACCACCAGTGCTGGCCTCTCGCGCCCGGTCAGGCTGAAGCTGGCGAATGGCAGATCCTCGCACAGGGCTCGCAGAGCGCTGAAACGATTTTGAGTGTCACCTTCCACCAGAACGAACATCTCCCAGGGCAGTCTTGCTGGCGTGATGTTGATCGTGGCTTGTTTGAGTTCGGGTTGTCTGGATAGCGGATCACATGCCGGCTGAGTCAGTACATTAACGCCGCCGCCGCGAAGAAAACGGTCGCCCCAATGCATCGGGATATACGCTTGGCCCGGCAACAGTGTGTTATCCGCCTGCACCGGCAGGACCAGTTCGCCACGGCGGCCTGCAACGCGCACCAGCTGGCCGTCGGCTACTTGGTGCAGACGCAAGTCATCGGGATGCAGACTGATCTGGGCCTGATCCACGTGACCGAAAAGCTGCGCGGCAGTGCCGGTGCGGCTCATTCCGTGCCATTGGTCACGCAGGCGGCCGGTATTGAGCGTCAGAGGGAAGTGTGCATCGGGGGTTTCTCTGGGGCCGGTGTAGGCCTCGGTGACAAATCGAGCGCGACCGTCGGCAGTCGGGAATTGCCCGTCAACGTAGAGCCGAGCGGTGCCGTGTTGTGCACCCGACGGGAAGGGCCACTGCTGAGGGCCAAGGCTGTCGATGAGCTGATAGTTCAGACCGCTGTAGTCCAGATCCTGACCACGGGTGAGTCCAATGAACTCATCAAACAATGCCTCGGGTCGGTCGAACTCAAACAAGCTGGATTGGCCCGGCCGTAATCGTTTTTCCAGCCGTTTGGCCAAGTCGCAGACTATGGCCCAGTCCGCACGGGCTTCGCCGGGTGCTTCTATAGCGGGGCGTACCCGGCTGATACGCCGCTCCGAGTTGGTCACGCTGCCGGTTTTCTCGCCCCAGCTGGCGGCTGGCAGAAGTAAATCAGCGTATTGGCAGGTCTCGGTGGTCGCAAAGGCTTCCTGCACAACCACGAAGGGGCAGAGGGTGAGCGCCTCCTGAATCAGATTCTGATCGGGCATGGATTGGGCAGGATTGGTGCAGGCGATCCATAGGGCTTTGACTTTCCCTTGACGCACACTTTCGAACAGCTCTACAGCGCTGAGACCAGGACTGTCGGGCAAGGCGTCGACCCCCCAGTACTCGGCAACTTCAGCGCGGTGATCGGCATTGCCTGCTTCGCGATGGCCTGGCAGAAGATTCGATAGGCTGCCGGTCTCGCGGCCACCCATCGCATTGGGTTGGCCCGTCAGTGAGAACGGTCCGCTCCCGGGCTTGCCGATCTGGGCGGTAGCCAGGTGTAGGTTGATCAGCGCGCTGTTCTTGGCGCTACCGGAACTGGACTGGTTCATACCCATACACCATAGGGATAGGAAGCTGGGAGCCATGCCTATCATTCGTGCAACACGGTGCAAATCTGCCTCGTCGATGCCGCAGGCAGTCGCCACGAACGCCGGGGTGTAGTCGCGCACCAGACTCTGCAGCGCGTCGAAGCCGTTGGTGTGCGCGTCGATAAACGGCCGATCGACCCAGCTTTCATTGATCAGAATGTGCAATATGCCGTGCAGTAACGCGACGTCGGTGCCGGGTTGCACGGCGAGGTGGATGTCGGCTATATCGCACGTGTCAGTGCGCCGCGGATCGACCACGATAATGCGTTTGTCCGGATTTGCCGTCCGCGCCTGCTCCAGCCGGCGAAACAGTACCGGGTGGGCGTAAGCCATATTGCTGCCGATAATCAGCAGGCAGTCGCTCTGCTCTATGTCTTCATAGGAGCAGGGGGGTGAATCAGCGCCAAGACTGCGCTTGTAGCCGACCACGGCGCTGGACATGCACAGCCGCGAGTTACTATCGATGTTGTTGGTGCCGATCAGGGCGCGAGCCAGTTTGTTGAACGCATAATAGTCTTCGGTCAGGAGTTGTCCGGAGATATAGAACGCCACACTGTCTGGACCGTGTTCGGCGATGGTCTGGCCGAACACCTCCGCAGCATGCTGCATGGCGGTATCCCAGTCAGTGCGGGCACGGGCCATACCTTTACCCAGGCGCAGCTCCGGGTAGAGGGCACGTGCTGTGAGGTCACCGGTCTTGTGCAGCGTCGAGCCTTTACTGCAGAGCTTGCCATAGTTGGCAGGATGAGCGGGATCACCGCTAACGCCGTGAATGGTCTTATCATCGTGTTCGATCAGGACGCCGCAACCGACTCCGCAATAGCAGCAGGTGGACGCTGTGGTGCGCAGCATCAGGCGGCTTCCTCCATGCTATCCGTGTCTGCTGGGGTCTCGGCTGGGCAGATGGCCTGGCCGAACATCAGATAATCACGAATGCTGCTCACATTCTTTTTAGTTGAGACCAGCCAGTAATACCAGCTACCGTCACGAGTGTCGCCATAGAGGCAGGCGCCCACCAGAACATCGTCGCGAATGACCAGCTTTTTGTATACACCGGCTAAGGGGTCGGACAGGATGAGGATCTCGCTGTCCTCGTCGCCTTTGAAGTCGCCGGTCGAGAAAAGATCGATACCGGTTACCTTGAGCTTGGTCGAGGTTACTGAGCCCTTATAGCGTCCATAGCCAAGCATGGCCAGATGGTTGGCGCACACGCGGGCTTGCTCGAACAGCGGCGCGACCAAGCCGTAGGCGATACCCCGGTGGCTGGCGCACTCGCCAATGGCGTAGATTTTTGGATCATAAGTCTGCAAGGTATCGCTGACCAGAATGCCCCGGTCACAGGCCAGGCCAGCGCTTTCAGCCAGCTCCGTGCTGGGCCTCACGCCAGCCGCCATCACCACCAGATCAGCCCGAATTTCGCGACCATCCTTAAAGCGCACGGCGGCGACCCTGCCACGGCCGTCGTCGATCAGTTCGCTAGTGAATTGGGATAACAGAAACTTCAGCCCACGCTGCTCAAGGTTGTTCTGTAGAAGTCGTGCAGCAGTCGAGTCCAGCTGACGATCGAGCAGGCCCTCACCGATATGGACTACCGTGACATCCATACCACGCATTTTAAGACCGTTAGCCGCTTCCAGGCCCAGCAGGCCGCCACCGATGATGACCGCGTGCGAGTGGGTGCTGGCTGTGGCTATCATCAGTTCTGTGTCGGCTATATCGCGATAACCGATGACCCCCAGCAGGTCGTTACCTGGAACGGGCAGCTTGAAAGGATTGGAGCCGGTAGCGAGTAACAACCGGTCGTATTCGGCCTTGGTGCCATCGTCGGCAGTCACACAGCAACGGCGGCGATCTATCTTCACCACCCGCCGGCCGGTATGCAAGGTGATACCGTTATTCCGATACCAGTCCAGATCGTTGAGAATAATGTCCTCAAAGGTCTGTTCGCCGGCCAGCACGGGTGAGAGCATGATGCGGTTATAGTTGGGATGAGGCTCGGCGCCAAATACGGTGATGTCGTACATATCCGGGGCCAGCTTGAGTAGCTCTTCAAGGGTACGCACCCCGGCCATGCCGTTACCTACCATTACCAGTTTGAGCTTCTGCATCATCTGCTCCGTTGCGTGAACGCAAAACAAAAAAGGCATCCCACCGCGCTGTGCGGTAGGACGCCTTTGTCCGGTTCCCGATCGGTCGGGTAGCCAGCTATCGTCGTTGACAGCCTGCTATGTGTGTATCGCGCCTATTGGTATATAAGCCTTGTGTAATTCTATGATGCACAGCTTGTGCCATCTTGTTTACTTCGGATATTCAAGGGATCACGGGGTTAAAAGCTGCGCACCTGCACTCAATTGTGGCGATACGCACAATGCTGGGGCAGCAGGTTTAACGCACGACCATGACCGAGCGCTTGGATTGCTGAACCACCCGCATTGCATTGGTGCCGAGAATATAGTCTTCGGCTCGCTTGCGCTTGTGTGAGGCCATCACTATCAGGTCGACCTTCAGCTGTTTGGCTACTCGAAGTATGGCTTCATAGGCTTTTCCGTCAGTCACAATCCGCTGAACCTCGATCTCTTCGGGTATATTTTCTATCACGAACTCCTTCAGCCTCTCGGTAACGGCCTCCTCGGCTTTCTCGGTATATTCACGTGGGAAAAACCCGCCTACCAGCGGAAGACCGAAATCCGGGATCACCGTTACTATGTGCAGCGAAGCGCCATAATCTCTGCAGAGCTGCAAGGCGGTGGGCAGTGCCTTGCTCCACGAAGGTTCGTGATTGAGATCGATCGGTAGCAGGATTTTTTTGTACATTATTCGTCTCCTCAGGCGTTGATCTGTTGATCAGGTTGCCGACGCCGCCACTGCAGGCCTGCGATTAGCAGGAACAGCAGCATGCCCGGTATCCACATCCATTCCTTTGCTACGCGGTCCACTGGCGCCATAATCTCGGTTATTTCCTGGTCGAAATCAAACCCGATATCAGCTGCCAGGCTACCGTAGGTGACCATATCTACCAGCGTGCGATCGCCTTCCTGCATGAGGGTCAGACCCAGCTCATCCAGCCTTTCCTGGCCATTGGCGCCGTCAGGCACAGGCACCAATAGGTAGAACTGGCGTGGGTTGCCGATATCGTCAAGACCCTCGATCTGCATGCGCAGATTGCTTCCTTCGTCCACCCGATCCAGTGCCTGGGCTATCTCGGCTGGTGGTACGGATTCGTAGGGGTCGTGAATCATGTCCATCCAGAAACCGGGCCGGAATAGGGTGAAGGCGACCAGCAACAATAGAATATTTTCGTACCAGCGATTGCGCACGATCATGAATCCCTGGGTGCCCGCAGCAAAGATCAGCATCGCCACGGTCGCTATCACGAAGATCAGCAGCCCTTTCCATAGGCCCACATCAATCAGCAGCAGATCGGTATTGAAGATGAACAGGAAGGGCAGGGCAGCGGTACGCAGGCTGTAATAGAACGCCTGAAAGCCGGTGCGGATAGGGTCGCCGTTGGACACCGCAGCAGCGGCGAAAGACGCAAGGCCAACGGGAGGGGTTACATCAGCCATGATGCCGAAATAGAACACGAAAAGATGGACGGCAATCAGCGGTACGATCAGACCATTTTGCTGACCAAGGGTCACGATCACTGGCGCCAGTAATGCTGAGACAACAATATAGTTGGCGGTTGTCGGCAGACCCATGCCGAGAATCAGACTGAGAACGGCAGTGAGCATCAACATCAGCATCAGATTGCCCATCGACAGTATTTCGACCAGGTCTGCCAGCACCAGACCGACGCCCGTCTGCGCCACAGCGCCAACGATGATGCCCGCTGTGGCAGTGGCGATACCAATACCGATCATATTACGCGCCCCGGCCACCAGGCCCTGCCAGAGGTCATCCAGGCCCTCACGCAGATCATGTGCTAGCTTGCTCTGGCCCCGGAATATGGCAGTGAGTGGACGCTGCGTAAGGATGATCACAATCATCAGGACCGTTGCCCAGAAAGCGGACAGGCCAGGAGACAAGCGCTCGACCATCAGACACCAGACCAGCACGATAACCGGCAGGATGAAGTGCAGCCCAGATAAAACCGTGGGCCTGATTTGCGGCAACGTCACGACAGGCGAGTTAGGGTCGTCCAGTTCCAGTTCCGGGTACTGCGCGCCGAGCTTCAATAGACCGACATAGACTGCCAGCAATGCTGCGCCAATCACCCAGCCGGCACTGTCCCCCAACATTGGCTTAAGCCAACCAAGCCCGAAGTAGACGGCAAAGGACAGCGCCATAAGCAGGATCAGACCGGTGAGAAAACCGATCATCTTGCGTACCAGTGGGCGTGGTGGATTGCTGCTTTCCAGACCCTGCATACCCGCTTTCATGGCTTCAAGGTGGACGATATAAACCAGTGCGATATAGGAGATAAGCGCGGGTAGAAAAGCGTGTTTGATCACCTCAACATAGGATATACCCACATACTCGACCATCAGGAACGCGGCCGCGCCCATGACCGGCGGCATAATCTGGCCATTGACCGACGAGGCGACTTCTACTGCACCTGCTTTTTCTGCGGAAAAGCCTACCCGTTTCATCATCGGGATGGTGAAGGTGCCGGTTGTGACCACGTTGGCAATTGAGGAGCCAGAGATTAATCCGGTCATGGCTGAGGCGACCACAGCCGCCTTGGCCGGGCCGCCCTTGTAGTGTCCGAGCAGGGAAAAGGCGACTTTGATGAAGTAGTTGCCAGCCCCGGCCTTGTCCAGTAGTGCTCCGAACAGAACGAAGAGGAAGACGAAGCTGGTCGAAACCCCCAATGCAATACCAAACACCCCCTGGGAGGTAAGCCACTGGTGATTGGCCAAGGCGTCGATACTGACGCCGCGATGGGCCAGGATGCCGGGCATGTAAGGGCCGGCAACGGAGTAGACGATGAATACTAACGCTACGATCATCAGAGGCGGACCAAGCGCTCGGCGAGTAGCCTCCAGCAGTAATAGCAAGCCGGTAATCGCGATCACGACATCAAGAGTTGTCGGATTGCCCGGTCGAGCTGACAGCTGGGTATAGAAAATATAGATGTAGGTGGCGCAGAATGAGGCTGCGAAGGCCAGAATCCAATCGGGAACAGGTACCCTGTCTCGGGGCGAGCGTTTTAGCGCTGGAAATGACAGGAAGCCGAGAAAAACGGCAAAGGCCAGGTGAATGGATCGGGACTCAGTGCTGTTGAAGACCCCGAAACCGAGTATAAAAGGCAACGGAGAAGCGATCCAGAGTTGAAAAAGCGACCAGGCAGCAGCAACGGTTACGATCAGCTTGCCCGGAAAACCCTTGGGTTTTCGCGCTCCGGTATCGCTGGTAGAAACCAGCTCTTCCAGTTCGCTGCTGAGGCCGTCCCGTTTGGTTGATTGCTCGCTCATGGTCGTCCTTGATTTCTTTTTGTTTGACGTTGGAAAAGCGGTGGAAACCGTCGGAGCAGGCTCCGCCGGTCAATGGTTATTTTATATCCAGCCGCATCACATCCAGCCGCGTTCCTTGTAATAACGAACCGCGCCGTCATGTAATGGAATCGACAGACCTTCCTTGATCATTTCCTCTTCTTTCAATGTGGCAAAAGCAGGGTGCAGGCGCTTGAACCGGTCGAAGTTCTCGAATACAGCCTTGACCGTTTCATACACGACATCGTCAGGCACCTTGCTCGAGGTCACCAGCGTGGCGCGTACACCAAAGGTTTGTACGTTGCTCTCGTTGCCGCGGTAGATGCCTCCAGGAATGGTGGCCTTGGCGTAATAGGGGCGCCCTGCAATCAGCTCGTCGATCTCTTCGCCTGTTACTGACACGATGACCGCATCGACAGTCGTCGTTGCTTCCTGGATGGAGCCGTTGGGGTGGCCGGCGACATAGACCATTGCATCAATGTTGTTGTCACCCAGTGCGGCAGCCTGTTCGGCGGCATCGAGTTCTGAGACGAGAGAGAAATCGTCACGGGTCCAGTCGAGCGACTCCATAACGACTTCCATGGTGTCGCGCTGACCTGATCCTGGGTTACCAAGGTTGACTCGCTTGCCTTTCAAGTCCTTGACGTTCTTGATATTGGCATCGCGGCGGGCGACTACCGTCAGCGGCTCACCGTGCAGGGCAAACATGGCGCGCATTTCTTCGAAAGCGCCGGCGTCCTGGAAATTCTCTGCACCGGCATACGCCTTGTACTGGATATCGGACTGAACCACACCCATGTCCATCTCGTTGTTGCGGATGGCGTTGACATTGGCAACCGAGCCGCCACTGGAGGGCGCATTGCACCGAATGCCATGCTCATTGGCGTTGCGGTTGATCAGCCGGCAGACCGATTGACCGACGACGTAATAAACTCCGGTCTGGCCGCCGGTGCCGATGGTCATGAATTTTTCCTGGGCAACAGCGGGTGTTGCCGCTACTGCAGCGAGACTCAGGGCTGCTGACAATAGCAGCGAGAATGATTGACGCTTCATGAGAGGGTGACTCCTTCTTGTGGTTTTCACGGCAGGCATCTGCGGCACGCAGTGCCGATATCACGGGGTTACCTTGCCTTTGGGACGGTAACCACAGCGGGAACTAAGTCGGTTTTTAAAGTGTAGCCGACTATTAGCTAACTATTTGAAAATAGCGTTAGCCCCCATCTGAGGGCAAGTTATTGATTCAAATAGATGTATTGAGTTTTTAATCAGTCGATCGGCCAACCGCCCATTTCCCGCCAGCGATTGACGATGCTGCAAAACAGTTCGGCGGTCTTTTCGGTGTCGTAGCGTGCGGAATGCGCCTCGCGGCCATCGAAATCGATATCGGCTGCAGCACACGCCTTGGCAAGAACCGTCTGGCCAAAGGCGAGGCCGCCCAGAGTGGCAGTATCGAAGCAGGAGAAGGGGTGGAATGGATTGCGCTTGATCTGCGTACGTTCAACCGCTGCATTGAGAAAGCCAAGGTCAAAGAACGCGTTATGCCCGACCAGCACGGCGCGGTTACAGCCAGCGGACTTCACCGCCTTGCGTACATGCTTGAAAATTTCCAGCAGCGCATGTTCCTCAGTGACTGCCATGCGCAAGGGATGGTCGAGTTTGATGCCGGTAAATTCCAGTGCGGCGGCTTCGACGTTGGCGCCGTCGAAGGGCTCGACGCGGAAGAAATGCGTCTCACCAGGATAGATCATGCCTTCTTCGTCCATCTCGACTGAGGTCGCGGCGATTTCCAATAATGCATCGGTCGCGCTATTGAAGCCGCCGGTTTCAACGTCTACCACCACAGGTAAAAAACCGCGAAAGCGGTAGGCCATGGGTGGCTTGGGCCCTTTACTGACGGGTTGCTGGTCTTCGGTGTCAAACTCAAACTCGCTCACAGGCGGTCCTTAATAGTGACTGACGGTCAGGCGACGCGCCAGTGTAGTGTCTCGCCGGCGCGCAGCGGTACGATCAACTGGTCGCCCAGAGGGAGTGTGGCTGGAGCTGTCCAGGACTCGCGCACCAGGGTGATGTGATCAGTGTTGCGTGGCATGCCGTAGAAGTCCGGTCCGTACATACTGGCAAAGCCCTCAAGTTTGTCGAGAGCCCCGAGGGTGTCAAAGGTCTCTGCATACATTTCTATCGCGGCATAAGCGGTATAACAGCCGGCGCAACCACAGGCTGCTTCTTTGGCATGGCGAGCGTGCGGTGCTGAATCGGTGCCCAGGAAAAACTTGTTCGACCCTGAGGCGACCACATCACACAGTGCCTGCTGGTGGCGCTGGCGCTTGAGAATCGGCAGGCAGAATAGATGTGGCCGAACACCGCCCGCCAGCATGTGGTTGCGATTGTAGTGCAGGTGGTGCGCGGTGATAGTGGCGGCCACTTGATTCGATGCGCTGAGTACAAAGTCGACTGCGTCGGCGGTAGTGATGTGTTCGAACACCACTTTTAATGTGGGATACCGTGCGACTACGCCGACTAGTTGCTGGTCAATGAATGCTTTTTCGCGGTCGAAAATATCGACGTCGGCATGCGTGACTTCGCCATGCACTAGTAGCAGCATGCCGACTTCAGCCATGGCTTCGAGCGCGGGGTAGATTTTTTCCAGGGCAGTCACGCCAGACTCAGAGTTGGTGGTTGCGCCAGCGGGATAGAGCTTAGCCGCCACTGCCTGGCCGGCATTCCAAGCGTCGCGAATGACCTGCGGGCTGGTCTGGTCTGTCAGGTAGAGCACCATGAGTGGCATAAAAGCGGATCCGACAGGGCGAGCGGCCAGGATCCGTGCTTTGTACGCATCGGCCTGATAACCGTCACAGACCGGCGGCACCAGATTGGGCATCACGATGGCCCGGGCGAAGGTGCGGGAGGCGTCGGCAACGGTATCCGGCAACAGATTGTCGTCGCGCAGATGTATGTGCCAGTCGTCCGGCCTGATCAGGGTGATGCGGTCGGTCATCATCGGGTATTCCATAGTATCTGAGTTGGCTAATGCTACCGGAAGGCCCCCCGTTTTTACACACCCAATGGGGTAAAGTTTTCCAGCGTCATGCCGATGTAAATATATGTGAAAGATTCATTCTGCGGAGGAATTTGTGGCTCGAGCCTGTATTGCGTTGCTGCTCATCCTGACCCTGCCGGCTCATGCGTTGACATTTCAGACGCGCATGGAGGAGGTGGAGTGGTCAGTTGAGGGTGACAAGTTTGAGTGTCGCCTGACCCAGCCGGTCAGCGGTTACGGCGATGCGGTGTTCGTGCGCCGGGCTGGTGAGCGACCAGTGTTTGAGCTCAAGGCTTGGAATAATCTGATGCGGCCAGGCCAGGCCCAGCTTTATAACGATGCGCCTATGTGGCAGCCACACGCCAGAGCCAGGTTACTGGGCTTCACCGATGTGTCCGAAGATCGGATAGCCGTGCGCGTGGCTCAGCAGCAGGCAGGACAGATGCTCGCAGGACTAGCAGACGGGCTGCACCCAACTATTCAGCGGACTGCCTGGGCCAATGCGGTAGAGCCTGTGAGGGTGGTGGTATCGAGTATCGGTTACCAGAAAGCCTGGGGAGAATTCCAGAAATGTAACGCAGGTCTATTAGCGATGAACTTCGAGCAGGTATCTCGCAGCGTGGTCAGTTTCGCCGATGGTGGCAGCACCTTGAGCGCCAGTGCCAAGCAATTGCTCGATATCGCGCTGGAATACATCCAGGCCGATAAAGAGATCAGCGGCATCGTGCTGGAAGGACATTCCGATAATGTCGGTAATCGCCTGGATAACCGTGAACTGGCACGTCAGCGTGCCCTGGCTGTTCGTGACTATCTGATGCAAAGTGGCGTTGAAGAAGAAATGTTCACTCTGCGCTTTCATGGTGACCGTTACCCGGTTGCCAGTAATCGCAGCGCCGACGGCCGGGCTAAGAACCGCCGCGTAACACTTAAACTCGATAAGAGCTAAACCATATCCCCTGTGATTCCTCCCGGCTGGACGCTAGAATAGTGTTTTGCCCGTCGCCCCGTGCGTGGCGTTGATCAATTTTCAAGGGAGCGCGTAATGTCTGATGTGAAAAAAGTCGTCCTGGCCTACTCCGGTGGTCTGGATACTTCGGTGATTCTGAAGTGGCTGCAAGATACCTACGACTGTGAAGTCGTGACCTTCACCGCTGATCTGGGGCAGGGTGAAGAGGTCGAGCCAGCACGAGCCAAGGCTGAAGCCATGGGCGTCAAGGAGATTTACATCGACGACTTGCGCGAAGAGTTTGTGCGTGATTTCGTATTCCCGATGTTCCGTGCCAATACCGTCTATGAGGGTGAGTACCTGCTGGGGACCTCCATCGCTCGGCCGCTGATCGCCAAGCGGTTGATCGAGATTGCCAATGAGACGGGCGCTGACGCGATTTCCCACGGCGCCACCGGCAAGGGTAACGACCAGGTGCGTTTTGAGCTGGGTGCCTATGCACTCAAGCCGGGCGTGAAGGTGATCGCCCCCTGGCGTGAATGGGACCTGTTGTCCCGTGAGAAATTGATGGATTACGCCGAGAAGCACAACATTCCGATTGAGCGTCACGGCAAGAAAAAATCGCCGTATTCGATGGACGCCAATTTGCTGCATATTTCCTATGAAGGCGGCGTGCTGGAAGATACCTGGACCGAGCACGAAGAAGAAATGTGGCGCTGGACCAAGTCACCCGAAACCGCGCCGGACACCCCAACCTATATCGAACTGACCTATCGCAATGGTGATATTTCAGCGATTGATGGTAAGGACATGTCCCCTGCCACGGTGCTGGCTGAATTAAACCGCATTGGCGGCGAGAACGGTATTGGCCGTCTGGATATCGTGGAAAACCGTTTCGTGGGTATGAAGTCTCGCGGTTGTTATGAAACACCCGGCGGTACCATCATGCTCAAGGGGCATCGTGCGATCGAGTCCATTACTCTGGACCGCGAAGTCGCGCACCTGAAAGACAGCCTGATGCCCAAATATGCCGAGATGATCTACAACGGTTTCTGGTGGAGCCCGGAGCGGGTGATGATGCAACACATGATCGACGCTTCCCAGGCCAGCGTGAACGGTGTGGTCCGCCTGAAGCTGTACAAGGGTAATGTGATCGTGACCGGTCGCAAATCGGATGACTCACTGTTCGATGCGGCCATCGCCACTTTCGAAGACGATGCGGGCGCCTATGACCAGGCTGATGCTGCGGGCTTCATTAAACTCAATGCTTTGCGCATGCGCATAGCGGCGAGCAAGGGCCGTAAGCTGCTCTAAACTTCGATGTATCAGTTCTTATCGAGTCGCTGTGGTGTGGGTCTGTCTTCGGGCAGTGCCCACTGACAGCATGTCACCAGGGGGACGATATATGCGCTTGCTCCATACGATGCTACGGGTCGGTAATCTCGACAGATCGATCGCTTTCTATACAGAAGTACTGGGCATGACATTGCTGCGTCGCAAGGAAAATGCCGAGGGTCGGTTTACTCTTGCGTTTGTCGGTTACGGTAACGAAGCTGAGAACGCTGTGCTGGAGCTCACCTGTAACTGGGATATCGATCATTATGATCTGGGCGATGGCTATGGCCATATCGCGATCGAGGTGCTGGACGTTTACAAGGCATGCGAGCAGATCAAGGCGGCTGGCGGCAACGTGGTGCGCGCAGCTGGGCCAATGAAACACGGCACGCGGATACTGGCATTCGTTGAAGATCCGGATGGATATCGGATTGAGTTGTTATCGGGCACTACTCAGGGCTGAGGGTGCGCGGGAGGCATGATGATCTGGGGATTGTTCATAGGGATAGTGATACTGATCGGGCTGCTGTTCGCCCGACGGCGGCACAAACGAGATCTCGGCCGCAAGAGTCTTGAGGCGCGGTTGCGAGCGCTCACACAATTGCGATTGCTGCGCCTGTTACTCGAGCAGGTTCAGCGGCATCGAGGTTTGTGCTTCGGGGTCCTTTGCGGCGACCAGACACTGGAAGGAGAGCGCTGGTTAGTTCATGCGGAGGTCAGCCGACTGATAGGGGACGCGAAGAAGCTCCGGGCCAATCTGCTCGGGCACGAGGCCTGGCAGCGAGTTTTCCCGTTGTGGCAGCGTATTGATCAGGAGCGTCAGGACGGCGAAGCGATAGGTCTGCTTAACCTACATAATGAGCTTGCTGAACTCATTCTTGGCACCATCGAGGCTCTGGCAGACCGGCATGATCTGGTCTGTTTGGGGTGGCTTGCGCCACAGCCAGAAGGATTGTGGCTCGCTTTGCTGCAAAACGCTGAAGTATTGGGCCAGGCACGCGCTGCTGGGACTGGTATCGCAGCCCGCCGGCAAGATGATGCAGTCCAGCAGCAGGTGCTGAAGCGATTGGCTGACTTGATTCGTCAGCAATTCTACCTGGCGCCCGCTCAATTGAGCGTTGATCCGGCCCTTCGTGCGTCTCTCGCAAGGCCAGTGCGCGAAGCGGAGGACAGTATCGATGCGTTATTGCAATCGATCGATCTGCTGCTCAAGGACCCATTGCATCCTGCTCTGGGTTCAATGGCTTTTTTCAAACGGGCAACGCAGGCCATTAGCGCCCATTACATGCTTGCCGACCTGCTGTTGGAACGTTTGCGCCTCGCTACCGAGGCAGCCATCAAGCAGGACTGACGCCGCGTATACGCGCTGCCATGTCTGCAGCATACAGATCTGTCATGCCGGCGATAAAATCGATCACTCGCAAGTAGCTGCGGTACAGATCCCAGTCCGGTTTGGGCACGTTGTTACCCATCAGGTCAAGTATGCGTTGATGCTTGAAGCTTAGATTCAGCCCTGCATGTTGTTCATTCACGGCGCCGCAGAATGCGTCCAAAAGGGTCTCCAGCGTGCTGTAGGCGCCAATTTCATGCAGTGTCTTGCGCTTGTCCTGGAAGATCCGCTCCCGAGCCATATTCTTCGCCTCCAATACGCAGCGGCGCGCATTGGGATGCATGTGTTCGACCAAATCTCCCTTCAGTGTGCCGGACAACAAGGCTGACTGCTGGTTGATAAAGGCCTCCGCGGCGGCATTGACCAAGTGTTCGATCGCTTTACCTCGCAGTATGGCCAGACGTCGCCGTGTGGAATCCTGTGGGCCCAGTTGACGATAGGTTTCGGGTAGATCATCGCCCACTAACTGAAGCAGCAGATGTTCTACCTCAGCGTAGTCTAGCAGCTCCATTTCCATACCGTCTTCCAGGTCGATCAGGCCATAGCAGATATCATCTGCAGCCTCGACCAGGTAGACCAAGGGATGGCGCGCCCAGCACTGTTCCGCCTGCAGCGGCAACCCCAGCTTGGTAGCTATTTGCTCCAACAAGGGAAACTCGGCCTGATAGCAGCCGAACTTGTGCTTCTTGTAGCCCTGACTGTCGGCGTGCCGGGCCGTCCAAGGGTATTTCAGATAGGCACCAAGCGTTGCGTAGGTCAGGCGCATGCCCCCCTCGAACTGGTGATACTCGAGCTCGGTCAGTACTCGAAACCCCTGCGAATTACCCTCGAAACTGAGAAAGTCCAGACGCTGGGCCTCAGTCAAGGGGTCCAGCCAGCCCTTGCGATCTGCCTGGTGAAACCAGTGACGGATAGCGTCTTCGCCAGAATGGCCAAAGGGGGGGTTGCCTATATCGTGGGCCAGGCAGGCGGCCTGAACAATGACACCGATATCGGCCGGCTCGCACCAGTCAGGTAGCTCGCCGCGTAGCATCTCGGCAACACGCATGCCCAGCGAGCGACCAACGCAGCCCACTTCAAGGCTATGGGTCAGGCGTGTATGAATGTGATCATTGCTTGATACCGGGTGGACCTGGGTCTTTTTCCCCAGCCGGCGGAAGGCGCCGGAAAAAATCACCCGGTCATGATCCTTGTGGAAGGGGGTGCGCCCCAGTTCTTCGTTGCTGACGACCGGTTTGCCCAGTCGCTCGCGGCACAGCAGTGCTTCCCAATCCATTCTTGTCTCCATTCAGGGCTGTAAGTATGTTGCATGGCGTCATGACTGCCAAGTATCGGACACGTTAGCGCGGGCATGTTTCGCCAGGCGGATCCGAGTTACCATAGACCTTTGGCAAACCCTGCCTTCTCCATCCGCTGATTACTTTGATATTACTGTCCATGAAGACCATTCCCGATCTCATTCTTTACGGCACGACCGCCTGTCATTTATGCGAAGCCGCCAGCATGGAGCTTGCGCCGCTGCAAGGTAACGGTTTGCACGCGCGCGAGCGGGATATAACCGAGAGCGACATTCTGATGGAGCGCTATCAACTGCGTATTCCCGTGTTACGCCGAGAAGACACGGGGGCAGAATTGGATTGGCCATTCGACTTGCGCACGGCCATGCTGTTTTTGTCCGATGTCCTCGGCGAGGAGAACTGAGCATGGCGCAACGAGTTGAGCCATTCTGGCAGCGCAAGACACTGGATGAAATGGATCAGAGCGAGTGGGAATCACTGTGTGATGGCTGTGGCTTGTGCTGCTTGCAAAAGCTGGAAGACGAAGATGACGCCGCGGCTATTTATTACACCCGGGTGGCCTGCAAACTTCTGGATCGGGAAAGCTGCCAGTGCAGTAATTACGCCGAGCGTACAAAACATGTCCCCGACTGTATTCAGCTGACGCCGGGAGCGGCTGGCGAGTTTAGCTGGTTACCGCCCACCTGTGGCTATCGCCGGATATCGGAAGGTAAGGAGTTGCCTCCCTGGCATCACCTGATGTGCGGCGATCGTGGGGCCGTGCACGCAGCAGGCATTTCCCAGGCGGGCAAAATGATTGCTGAAGACGCCGTGCCCGAAGACGATTGGGAAGAGCACATCATCTTCAGGGTTGGCTGACAGGTCCTGACTTACTGGCTGATCTGTAACTCACGTAGTTTGGTATACAAATAGCGTACCTGATCGTACTCAAACGGGCTGCCCAGTGCACCATAACGAAATTCGTTCTGGTAGCGCAGATCTACGGCTTGCAGTGCCCAGAGTGACGGATTGTTGTTCTTGATCTCGCGGTTGTTAAGAAACTCCACGGAATCTTCGAAGGTCCAGTCAACTACCTGGCCGGTGGTGTCGCGCAGGGAAGAGGGCCCGAGGAAAGGCAATACCAGATAGGGTCCCGGCGGCACACGGTAAAATCCGAGCGTCTGCCCAAAGTCTTCGCGCTGTTGCGGCAGGCCCATTTTCTTGGCTACATCAAATAAGCCCGCTACGCCCAGAGTGGTATTGAACAGTAGCCGTGTGGTAGTTCGCATACTCTTGCGCACCTTACCCTGCAGAATGCTATTGCCCAGATTGGGAATGTCACCCAGGTTGTTGAAAACGTTGGATACGCCAGTGCGGACGAAGCTTGGAGTCGCCCACTCATATGTGTTCAGCACAGGCAGGTAGATCAGTTCGTCAAAACGCGCATTGAAACGATAAACGCGACGGTTAAACCCCTCGATCGGATCCTGAACGTTAAGCGCACGAAGGCTTGAACGCTCAAATTGATAGCCTTTGCCGTTTTGGATCACGATACCGTCCAGTGGGTCCACATACTCAGGAATCGATTCCTGAGCCTGCAGGCCGCCGGCCATTAGTAATGTGGCAAGGGTAATCAACAACCGATTCATGGTGTGGCTCCTTGCAGAAAACTCAGCATCCGTGCAGTGACCTGTTGATGTTCCAGGTTGCCACCGTGACCGCCCCGTGGATACAGAAAAGCCCGTTCGCCAAAAGTCTCGGCCAGGTAGTGATAGTCGGCCCGTGTCAGGATGAAGTCATCAGCATTGGTCAGTACGGCTATCCGCGGATTACCGGCGATATGTTCTTCGATGCTTTGCAGGCTGGTTTCATACGCCATATCTTCAATGGTCTTTTCCGCATTGAGGCTATGCCAGTCCGGCCAGAGCTGATTACGGATATAACAGCCAAAATCACAAAACAAAGCCCTGCGCAGATAGGGTGTCAGGGAGGTACTGACCGTGATCGTCTGGCCGGTCGGCGCATAACGGCCGGTGTCATTGATCAAGTCAGCCATGAAATTGAGGTCGGCTGCCGCGAAACGAAAGACGGCGCCAATCAGCATGGCCAGTTCGTCGTCTGAAAGCGCCTCATCGGACGTTTGAATGCCGGAGAAGAGGGTGCTTTCAATGTCGGTATCGCCCGTCTGCGCAAAATAGCGGGAGATCTTGTCGAAGATGTGCTCGTAGAAACTCTCGGTACCGTCTACGCCAGGAACATGGGTAAACGACAGAGCATCCAGACGCCGGACTGAATCGTATAAATTGACCGGCGGATTGAGCATCAACACCTTGGTGAAATTGAACTGCCCCAGGTGTTCGTCCAGCTCACTGACAAAAGCCGCATTCATTGCACCCAAACTGAAGCCGACCATACGAAACTCGGTAGCTTCCAGACCGGTTACGTTACGGGCGCGTTCCACTGCCAATGACATGGCCGTATGCAGGTCTCGCGCATCGCGCTGCCCCAATCCCGGAAGGCCACTGTTAGAGGCGGCTGCAATGAAATCGAAATTGGTCGGTGACGACATGACGATAACGTGCATGCCGGCTTGCCAGTAAAGCGCTTTAAGATGATCCATGCGCGCGCTGTCATAGCCTGAACCGCTGCCAGCTATAAGAAACACCAGGGGGGCGGGCTCATCGTGCCAGGCAACACGAAAACCCAGTTTGCTGTATTGACGAAAGGCCGGGGGTAATTTCCGATTTGGCAGAACGCGGATCTGCAGATCTTCCTGCTGGATGTCGGGCTCTGCGGGTATGGGTGCCCGTAAGGACTCCGGCGTGCCGCCTATGGTAGCCAGAAAAGGGCTGATGTCCGGATAATTGAATTCAGCAGCGTATAACGCTGGAGCCATAAGGGCAAAAGCAGTAAGAAACAGTGACAAGACAAATGTGGGCATCGAGCTATTCCGTAGCGAGTTCACGAATAGAACCAAAAGTACGCCTAAAAGTTCCCTGACGCCGCGAATATCGCAACGTGCGCGTACATTTTCAGGCGCTGACTGATGAGCGGAATCTATTTAACGAGACAGTCCCGCCCCGTTGCTCGATTTGCTTCCAGATTTTCTCATGGAAATGGAAGGCAACTGTATTGACTGCCGGCTCAACGATAGCCACGGCTCCGCCCATCAGCAAACTGCCTGTCATCGCGTAGACGACTGCAAATGCGATCGAGAAATGCATCACTGCAAAAGTAGTTGTCTTGATCATGGTGCACTCCGAAGTACTGTTAATGGGAATCATTCCCGAACGTCTTCAGATTAGAGGGTCCGTGCGTTAAGTCAAAACAGATTTAAATGATAACCGTTATATAAATAACTAATTGGCAGGCGCGGCGCGATAGGGTGCGCCGGGTCTGGTCTGGAGGGCTGGTGAGCCTTACTCTTCGATGTCAAAGTCCAGCAACTGTTTCTGCAGACGTCTTTCTTCCAGATAATTATCGATGAGACGACGCTTGCTCAGGTTGGTTTTGGAGTTGCTCGCCGAATCGGTATCGGGAGTGTCGTCTTCTTCAACAAAGTTATCGTCGTCCAGTTCTATCTCGGTTTTTGCTTTGGCCATGACTCCACTCCACAGTGATGATGCCATTTGCGGATCTTATAACGGCAGATCGCTCCAAGCGGAAATAGATTTTTTCAATCATCAATGCGGTTATTTGTGAAGTTTGCGTTAGTCGGAGGTTTTACGCGGATATTCGCACAGATCCTCTATGCGGCAACTCCCGCACTGCGGGGTTCGCGCCTTGCATACGTAGCGGCCATGGAGGATGAGCCAGTGATGCGCATCGATCAGAAAATCTTTCGGTACATGCTTCATCAGTTTGTCCTCTACCTCGCGCACATTCTTGCCCTTCGCGATACCGGTGCGATTGCTGACACGAAATATGTGAGTATCGACGGCCATGGCTGAGTGGCCAAAGGCGGTATTGAGCACAACGTTCGCTGTCTTGCGTCCGACGCCGGGAAGGGCTTCCAGCGCCTCACGATTAGCCGGTACCTGGCTGCCATGATTTTCAACCAGCAATCGACAGGTTTCGATCACATTACGCGCTTTGCTGTTAAACAGACCGATAGTCTTGATGTACTCCGACAGCCCAGGGACTCCTAGGCTGTATATGGCCTCGGGGGTATTGGCAACCGGATAGAGCTTGGCAGTGGCCTTGTTGACTCCTACATCGGTAGCCTGAGCCGAGAGTATGACTGCGATCAACAGCTCAAAGGGGTTGTTGTAGTTGAGCTCTGTCGTCGGAGTCGGATTGTCCGCGCGCAGGCGTTGGAAGATCTCGAGGCGTTTATGTTTGTTCATGGCGTTGTCAGTTTACCGCTCCGGTCACGCGCACGCGCTTGCCACCGGCCGCGGGTTTGGCTGCCCGAGCTGCGGCGCGTTCCTTGACGATGCCGTCAATCACGTTTTTCAGTGCAATCAACAGGCCCATGAACAGGAAGGCACCGGGCGGTAAAATCACGAATAGAACGTCCTTGTAGTTGGGGAATACAACGATCTTCCAGTCGATGGCAATCGGCCCGAGCAGCAGGTCCATGCCTGCGAACAGCGTGCCATAGCCAATCAACTCGCGCAGCATGCCCAGAACGATCAGGACCAGGGCAAACCCCAGGCCCATCATGAACCCATCCACTACCGAAGGCAGAATAGGGTGTTTGGATGCATAGGCATCGGCTCGACCCAGAATGACGCAATTGGTCACGATTAACGGAATGAATATGCCCAGAATAAGGAACAGTTCATAGGTATAGGCTTGCATCAGCAACTCGATGCAGGTGGTCAGAGCGGCGATGATCATCACGAAAGCGGGCAGGCGTACGGCATCGGTTACCGCACTACGAATGATGGATACCGCCAGGTTCGACCCAACGAGTACCAGCATCGTGGCGATACCCAGTCCCAGGCCGTTCACCGCCGTGCTACTGACGCCCAGCAAGGGGCAGAGCCCCAGCAGTTGGACCAGGCCCGGATTGTTATGCCAGAGCCCCTGGGCGGTGATGTCGGAAAACTTGGTGCTAGCCATTGGCAGGTTCCTCTTGGGGTAGATCCAGCAGCTCGCCGCGGTGTTCTTCGAAGTACTGCAACGCGCGATAGACCGCTTGCACCACGGCCCTAGGTGTAATGGTGGCGCCGACGAACTGATCGAAAGTGCCGCCGTCCTTGCGCACCGCCCAGTCTTCGGGCATGGGCACGCTCAGGCTTTTGCCTTTGAACTCGAGAATCCAGCTGCTTTTGGCCAGTTCAACCTTGTCCCCCAGCCCCGGGGTTTCCCGGTGGCTGGTTATCCGTACACCAGCGACCTCACCATTGGCGCGCACGCCCACCAGAAGGTCTATGCGTCCGTTGTAACCGTCAGGTGCGACAACAGGCAGAATGACCGCAACGACCTGGCCATCTTCACGCCCGCGATAGGCTTCAGCGGATGCAGGCAGCTTGAGAAGCTTAGAGTCATCGACCAGAAAGGTGTCATCTAGCAGGTTGTTGTCGTGCTGCGCCTCGGGCAGGATCTGTGTGAGTGCGCTCATCTGGACGCGGCGCTTTTCTTCGGCAATGCGTCCTGCAGTGCCTTGTTGGGTCACGGCGATCAGTCCAACCGTAAACATGGCGAAGACCCCGAGAATAATACTGTTACGGACAATCGAGCTGCCGGTGGTATCTGGATTCTGCATGCTCAGTCCACCTTGCCCATGCCGCGCTCGGCCTTACGGTGGCCATAGGTGCGCGGAGTTGTGTAGTAGTCTATGGTCGGCGCTGCCAGATTCATCAGCAGCACTGCGAATGCCACCGCATCGGGATAGCCGCCCCAGGCGCGGATGATGTATACCAGCACGCCGACGCCCATGCCAAAGACCAGACGGCCGAGCGTACTGGTCGCGCCGGACACCGGATCGGTGACGATGAAGAACGCGCCCAGCATGGCCGCTCCGCTGAACAGATGAAATACCGGTGAGCCGTTGGAGTCCGAGCCCGATCCGCCCCAGAACAGCAGACTCATCACGAACAGTGCGCCGAGCATGCCGAGCGGTGCATGCCAGGTGAATATCTTCTTGTAAATCAGCAGCAGTCCGCCTGCCAGAAATGCCAGGTTGACCCATTCCCAGACATGGCCGCCGAAGGCACCGAATACCGGCTGGCTGGTGTGCAGTTCAGCCATGGTCAGGCTGTCGTTGTTCTTGAGGATGTCCAGTGGCGTTGCGGCTGCCCAGCCATCAACCGCCTGGGCACCTATCATGAATACCCGTTGCAGTGATTCGATCAGGCCCAGTGTGGCCTGCACTTCGGGCAAGGCATCAGTGACACCTCGCCAGGCGGGCCAGGTAGTCATTTCGACCGGAAAGGATATCAGTACGACCGCATAGCCGAGCATGGCCGGGTTGAACGGATTCTGTCCCAGACCGCCATACAACTGCTTGCCGAACACGATCGCAAAGCTGCTGGCGATGAGCACGAGCCACCAGGGTGACAAGGCTGGAAGCGCTAGAGCAAGCAGCCAGGCAGTAACCAGTGCACTGCCATCGCTCAGGAAGAAGTTGATTGGACGCTTGCGTATCCACAGAATCAGCGCTTCGGCTCCGAGTGCAAAAAGGGTCGCCAGTACTATGTTGATCAGCGTGCCCCAGCCGAAGAACCAGGTCATCGCCAGTACCCCGGGCAGTGTTGCGCCGAGTACCCAGAGCATAATGGTCTGCGTGCGGTTGTTACCCTTGGCGTGGGGTGAAGTCATACGCACCAGAGCCATCAGTCGGTCTCCTTGTTGGCCATGTGATCGGCAAAGGCCTTGGCTGCGCTATCCAGTGCCATCTTTGCTTCGGTCAATTGGTCATTCAGTTGCGGGTTTTCGACATCATCTTCCCGCGCGCGCTCGGCTTTTCTGAATGCAGCCTTGGCCATCGTCATATCGGTCTTTAGCTGGCGCTTGGTATTGTCTCCTGACTCGGCCGGCGACGGTGGAACGGCTTTCATCGAAACGTCCCCGAGTGCCTCGTCGTACGCAAGCTGGGTATCTGCGCAGGCTTGCTCCAGCTCCGGTACCTGTGCCTGAAGCTCGAGGTTGTCGGGGTTGTTGCTCAGTTGCTTGCGCGCCTTTTTCAACGCCATCTGGGCGGTGGCCGCAGCAATCTTCAGTTGTTTTTGCTCGGCGGTCAGAGTGGCTGGTTTATGCGCTTCCACGCGGGCCACATCAGGTTGCTCATCCCCTGACACACTGGCGGCGCTGACAGCCTGCTGTTCCTTGGCGGCTTTCATCCGCGCCGTCTTTTCTGCGCGGGCCTGACGCTCAAGATCTTTCTGTTCGGCTTCGCGTTCCAGCCGCTGCAGGCGATGTTCAAAGCGTTGTTTGGAGTGATCGGCCTTGTGCTGCTGCAGCTCTAGAGCTCGGATTTCCGCTTTGGAGGCGCGATAATACTGCACTAGCGGAATACTACTGGGGCATACATACGAGCAGGCGCCGCACTCGATACAGTCGAATAGATTGAGGCGATTAAGTTGATCGTAGTCCTTGCCCATGGCAAACCAGTGCAGTTGTTGCGGCAGCAGCATCGCCGGGCACACCTCGGAGCAGAGACCGCAGCGGATGCAGGGCTGTGCCGCAGGGGGCGGCGGTAGTTCTGCTAGTGTGCCAGCGAGCAAGCAATTGCTGGTCTTGATTACTGGCGCGTCAAGGTTCTGCAGGGTAAAGCCCATCATGGGGCCACCCATTACCAAGCGATAGAGCTTGTCGGGCTGCAGACCGGCAAATGCAAGCAAGTCGCTGATCGGCGTACCTATCAGCGCCATCACGTTAGTCGGATGGCTCAGGGCATCGCCGGTCAATGTGGTTACCCGGCTGATCAAGGGCTGGCCAAGCGTAACCGCATCATGAATCGCGATCAGGGTGCCGATATTCTGGCAGACCATGCCGATATCTGCCGGTAGGCCACCACTGGGCACCTCCTTACCGGTCAGAATCTGAATCAGTTGTTTCTCACCGCCTGAGGGATATTTGGTCGGGAAAGCCAGTACTTGCATCGGCAAGTCGGCCACCGCCTCGCGCATGGCTGCAATGGCCTCGGGCTTGTTGTCTTCGATGCCGATCAGCACCACGTCGGGCTTGAGGATATGCATCAGAATCTGAATGCCGGCTACCACTTCGGGCGCCCTGTAACGCATCGCAGTATCGTCTGCGGTGATATACGGCTCGCACTCGGTACCATTGACGATCAGCGTGTGGATCTTTTGCTCGGGTCGTGCCTTGAGCTTGAACGCGGTAGGAAAACCCGCTCCGCCCAGACCGCTAATACCCGCCAAGCGAATGATCTCAAGCAGAGACGCAGCTTCCAGTTGGCTGTAGTCATCGATTGGTACGAGGGTAGTCCATGCATCCAGTCCATCGCTTTGCAGCGTAATCGCCCACTCTTCCAGTCCTGATGCGTGGGGAAATGGTGCCGGACCGATAGCGGTTATGGTGCCTGAGGTGGGCGCGTGAAGAGGACAGCTGACCATGCCGCTGGCCTCGGCCAGCACTTGTCCTTTGAGCACTCTATCGCCAACGGCTACGACTGGCTCTGCGCGCGCACCGATATGTTGCAGCAATGGCAGGATCAGGTACGCGGGGAGCGGAGGCGTCTCTAGTCCGTAACTGACAGACTGATGCTTGTTTTCATCAGGGTGTATGCCGCCGTGGATATCCCAGATACGAATCGGTGATTGCATTACAGAGCTCCCCGGTCAGTGGCGATCACACCTTGCGTCTGCAGGGGATAATCCCATTTCCAGTTCTGCGGTGTGGTGGGTAGCGCTATCATATCGATACAGTCAACCGGGCAAGGCTCTAAACATAGATCGCAGCCGGTGCACTCATCGATAATCACCGTATGCATCTGCTTGGCTGCGCCCAGAATGGCGTCCACCGGGCAGGCCTGAATACATTTGGTGCAGCCAATACACTCGGCTTCGCGGATATAGGCCACGGTGCGCGGTTTTTCTTCGCCGTGTTCGGCATCCAGGGCCAGCACTTCGACGTCAAGCAGGTCGGCCAGCGCCTGGATAGTAGATTCGCCCCCAGGCGGGCACTTGTTGATGGGCTCGCCCCCATTGGCGATGCCTTCGGCGTAGGGTTTGCATCCGGGGTGGCCGCATTGACCGCACTGGGTCTGGGGCAGCAGTGCGTTGATCTGGTCGACAATGGGATCACCTTCGACCTGAAAACGGATTGCTGCGTAGCCGAGAATGGCACCGAACGTCAGCGCTAGAGCCAGCAGAACAAGAATGGCAGTGATGACGACAGACATGGCTACAACCTTATCAATCCGGTGAAGCCCATGAACGCCAGAGACATAAGTCCGGCGGTGATCATGCCGATAGCCGCGCCGCGAAACGGAGCAGGCACGTCGGCGATGGCAATGCGCTCACGCATGCCGGCAAACAAAATAAGGATCATCGAGAAGCCCAAAGCGGCCCCTAGGCCGTATACAGCAGATTGCATAAACGTCTGCTCAGCGCGGTTGGTGTTCAGTAACGCCACGCCCAGTACCGCGCAGTTGGTGGTAATCAGCGGCAGGAAGATTCCCAGTACGCGGTACAGCAGGGGGCTGGTTTTGTGTACCACCATTTCGGTGAACTGAACCACTACAGCGATGACCAGGATGAACGATATGGTCCGCAGGAATTCCAGCTCAAAGGGCACCAGAATGTACTGGAAGGTCAGGTAGCTGAGTATCGACGCCAACGTCAGCACAAAGGTAGTCGCCATCGACATGCCGATGGCGGTCTCCAGCTTGCCGGATACACCCATGAAGGGGCACAGCCCGAGAAACTGCACCAGAACGAAATTGTTGACCAGTATGGTACTGACCAGGATAAGGGCAAATTCCGTCATTACCTGAACCCCTCGTTTATTTTACCCGTTGCCCTGGCTTGGCACCGTCGTCCGGGCTCAGCAGGTAAATCTCGTCACCGCCAGGACTCGCAGCCAGCACCATGCCTTCAGACACGCCGAACTTCATCTTGCGCGCGGCCAGGTTGGCCACATAGAGCGTCAGTTTGCCTTCCAGCTTGGACGGGTCAGGATAAGCACTCTTGATGCCGGAGAACACGTTGCGTTTGGCATCGCCGATATCCAGTGTCAAACGCAACAGCTTGTCCGCGCCCTCGACGAACTCGGCCTTCTCGATCAATGCGACGCGCAGGTCGACGGCGGCAAAAGCATTGAAATCGATTTCCGGTGCAATCGGCTCCTTGGTCAGCTCGCCATTGCCTGTAGGTGCCGATATTGACTCGCTGGCAGCGGCTTCCAGATCTTCCCTGGATGCGTCAATCATGGCGTCAATTTTCGTCGGCTCGATACGCGTCAGCAGTGGCTTGAATGCGTTGAGCTGATGGTCGGCTAGCAGGTTTTTGTGACTGTTCCAGGTCAGCTCGGGCACGTTCAGAAATGCCTCGGCATCGGCGGCCAATTTGGGTAACACCGGCTTGAGAAAAATCACCAGATGGCGGAACAGGTTGATGGCCAGCGAACAGATGGCCTGTACCTCGTCCTGCTTGCCGTCTACCTTGTTCAGCGCCCAGGGCGCCTTGTCAGCAATATACGCGTTGGCCTTGTCGGCCAAACCCATGATTTCACGCATGGCTCGGGAAAAGTCACGTTTTTCGTACGCCTCGGCAATACTCGGCGCCGCAGCGATAAAGGCGTCTGTCAGCTCCGGAGCCGGATTGGCTGCAACCATCACGCCGCCGTTGCCCTTATGAATAAAGCCCGCACAGCGGCTGGCAATATTGACTACCTTGCCGACCAAATCCGAGTTCACCTTTTGAACAAAATCATCCAGGCTCAGATCCATGTCCTCAACGCCGCGGCCCAGCTTGGCCGCGTAGTAATAGCGCAGGTACTCTGGCGACAAGTGATCAAGATAGGTGCGCGCCTTGATAAAAGTGCCGCGCGATTTGGACATCTTTTGGCCGTTTACCGTCAGGTAGCCATGTACGTTCACGGCAGTCGGCTTGCGGAATCCCGCGCCCTCAAGCATGGCCGGCCAGAACAACGTATGGAAGTTGATGATGTCCTTGCCGATGAAATGATACAGCTCAGCCTGTGAATCGGCGGCCCAAAACGCGTCAAAACTCAGATCGGGGCGACGCTCACAAAGGTTCTTGAAGCTGGCCATGTAACCGATCGGCGCGTCCAGCCAAACGTAGAAGTATTTGCCCGGCTCGCCTGGGATCTCGAAACCAAAGTAGGGTGCATCACGGCTGATATCCCATTCATGCAAGCCTGAGTCCAGCCATTCGGCAATCTTGTTGGCAACCGCATCCTGCAGGGTGCCGCTTCGCGTCCACGCCTTGAGCATGTCGCTGAAGTCCTGCAGGCGAAAGAAGAAGTGCTTGGAGTCCTTCAGAACCGGCGTCGCTCCGGAAATCGCTGAACGTGGATCCTTCAGTTCGGTCGGCTCATAGGTCGCGCCGCATTTTTCGCAGTTATCACCGTACTGATCTTCTGCGCTGCACTTGGGGCAGGTGCCCTTGATGAAACGATCAGCCAGGAACATCTGTTTCTCGGGATCGAAGTACTGGGTCACCGACCGTGTGCTGATATGTCCGGCTTCTTTCAACCGTTGATAAATCAGCTCGGAAAAATACTTGTTTTCCGCCGAGTGCGTGGAGTGATAGTTGTCGAAGTTGACCATAAAATCGGCAAAATCAGCGGTATGTTCGGCTTTCACGTTGTCGATCAGCTGCTCCGAGGTAATGCCCTCTTTCTCGGCGCGCAACATGATGGCCGAGCCGTGAGCATCGTCCGCACACACATAGATGCATCGATTACCGCGCAGCTTCTGAAATCGTACCCAGATGTCAGTCTGAATGTACTCAAGCATGTGCCCCAGATGGATCGAACCATTGGCATAGGGCAGAGCGCTGGTGACGAGGATCTGGCGGGGCACGGTAGAGCTTGGCATGGACATTAGGCTTCTATTGATAACGGATGAAAAAGGGGTGAATCATACCCGTTTGAGTGGCGGGGGTCATCAGGCAGCACAGACGCAACTGAGTACTGAAGCTTCGGGCAATCATAAAAAAAGGACCCATCAGGGTCCTTTTTTATACAGCGACTTTTTAACCCATGCGCTGCAAGGCACAGATCTTGTTGCCGGATGGATCGCGCAGGTAGGCCAGATACATTTTCATGCCGCCACCCTCGCGCACACCTGGTGGATCCTCGCAGTCGGTGCCGCCATTGGCCAGACCGGCTTTGTGCCAGGCGTCGGCCTGTTCGGAGTTTTCCACGGCGAAGCCGATGGTGCTGCCGTTGCCATGGGAGGCGGGTTCGCCATTGATGGGCTTGGTGAGGGCAAGAATGCCGCTATCAGTGAAGTAGAAGCAGCGTCCCTTGTCGTCGATAACACCGGGCTTGCAGCCGACTGCGCCGAGTACGGCATCGTAAAAAGCTTTGGATGCCTGAATATCGTTGGCACCGAGCATGATGTGACTGAACATGTTGTTTCCTTGTTAGTTATTTTGTGTGGGTAACAATACCTAGAGTCATACCAAGCGGCGAGTGCGTCAATGGTTATCCTGGCCAATCAATAGGCCTGTAATTCGGTAGTAGATAGTTATTGATTGCCTTAGAATTCCGACTCTTCAGTTTTAGTCAGGCTTTGTCAGCCGCGCTAGCTTGCGCGCAAGGGGATTTTCTTGGATTTAGCTACTCTTATAGGCCTGTTAGGTGCTCTGGGTATCATTGGCTCAGCTGTTTTGCTGGGCGCGTCGCCTGGCGTGTTCATGAACGTGCCATCGCTGCTGATCGTGATTGGTGGCAGCTTGCTGGTGGTGTTGGCGAAATTCAGTATTACCCAGTTTCTGGGTGCTATTAAAGTTGCGGGGCGTGCTTTCAAATTTCGTTTGCCCGATACCGAGGAAAGTATCGCAGAACTCGTCGCTTTGTCGACGATAGCGCGTAAGCAGGGCCTATTGGCCCTTGAGGATCAGGAAATCAGCAACCCTTTTCTGCAAAATGGTATTCAACTGCTGATTGATGGCCACCCCCAGGAAACCGTGCGGGCGATTCTGGAAAAGGAGCGAGTACTGACCCTGGACCGAAATCGCTGGGGGGCGAAGGTGTTCACTGCGCTGGGTGACGTGGGGCCTGCCATGGGTATGATTGGCACCTTGATTGGTCTGGTGCAGATGTTGGCGAACATGGAGGACCCCAAGTCCATCGGTCCGGCTATGGCCGTAGCGCTGCTCACTACGCTCTATGGCGCTATGCTGGCCACCATGATCTGCATCCCGATTGCTGACAAGCTGTCACTGCGTATGACCGAGGAAACGCGCATGCAAAGCCTATGGATCGACGCCATTTTGGCCATTCAGGAGGGTACTAATCCGCGAATTGTCGAGCAATTACTGGCGAGTTACCTGCCGCCCAATAAACGTGAGAAAGCTTCCAGCGAGGCGGGCGAAGCCTGATGGATTTGCCCGAGGAAGAAGACAAGCCCGGTATACCCGCCTGGGTAGTGACCTTTGCCGACCTTATGTCGTTGTTGATGTGCTTCTTCGTACTGCTGCTGTCTTTCTCCGAAATAGACGCAATGAAGTTCAAGCAGATTGCTGGTGAACTGAGCAAGGCCTTTGGTGTTCAGCGCGAGGTTCCCGTGTTGGACATACCCATGGGCACCAGTCCGATCTTCGATAAATTCTCACCGGGTAAGCCAGAGCCTACGCCAATCGAGGCAGTGCGCCAGCAGACCTCCGAGGCGTTGCCGCAGATAGACACTCTGCGGGCTGAAAGCGAAGCAGAACTGGAACAAAAAGTGGCTGATACCACCGAGAAACAGCTTCTGATGAACATGGAGGCGATCAAGAACGTCCTTGAACAGGAGCTCACAGAAGGTCGGCTACAGGTGGAACAGGACCGCAAGCGGGTTATTATTCGTATCGAGGAGCGTGGGGCCTTTCCTTCGGGATCGGCCGACATGACAGAGGATTTCGAGCAGATTTTGTGGAAAATATCGGATGTGGTCGGTCAGTTACCTGGGGAAATTATTGTAGAGGGTCATACGGATGACATCCCGATCAACACCGCGCGTTTTCATTCTAACTGGGATCTGTCGGCGGCACGTGCTTCCTCGGTAGCCAACGGCTTGCTCGCAACTGGCGCAGTGGAGGCCGGACGACTCAAGGTTCAGGGCTATGCTGAGACCCGCCCACGCGCCAGTAATGAGTGGCCTGAGACACGGGCGCTGAACCGTCGCGTAGAGATTATTGTCGATCTGGCAGAGGCCGCAGACCAGTATGAGCAACGGTTGAGGCAATTGATGGAAGACGATACGGAAAAGGTCATTGAGAGTTTTGAGGTTCAGGACGCACCTTGATGGGCACAACCGCGGCAGCTGTCCGTTCGGACAGTGCGCAGTGCGCAGTGCGCATCGTTTTAACCGAGTGTTAACCGAGTGATGCCGACACTGCCGCACTTGATCTTCCCTACTCCGAGCTCGATGCGTGCCTGCACCCCAGCAGGCACAGCCGGCTGCACTCTGACGAGACCGTTACAATATGCTGGATATTCTGCTGGTGGAAGACGATAGGGATCTGGCCGCGACGGTGATCCAATATCTCGAACTTGAAGGTATTCGTTGCGACCATGCTGATAATGGCGTCATGGCGCTGCAACTTAGCCGGGGTAATGCCTACGATGCGATGCTACTTGATCTGAACCTCCCGCGACTGGACGGTATCAGTGTCTGTGAGCAGTTGCGCGCTGAAGGCAATGATGTGCCTATTCTGATGCTGACTGCCCGAGATCAGTTGACGGACAAACTCGACGGATTCCGTGCGGGTACAGATGATTTTTTGGTCAAACCTTTTGAACTGCAGGAGTTGATTGTGCGGGTGGTCGCGCTGACACGCCGGCGTAGCGGCCAGTCCAGGATCCTGCAATGTGCAGATCTGCGTATTGATTTGACGGCGCACGAAGCCACTCGCGCTGGCGTCCGACTGAAAGTCTCGCCGACGGGCTGGAAGTTGTTAGAGCATTTATTGCGCGCGTCGCCCGCCGCCGTGTCGCGACAAAAGCTGGAACAAGCCGTTTGGGGTGAGGACGTTCCCGACAGCAACGCGCTCAAGGTACACATGCATCACCTCAGGCGAGCCATAGACAGTGAAGCCGAAATACACCTGCTGCAAACGGTTGCTGGCTATGGATTTGCTATTCGGGAGTCTGCAGCATGATACGGATGCTGGGTTTGAAGTGGTTGGCCCTGTTGACCTTTATTGCATTGGGAATCGGGCTGGTAACGGGCTATACATTGCTTTCAGCGCACTCTTACATGAGCGGTATGGATAACATCGTGGCAGGGCAGCTTGGCCGTGCGGCAATGCAGACCGCTGCTTACGAGCTGGGGGTTCAAGGGCCGAGGGAAGAGTACATCGTCACTCGAACCTGGGATCGGCAGCCGGCGATGATACGGGATGCCTTTGGTCAGGAGCCGGACCAACCGGGCGTATTGTACAAAGTGTATGCGGGTGAAGAAGGTCCCCAGGCTCGCCTTTATTTTGCCGTCCGGCAAAAAACTCCCGCCGGTGATCGGTTCGTGACCCAGCAACTGGCGCCGCTGCCAGGCGGCTCGGGCCAAGTTATATCGCCGGCGCAGAATCGGATGATCAATCTAACATTGATCGGTTTGGGTACGGCATTGATGATAGGTCTCATGATCGCACTGCTGTGGCGCCGGGTATCGCGACCCATCACCGCTTTAGGTGACTGGGCGGCAGGTCTAAGCCAGCGCAATCTCAGTGAGCCAGTTCCTGACTTTGTTTATCCGGAGCTGAACCGTTTTGCTGAACTGGTCAGGACCAGCCTGACATCAGCCCACCAGGGACTGGAGCGTGAGCAGTTGTTCCTCAGCCATACCAGCCACGAACTAAGGACACCCATCAGCGTAGTGAGGGCCAATCTTGAATTGCTCCGCAGAATACAAACCTCGGAAGGGCCCAAACCGGATCCACGCGAGATCGAGATCATCAACCGCATCGATCGCGCCAGCCTGACCATGAAAGATGTGACAGAAACCTTGCTCTGGCTCGGTCGCGACGATACCTCGTCGCATCCCTGCAAGACGCTGCGGATCGATGGGGTGATCACCGAGCTGGTTGATGGCTTGCGGTATCTGCTGCAAGGCCATCCAGTTGAGCTTGAGCTGGACCTGCAGCTTGCAGAGCTCTACTTACCCGAAGCGCCCACACGGATCGTACTAGGCAACCTGATACGTAACGCCTTTCAGCACACGCGCAGTGGCAGCGTGAGTATCGTTCAGCGGGGCGGGCATGTGGATATCGTCAACAGTCTGCGCGATGGGAACGAGGCTGCCAGTGAAACCGGTTTTGGTCTTGGTCTGAAGCTGACCGAGCGCTTCACGGAAAAGCTTGGATGGCGCTACAGCAACCAACCTGTGGCCGCAGGACGAAAAGTTGAGGTGGTATTGCAGGCGTTAACCCCTCGTTAACTTGCACCTAGGCATTGTATCTCTCAAGGGGATCAATCCCCACTAATCCGGAGATTGACACATGCTTAGTTACCCGACTCTCACTAGTGCAAACATCTGCTCCTTTGGCGGTGCTCTATGAACGGCCCTTCCAATAACGATCACCCTTCCAAGTCGCGTATCCGCTGCCGCTGGCTGCGTCGTGGCGCTATCTGCAAGCGTCATGATGGAGCAGACAAGGCCAAAGGTCGTCCGATGGTGTCCAGCGATACCTGAAACACAAAAACCGGTCTACGACAGGACCACGCTATAGTGTTGTAGCGTCACCCCGTCGTAGACCGGTTTTTTTGCAGCCTGATGGCTGCATTGTGTTTCAGAAAATCAACCTTCGTTGATCATGATCGCTTTGATGTTAACAAATTCGTGCATACCAAAGCCGCCATGTTCACGTCCATATCCACTTGCCTTGACGCCGCCGAAGGGTAACTGTGGTTGAGCCAGATTATAGCCATTGATGTTGACCATGCCGGTATCAAACTCATCTCGAGCAAGAGCCAGTGCGCGCTTTTCATCCTTTGAAAAGATGCCGCCGCCCAACCCATAGGGCGAGTCGTTGGCTATGCGCATGGCTTCTACTTCATCTTTAACTTTGATCAGCGCTGCAACCGGTCCGAAAAGTTCGTCATCGTAGGCTGGCTGTCCGGGGGTCACATTCTCCAGTACCGTGGCGGGGTAGTAGTAGCCCTTGCCCTCGGGAATCTCTCCGCCCAACACACAGGTAGCACCTCCTTCGATCGATTTACGTACCTGCTCGTGCAGATTGTCCCGCAGATCCTTACGGGCCATGGGGCCCATCACAGTATCCTTGCTGGTGGGGTCGCCAACTACAATCTTGCCCATAGCTGCAACGAAGGCATCGCGAAAGGCGTCGTATACCGATTCGACGATAATAAAGCGCTTGGCAGCGACACAGGTCTGCCCTGTGTTGTTGATTCGGCCCAGCACGCAAAATTCGACCGCTTTTTCGATATCGGCATCGGCCAGAACCAGATAGGCATCGTTGCTGCCGAGCTCCATAACAGTTTTCTTCAGCACTTTGGCGGCGCGTTGTGCAACGTAACTGCCAGCGCCGGGGCTACCGGTGAGCGTTACCCCACGGACCAGCTTGTGCTCGATGACCTCATCCGAGGTTTCGTGGTCGATCAACAGGGTGCGGAATGCATTGTGGGGTAGACCGCCGTCGCGATAGAGCTTCTCTACTTCAAGCGCCATGCCCCAGACATTGGCAGCGTGTTTGAGCAGGACGGTATTGCCGGCCATCAGGTTGGCAATGCTGTAACGAACCACCTGGTACAAAGGAAAATTCCACGGCTGGATGCCGTATATGACACCTTGTGGGCGGTAGGTTACCAATGCCCGGCCCCCGCTCGATTCACGGGTTTCGTCGGCCAGTACCTTAGGACCCTGCTCGGCAGTGTACTCGCAGATAGCCGCACACAGATCACATTCCTGCTTGCCCTGATCAAGGGTTTTGCCCATTTCTCGCGTCATCAGCGCAGCATATTCATCCTTGCGCTCGCGAATCAGTGTAGCGATCTTGCGCAGAATATCACCGCGCTCCTGATAGGACGTTTTGCGCCAGTCGAGAAAGGCTTCATGGGTTTGTTCGATCACGGTATTGGCTTCGGCTGAAGACATCAGAGTATAAGTTTCCAGAATCTCTTCAGTAGCCGGGTTGATCGTCTGGTGGGAGTTAGACATAGATAGGGCTCCTTTGCAGGTTATGGCGGTATAGCCATGTGATGCCCTTTTGAACCCCTATTTGGGATAAGAGTTCAGTCTGAATATCGGCATAGAACAATTCATGTGTCGCTGGATGTGTGTTGTTGCGCGTTTCAGCCTACAGCTTACTCAGCAGCTGACCCCATACGGAGTCTGGTGGTGCGAGCCATATCTGTTCGTGTAACCACGTGAGCGACACCTGATCACTTGCCAACAGATTACGCTCGCCGCTGCTGAGGCTTTCGGCGCCATGGCGCAGGCATTGTTCACGCAGGTTTTGCAGGCGCGTCTTGCGGATCGCTCCGCCAAGCTGACGGGCCAGTGCGGCATGCACGGCGTTGAGGCGGGGATCCACTAGCGCCCGCTTAAACGCAGATAGGTCCAGATGGGGACGGTGCTGAATCGGATTGCCATTAAGGTCGTCGAGCAGTTGCGATCCGCTCGTTTCCTCGGGAATTCTCAACAGACCCCAGCGCTTGAGTCGTTGGCCAGCCTGGGTGCGGCTGAGCAGAACGAATACCGGCGCCGCGAAGATCAGCGGGACGGCAACCGGAAGGGACCACAGGAAAAACATCGGGTCGATCCAGTAGGCAAATCCTGTCCAGCTCAACGCCAGCACACTACCGAACGCCTGATTCAGGATGGCTTCGCCCCAGCGGCTTTCACCGCTGCGATTTTGTCCGGCCCACTTCAACTTGAGATTGAAAAGCGACTCCAGAACAAAGCGGGTATGCGACAGCATACGAATCGGAGCGAGCAGTGCGGAGACGATCATTTCAAGCAAAACGCTAAGAAACAATCGCAGAGCACCGCCGAAATGGCGAGACCGACCAGCAGATATGGTGTCAAAAACCGCCAGAAACTTGGGAATAAACAGCAGCGAGAAGGTGATCAGTATCAGTACCAATGCGCGTAGCGGTTGCCATTCTGGCCAGACCGGATGCAGCTGATGAGCCTCTGGAAAATAATCGATTGGCCAAATAACCATGCTGGCCGCTGCGATGGTTGCCAGTATCAGAAATGCCAGCCACAAAGGGGAGGCGGCATAGGACATGATGCCATTTAGAAAAGCCATGCGGTGAGCCAGACGTAACCGCCGGCCGCGCACCAGTAGCCACAGGTGTTGAAGATTGCCTTTGGCCCAACGCTTGTCGCGTGTCAGTTCTTCGACCAGGGTAGGCGGGGACTCTTCGTAACTGTGCTGCAGCTCTGGCTCTAGCCAGACTTCGTGGCCGGCACGACCCATATAGGCAGCCTCGACAAAATCATGGCTGAGTATGGGTCCTCGGAACAAGCCCCAACCAGGTAATTTGCGCAGCCCGCAATGGCGCATGAAAGGCTCTGTACGCACTATCGCATTATGGCCCCAGAACGCGGCTTCGCCCATCTGGATTGCAGCCAGACCTGAAGTGAACAACGGTCCGTATAGCTGGTTGGAAAACTGCTGGATTCGGGCAAACACCGACTGGCCATTAAGCAGGCTAGGACTGCTTTGTATTATCCCTACCTGCGGGTGACGCTGCATCAACTGAACCATCTGCACCAGGGTCTTGCCACCCATCAGGCTGTCGGCATCGAGTACTACCATATAGGGGTAATCCCGGCCCCAGCGTCGTAAAAAGTCACCAACATTACCGCTCTTGTAGTTCTGGTTAAGTGGGCGACGCCGATAATATAACCGACCTTGCGCCTGTAACTCGGTTGTCAGCGACGCCCAGGCGGCTTGCTCGTTAAGCCAGATATCCGGGTCGCGGCTGTCAGAGAGAATATAAAAGTCGAAGAACTCGATGTGCCCTGTGCGCTGTACGCTCAGATAGACTGCTTTGAGCCTGCCCAAGCAGTCCTCTACTTGCTCGTTATAGATCGGCATGATGATGGCTGTGCGTGCCATTGCCGTGGCAGCGAGGGCCTCTGGGTTCTGCTGGCGCATAAGTGATTGCCGGTCGCCGCCAGTGCGGCGCAAGACAAAGCCGAAAACACCGATCCAGAATCCGACAGAAATCCAAGAAAAAAGTATGGCGAACACGCTTGCCATGCCTATCTCTACCCAGGTGTTGCCGTTATAAGGCAGTACCGAAAGCATAAAGTAAGTGGCAGCCGCTGTTTGCAGGAGCACTGCGGTCAGCAGCAGTAGCCGGCGTCTGAAGCCGGTTGCACGCCAATTATGCACGGACGCTTGGGGCGTGGCGGGCTGGGGTGTAGACATCAATAATCACCATAACCCAGGCTGCCGCGGTGGATGGACGGTGCCTTGCACAATAGCGGACGCTCAGGCAGCTCGAAAAAAGCCGGCACTCGCGCCATGCAAACGCGAAGCAGGTCGTCAGAATGGGCGTCCAGGGCTTCAGTGATCAACGCCAGGGCCCGCTTTTCAATAAGAGGTGTAATGACAATGCCGGTCATATCAAGGTAGCTAATGATCCGATGTAACGCCTGTTCGCTCTGGGAGGAGGCGACACTCACTTCTTGTTGCTCAACAGACCCGTATCGCGGGGCAGCTGATAGGTCCAGGTTTCGGTCAGAGGGCTGCCTTCATGCTGCAGGTAGCCCCTCAGCGCCAGAGGCTTGTCGTTAGCGGGTCGAGCAAGAATCGATAAGCGCCATTGCTTCAGTGGTTCAATATATTCGACAAAGTGTCCCAGGACTTCGCTGTCTTCCAGACCCGTGACAGAGGCTACGATGGGCGCCTCAGCGCCCAGTTTGTCGAGTGCCTGGCCGGCGAAATCGACAATCACACGCACTGCATCTTCCTGATCTCCGCCACCAACCCTGCTACCGTCGCCAACAAAGGTGGCTAGACTGCGCGCCAACGGTTCAGCAGGGATGTGCTGGTTGCCAAAGGTCGTCGTGTAGGCGAAGTGTTGCGGTTCGCCCGGGCTGAGCGTTTTTGTCGGCTGCCAGAAAGCGACAATGTTGTCGTTGGTTTCATTGGGCGTTGGCAGTTGAACCAGCACGACATTACCTTTGCCCCAATCACCTTCCGGTTCAACCCAAGCACTCGGGCGAGTGTCGTAACGGGCTTCTTTGTCCATGTACTGAGTGAACGTGTCGTCGCGTTGAATAAGACCAAATCCGCGTACATTTTCCGTCGCGAAGTAATCCGTGGTGAGGGAGGTGGGATTGATCAGCGGCCGCCATAACCACTCATCAGATGCGCCGTCATGTATCAGCAGGCCGTCTGAGTCGTGTACTTCTGGACGCCATTCACCGTGAGGCCTGAAGGTGTTTTCGCCGTAGTAAAACATGCTTGTCAGCGGTGCCACACCCAGTAACTCGACATCTGTGCGCAGGAATACAACCGACTTGACCTGCAAGGTAGTCTTGTCACCAGGGGTAACCGTGAATTCATAGGCGCCGGTCATGCTGGGGCTATCAAGCAAGGCATGAAAGGTGAAGCTGGTAGCCTCTGCTTTGGGCGTTTCGAGCCAGTATTCGGTGAATTCAGGGAACTCCTCGCCACCGGGTAACCCGGTATTCACTGCCAATCCGCGGCCCGAGATGCCGAAGTTGGTATCCCGGCTGACCGCGCGGTAGTAGCTTGCACCGGCAAAGACCAGAAACTGGTTCTGGGTATCCTTACCTTCTAGTGGATAAGTCAATTTGAAGCCAGCGTAGCCTAGGTCTGCCGGGATCTCTTGCTCCACTTCGCTGTTGGGAAAGGTAAAACTGGATTTGTTAAAAGCCAATGGCTTGATTTCACCATCAGCGACAATGTTTATTTTAACCGGGTGCGTGTAAAACAGGCCGGGCGGCACGAGCATTACCTTGAAATCGGAAGATGCATCCTGCCAAAGGCTACTCTCCGGCTTGAAACGTATACCCTGATACTGGTCGTAACTAAGGTCTCGCAAAAACCGCGGAATCTCGGTAGGCGCTTGATAGTTTTCCCGCGCCAGGGACTCTGCCTTGGCGACAACAGTATTACGGACGGTGCCTGCGGTAACGGAGACAGAAAACGTCAACAGAGAAACGCCCAGCGCAGGTAAAAAGGCAAGCTTCATTCAACAGTTCCTTGCAGCAAGAGAAATCCGATTCTCTAACGCGCGGGACCCGGGAGGGGTGGGTCCTTACTTGGGTTAGGCGCGTCGAGTGTACTCGTAGTCAACGCCTTAGGCATGGCTAATACCGGTAAAGTTCTCACGGCAGATGGTTATGCGGGTGTCCTGGTTGGTACCTGCTTGACTGTACCTTGCGGTCAGTCGGCTTGCCGTCGTATAAACGCGCTTGCTTCAGGAGACTACAATGAACACAACCGATCCGACCGATCCGCTGAGCTGGCAACCCGCCAGCCGTCGCGAATGGTTGGGGCTTGCCGTGCTGGTCCTGCCGACTTTGCTATTGGCGCTGGATATGACAGTACTGCACCTGGCCGCGCCGCAGTTGAGTGCAGATCTGCAGCCGAGCAGTGCAGAACTTTTGTGGATACTCGATATCTACGGCTTCATGGTGGCAGGCTTTTTGATTCCCATGGGGACCCTTGGTGATCGAATAGGTCGCAGGCGACTGTTGCTGGTGGGTGCACTTGCCTTTGGCCTGGCTTCCATCGGGGCTGCTTTTGCTACCTCTTCCGGTATGCTGATCGCTACCCGAGCGCTGTTAGGCGTGGCCGGTGCCACCCTGATGCCGTCGACCCTTTCACTGATTAGAAATATGTTCCATGTTCCCCACGAGCGGACATTGGCGATCACTATATGGATGACGGGTTTCATTGTTGGTACAGCCATAGGGCCACTGATTGGCGGGATAGTGCTCGAGTTTTTCTGGTGGGGCGCTGTTTTTTTGTTGGCGGTACCGGTAATGGCGCTGCTATTGCTGGCTGGGCCTGTGCTGCTGCCGGAGTTTCGTGACGAACAGGCCGGCCGGCTTGATTTCCCCAGCGCACTTCTGTGCGTGTCGGCGCTGCTATTGGTGATCTTCGGGCTCAAGGACGTCGCCCGCAACGGATTCAGTCTAGTGGCAATCGGAGCGGCTGTGCTTGGCTGCGTTGTCGCTGCGGCTTTTGTGCGCCGTCAGCGTCGTCTTGCTGATCCTATGTTGGATATGGCGCTTTTCCGTCGTCGCACCTTCACCGTCTCTGTGATCGCCATGTTGATGTCGATACTTGCCCTGTCGGGCGCATGGCTGATGATCTTTCAGTATTTGCAGGGCGTCATGGGGCTTAGCGCATTGGCTGCGGGCTTCGTGATGCTGCCCTCTGCCGTACTGCAGACGATCGCTTCATTGCTGGTGCCACGAATGTCCCGCTGGCTCCAGCCATCCTGGTTTGTCAGTGGCGGCCTGAGCATGGCGGTTGCGGGCTTTGCTGTGCTGGTTTTGCTGGAGGGTGGGAGCGGCATTGTAGTCATGGTGCTGGGCACTACCTTGCTTGGCGTTGGCATTATGCCCATGATGATTCTGGGCACCGACCTGGTGATCAGCTCTGTACCGGCGGAGAAGGCGGGAGCCGCGGCGGCGACATCGGAAACGGCTACGGAGCTGGGAATGGCCATGGGGATTGCCTTGATCGGCAGTGTGGGTGCTGCAGTATATAGAGGGCACATGGCTGAGCAGATGCCCGTGGGTCTGGACGCGCAGCAAGTGGACATTGCCACGGATACCTTGGGTGGCGCACTGGCTGTGGTGGCGCAACTGCCACCGGATATTGCCGAACCTCTGCTTGCTGTGGTGCAAAGCGCGTTTGCTGAAGCGCTGCATGTAAACGTTTTGATTGGTGGCGCCATCATGGCGGCCACTGCGATATTAACAGCGGTCTGTTTGCGTGAAGTCCGGGTAAGTCCGGGAGGGCATTAACGCGCGGAGAGCATTGGACGTTTGTACCAATGAAAACGCCCCGCTGATTTTCACCAGCGGAGCGTTTTTGAGAGCAGACTAGGAACTTAGTTCTTGGCTGCTTTCTTTTCTTTCTCTTTGGCAATCACTGTCTCGGCAACGTTAGCCGGGCAGGGTGCATAGTGGGCGAACTCCATGGAGAACTGACCACGACCTGAGGTCATGGTGCGCAGGGTGCTGATGTAGCCGAACATTTCTGCCAGCGGTACATCGGCCTTGACGCGCACGCCAGTGGCACTGATTTCCTGACCCAGAATGATACCGCGGCGACGGTTCAAGTCACCGATGACATCACCGACGTGATCTTCGGGAGCATAAACGTCAACCTTCATCATCGGCTCGAGCAGCTGCGGACCGGCTTTAGGCATGGTCTGACGGAAAGCACCCTTGGCTGCGATCTCGAACGCGATGGCCGATGAGTCAACGGCATGGAAGCCACCATCAGTCAGCTTCACAACAACGTCTAGTACTGGGAAGCCGGCCAGAGGACCAATGCCCATCATCGATTTGAAGCCTTTCTCGATGGCGGGGAAATATTCCTTCGGAACGTTACCGCCCACGACAGAGGACGTAAAGGTGAAGCCAGTATTCGGCTCGCCGGGCTTGATGACGTAGTCAATCTTGCCGTACTGGCCGGAACCACCCGATTGCTTCTTGTGAGTGTAGCTGTCTTCGATCTCTTTGGAGATGGTCTCGCGGTAGGCAACCTGGGGCTGGCCGACCAATAGATCAACGCCGTAGGTACGACGGAGGATGTCTACCTTGATGTCGAGGTGCAGCTCGCCCATACCTCTGAGGATGGTTTCGCCGGAATCGATGTCAGTCTCAACACGGAAGGTCGGATCTTCAGCGACCATCTTGCCGATAGCAACGCTCATCTTTTCGGTCGAGCCCTTGTCTTTCGGCGTGACTGAAATAGAGATTACAGGCTCGGGGAACACCATGGCTTCCAGAGTACAAGGTTGCTTGGGATCACACAGGGTGTGACCGGTCTGCACGTTCTTCATACCGACGATGGCGATAATGTCACCCGCGGTAGCGAAGCTCAGTTCGTTACGCTCGTTGGCCTGCATTTCGACCATACGGCCGACGCGCTCGCTCTTGCCGGTGAACGAGTTAAGGATGGTGTCACCCTTGCTTAACGTGCCGGAGTAGATGCGTACGAAGGTCAGGGCGCCAAAACGGTCGTCCATGATCTTGAACGCCAGAGCGCGGAAGGGCTCTTCGGCGGAAACAATGGCATATTCGCCGTTGGCGTTGCCTTCTTCGTCAGTCAGCGGCTGTGGGTTAACTTCGTGTGGCGCGGGGAGGTAATCAACAACCGCGTCCAGCAACAACTGCATGCCCTTGTTCTTGAATGCAGAGCCACAGTAAGTCGGAAAGAAAACCAGTTCCAGGGTGCCTTTACGAATGCAGCGCATGATGTCTTCATTAGAGGCTTGTTCGCCTTCCATGTAAGCCATCAACAGGTCGTCGTCCATTTCCAGAGCCATCTCGACTAAACGGTCGCGATAGGTCTCAACATCGTCAACCATGTCGGCTGGGATATCGGTGATTTCGTAGTTTTCTGGCTGACCGGTTGCATCCCAGACGTAAGCCTTGCGGGTCAGCAGGTCCACAACACCCGTAAAGGTATCTTCACGGCCGATGGGCAGGGTCATGATCAGCGGCTTGGCGCCCAGTACTTTCTCGACCTGAGCGGTTACGCGCAGGAAGTCAGCACCGATACGGTCCAGCTTGTTGACGAAGATGAGGCGGGATACTTTCGAGTCGTTCGCGTAACGCCAGTTGGTTTCTGACTGGGGCTCAACACCGCCGGAACCACAGAACACACCAATGCCGCCGTCGAGTACCTTTAGCGAGCGATATACTTCTACGGTGAAGTCTACGTGGCCGGGGGTGTCGATGACGTTAAAACGGTGGCCTTTCCAGAAGCAGCTTACGGCCGCTGACTGAATGGTAATGCCGCGCTCGGCTTCCTGTTCCATGAAGTCGGTAGTGGATTCGCCTTCGTGAACTTCGCCAAGCTTGTGAATACGACCGGTCAGTTTGAGGATACGCTCGGTAGTAGTGGTTTTCCCGGCATCAACGTGGGCGAAGATACCGATGTTTCTATAGAGGTTAAGGTCAGTCATAGCGCTCTCTGATAAGCCGGGTGGAAATAAAGGCGCTCATCATACAGGAAAAGTAGTGAATTCGCTCTGCTTTTGCGGCTCCGGTTTTGCGACATACTGGATGCTGTTCACGGAAGCCCGGGATTTACCCTTGATGGGTTAGCCTGTAGGTGAATTAGAGGCTTTCACGCCGAGGCTTCTGCCTCGTAATCGGGGTAGGAATGCTTGAGGGTGGCATGGTTTAGCAGCATCTGCGCTTTCAGCTTTTCACCGCTGGCGTCATAGATGTGCGAAAGCACCCAGTAGGACTCGGTCCGCTTGCTCTCCGACAGCGCGACTATTTCACGGCGGATTAGATAATCCTCACCCACGAAAAGCGGGCCGTCGATCATGCGGATCTCCTGGTCGGCAAACAGACCGATGACGGGTTGTTTGACCGGGAACCCAGCGTCCTTGCTGGTATATTCGACGAGGACGCTGACCATCTCCATCGGGATGATGGCGCGACCCCAGGGCGTGCTGGCCGGGTCGGAATACCACTCGGCGTTTTCGGTAATGCCTTCAAGCTTCTGCGCCAGCGTGAAGGGATACAGATCGCCCATATGCTGATCAGGGTCCATGCGCACAGTCTCATCCCGTACCCCGGTCATGCCCACGTGCAGGTCGGAAAGGATAATCAGCTTTTCTGGCGCGCGCAGTTTGGCCATGCGCTGGTCCAGTAAGCTGTCTCCGTCATCCGGGCCCAGACTTGCACTGGCTTCCAGTACTGGTGTGCCATCAGCTTTCTCCGCCCAGGCGCGAACGGTGGTTGCGCCGGGCGCCGGGCGTTCGACAAAAGCACGCACATGCTCGCCTTCAACCACCATGTTCTGAAAATGGGCAGAAAAGCAGCCGCGCTCAAACCAAGCCTGCCCCCAGATATCTGCCATCAGCGGCGCAAACAGGCTGAAGTGGGTGGGGCCCTCGATTGGGCCTGCCCTGAAGCCCAGCTTCTCAGCCATGCTGTCGTCGTGAATGGAGGTGTGACCACTGTATTGCTGATCTGCCAGCATCTGTTTGGGTTCGCGCAGAGGACCGCAGATATATAAGGGAGTAGTGAAGCTCATCGTATTTCCTTGGTTGGCTGTCTGATGGTGTTTTTGGTTTAGTGCAGGCGGGGCGATTACCTCGCCTGGGCAAATGAAGCAGGTTTTGAGTCAGCCTCAGCTAGCCGACGATAGCTCTCAGTAAGCGCAGTAATCAACTCAGGGGCGTCCGGAATACGGCTGGACACCACATAAACCAGCGGCCAGCTATCCAGCACGTCGCACGTGGCGTTAATGTGCGGCTGTTCCTGCAATGCGAGTTCAATGGGGTGGTTATAACTGATCAGGTAGTCGCCACGCCCTTTCTCCAGCAGGAGTATTGCTGCCCTGTGGTCCGCCGCGACAATGGGTTTGCGCTTGGCATTGGCGAATATGCCGTCTAATTGAGCCCGATAGGTATAGCCGCGTATAAGCACTAGCTGGCTGCTGCTGAGCGCCTGCGGACTTGTCACTGCGGGTGTTCCTTGGAGGGACAACGCACACAGATTAATGTTTATGCCAATTGAGGGGGTTTCCAGCGTGAAATCGCGCAGGGCTGGCACTCTTTGGGAACCGGGCCATATATCAATTTCACCGTTCTCCAAGCCTTTATAGATGCGCCGTATCGGATAGCTCACCCAGGTGATTTCCAGGCCGCTTTCAGCGGCAATACGGTTAGTGAGTTCGATGACTTTGCCAGCAGGCTCGCCGTTCTCGTCGACGTAAGCCATGGGCGGAAAATGCAGGAATGCAGCTCTTAGCGGTCTTGCGTGCACGTCCGCATAGGAATATGAGATAACGAAGCTAAGCACCATGCCTACTACGATACGGCGCCATACAGTGGTAAATGCGTCCATGTATTATTTTCACTTATGCTTAGACCTAGTTAAGCCTAGCCGCGAATCGGTTGCGAGTCGACAGCTAGTCGTCACAACGCAAAGACATACTCTCGTGGTAGCGTCCTACCATTCAGTTCACCCTTTCAAGCAGCCTTTTTTAATATGAGCGTAACCAACCCGCTTACCGTGGTCTTCCGTGATCAGTGGTTGCTCGCGGTGCACAAGCCAGCGGGGCTGCTTGTTCATCGCAGCCCTATTGACCGGCATGAAACCGAATTTGCACTGCAGTACGCCCGCACTCTGAATGATGGGGAGCATGTTTACCCGATACACCGTCTGGACCGTCCGACGTCTGGGCTGCTGCTGTTCGCCCGGGATCCGGACACGGCCAGCGCGCTCGGCAAAATGTTCATGGCAGGGCAGGTGGCAAAGACGTATTTAGCCATGGTGCGAGGTTGGATCCCGGAACAAGGCCTTATCGATCATCCCTTGCGTGAGCATCCAACGGACAAGCGCTGCAAGCAGGAGGAACAACCGCTGCGCGAGGCTATAAGCACATACTGTCGACTGGCTACCGCGCAGATCCCGGTTGAGATTGAGGGCTACCCCAGCAGTCGTTACAGCCTTGTACAGCTCTCGCCGCAAACGGGGCGTAAGCATCAACTGCGCCGCCATATGCAGCACATCAGTCACCCGATTATCGGCGATACTAACTATGGTCGCACCCGGCACAACCACTATTTTGCTAAACGTTTTGGGCACAGTCGGTTGATGCTCGCGGCGACTGCAATGGAGTTTCGGCACCCAGTCACCGGACAACCTCTAACCCTAAGCTCGGCACCCGATTCTACCTTTCTGCAGGTACTCTCAATCTTTGGTAAAGAATTACCCTCGCTTGCTCTGGGGCTACACCGCGTTCCGCCCTGAAAGATCTGCCAGCGTCCCGTATTGCAGACCCATTCGTTTAGATGGAAATCTCCTTGAACAATTTGCGCCACTGTGGATTACTCTCGGGATACGCAAAGGAACGCCAGATACATCCCGCCTTCAGGCACGGACAGGGCGGTCTCAGGGTCCAAGTGCAACACTCAGTTGATGGTCTGAAGGTTATTGCTCTGCGAAAGCTGCAGGTATTCCACAAGCACCTCGACCGGGAACTTCCAGCCTAGCGTCTGACGTGGCCGAGTATTCAGCAAGTGGGCAATCTCATCAAGGCGCTCCTGACTCACATCGGACAGATCCGTTCCTTTTGGTAAGAACTGGCGCAACAAGCCATTGGTATTTTCGTTGCTGCCGCGTTGCCAAGGACTATGAGGATCAGCGAAGTAGATCTTCATCCCCGTTTGCGCTGTGATGTCCCGATGATGGGCCATTTCACTGCCTTGATCATGTGTCATGGTTTTCAGTAGCGAAGGCGCCATGCGCGACATCTCACGGGTAATAGCCTGCGCCGCGCATTCAGCGGTGGGCGCGTCCAGTTTCGCTAGCACTACAAAGCGGCTGGTGCGCTCAACCATGGTGGCCACGGCGGATCGGTTACTTGCGCCCGTGATCAGATCGCTTTCCCAGTGCCCAGGAATCAAGCGATCCTCAACCTCAGGTGGACGCAAGTGGATGCTCAGTTCGACGGGGTAGCGCTCGCGCCGCCCTGCGCTTATGGTACGCAGTCGTCGCTTACCGTGTCTTTGCCGCAGATAGCGAATCAGTTGCCGCTTCAGCTCGCCGCGGGGATGCGCGTAGATTGCTAGGTAGATGCTTTCGTGACTCACATGAAACTCGGGACTATCCGGCCATTGGTATTTCAGTCTGGCCGCGATTTGCTGAGGGGACCAGCGCAATTTAAGCATTTCGGTTACGACCTGAAAGAGTTCGCTGCCGGGCAGCAAGCGTGAGAGCCTTCTCGGCTTGCTTCGCCGTTCACGGGCCAAAGCACACGCGTGAATAACATCGTAGTGATAGTCTGTGCGATTGCGCCTGAGCTCACGACTTAGCGTGCTGGGGTGACGGCCCAGATGGCTACTAATTGAACGAAGGCTTAATCCTTGATGCCGCATCAGCATCAGGGCGATGCGTTCGTCAGTGGACAAATGCGTATAGGTTTTCATGGCAACACTCTATCTCATGTGTTGCACTTCGACCTTGAGACCGCCCCTTATACAAATTGATCAAGGTGTTATGGTCGAGCTTCTAGATAGCGTCAGGCGCTAGGCTTTAATCAGAAAGAAAGTGTTTTTCGTTATTACGGCGTAGAGCAGGCCGAGTATTGCGTCGTTCATCTGGCACAATACCAAGACTCAAAATGTCTGCAACCCCTCATCAGCCCTAACGCCCGAACATAGGAGACGGTGTGTGCAGGAGTAATAGCCGCATTTAAAAGTGCTGTTGCCACTGCGCCATGAATACCTGCATCGGTTCGGCTTGGGCCTGGTGCCCTGGCTCGCGAATACCCAGCCAGGACAGCTTCACTGTGCTGCCTTGCCATACCGGTTTTTGCCAGAAGGCTTCCAGATTGAGCTGGCGGCCGTCAGGCGTGAGGTCTATTGCTAGCGGTTGCGTGTCAAATAGATTCCCAACGTAGCCCGTTGCAACGTTGACACTGGTCTCGGCAGACTCGACTCGCAGTGGCTGCTGCAGAATCAGGCCGAGCGTGGCGCTGTTCAATGAGTAGCGACCGGCGAACATCCAGCTGCTGGTGGTAACCTGGCCCAGGTCGCCGAACAGACCTTCTGCATCAGCCTGGCTTTGCCCGATATAAGCGGAATGACCCAAGGTCATCGGCCCCTGCTGGAGTTCGCCGCGCACACCGGCAAATAGCGTCTGGCTGATATCGTCCAGAGCGAAGGCTCCGCTGCCATGGCTATCGAACAGACCGTCATTGCTGCGGATGTAGCCAAGCTCCAGGTTAGAAGAGTATCCAGCAAGCTTGGGCATGTTCAGCCCCAGAGCTGCGCCTTGACGCACAGCGTTAGCTGTACTGATCATGTCCAGACTGAATTCACCCAGCGGTAGTCGCTGGCGTAGGCCTAGAGTCTGTTCGCCAGGATGCTGCAACCAGAGTGCTGACGCCATGCTTGCATCCAGCTGGCTATAGCCCGCCCAGCTTGGACGGGCGTAGAGCATGTCTAAATCATCTACTTGACCGACACTGAGTGAGCGACCAGCTCCCTGATCTAAATGCATCACCTGGCTGGTCGCGCCAGTACCCGTCGCGGCGGTCCAGCCAAAGGTCGTATCGCCTTCGCGTTGGCTTTTCCATGTGCGCCCAAGCCGCTGCCATGCGGTATGGGTATCGTAGCGGAAGCGACGTTTGCTCACCTGGGCGCCAAGGTCCACGCTAAATCCAGCGTCGAGACTGTCCGTCGCCATGACTTGGAGCGATGCCAGAGGGTTGGCGTAGCCAAAGGCCCCGCCGAGTACCAGCGATGCGTCATTAACCGAGAGTGTCGGGCCGCTATTGCTGACTACTGTCAAGGTGCCCACAGGGCGGGTCGCTCGCTCCAGATCCATCAATCCCTGGCCGTAAAGGCTCTGATTTGCATAAATTCCATCTTTGTTTGCTGTGACGAGAAGTCGTTGTACGACCTGCTCGGCGGCCAAAGTGGGGAAGGCCTGACTGATGACGGCAAGCCCGCCGGTTACCGCAGGCGCCGCCATCGAGGTACCTGAGGCAATGGCATAAACGTTGTTTCCACCGATATAGCTGGAAACTATGTTGGTGCCTGGTGCTGCTATGCACCAGGCAGCGGCATTGCCGCAGGCGTTAGAAAAGCTGCTGAGCGTGCCAGTGTCTGAATCAACGCTTGTCACTGCCACCCAGTTGTATTGTAGCTCTTGAAACTGTTGCGGAATGGCAGCAAACACCAGGGGTTGGTCGCCCCCGCCGTTACCGGTTGCCCACACGTAGATCCGCCCATCCTGGGCACCTGCGCGCCATTCTGCCAGCAGATTCGGAAAGTTAGTCTCCACCGCACCTTTGTTGAATTCAGCGGCGGTAACGTCTACTCCCCAGCTGTTATTGAACCAGGTAGCGCCGTTGGTCCGCGCCCAGGCGAAGCCGTTTGCCAGCTGTTGGTCAGTTGCGGTGATGATGTCGTTAGCATCGGTGAACCGAACGTTGAGCAATTGTGCGCCATAGGCATAACCAACTACGCCAACATTGTTCCTGCGCGCCACCAGCGTGCCGGCGACGTGAGTGCCATGACCGCCGGTATCCTGAGCATCGGCTTCAGCCGTGCTACCGGTCAATACGTTGTAATTCCCCGCTATCTGGCCGCGCAGCTCGTTATGGCTGGTATTAATGCCGCTATCGATGATGGCGATGCGCTCGCCGAGCCCGGTAAAACCGCGATCGTGTGCAACGTGTCCATAGGTCAGGTTGTAACCGTTGGTATTTGCATGCTCTGTCGATAGGGCAAGCGACTTGTCAGAATCATCATCTCCTGGCAGTGGACCTGAATCGGGTGCAGCCCCCGGATCGCCGGTCACGGGCTGATCGGGTGCAGGCTGGTTAGCCGGTGGTTGCAATACCGGTAACGACCCAGCTCCGGGATTTCCATCGACCGGGTCATCGGCCCCATTACCCGAAACCGAGTTGCTTCCACCGCCACCGCCGCCACCGCCGCCCGCTGCGGCGGCAATACCTACAACCAACGCACCTCCGGCAATCCAGCCGAGACGGCTTTTGCCTCCCAGAGCTTCGGCAGAACCTGCGGCGCTCTTGGCCAGTTGCTGCTCAAGCATCGCCTCAATCATTGACGACTGCTGGGCAGTAATCAGCCCCCAGGTTTCAGCGTAAACCGAACGGGCGGCAGCTTCGCTTTGGTTCATCAACTCACCGGCACGCTGACGCAATGCTGCGTCAGACTGATCGGCGGCACTCAACAGGCTCTGGACCTGCTCCTGACTGAGCACGTTTGTGTACGTGGCGGATGTCAAACTGGCTGCACTTTGTGCGTGGCCAACGAGGGGAAGCAGAATCAACAGGGAACTTGCAAGTAGAGCAACGAGACAGACGGGACGGGCGTGATAGCTCAATATCGACATGGCGATCTCTTCTCGGATGTATATGTGAATATGGCAGCATCTCAGCCAACTTGGGTTTAGCACGGGAATTGACAATAACTTATCTAAGTTGTCGGCTGAAAGGAACAAAAGTTGAGTGATTTTTAGCCAATGGGCGCTGACCGATATTCCTTTTGGTTGTTGATTCGCAAACCAGTGCGCAGAACCAGTTAGTAGCTGGTCACAGAAACTCAATATGAATACGGGTGCAGTTGAACACGATGCTGTTACCAAATGATGTCCTGATTCTGTGTCGGAGCAACACTCGACTTCAGCTCAGGTCGCCATAACCAACCTAACTACCAGGAACCAGCGCCATGACCGAACCATTTCCTGTTCACACAATCGATACCGCTCCTGAGCAAGCTTGCCCATTATTAATTCAAGCATAAAAAATTTGGGAATGGTTCCGAACCTTGAGAGATTCATGGCATCCACACCGATGCTCTTGGCTGGTTATGTTTAGCTCTGGGAGCTGTTCGATCAAACCAGCCTGACTCCCATAGAGCGTCAAGTCGTATATCAAACAGCAAACTTCGAGAATGAGTGCAATTACTGCGTACCCTGGCATACCCACTTGTCGCAAATTGCGAAAATGGCACCAGAAGATATCCAGGCACTCCGTGATGGCAGTGCATTGTCCGATTCGAAGCTGGAAGCACTGCGGCACTTCACCCAGGCGCTGGTTCGCACCCAAGGTAAAGTATCCCAGTCGGACATGGACGCTTTTGTCGCACATGGCTGGTCATCACAACACGCTTTGGAGGTGGTGCTGGGGCTTGCGGTTAAAACCATGAGTAATTACACCAACTCTATCGCCGGAACACCACTCGATAAAGCGGTAGAAAAATTCACTTGGAAGAAGTCTACTGTTGCGATGCGCTAAGAGTTGCTCTCGCCTGATATGGAGCAATAAAGCGGCCTAGACTGAAGGGGTGATGACTAATGGTAGCGCAAGCGTACGCTGACAGCCCTTAATGGGCCGCCAGCGTGTTGCATCAGATCTTGGTTACGAAGGTCCGTGCCTGGTACAGGGCAAGGCCACTGAGCACGATAATGACGGCGACGGCGAGCATATCAGCTCCCGGAAAACCCCAGAAATCAGACATAATATCTCCTTATTGAGCGTGTTGGGTGGTACTGGCTATGAAGCCAGTGCGGTGTCGAGCATGCGTTGACGACCGAAGTCATTGAGCCTGAACTTGAACAGCACGCGACCCAGGCCAAAGTACGCCTGGTCGTCGAGCTCTTCCTCAACGCTCTCGATGATGCCGCTGGAAAACAGGTCAGTCAGGGTGACGCGGGTATTGCCGCGCCAGTAGGCGCCGCTGAGGCCGTATTCCGCCATCACCGCATCGGTGACTTGCCAGTCCCAAATGCCTTTATCCTGATGTTCATTGATCAGCTGGAGAATGCGGCCTTTCATATGCAGTTTACTCATGGATAGCTCCTTTTATTAGGTGTTGGCCGCGCTGACGGTGGCAGTGTTGCTGTCGCTTTTCACGGCACGAACGACTTCGAGTACTTCATCGCTTTCCGTGAACATGACAAACCCGCCCGTGACGAACAGGACCAAACCTGCAAGGAAATTCCATGCGGGAAACTCGAGGGTGAATGCGGCAAGAAAGATGACGGCAAAAAGACCGTACAACGCCGCAATCGCTTGTCCACGGCCAACACCTATCAGTGGGAAGGATTTGTACCAGGAGACATAGCAGAAGGCGAAGGTGACACCCGCTAACGACAACCAGCCTATTGCTGCCCAGTTGAATGTTGCCACGACCATTTCCACGACCGGTTGGTCGGTAAACAGATAGATGGCCGGCAGAATCAATACAATCCAGTACAGAACTTCAGCCGAGAAACGCACGGTAATACCCACATCGGGGTCTGCGACATCCAGACCGCGGCCTGCAATGGCGCCCTCTACACCCCAGCCAATCGCTGCCATAGCGCCGCCGAGATAACCCAGCCAGCCGGAGTCGCCGGTACCGGTGAATTCACCGATGATGCCGGGCGCATAAACGGTTATGCCACCTGCCAGAATAATGAAGATACCCACTGCTGCACGACGGGTGATCTTCTCCTGATACCAGAGCCTGGCGAGAGTGGCACCAACAATGGGGTACATCAACGCTGATATGGCCGCGAAAGCCCCGCCAATGTAACCAATCGCCAGATAAGAACCAAAGATGGCCATTGGGCCGCCAAAAATGGCGCCAATGAAGAACCACTTGGATATGTAACGCATCTGCCGGATGGTGCGAACGTATTCACCCCATTTGCCTAATACCCCGTTCCAGACAAACAGGAAGAACAGCACGGCAATCGCATTAAAGGTGGTCAATACCGCGGCTGCCAGCAGGAACTGGGCATTGGTGTCGTAGCTCAGATCGACATAGGGCGCTTCAAACCAGACAGCGGAACCGGGCAAATACCAGGCGCCCCAGAGTACAGCGCACCACATGGCCCACATGAAGCCCCAGCGTATGCTGCTTGAGGTAAAGCGCGATCGAGCCTGGCTCAGACTTTGTTGACTCATGCAGACACCTTTTCTGGTTGGGTGGTTTGCTCTTCATTGAGGAAGGCTTCGAGCGAATCGTCCATCGCATCCATCCACGGCGTGTGGTGTACGGGCGCCAGAGTACCGGTCAGCGTGGAGCGGTAGCTCTTGTTGCGATAGCCAAGAATGTCCGCTTCCTTGTCGTGTTCCCATTCCTTGAATATGGCGGCAACGGCGGTTACATCGAAGGCGGGGTAGTCGGTCGGTTCAAGCAGATCGATTATGTAGGCCGCCTGGAAGTCGATTTCTTCGACGGGGTCGGCGAGTTTTAATTCGCGGGCTACCCATTCGCTGCTGTCAGCCGCCATCGCTTCATCTGATGGGAGTGTAATACGCCCCAGCATCAGATCACGGGCATACCAGGCCTGGGCGTCGAACATGTTGAAGGTGTAGTACTGATCCTGCATGCCCAGAAATATGAGTTTCGGATTGGCCAGGGATACGATCCCTTTGTACAAACCTTCCGGGTACATACGGTTGTGTGTGGTCAGCGTCATCTCGTTGGACAGAAACGGGAAGTGATGCTGGTAGCCAGTGCACAAGATGATTGCGTCAACCTCTTTGCTGGTGCCATCTTTAAAGTGGGCGGTTTTGCCAACTACTTCGGTGAGCAAGGGTACTTCGTTGAAGGACTCTGGCCAGTCGAAGCCCATGGGCTGGGAGCGATAGCTGAAGGTAACCGACTTGGCGCCGTACTTGTGGCACTGTGTGCCGATATCTTCCGCCGAGTAACTGCTGCCAATCAGCAGCAGGTCCTTGCCCTGGAATTCGCAGGCGTCGCGGAAGTCGTGGGCATGTAGTACACGGCCGGGGAACTGCTCCAAACCTTCGAAATAGGGCGCGTTGGGGGTCGAGAAGTGACCGGTCGCCACAATGACATGATCGAACTCTTCTGTGCTGAGCTCATCCTGCTTGAGATCGCGCACGGTGACCGCGAACTTGCTGCTGGCCTCGTCGTAGGCAACCCAATGCACTGCCGTGTTGAACCGAATGTGCTGGCGCATATTGCTCTTGGCCACGCGACCCATGATGTAGTCGCGTAATACCGCACGTGGCGGATAGGAAGGAATAGGGCGACCAAAATGCTCCTCGAAGCTGTAGTCGGCGAATTCCAGACACTCCTTGGGGCCATTCGACCAGAGATAACGGTACATGCTGCCATGGACTGGCTCGCCGTAGGCATCGAGGCCGGTGCGCCAGGTGTAGTTCCACAGCCCGCCCCAATCGCTTTGTTTTTCATAGCAAACGATCTCGGGGATTTCTGCACCGTCGCGACGGGCTGCTTCAAAAGCACGTAATTGGGCTAAGCCGCTTGGGCCAGCGCCTAGAATGGCAACTCTAAAAGTCATATAGACTCCTGATTTCAGGCGATACATCGAGCGTCGAGCTGACAGTAGCCCGGCGACGATCGAACGCGGAGATGAGCGCGGCTCAGACCGTCAAGGGTCAAGCCATCAAACTCTGTAGTGATGCGCACTGAGGTCGGATTTACCGATGGCGCGATGTTATGCAGGCTGCATCTGTCGTTGAAACAGAAGGCCGGGGGCGGGCAGGCCACCGATAAAACGCGAGATTTCGAGAAAACGCCGGAGGGGAGCGCTCGAACTGGTCAAGCAGGAGATAAATACTTGGTAACTCGTATGCCAGGAAATGCATGTTAACACATTTAGAGTTTCAGCGTTTTTCGTGCCATCGCACACTTAATGTGGGTGACTGTTGGTTTATCCCCGTTCATAGGCAAGAAGATACATATGACGTCTACTTCAGTTCTGGTATGCCCCCTCTGCGGCGGCGCAAATCAATGCGCAGTTGCAGACTCCCGAGAGGCCTTCAGTGCATGTTGGTGCTTCAAGGTGTCGGTCAGCAAACAGGCCCTGGCAGAAGTGCCGGCCGAACAGATCGACAAGGCTTGCCTGTGTCCGAGGTGTGCCGCAGGAATAGGCGTTATAGAAAACCCGACTGGTATTTTTTGATCAATTGTAAAGGAGCGCACTTATGAAGCACGTCGTTATAACCGGCGCTAATCGCGGTATCGGTCTTGAGCTGGCGCGTTTATATGCCGCGCGCGGCGATCAGGTGACCGGTGTTTGCCGCGAGTCGTCGCCGGAGCTGGATCAGGTTGCGGCCAGGGTTCTGGACGGCGTCGATGTGACACGTGACGCCGACGTGGAGAAGCTTGCACATGCACTGAGCTATAACCCGATTGATCTTTTGATCAACAACGCAGGCATTCTGCAGGATGAGCGATTGGGTTCGATTGATTTTGATTCCCTGCGGATTCAGATGGAGGTCAATGCCTACGGTCCGTTACGTGTGGCGCAAGCCCTTGTTAGTCTGATGCCCGACGGTGGCAAGATTGCCAATATCACCAGCCGCATGGGTTCGATGGCTGACAACGACTCGGGTGGGCGCTATGGCTATCGGGCCTCGAAGGCAGCCCTGAATGCGTTCGGCAAGTCCTTGGCAATGGATCTGAAGCCCAAAGGGATCGCCGTGGCGCAGTTGCATCCGGGTTATGTACAAACACGGATGGTGGGTTTTTCTGGGCATCTCACGCCAACTGAATCGGCACGGGGTTTGGCTGATCGAATCGACGGGTTGACGCTTGAGAACACAGGTTCCTTCTGGCATAGCAACGGTGAAGCGTTACTCTGGTAGCGGCGCTGAATCCCCGACAATGGGTCCCCGCGTTCGCGAGGATGACGTTTGTACTTACCTGATAATTCGCGCTCCGATACCTCATCACCGTCGTTTAGTGAGCCAGTGAGGGACAAACGCATCAGCGACAACTGGGTTTGGTGCAGACGCAATTCAGGGGCGTGCCGATCGAGGTGGGAGTGGAGCCCTATTTGTTCTTTACTGTTACTGCGCGCGGTGGATTCAGATGCTGAGCTTGAGTCTGATCAGACTCAGAGAACCGAGAAGTACCTGCAGCGCCGGGGTCTGGCTGAGGCGCTACACTGGGCAATCGTTGCTACCGAGTCGTGCGACGCAACAATATCGAGGTCTGGGCTGTTGAGCATTGAACGCTAGCCGGTGATCAACTTTCGTCGAACCAGTTGCCCAGATGAATCTTGGCGTTGCGCTTGCCCGTTGCCGTTTTTGGCTTTTTGGGCTTCTTCGGTTTTTTGACCACGTGACCGCCAGGCGTTGTGACGGGCACTCGATGGGTTGGGGTAAAATTGGGCTCATCCTGGCGTCGCAGGGTCTGGTTAATCAGGGTTTCTATCGCAGCGAGCTGTTCGATTTCGTCGGCGCTGACCAGGGAGACGGCCTCACCTGTGGCTCCTGCACGCCCTGTGCGACCGATACGGTGTACGTAGTCTTCGGCGACGATAGGTAGATCAAAGTTGACCACGTGGGGCAACGCGTCGATATCCAGGCCGCGTGCGGCGACGTCAGTGGCTACCAATACTTGTACCTCGGCGGCCTTGAAGCGTGCCAGAGCGCGCAGTCTTGCTGGCTGAGGACGGTCGCCGTGGATCGCATCAGCAGTGATGCTATTGGCCTGCAACGTCTCTACCAGAAGATCAACTGCATTGCGGGTCTTGGCGAAGACGAGGACTTGCCCCCACTTGCGTTCTGCCAATAGATGCATGAACAGTTCTGTCTTGCGTTTCTTGTCAACGGCAATCAGAGATTGTGTGACGGTATTAGCCGCTGCATTGCGCGGGCTGACCTCGATACTGACGGGGTCCTTTAACAAGTCTTTGCCCAGGTTGCGAATGGCATCTGAGAACGTGGCAGAGAACAGCAGTGTCTGACGTTTGCGGGGCAGGGCGCTGAACAATTGCTGTAACTCGTCGGCAAAACCCAGATCCAACATGCGATCGGCTTCATCGAGAACCAGCACCTGCAGTTGACCGAACGTCACTGCGTTGTGTCGGTAAAGATCCAATAACCGGCCGGGAGTAGCGACCAGCACATCCATGCCTTTGCGCAGCGCCATCATCTGCGGGTTGATCGATACGCCGCCGTACACGGCATAGCTTCGCAGGGGAAGATCCTCACCGTAACGAATGAAGCTTTGCAGTACCTGTTCGGCCAGCTCGCGTGTTGGTACAAGAATCAGCGATCGAGTGCCATTGCTTGCTACACGGGGGCCTTCATGGACTAGTTTGTGCAGCAGCGGCAGGGCAAAACCTGCGGTCTTGCCGGTACCGGTTTGAGCTGCAGCCATCAGATCACGGCCCTTGAGGATGGCCGGTATGGCCTCCGCCTGCACCGCGGTGGGAAAGGTGTATTCAAGGCGATCCAGAGTGCGCAGAAGCGGATCAAACAGGCCGAGTTGGGCGAACGTCATGATGGGTTAAACCGAGCGGGGGAGAGAACTTACAGTTTAACCCCGGCCTCCGGCTGAAAGCGAACCGCTGATAGTGGTTAACCCCAGCGCCGGCTTTCAACCGGGGCTGTTTTGTGCTTTCCTCTATGTGCCGTGTCACAGATTAATCACGGTCAGCCGTCCCCGACGGGTTACAGTCACTGGAATGGAACGCATATAATGCCCCAGCAGCACTTTCGGACTATCTGGCAACTGACACTCCTCTTCATGCTCAGCAGCGTACTTGCTGGATGTGGCGTGAACAACATTCCAACCTATGACGAGCAGGTCAAATCAGCCTGGTCACAGGTTGAAAACCAATATCAGAGACGCGCGGACCTGATCCCCAATCTGGTTGAAACAGTCAAAGGTTTTGCTCGTCAAGAGCGCGAGACGCTGACGGCTGTGGTCGAAGCACGCTCAAAAGCCACATCGATCCAGATCAGCGCTGACGATCTTAACGATCCCGCCAAGATGCGCCAGTTCGAGCAGGCCCAGGCGCAGTTGACTGGCGCGCTCAGTCGCCTGATGGCGGTATCGGAGCGTTACCCCGATCTGAAATCCAATCAGAACTTTTTGACTCTGCAGTCGCAGCTCGAGGGCACGGAAAATCGTATTGCCGTGGCACGGCGCGACTATATTGGGTCAATCCAGGTATACAACACCGAGATACGCACTTTCCCTGGGCGCATCTGGCATAGCCTAATGTATAGCGATATGCCCATTCGCGAAAATTTCGAAGCCACCACTGAGGACGCCGAGCAGGCGCCGGCAGTGCAGTTCGAATGAGTGTGCGCAAGCTGATAGCGACCTGGCCTCTGCTGATTCTGCTGCTGCTCAGTAACGCAGCAGGCGCACAGGTGCCCAAAGCTGGGAATACAGAGCTGCCCGAGCTGACTGGACGCGTTGTCGACCAGGCTGACATGGTAGAACCGCAGACCGAAGCTCGTCTGACACAAATGCTGGCTGCCCACGAGCAGGTGACGGGCGAGCAAGTGGTGGTCGTCACGGTGCCCGACCTGCAGGGTCGTAGTATCGAGGGTTTTGGTGTTGATCTTGGTCGTGCCTGGGGTATTGGTCAGAAAGGCGAGGATAACGGCGCCTTGTTGATCGTATCGCGCGACGACAGAAAGATGCGTATCGAAGTCGGCTACGGGCTGGAAGGGCGTCTGACTGACGCGCAATCGTCAGCCATCATCAACAGCATCATGACGCCGGCATTTCGTGCGGGCAATTTTGACCAGGGTATTGCCGAGGGTGCCGCGGCTATGGTTCAGGTGCTGGGCGGCGACCCCCTGCTTACCTCAAGTGGAAGACCGGTGACGGCAGAGGACGATAAGCCGCCGGGTGGCATCTTCGTTATTCTCCTGTTCGTCGTGTTATCACTGATACGTGGCGCCTTTGGCGGACGTGGTGGGCGAGGCGGTGGCAGAGGCATTGGTAGTGCTCTGCTTGCCGGAGCACTACTGGGCGGCATGGGCCGTGGCGGTGGCGGTGGTGGGGGCTTCGGAGGCGGCGGAGGCGGCTTTGGTGGCGGTGGCGCTTCGGGCGGCTGGTGAACTCAATTATGGACAAGCAATGACTCTTCTTACGCAAAGCGAACAGCAACAGGTAGCCGAAGCAATTGATCGCATCGAGCTCGACACCGACGCCGAGGTCGTGACAGTGCTCGCAGCCCAGGCTGACGACTATCACTACATCCCGTTATTGTGGGCTGGCGTGGCGGCGCTGATTTTTCCGGGGCTTGTTTCGCTCCTAACCAGCTGGTTGGGCGCGGGTGAGTTGCTTCTGGCCCAATGGATTACCTTTATCGTACTTGCACTGGTGTTTCGTTTGCCGCAGGTGACTACGCGGCTAATTCCCCAGTCGGTGCGGCATTGGCGAGCGAGTAATCTGGCCAGACGACAGTTCATCGAACTCAATCTACATCACACCGATGGAGGCACCGGGATGTTGATTTTTGTCTCCGAGGCCGAGCGTTACGTGGAGATTCTGGTGGATCGGGGTATTTCCAGTCGTATCGATAATGCTGCCTGGGAATCGATAGTCGAGACGTTTTCCCACAAAGTCCGCAAAGGTGAAGTATTACAGGGTTTTCTGGGCTGCATTGAATCCTGCGGCATGCATTTGAAGCAGCATGTACCGGGCACCCATGATCGCAACGAGCTGTCCAATCGTCTGGTGGTGCTGCCCTGAACCGCCAGCGCATGGGGCTGGTCCTGATTGGCGACGAGTTGCTCAATGGTCGCAAGCAGGACGCACATCTGCCCGCGATGATTCCACGCTTCGCCCAGCGGGGACTGCAGATCGACTGGGTAAGGGTGGTCGGTGACGACCCCGAATTGATCACACAGACCCTGCGTGATTCATTGACCTGTGGCGATATCGCTTTCTGTTTTGGTGGTATCGGCGCCACGCCGGATGACCTGACCCGGCAGTGCGCTGCGGCCGCGTTGGGCGTCAAAATCCAATTGCACCCGCAAGCAGAAGTTGAAATTCGTGCGCAACTGGGCGAGCGGCTCAACGCTAACCATTTGCGCATGGGTGAGTTTCCGCTGGGGTGCCGGATCATTCCCAATCCGGTCAATCGGATACCGGGGTTCTCGATACGCGATCACCATTTTGTACCCGGCTTCCCGCGCATGGCCTGGCCGATGATAGAGTGGGTTATGGATCACGATTACGCGCATCTGCAGTCACCCGGCCAGCAGGTAAGCCAGACACTGCTGTTGGCGGATACATCCGAAGGGCCATTGATTCCCTTGATGGAGCAGCTCCTTGCTGAATACCCTCAGTTACGGTTGGCTTGCCTGCCAGATGCAGACGGCCGTCATGAAGTGGAGTTGAGTCTCAAGGGGCCACCGGACTCTGTCGTAATGGGCATGAACAGGCTTCGTGAGTTATTGATCGAACTGAAATCGTGAATATTAAGCTGAAACACATACGCTGCTAATTGAGGATTGAAAAATGGGAGAATCAAAACGTCGACAGGCTTCTGGCAAACCTGACCCGGTGCGCAACAAGCGCACACTGCGCAAGAGTATTGCCTGGGGCGCAGGCGCGTTGATTGTGACAGCATTGCTAGCGTTAGCGTTCTATCTGGCGACTCCGGGCACCGGCCCGGCAACGGCATTGCCCTCGGTCCCTGCCGAGACGCCTCAGTTTCCGGCTGAAGTAGACCGCTTTGGTGTTGAGCTGGGTGATCCGGATGCACCTGTGGTTGTGCGTGAATTTGCGGATTATCAGTGCCCCGCCTGCGCTAGATTTGCAGGGTCGGTCAAGCAGCTCAAGAGCGAATACATTGATACTGGCAAGGTCAGGCTGGTGTTCTTCGAGATGCCATTGACCCAACATGCCAACGGGATGCCCGCTGCCATTGCCGCACGCTGTGCGGGCAAGCAGGATGCTTACTGGGGTATGCACGACGCCTTGTTTGGTAATCAGGCCAGATGGAGCGCTACCAGCGATCCGGCTGACCTGTTTGCTGGCTATGCGAAGGAACTGGGACTGCACGAAGGCCGCTTCCAGCGCTGCACGATGAGCGAGCAAACACGCACGGAAGTGGAGAATAGTCTGACAGTTGCCCGTCAGTTGCGAGTGGCTAGCACCCCGACTGTTATTGTGGATAACATCCCGTTGACACGGCCAGGCTGGGAACAACTCTCTGGCGTCATTGAGGAACAGCTCAAGGGCGAGTAGTCGTCGAGGTTAGGCGGGGGCGGCGGAGTAACGGTAGCGTATCAATCGTCAAACGGAGGTAGCTGATCATGTCTGACAAGCCGCTGGAACGACGTTCTGATCGCACGGCTATCGACGCCTTTATAGACAAGGTGAACACCTTGCCAGTCAACGTCGAGAGCCAGGGCAGATTGATTTTTGCCCTGGATGCTACCGCCAGTCGCGAGGCAACCTGGGATCAGGCCAGCGACCTGCAAAGCGGGCTTTTTCTAGCCGCGCAGGATCTAGGTGGTCTGTCGATTCAACTCTGCTACTACCGCGGTTTTCGCGAGTTCAAGGCAACGAATTTTGTCAGTCAAACCACACAATTACTCAAGCTGATGAGCCGGGTAAACTGCCTGGGTGGTATCACGCAGATCGAGCGCGTGCTGCGTCATGCCCTGCAGGAAACCCGAGTCTGGCCAGTCAAGGCAGTCGTATTTATTGGTGACTGCTGCGAGGAGTCCGTTGATGAACTTTGTCATGCGGCCGGGGAGCTGGGTATGTTACGTACCCCCGTGTTCATGTTTCAGGAAGGCGACGACCCGCATGCTCGGGCTGTGTTCAAGCAGGTCAGTTTGTTGACGGGTGGTGCTTATGCCCCCTTTGATCGCAATAGTCCTCAAGCACTAAAGGAGCTGCTCGGTGCGGTGGCCGTTTACGCCTCTGGAGGCGCCAAGGCACTAAAGGACTATTCCAGTCGAAGTTCGGCCGAGGTCAAACGGCTCACTCAGCAGATCAAGTGAGCAACATTAGGTTCGTATTTCGTCTTTTTTGATGGGGCTGCAATGGGTGCATTATTACTTTTAGGCTTGTTCGTCGGCCTTGGCGGCTGGCTTTGGGTGCGCAACCTACCTGCAGGTCAACGTAAACCAGCGATTCTGAAACTACTGATCGTAGGTACTATCGCAGTAGTCGGTATTCTCGCGCTGACGGGCCGTTTTTATCTGGTGCTGGCACTGCTTGCGGGCTTGTTTCCGTTACTGCGCCGGCTGTTGCCGGGGTTGCTTATGGGTAGGTTGTTCCGCGGGTCCGGTATTCCGGGCATGAGCGGTCGGCGTGGTAAGGCCCAAGCGGGTAATCAATCAAAGGTCACCAGCGAGATACTGGAAATGTCGCTGGATCATGACAGTGGGGACATGACCGGTATGGTGCTGAAAGGCCCCTTTGCCGAGATGGCGCTGGTTGATCTGGAGGAGGGTCAGTTCATCGAGTTACTGCAATACTGCAGATCGAATGATAATGACTCTGCACGCTTGCTGGAGAGTTATCTGGACCGGCGATTTGGCGATTCCTGGCGCGAGGATGATCCGACGGAGACCCATGATGCAGGCGATAATACATCTGCTGGACGTGGGGGCGGTGCATTGAGTCGGTCTGAAGCACTGGAAATCTTGGGACTTGAGCCTGGTGCAAGCCAGGACGACATTATTCAGGCCCATCGGCACATGATGCAGAAGATGCACCCCGACAGGGGAGGGAGCACGTACCTTGCATCACTGATTAATGAGGCGAAGGATGTGCTGAGCGACTAGCCGGAGCGATTCGACGAATCTTCCGGACCGGATGCTGGTTGATACTCGTTGTGCCAGACGCCACCAATGGAAATTGCATGCTCTACCCAGCTGGAACCGGGTTTGATGTCGAAGGTCTTTTGTGGTCCGGTCAGGATGGCCTGCCTGGCTGCTTCGCAGGTTTCAAATCTTACCGGCAGATGATAGCCGGCCTGCGCGATCTGCTCGGGCAAGAGCAACTGGGTGCCGGGTCCGTCAGCGATACTCCAGCCACCATCACTCAACTTTACTGCATACAATGCTCGCTCTACCGGTAGAGCTTCGCTGTAGTTGTTCACAATGTGCAAAACAAGATCCTCTGAGGGCCCCCTGCTAGCAGGGGGCCCTGATGATTAACCCTCTACCTTGAAGGTCAGACCGGCGTTCTTTTGCAGTCGATCTATCAGTAACGAGCCCATAGCTGATGCGGGTGTCCAAATACCACCGGAGGCTGCATTCGGATTCTTCACCAGACAGACGGCGCTTTCAGCAATCATCTTCGATGTGGATCCGTAGCCCGGGTCCTTGTCGCCCTGAACGCTGACCTGGATGTTGTCACCCTTGTCGTTGGAGCCAGCAAAGAGTACGTCGTAGTGACCGGTTTCACGCTCTTCCTTTGAAGGGCCTTCGCCGGGCTGACGTGGATCGTTGGCCATGGACTTGTCTGCTGCTACGGCCTTGGCCATTTCCTCACCTTTTACACCAGGTCCGGTAAGCATCATTTCGTCGTAGACGAAATTCTCACCGTATGTGTGACCTAGCAGAAAGTTGGAACGATGAATATTCTTGGTGTTGATCGTGGCCATGACGAAAGGGGCAGACCAGCTACCGAGATCCTCGTCATAGCTGGGCGCGGTGCCTGGGGGCTGTGCGGCGCCGGTGAATCCAGGTGTCAGGGCAAAGGGGTTGCCGAGTACTTTCATCATTTCCGGCTGCTTGGCAGCAGCGGCCATGGTGGCCTTGAAGCTGGCTAGGGTGCCGCCTGAGAAAGTCCCTTTCATGGCCCGTACGCGGCCCTTGATTCTGGGCATTGTGGAGCCGGTCTTTTCCTTGGCTGTTTCCTGGAGAAAGTACGCGCCCAGATCGAAGGGGACCGAGTCGAAACCGCAGGAAAAGACAATACGCGCGCCGCTGGCTTCGGCGTCTGCCTGATGCTTGGCGATCATTTCATGCATCCAGGCGGGCTCTCCACACAGGTCTACGTAGTCGGTGCCTGCTTTTGCGCAAGCGGCCACTACATCTGACCCGTATAGCTGGTAAGGCCCTACAGTGGTCAGCACTACTTTGGTTTTCTCGACCATGGTCTTGATAGAGGCCAGATCTTTTGAGTCTGCTACGACAGTCGGTACGTCAGCGGGTATACCCATTTCTTCCCGTACGCTGTCGATTTTGTCCTGGCTGCGGCCGGCCATGGCCCATTTAACATCACCGTTTACACCGTACTGCTTGTTTAGATACTCACATACCAGACGCCCGGTATAGCCGGTCGCGCCATAAACGATGATATCTAATTCTCTATTGTTCTTGGACATAATGAGTTCCTCTATTGCGAAAGAATGCACGACTGAATCCTAGTACAGGTTCAGTATTCATCAAGAAAAAACCGATGTGAGACTACGGGCTTGGTTATCGGACAATATGCTCAATCCGAAGGACACTACAGCATTATCGCTGAATGCCATTGCTAGACATAAATAATGGAAATTGACTTAAGGAAGGTTGTTAGAGGGGGACGGACTGAGGCCGCCCCCTGAGCGGTGGCTAAGCTTTAAATTTGTTCATCCTGAGCGAGAAAGTCTTCTTCCAGCAGTGCATCGCGATTTTCGCGGTCGACTTCTTCATTTACTGGTGCGTCGGTTACTCTGCTCGCACTACCCCGACCGTCCAATCTTCCCATCAGATGTTCCAGGGCATGACGCGCTTTTTCGGCAGCGCCGTTCACAGCCAACTCCAACGATTCGTTATGGTTGGTCACGGAAAGTGGCTGGTGACCTTTGGGTCGCATCTCGATCTGGCAACGCTTGTCTCGTGAGCCTGATTTGTGGGCGTTTTCATCACTTATATGCACCTCTACCCGGGTCAGGAAATCGTCGAACCGTTCCAGCTCGTTGATCACTGAAGCGGTTACCCACTCTTGAAGTTGAGTGCCGGCCTGAATTTGATTGCTATTGATCAGTACTTGCATATTGAGGTTCCATTTTCCGCTGTTAAAATCTCTGGCTCATATCTTCACCGTAGAGCAGCCAGCCTAAATTGGCAACTGCCTTGCTCAGTCACGTTGACGCCTGTCAACGAAAGCCCGAACGCCTTGCCGTAATGACGATGCATTCACGTATCTAGACGTCATGACGGGCTAAAAGATTCCAGCTATTTCGGATATTCAAGGAGTACTACTGGGATAGACCGGTACTGATCGACCAATCAGTCAGCTTGCCCATGGCGTTTTGTGGCATGGCAGCCCCAAACGTGAACGCTTTGGGCCGTTCAGCTGCCCTCAGGTTTTGTGTGCACCAAGCTTGCAGGCGCAATTCGAGCGCATCGCTATCAGTAAATCCTGGAGCAGGAACAATAAAGGATTTGAGACGTTCGCCTTCCACCGCAGACATCAAGCGTACAGCCGCATCCGCTACTTCCGGTAGGTTCTGCAACTGCTCGGCAATGCGCGCTGGAAAAACATTTAGACCACCTACCTGCACTGCCTCATCGCGCCGACCGGCAGGCCGGAAATGCGTCTGATTCTGCCATTGCAAATGATCGCCCAGGACAAAACTGGTACCGGTCGTAAGCTCGGTCAGGGTATCCACGGTGTTACTGCGCCGCCAGCGTGGTAAAAGATGAAAGGCCTCGTCAGGATCGCTGCGAAACCCTATCCCTGCCGTTTCGCTGGAACCGTAGACCTCGATCATGTGATCAAGACCTTGAATCTGCAGTTCCCGTATTATCGAAGCGTCGCAGGGGCCGGTAGACGAGATGCCGGTAATGCTGGTTGGAAAATCAACACCTTGCCGGGAGAGTTGCCGCCAGATGAATGGAAAGCCAATAACTAGATCTCCTGCCTGAAGTCGTTGTTGCTGGATAATTGCTAGGGCTTTGGGGCCGCGGACAACGGGTACATTCAGCTGCGCAGGCAGCAGGGTACCAAAGATAAAACCATAGATATGATGACAAGGACTGAGAGCGAGGATGCGTTGAGTAGGTTGCTCGGAACCTGGACCAAAGCGCTCGGCAAAAAAGACGGCCTCATTGACCAGCGCATTCCATTGTTGAAGGCACTGCTTGGGTGTTCCGGTACTTCCGGACGTAGCGAAGGTAATATTCTTGGAGCCACGTTCGCGCGCAACCATAACCAGGTCTGCCCACTCTCCAAGTGTCTTAAAGCGCAGGAGATAATCTTCAACACCGCTTTCGTAAACGTTAAAGAAGATGGCTACGCAGGTTGCCAGGCTGACCAGTTCCAGAGAGTCAGCACCTAAGGTTATCTGGTCTGGATGGAGTAGCGAGGTGTCTTGCACTTCGCCGATCAGTGTTGATTCGGACCAGCGCTCACTACCAGTCTGTTGCGCAGACTGGTGGCGCAGAGCTTTGATTTCATCAGCCAGTAGAGACACGATGATTGCCAGCAAGCTGGTTTTATCAAGTTCGAGTTGATTCAAGCTTTACTCTGTTGGCTGGTTGAAAGCAGGGGGGATTAAAGACGTTTAACGAAAACCCAATAGGTATCGCCGGTCAGAGCCTTCTTCATGTGCACCTTAACTTTGGTGGGTTTCATCTGATAGTCGAAAACGTACTCGAACATCGTGTTGAGATCGCCTGACTTCACTCCGGTTGCAAAGCGGCCTTGGAACTCGGGTCGATTGGTACAGGGTGCTACATCGCGGAAGAAGTTTTTGCCAATGACTTCGCTGGGCTTACGGCCGGTGATGTCACCTTCGGCAGCGTTGTACTGCAGGATTTTACCGCCGGCATCGAGTTGGATTGCGCCGAAGGCAATCTTGTCTAGCTGCCCAGCAGACATCTTGGATAGTGAGTTTTCAATATCGTTGGAACCAAAGCTGACAACTTCCATACTAACTCCTCTTGAGGTTGGCTTTTTATCATACAAAAGCTATACAATTATAATTTATTGCATAGTTTTTTGCCAGTATTAAGCTCGTGTTGAAAAAAGTTCTTGTTGGCCTATGTTTTTGAAATTACGCATATTATTTATCTCCATTTCGGGTTCTACGATGGGATCAATACACCCTCATCGTCTGGCCTGCAATACTGTTGAAAGGCTTTTGACTAAAGAGCTCTAACCGGTTACGCCGTCTAACCAGGAGCCTGATGTCTTGCAAGGTGTCAGGCTTTTTGCTTGTGTTGTCTTTGTGTCCATTGCAATACCATCACGGTCAGAGCGGGCAGCATAGTCAGTGTGACCAAGGTCGCTCCGATGATGCCGGCCATGACGATAACGCCAACGCCCCGGTAGAGCTCGCTGCCGGCGCCGGGAAGAAAGACAAGCGGTGCTAGACCGCATATTGTGGTGATGCTTGAAATGGCGATAGGGCGTAGGCGAGATTCCACCGCTTCGCGCACGGCATCCAGTGGGGTCATGCCTTCTTCTTTGACATTGCGGGTAGATCGATCGACGATCAGAATCGGATTGTTGACTACGGTGCCCATCAGGATAAGGAAGCCCAGCATCGAGATCATGTCGAAAGGTTGGCTGAGCGTCCCGAGCCCCAACGTCTGCATGATTTCGCCAATCAGATTGAGCACGGCGAGGCCGGCAATGCCGCCGGCAAATCCTAGGGGAATAGTCAGCATGATCAGCAACGGATAACCCCAATGGCTGAATATCGCCACCATCAGTAGATAAACGATGACCAGCGCCACCAGATAGTTGTCCGTCAGCGAATCGCGGGTGGCGTCTAGTTGGTCTGCGGCTCCGGAGATGGTGAGGGTGATATCGCTGGGTACTTGACCGGTCTTCTGAAGATACCCCACCACTTCCTCACGGACCTTGGCAACGCCGGTTTCCAGTGCGACCGAGCGGGGTGGAATAATGTTGAGCGTGATGGTGCGTCGTCCATCTTTGCGTCTGACCGTGCTGGTATCCACCGTTTCTTCGATAGTGACCAGTTCTGACAGCAACAGCGTTTCGCCCACAGGGGTATGCAGCATAATGTTATTCAACGTTTCCAGCGTCGCGTTGTGGCCCTGCTGGTTGTACAGGTACATGTCGATCTTGTCGTCATCGAGGAAAAACTCGTTAACGAAGGCGCCATCGGTGAGAGCAGCCACAGCAAAGCCGATGTCTTCAGTGGTCATGCCTACCTCTGCGACACGGTCAAAATCAGGCTTTATCTGTAATAGGGGTTGCGCCAGTGAGAGGCTTGATGGCTGTGACTGCACACGGGGATTATCGAACACAATTTCGGCGCGGCTGAACGCGGCCTGGGCTACTGCGTACAGCGCCACCAGATCCGGGCCGGAGATATCCAGATTGACGCTGCGGGTACCGCCATCGTTGCTGCTGATAATCGAGCCTCGCGCTGCAAAGGCTCGCATCCCCGGGTAGGTTTCATACTGCCGCTCTAGCGCGTCCATCAGATCGCGAATCTGGGCAGGGTCCTTTGATTGGGTAATGATGCGTATGCTTTGGGGCGAGACGCTCATATTGATGTATTTCATTGCCGGTACGGCGGTCTCTCCACGGGCGAAGTCTTCGGGATCGTCCTGGAGAAATGGCAGGAAGTAGGCCTGCAATTCATCTGCGTAGCCCTGCATGGTTTCCAGGTTGTAACCCGGAGGCGCGTTCATGGAGGCGAAGGTCTTGGGTTCTTCGCCCTCTGGCAGGTACTCAGCAGGCGGCGTCAGCAGCACAATAATGGCCAGGCTGCCTGCCAGTGTTATGACGATGCACCCCAGACGTCTTGTACGTGTTTCGATCAACCAGCCGAGTCCGTTGACGATGCGCTTGCGCAGACGTTCGCGGGTGCCCTCAGTGCTGACACCGGTGTCGAAGCTCAGTCTTGCACTGAGCGTAGGGATGACCGTCACGGCCACCAGCATCGAAACAAAGATCGAGGAGGCTATGGCGATAGCAACATCGGAATACAGCTGGCCGGCCTCTTCAGTGATAAAAACGACCGGTAAAAAAACCATAATTGTTGTCAGGGATGACGCCAGAACTGCTGGCCAGACTTTCTGCACGCCGGATATTGCAGCGCGCAGGCGGTCCAGGCCACGCTGGCGCTCCAGTTCGATGCTTTCCAGCACCACTATGCTGTTATCCAACGTCATACCGATAGCAAAGGCCACGCCAGCCAGGGAGATAACATTGACTGTGCGCCCAAACAGCATCAGGCCCAGAAAGGCTGCGATCGTGCAGATCGGAATACCCATCACGCCGAGCAACGTGGCGCGGAAGGAGCGTAGGAAAAGATACATGATCAGCGTCGACAGCAGCGCGCCTAGGATAAGGTTCTTCCAGACGTTGAATACCGAGGCTTGAACGTAAACCACGTCGTCGGCGGACAATTGCAGACGCATACCTGCCGGGTTAAGCAGCTCATCATTAATGAGCGCCACCTCCGCCATCATGTCTTGCTTGATCTGAATGACGTTGGAGCCGCTTTGACGGCGGACCGACAGGCTGATGACCGGATCACCGTTGACGAAGGAACGGTCACGGATACGAAAATGATCCAGTTCGATCTGTGCGACATCGCCCAGTCGTACGATACTGTCTCCATTGCGAGCAAGCACCATCGATCGCAGTGCGTCCAGATCCTCGAATCGGCCGACTGTGCGCAGCAGGTAACGCCGCTTGCCACTGTCGATTTCGCCAGCGGACACGTCCACGTTGCGCTCGGCGATGGCGCTGCGCACATCGCTCAAGGTGAGATCACGCGCGGAGAGTTGCTTGGGGTTGATGCGGATTTGTACCTGCCTCTGCGCACCGCCGCGCACCTCAATCTGGGCGACATCCGGGACGCTCGACATGCGTGTTCGGACGTTGTCTTCAATGTAGTCGCGCATCATGTCCATATCGAGATTGCGCGGGTTGTTCGGCAAGGGTGATACGTAGAAGTACATAAAGGCGTTGGCGGAAAAGGATGTGGCCGTGACTCTTGGTTCGTCCACATTTTCGGGGTAGGAAGATACTTGCGTCAGCGCATTGTTGACGCGTATCAGGGTCTCGGTGATATCAACGGCAAAGGGAAAATCCAGTTCGATCTCGGCTGAGCCGGTGTTTGCGGTAGAGGTGATTTCTTCCAGATAGGGGATATTGCGCAGAAACTCTTCCTGCTCAATGAGGATTTCCTTTTCTATATCCTGGGGTGTGGCACCTGACCATGTTGTTTGGACAGTGATGGTGCGAGTTTCCAGATCGGGGATCATCTGTACAGGTATTCGTAGCGCAGCTATTACCCCTAGTACGCAAATGATCATTACGCTTACCGTGACCAAAATGCCATGGCGAATAATCTGCTCAAACATGCGTCTATCGCCCTAACGGATTGATGATAGTTACTCGCTGGTTCTCGCGCAGGGATTCGTTACCGCGGGTGACCACCTGCTGCCCAGCATCAAGGCCGGAAGTGATTTCGATTTGACCGTCGAAGCTTAAGCCTATCTCCACTTGGTGCTCGGTGACTGTGGCTTCGGCTCCATCGTCCGGACTTACAATCCATACTGTGACTCTTCCATCCGGATAGCGCATTAGCGCATCGCGGCTTACCGTCACTCCCTGCGCGCCACTGGCTAGCCGGAGGGTGGCATTGACAGACATACCGGCGATCAACATGGGTGGTGTGTGTTCTTCAATGAGGGCAACCCGGAGCAGAAAGGTGCGACTGCCATCGTTGCTTTGCGGCACCTTGTTCATCACTTGGCCAGGGAAGGTCTGGTTGGGATAGACATCAAAGCGCAGACTGACCTTGTTATCGTCGTCGATTCTCGGATAAAACCCTTGGGATACCTGGAAATCGGCGTATAGAGTCTCTGCCGAGATAATCTCTAGCAGCCCGGTACCCGGGTCTACCCACTCGCCAATCTCAACCAGTTTGCGACTTAAAGTCCCGCTAAAGGGAACAGTTACCCGGTGACGACGCAACTCGGCTTCCCGTTGGCTAACCTCGGCCTGGGTCACTGCAAGTGCAGCCTTGTCTACCTGGGCCTGGGATTGTCGTGAACGGATTTCGCTGGCGGCAATACTGTTGCTGGCGCCAAGTCTTTGCGCTTCAGCAAGACGTCGTTCACTGTTCTGGAGCCGTTCTCGTGCGCTAGATGCCGATGCTCTGGCGCGTTGCAGAGCTATTTCTGCCAGCTCGTCATCGAGTTCAAGCAATGTATCTCCGGCATTAAGCTGATCGCCAATATCGACATTGAGTCCGCTTATCAGGCCTGAGACCTCAGCTGACAATGTTGCAATACGCGCTGCAGTCAAACTGCCGGTAAGAGGGATATCGTTGATCAGTTTGGACTTGAGAGCCTCCTCCGCCTCGATGCGCACAGCATCGATGCTCTGTTGGGCATAAGAGAGTGAAGCCCCGTAACCGATCAATATGTGCACAAAAGCAATGAAGGGAATCAAGCCTCTAGGTCTGGTTCTGGTCAATAAGTGCATGGATGCAGAGCCTGTATTGAACTATGATTTTAGGATACACAGGCTTCTCGAGGGCGCAACCAGAACGGTATCTGCAGACATCTCATGCATTAACTTGGTCGATTAAATAATTGGATTGGATCTGGCCGGCATGGAACTGAATGGTATTGCAGCTTTCCAATGCCGCGAAGACGCTGGCTTACTGGTGTTAGCTAGACGCTTGCTTAAAGGATCAAACTGAACGGGAGTGAGACCATGGATACGCAACCCAATAACATGCAGACGTTGTTTGAACAGTTGGGGCTGGAGGGGGATGACGAGAGTATAGAAGTCTTTATCGCACAACATTACCCGCTCCCTGATAACATGAAATTATCCGAGGCGCCGTTCTGGACCCCTGGGCAGGCTGCGTTTCTGAATGAAGAAATTGTCGAAGATGCTGAATGGGCGCCGTTAGTCGATGAGCTCAATGCACGCCTGCACAAAAATGTTTCTACTTAATAATATTCCTTTGCACCCCGGCGGTTGGCAGCTTTGCTGCAAGTGAAAACCGCTTAGGACATGAATATACACGATTTTTAGAAAGCCTTGATATGGGCAGCTGGCATAATCAGTAGCATGATAAAGACCAGCGGACTTACTGCCCAAGGACCTTGCCGATGACTGTTGCCGAACATTTCCATCCCTCTGGATCTGCATTGCTCCAAAGGACACCCGAAATTCACGGTTCTGACCAAGACATTGATCCGGAAACCAAACGGATCGAAATTCGTGAGTACTACGCGGCTGTGTCTGACCGATACGAGTCGCTTTTTCAAGTGCTGGCTTGTGACCAGGCCTACTACGAAAAGGCAATTCCGCTGCGTCATCCGCTTATTTTCTACTATGGTCATACAGCAACTTTTTTCGTTAACAAACTAGTGCTTGCCAAATTATTGCCAGAACGCATCGATCCACGACTCGAATCTATCTTTGCGGTCGGTGTTGACGAAATGAGTTGGGACGACCTTGATGAAACGCATTACGAGTGGCCCAGTGTCGCAGAAGTAAAAGCGTATCGAGCGAAGGTCAGATCTGCCGTGTTGAATTTGATCGATGAGATGCCGTTACACTTTCCAATTACGTGGAACAGCGATTGGTGGCCTGTGCTCATGGGCATAGAACACGAACTTATTCATTTGGAAACATCCACTGTGCTGATCCGTCAGCACCGATTGGAGTACTTGCAGGCTCAGCCTGCTTGGTCGCCGTTTCGGGAGCATGCCAAGGCACCATCCAATACGTTATTGGCGGTATCCGCTGGACCGGTTCATTTAGGGCGGAATCAAGAAGGCATCCACTATGGATGGGATAATGAATACGGTGCACGGACAGTAGACGTTGAGGAATTCAAGGCTAGTCGCTTTCTGGTTTCCAATGCTGAGTTTCTTGGATTTGTCGATGCTGGCGGTTATGGAAACGATGCCTACTGGGACGAAGAAGGTGCGCAGTGGCGTGAATTTGCTCAGGCGGGCCATCCGGTATTTTGGGTTCCCGGGGCTGATTGGCGCCTGCGATTGATGACCGAAGAAGTAGTTATGCCTTGGAATTGGCCGGCGGAGGTCAATTATCATGAGGCTAAGGCATTCTGTAATTGGAAAGCCGAGCAAAGCGGCGAGCCGATTCGCTTGCCTACCGAAGATGAATGGTATCGCCTGTACGATGTCGCCGAGGTGAACGAAGTCCCTGCGGGGGCGCCAGCCGCAGCTAACGTGCAGCTTGATCATGCTGCATCATGCTGCCCTGTCAATCGCTTCGCCCACGGTGATTTTTTCGATGTTGTTGGCAACGTCTGGCAATGGACCGAAACACCCATGTACCCTTTCGACGGCTTTGAGGTCAACAAACTGTATGACGACTTCACTACGCCGACGTTTGATAATCAGCACAATCTCATGAAAGGCGGATCTTGGGCTTCCTGTGGCAACGAAACGTTGCGCAGTGCTCGTTATGCATTCCGTCGCCACTTTTTCCAGCACGCGGGGTTTCGCTACGTGTCCAGTCATGCCGAAGTAAAAGAACCGAACGCTTACTATGAAAGCGATCGGCAAATGTCCGAGTACGCTGAATTTCACTACGGTGATACCTGGTTCAACGTACCGAACTTTCCTGCTGCCGTTGCGCAATTCAGTATCAATGCACTGGGCGACAGGCCTGCACGGAGTGCACTGGACCTTGGCTGCGCATCGGGGCGGGCAACGTTCGAGCTGGCACAACACTTCGATCACGTAACGGGCATTGATTTCTCCGCTCGTTTTGTTGGCCAAGGTGCTGAAATGGCCGAACAGGGTGTATTGCGTTACACCCTGACCGAGGAAGGGGATTTGGTTTCCTATCGGACTGCTACCTTGGAACAGCACGGCCTGCAGGAGACGACTGGCAAGGTGGCGTTCTATCAAGGCGATGCCTGTAATCTCAAGCCACAGTTCAGCGGCTACGATTTGATTATGGCCGTCAATTTGATCGATCGTCTGTATAGTCCTTCCCAGTTTCTCGCGCAGGTTCATGAACGCTTGAACGTGGGTGGACTTCTGGTTGTAGCGTCGCCCTACACCTGGTTGGAAGAGCACACGCCTAAAGACCAGTGGGTCGGCGGTTTCAAGAAAGACGGTGAAAGCTACACGACTCTGGACGGGTTGAGAGACATACTGGGCAAGCATTTTGTTCAGGTCGGTGAGCCGCATAAACTGGAGTTCGTGATTCGCGAAACGCAGCATAAATTCCAGCACAGCTTCTCCGAGGCGACCGTCTGGGAACGCATCCGCTGAGCTACTGCATACTGCTCGGCGGCTATTTAGGCCAAGGTAGGAGAGCAGAGTAGTGGTTACCGATTTTGATCAGCAGTTCGAGCGTAATAATACTAATTCGGTAAAGTTTGACGTTTTACAGACCGTGTTCGGTAGCGAGGATGTGCTGCCGATGTGGGTCGCAGATACTGATTTTGCTGCGCCCGATGCGGTACTCAAGGCGTTGGTAGAGCGCGCTCAGCATCCCATTTATGGCTACTCGCTGTTCCCCGAGAGCTTGTATCAGGCACTGATTGACTGGTTTGACGCACGTCATCAGTGGAAGATAGAACGCGAGTCAATTCTGCTGACGCCGGGGGTGGTTCCCTCACTCCACGCTGTTCTTATGGCGTTTGCCGCAGAAGGCGAGGGCATCATCGTGCAACCGCCAGTATATCCCCCCTTTTTTTCTGCAGCGGCCAAAACAGGCCGCACGCTGGTGGCCAATCCGCTGGTGCACTGTGATGGCGAGTACCGAATGGACTTCGATCATCTTGAACGTTGTGCACCCCAGGCACGTGTACTTGCTCTGTGCTCTCCGCATAATCCGGTAGGCAGGGTATGGCGGGAAGATGAGCTGAAAACAGTGCTCGAGATTGCAAGGCGACACAACCTGGTCATTTTGTCCGATGATATTCATTGCGATCTGACATTCGCTGGTCATCGACACACCGTGCTGGCCAACCTGGCCACAGCAGATGATCAGATCATTACCGCTGTTGCGCCGAGCAAGACGTTTAATATTGCAGGCATGGGGCTGTCAGCGCTGGTGGTACCTGACCCGATGCATCGTCAGGCATTAAAACGCACTTTTGAAGCCATGCACATGGAGCCTGCAAATCCATTCAGCATCACTGCCTTTGAGGCAGCTTACCGGCATGGCGGTCCTTGGTTGGATGAGCTGCTTGAGTACCTGCAGGGCAATGTGCAACTGGTCAGCCGTTATTTGGCGGAACATGCGCCGGAGATCCGCATGGATCTGCCTGAAGGTACCTATCTGCTTTGGCTCGACTGCAGCAGGTTGGGGCTAAGCGATGCCGAGTTGAAGACCTTCTTCATCCACGAAGCGCGTGTAGGAATGAATCCGGGGATTACATTCGGTGAGCAGGGCAGCGGCTATATGCGGCTTAACATTGGTACGCAGAGAGCTGTGGTACAGCAGGCCTTGGAGCGTATCTGCCAGGCTGTACGCACGCTAAAAAACGCCGGATAACGTTCTGTATCTCACCTGCTAAGTCTGCGAAGTAGCGAACTGAAGCTGCGCCAGTCGGGCATACAGGGCATTGGTTTTTATCAGCTCGTTGTGTGTCCCGAGGGCTACCAATTTGCCGCCGTCCACCACCGCGATGCGATCGGCATGCTGCACGGTAGCCAATCGATGGGCTATTACCAGAGTGGTGCGGCCTTGCATCAATTGCGGCAGGGCCTGTTGGATCAGGTGTTCGCTCTGGGCGTCCAGTGCGCTGGTGGCTTCGTCGAGCAATAATATTGGTGCATCGGTAAGCAGGGCGCGGGCGATGGCCAGCCGCTGTTTCTGGCCACCGGACAATCCCAGCCCGGCATCACCCAGTGGCGTGTCGTACCCTTGGGGCATACGCTGAATGAATTCATCGGCGTGGGCAGCGCGCGCGGCGGCAATGACTTCAGCCATATCAGCCTGCGGCCGTCCGTAGCGAATATTCTCTGCGACGCTGCCATGAAAAAGTGCCGGGTTCTGCGACACCAATGCGAAGCAGCGGCGAAGATCCAGCGGGTCAAGCTGACGAATATCACATCCCTCCAAGGTGATGCGTCCGCTGGAAGGGTCGAAAAAACGCAGCAACAGGTCCAGTAGAGTGGACTTTCCGGCGCCGGATGGGCCTACCAGTGCGAGGGTCTCGCCCGGTTGTACCTGCAAACTGAAGTGATCGATGGCGTTGACTTCCGGCCTGGCGGGATAGGCGAAGGTCAGGTCCTCGAACAGGACGTTGCCTTGAATGTGAGCGGGCAGTTCACAGCGCTCGCTCGGCGCTGGCGCCGATATCATGCTCTCGGTGCGGAGCAATTCGACAATACGCGCTCCCGCTCCTGCGGCCCGTTGCAGCTCTCCTATTACCTCGCTCAATGCGCCCGCCGAGACCCCTACGATCAGGCTGTAAAACACAAACGCGGCCAGCTCGCCGCCGGTGATGCGCCCGGCGATCACATCCATGCCACCAACCCATAGCATGACGCCGATCGCACCCAGTACCAGGAGGATAACCACGAACGTCAGCCATGCACGCTGGCGTATGCGGTGCCGAGCGACTTCAAACGCGTCTTCGACAATGCCTGAAAATAGGTGTTTGTCTTGGTTTTGATGGTTATAGGCTTGCACGGTCTTGATCTGGCCAAGTATTTCGCCAACATAGCTGCCCACCAAGGCTACCCGATCCTGACTCTGCCGCGACAGATTGCGTACCCGTCGACCGAAGAATACGATCGGGGCGATGACGAGGGGAATCGCCAGCATTACGATGCTGGTGAGTTTCGGATTCGTTATGAACAGCAGGACCACACCACCCAGTAACATCAACGCATTGCGCAATGCGATGGACACGGTGGAGCCGATAACCGATTGCAGTACCGTGGTGTCGGCAGTCAGTCGCGACTGGATTTCAAGCCCGCGGTTACTTTCATAGAACCCGGGATGCAATTCGACCAGATGATTGAATACCTGGCTACGGATATCGGCCACTACGCGTTCGCCAATCCACGATACAAGGTAAAAGCGGGCGAATGTACCGATAGCCAATGCAAGAACGAGTACACCGAAGAGTGCGACAGACTGATTGAGCAGCTCCGGTGAGCGAGTAGCAAAGCCCTGATCCACCAGCAGACGAAGGCCTTGGCCCAGCGAGAGGGTGATGCCCGCTGTAAAAGTCAGGGCCAGCATGGCTCCCACTACTTGCAAGCGATAGGGTTTGACGAACCATAGTGCTAGCTCAAGGGCTTTTCGGGTTGGGGCTTTGGTCGGGTTCATTGCGTATCCGGTCGAGCTTGTGGATTGCCTATGGTACGCTTGCTCGCGCTTTTTTCCTGACTATTCAGCCTCTGGAACCCATTCTGATGAGCTCACGAAATATCTGGACCCACAAAGGCACCTTCATGCTTGCAGCGATTGGCTCGGCTGTCGGCCTGGGCAACCTCTGGCGTTTCCCTTATCTGGCCGGGGAGAATGGGGGTGGCGCCTTTATATTGGTCTACGCCGTGACAATCGCGATGGTCGGTATTCCCATTTTGATTGCCGAGACGTTGCTCGGTCGTTCCAGCCGCAGAAGTCCCATTCTGGGTATGCAGCATCTTACCGAGACACATGGCACCAGCCGTGGCTGGCGTGCAATTGGCTGGATGGGCGCTGCAGCGGCTTTTCTGATCCTGAGTTTCTATTCGGTCATCGCTGGCTGGGCGATCCACTATGCGCTGCAGATGTTCTCCGGCGCATTGGCTGGCGCTGATGCGACGCAGATCAATGCCTCCTTCGATACCTTGCTGGCTTCACCCACGCTATTGATTAGCTACCACACCGTGTTCATTGCCGTGTCCGGGCTGATTGTTGGCATGGGTATTCACAAGGGTATTGAAGGCGGCTTACGTTTCTTGATGCCAGCGCTCTTTTTGATACTGCTGGTCGTACTGGCATATGCCGTGGTGGTAGGCGATGCCGCCGCCGCGTTGAGTTTTCTGTTTACATTCAACCTTGCGGACCTCAGCCTGGAAGGATGGCTGGAGGCCATGGGACAGTCGTTCTTTACACTGAGTCTGGGGATGGGCGCAATTATGGCTTATGGCGCCTACATGTCCGGCGAGGCCTCTTTGACCCGCACGGCTATTTATATCGCGCTGGTCGATACGTTGATTGCGCTGATGGCTGGGGTAGCGATCTTTGCATTGGTGTTCGGTAGCGGCATGGAGGCCGCACAGGGTCCCGGTCTGATGTTCGTTACTCTGCCAATCGCGTTCGCTGAATTGCCTGGCGGTTCATTGCTGGGGGGTGTCTTTTTTGTGCTGGTCATAGGCGCAGCGTTGACGTCTGCGATATCGCTGGTCGAGCCTGTCGCCGCCTGGCTGGTCGAGCGGTTTGGGTTCAGTCGCCCGCTTGCGGTGGCCATGATGGTCGGTTGTTGTTGGCTGTTGGGGCTGGTCACGGTATTCAGTTTCAATGTCTGGTCTGAGGGCACCATTACCCATACGCTGTTCGACCGCTCGCCGTTCGATGTGCTGGAATTCATAACCAATATTCTGATGCCACTGGGCGGTCTGCTTATCGCGCTGTTTGCTGGTTGGGCGCTGACCCGCGAACAGGTAATGGAACAGATGGCTACCAACACCGTCTGGTTTGCTATATGGCAATTTCTGGTCCGGTTTGTTGCACCCACGGCGGTTGCCTTTGTATTTCTGCGAACGATTCCGCAAATTGAAGGTAACGTGGCTCCAGCTGTTATCGCATTGCTGCTGGTGGGTGCGTTCACGGCTGGCAGAACCTTTCTGGTTCGCCGCTAATGAGAGGTCCGGGCAAACTCGCGTAGTCTGCCCGGATTCGCCGCGCGACTGCCGCACAGACCTTTGCTGCAACACTGTGTTGCCGGCAGCTTTAGTCGTTTTCTGTCATTATGAGCAGATTATGAAGCGGGGTTTTCCTCGCTGTCGCTAATCGGAACCCGTTATGCCTTTTAATATACTGCTCATTCTGGGTGGCCTTAGTGCTTTCGGGCCCTTGGCTATTGATCTTTATCTGCCTGCGTTTCCGGCCATGGCCGAGTCCTTCGGTACGGATATTGAACATATTCAGTTGAGTATGTCGGTATATTTTCTGGGGCTTGCTTCGGGTCAGATATTTTATGGGCCGCTGGCAGATCGATTCGGTCGACGTAAACCGCTGATGTTTGGTATTGGTCTTTTCGCGCTGGCTTCTCTGGCTTGCGCACTGGCTCCGACCCTGGAATGGCTTTTGGCAGCGCGTTTTGCTCAGGCATTGGGCGGTTGTGCTGGCATGGTAGTGACTCGAGCTGTTGTGCGTGATCTGTGCAAACCGATTGATGCCGCCAAGGCTTTCTCGCAACTGATGTTGGTCATGGGCGTGGCGCCAATATTGGCCCCGTTGGGCGGCGGATTGCTGCTCAATCTGGGTGGCTGGCCACTGATATTCTTTTTTCTCGCGGCTTTTTCTGCCCTGTTTGCTTTTGCGGTTTTTTTCGGGCTGCGCGAGACACTGACAACCCTGCAGGCTCCTGCGCCGTTATCCAGTGCATTCGGCCGTTACGGTCGGCTGTTGCGCGAGCCGGTGTTCATGTATCACGCACTGACGGGCGGTGTTGCTATCGCTGGCATGTTTGCCTACATCGCCGGTTCGCCCTTTGTCATCATGCAGTTGTATGGCGTACCAGCGGAGCACTTTGGTTGGTTCTTTGGCTCCATCGCGGCTGGCTTCATTCTGTCTGCCCAGTTCAACAGCCGTATGCTGCGCCGACGGCCCCCGGTCAAGCTGTTGCAGCGTACGACGCTCATCTATCTGGCTTGCACCCTGTGGTTGTTGGGTACAGCGCTGTGGCAGCCAGCATCACTGTGGCCACTGCTGTTGCCCCTTTTTGGTAGCGTGGCCGTGGTGGCGCTGGTCCTGCCCAATTCGTCCGCGTGTGCCATGGCCGGGCACGGACACCAGGCTGGAGTGGCGTCAGCGCTGATGGGTACCATGCAATTCATCATTGCCGGTATTACTTCAGCTTTGGTTGGCATACTGCATGATGGTACGGCAGTGCCCATGGCGGCAGTGATGGCGGGTTGTGGTGTGCTGGTAGTGCTGATGGCGCGACAGGCACGACGGGCTGGCGGACTGGGATTTTAGCGCAACATGCGCATGCTTCCGGCCTGACGGGTAAGCCCAGCGCGGTCGAAGTATTCCAATACGGCAACGCTATGGTTGCGGCCTATGCCGCTATGATCGCGGAAATCGGCTGTGCTGAAGCGTCCATCCGATTGCCTTGTTGCCAAGTATCGTGCGCTATCGAGTAACTGCTCTGCTGCAGCGGGAAGCAAGTAGCGATTGCGTGAGATGAAGACCAGTAGTCCCAAAGTGCATAGCCTGTCCAGCCAGTGTATCAACTCATTTTTGTCTATTTGCAGTTGTTCAACTAATTCTCCGATCACTGGCGGCCGTGGTGTACAGCTTGCGAATTGGGGCATTACGCGCTCAAGGACAGTTAAGCTTTGCGCGTCGGGTTTTGCCTCATGGGTCGGTAGGTGCAGGCAGGGCCCAGTCTGCCGGAGTGCGTTTGCATCCAGGCAGCTGCGCACGGCTGCTGCTAGCAGACGGCTATCAGGGCTGAGGTCAAGCACGCGCGCCAGCTGAGATCGGGTCGGCCCCATTCGATCGGGGTGCGACTGGTGATGCTGGTTGATGGTGGCGGTGAGTCGTTTACTGAGAGCATCCAGATTTGGACGGTGGCAAAGCCATTGGCCTATCTGTAACGTATCGCCGGTGATCTCCGGAAGCTGATCAATACGCCGGCTGAGCATGAAACGGTGCAGATCAACGCCATTGGGGAGCGCATCAAGCATGCACTCCAGGGCCTGCGCTGTATCAGACTGATCCAGTGCGGTCAGAATGGCAAGTCGCCCGGCTTTCTGTCTGCCGCGCTGGGGGGCGAACGGATCTATCACCAAACCGCTACCGAGCAAACGACGTGCAGCGGGATCCCGAATAATGAACTGATCACCTTGAAAACAACACAAGGGCTTTTCGAGTATCCATTGGCCATAGATTTCGCCGGTGGGCGCTGCAAGCCCTTTCAAGGGTACCATGCGTGCATTTACCACTGCGCTGCCGATGTGCAATTGCACAGCTCCGCGTACCGTGTCATCCAACAGACGCACGCGAGCGTCAAAACGGCTGGTAGGGGCCCAGGTTCCGCTGGCCAGCAACTGACTGCCGCGGCCGACGCTTACCCCGGCCAGGTCGCCACTGATATTCAGCGCGCAACGTTGTCCGCCAAATGCTTGGGATGTTGTTTGGTGATGGACCTGAATGCCACGCACGCGCAGGTTGGCTCCGGTATCCGACAGTTGCAGTGAATCGCCCGGCGCTATATGCCCACTCAGCACAGTGCCCGTAACAATCGAGCCGAGCCCTGGCTGGCTGAAGTGGCGATCGATTATGAGCCTCGCAGGTCCGGTGCCGTCTACTGGCTCGGCTTCAGCGGCCCACTGTTCCAACTGCATACGCAACGCATCAATCCCGGTGCCAGTCAGGCTGTCTACGCTGAAGCTTGCCGGTGCAGGGCAGCCTTCTTTGCGCACGCGGGCCAGGACGTCCTGCTCGATTGCACTCACCTGCTGCGGCGAGGCAAGTGCGCTTTTGGTGATAACAACCACTACCTGGTGGATGTTCAGCAAACCCATTAGCGCTATGTGCTCCATCGTTTGCGGCATCACACCGTCATCGGCGGCAACGATCAGCATCAGTGCATCAACGCTAGCGATACCGGCGAGCAGGGTACGCATAAATTTTTCATGGCCGGGGACGTCCACAAAATCTATGCTCCGGCCTGACGCTTGAGGTAAAAAAGCGTAGCCAAGCTCTATGCTCATCCCGCGACGTTGTTCCTCTGCGGTGCGATCAGTCTGCTGGCCAGTCAAAGCGTTTATCAAGGCGGTTTTGCCATGATCGACATGCCCGGCGGTAGCGATAATCATGTTGTGAGGGGCTGAATGAATTGTTTGATGAGCAGCTCTTCCTCATCCAGGCAGCGCAAATCAAGCAAGAGCTGACCGTCGTGTATACGTCCGACTATGGGGATCGACATATCCAGCAGCGCCCTTTGTAACGCCAGCAACTGTCGATTGGCTGATCGGCCCGGGCCGGGTGGAGAGAGGGCGATGGCTTGGCTGGGTAACCGTTCGACGGGTAACGAGCCGCTGCCGATCTGACCCATGACCTCGATGCTGCTGACCTGTGCAAAGTTGCCAGTCCAGCGTTGTATTATCGGTAGCAGACGCTGCGCCTGAGCGGCAATGTCAGATTGTGGCCGACTCAGCCAGCGCAAAGCGGGCAGGCGTTGGCTCAGGGCTTCCGGGCTGGCATAGAGACGTAACACCGCTTCCAGGGCCGCGAGCGTGAGTTTGTCACATCGCAAAGCCCGCTTGAGCGGGTTCTTTTTCAGTTTATCGATCAGCTCACGTTTACCGACGATAATCCCCGCTTGCGGGCCGCCCAGCAGTTTGTCACCGCTGAAGGTCACCAGGTCAGCGCCGTTGCGTAAACTGTCCATTGGGGTCGGTTCGTAGGGCAGGCCCCATTGGCGCATATCAATAAGACTGCCGCTCCCCAGGTCGACTGCGTAGGGCAGGCCATGGGCATGCGCGCTATCAGCCAACTGATGCTCCGGTACGCTCGCGGTAAAACCCTCAATCACGTAGTTGCTGGTATGGATGGTCATCAGCATTGCGGTACGGGCGCCTATGGCTTCTTCAAAATCGCGTCGATGGGTGCGGTTGGTGGTACCCACCTCATGCAGTTTGGCCTGGGCTCGGCGCATGATATCCGGCACCCGGAATGCGCCGCCTATTTCGACCAGCTCGCCGCGTGAAACCAACACTTCCTTACCCTTGGCCAGGGTATTGAGCGTGAGTAGAACAGCTGCAGCGTTGTTGTTGACGACGGTGGCCGCTTCTGCGCCGGTCAGACGACACAGCCAGGCTTCAACATGGCTGTCGCGGTCGCCACGTTTACCTTTGTCCAGATCAAATTCCAGGTTACTGGCGCCTCGCGCTACGTCGCACATGGCCTGCACTGCTTCTTCGGGTAGTGGTGCTCGGCCCAGGTTGGTATGCAGCACCGTACCGGTGCAATTGAAGACCTTGCGTAGCGAAGGGGATAAGAGCTGGTGCAGCGCGCGCTCGATACTGACTACGAAGAGGTCTGGCTCGCAGGGTCGTCTGGCTGCTCGCAATAAAGCAAGCTGCTGATTGACAACATTTTTTATCAGAATTTGGCCGTATTGATCAGCCAGAGCATCTATAGCGGACCAGCGTAAAATTTGATCCATGGCGGGGAGGGTGCGGCGAGCGTCAAGCTGGGTGTTTAACACGGTGGGGTGAGCCTCATGATCAATGAAAGAGAACTTGACTGGTGTGCCTCGCAGGTCTGCACCAACCAGTCAGCTCTCTAGACGGGCAGGGCCCGTGGTGATCACGTGCCTTGCAGCGTCAATGCCTCCAGAATGCTGTCCAGCGCCTGGTCAGCCAGAGACCGGAGTTCGTCATCGGTACGGTCCTGGATTGGATGCTGAACGAATACCATCTTCGGTTCCATGCCCAATGCCCGGGACTGCATTTTCGCAGCATCAATGAACTCGGTCGAGGCTATGCCAACGCCGGGTATCTGTCTGCCTTCCAAGTCGCCTATATCATGCATACAGCACGAGGTACAGGAACCTCAGTCAGCCAGACCTTCAACCATGACATCACATTCACTGGCGATCTGTTGTTTCAGATCAGTGGGTGCGATACGGGCGAAAGTGGGCTTGCGATAACGCTTTACCTCGATTCCACGCTCACTGAGTAGCTCGTCCAGACGATCCAGCAACACGTTGCCGCGCGCCTTGGAAATGTCCAGCAGGCCTACAGTCAGCCCATCGAGCGAAGCGGGCCGGGTCGTGAGACTTCGGCTGGCCGCAGCGCGCTCGGCGGTCGGGTCGAGCAGTACGACTGGCGATGTCATGCCAATACCTCCTTGCTAACCGGGATGGAGCCAGTGGGGCCGGAAGCGGCCCACCCAGCAATAACAGCGGAGAACAGACCGGCCGGGCCACCGGCACGTACGATCAGTAAACCACCAGGTCGAAATTTTGGCAAATCAGCGCCCGCAAAGTTTTCTGGCATGCCCTCGGTAATACCTTGGGCGCCCATCACCAGATCCTTGCCGGGCAGGGTCAGGAGCGTGTTCAGCTCCTGATGCAGGCGGGCTTTGCTCCAGCCGGCGTCAGTGAAGACTCGGCAGTGCTCGGGAGACACAACCAGCATAGCATCGCCGTGCATCACCAGTTTGTAATGGTCTACTGCGCGTAATGAGAGCGCGAAGCTCAGTGCGAGTGACTCGGGCGTGCGCGATTTCTGATCGACGATTGCCTGCACGCCTTCAGCGGCGAACAGTGTCACCACCGACTGGTCATCGGTGAATCCGCGCTCAACTGCGAGCGAATTCCATTCGCTATCCTCGGCTTCGGCAAAACAGAAAGTGTATTTGCCAGGGGTGCCCATGGTGGCACGGTCGATTTCTCCGGGGCGGCCTCCGCCAACGTTTCGCACAACCAATTGCAGAGCGCGACCGATACTGGCGTTGGCACGGTTGCCCTGGCCCAGACAGTTTACGCCGGAATTCATTCCCACACGTTTGGCTGCCGGGCCGTTTACCAGGATCAGAGGTCCGGCAAACATGGTCGTGCATAACAGCCCGTGCATGCCAAATTCATCGATCAGTGCTGCTTCAACGGCTGCCAAAACGAGGGGCATATATTCGGGTTTGCATCCAGCCATCACCGCATTGACCGCTACTTTTTCTACAGTGCATGGAACAAGGTCTGGTGGCATCAGGCCCAATACTTCGTCGGGCGCTCGGGTAGTGCCCTGAAGCATGCTATAGACGCGCCCAGGGGTCGGCGGCACAACCGGCAATCCGTCGCTCCAACCGCGCTCGTGACAGGCTTCTATGGGATCCTCATTCTCGCCGATCTCGACCTCGCGAGAGCTGAATTTAACCGCGCCGAAGCGTATCGCTAGTCGGTCCGCAACGCCAGGATCCTGGGTTTTGGAGCCGCAGCCGGGTCTGGAGGCTGGCAGATCAACACCCAGTCCAGAAAGACCACTGATATTCTCCCAATCTTCACGGAACCAGCCGTAAGTTCGCTCAACCTCGACACCGTCGTCACGTAGGATCAATGTGGGGACGATTTCGCAGTCCAGTTGCCAGGATAAATTCAGATCTTCATCTGCGATCTGCTGGCCCTTGCCCACGGCGAAGTCAGCGGTATCCTGAACAATAACGGTGAGCGGTCTGGAACCACGAGCCAGCTGCGCGAGCACGGGTTCGATTAACGCGCAGGTAGGGCAGGTACGCTTAAGTATTACAATGAGTCCATCAGGTAGTGTTTGCATATATGAGTTGTAGCAGTTTGTGGCAGCCAAGCAAGCACTATCATCAAGTTTGATGGTGAAGGACTGCTGTCGGAAATTGCGATGTTCGGGCAATGAATTCGGCCGAAGCGAAGAGGCCCATTAGCCAAAACGACTTCGGGCGGCAAAAGCCGCCCGAAGGGGTGAAGCCTGATGCTGTTATCTGGACTCAGGCACCGGCCCAGCGCTTGAGCACCAGCGTGGCATTGGTGCCGCCAAAACCGAAGCTGTTTGACATCATCAGATTGGCGGCATAATCGGCTTTTTCAAGCAGAATCGGAAGGTTGCCGGCGTTCTCGTCCAGTTCCTCGATGTTGGCTGAGGCGGTGAGGAAGTTATCGCGCATCATCAACAGGCAATAAATAGCTTCCTGCACGCCAGCGGCGCCCAATGAGTGGCCCGTAAGGCTCTTGGTTGAGCTGATTTTTGGCGGCTTGTCACCAAATACTTCGCGAATGGCCTTGAGCTCTGCCACGTCGCCTACCGGAGTCGAGGTGCCGTGGGTGTTCAGGTAGTCAATGTCGCCTTCTACCGTGGCCATTGCCTGCTGCATGCAGCGCACTGCGCCCTCACCGCTTGGTGCGACCATGTCGTAGCCATCAGACGTGGCCCCGTAACCCACGATTTCTGCATAGATCTTGGCGCCGCGGGCCAGAGCATGCTCAAGTTCTTCTACCACGACCATGCCGCCACCGCCGGCAATGACGAATCCATCCCGCTTGGAGTCGTAAGCGCGTGAGGCCTTTTCTGGTGTGTCGTTATACTGAGTAGAGAGTGCACCCATGGCATCAAACAGCATGGATTGGGACCAGTGTTCCTCTTCACCACCACCGGCGAAGACGATATCCTGTTTTCCCATCTGAATCTGCTCCATCGCGCTGCCAATGCAGTGTGCACTGGTGGCGCAGGCCGAAGAGATCGAATAATTGATGCCCTTGATCTTGAACGGTGTCGCCAGACAGGCTGAGACGGTGCTACCCATGGTGCGGGGAACACGATAGGGTCCAATTTTCTTCACGCCCTTTTCGCGGAGAATGTCGACCGCTTCCATCTGGTTAAGAGTGGATGCGCCGCCACTGCCAGCGATCAAACCTACCCGCGGATGGCTGATCTGTTCTTCAGTAAGGCCTGCGTCAGCGATCGCCTGCTGCATTGAAATATAGGCAAATGCCGCGGCATCGCCCATGAAGCGCTTGGCCTTGCGATCGATTAGTGCGTCAAGATCGATCTCGACAGTGCCCGATACGTGACTGCGCAGGCCCATCTCTGCATAGGAGGGGTTATGGCGGATGCCCGACTTACCTGTCTTCAGACTGTCGGCAACACTTTCTATATCTTGGCCGAGGCACGAAACAATGCCCATACCCGTAATTACGACGCGACGCATGGTGAGGATCCTCAGAAGCTATCGGTAGAAGTGAACAGACCAACCCGCAGACCTTCAGCGGAGTAGATCTCGCGGCCATCAACGGCCATGGTGCCGTCGGCTATGCCGAGCGTCAGCGAGCGGTTGATGGTGCGTTTGATATGAATGGTATAAGTCACTTTTTTAGCAGTGGGCAGTACTTGGCCGAAGAATTTGACCTCTCCAGAACCCAATGCTCGGCCTTTACCGGCAAAGCCCAGCCAGCCCAGATGAAACCCTACCAGTTGCCACATCGCGTCCAGACCAAGGCAGCCGGGCATCACAGGGTCGCCTTCGAAGTGGCATGCGAAGAACCAGAGTTCTGGATTGATATCCAATTCTGCGACGATTTCGCCCTTGTTATAGCGGCCACCGGTGTCGCTGATATGGGTTATACGATCAATCATCAGCATGTTGGGCGCGGGCAATTGTGCGTTTCCGGGCCCGAACAGTTCGCCACGGCTGCATTGAAGCAACTCTTCCCGGGTATACGCATTCTGTTTCGACATATTGGCTCCTGCTCATCCCCGTTCGGTGGGGCGATATGATTTTTGCGTGGCGAGCGGAAAGAGTGCCCCCGCAAGCTTAAGCTAGACTGCCAGCCAGTCTGAAAAGTCACAAACCATGTTATGCGGGCAGCGCAGGCGTTGAGGATACCCGCGATAGAAGCCGAGGACAAAGTTTCTGTCTCCAGGCTGGCCTTGATGCTGGACTCGATTTACCTGAACCAGGCTGAGCAAGATGATAGTTATCAATCCAATTCGCCAAACTGTGCCTGGAATTGATCGCGCAGTTCGCGCTTGAGAACCTTGCCAATAGCGCTGCGCGGCAGCTCATCGGTGAGAATCAGGCGGTTGAGTCGTTGGGTCTTGCCAACCCGCTGATTGAACCATTCGCGGATGCTGTCAGCATCGGTGGTGACACCGGGCTTCAGTACGGCGTAACCCACCGGCGTCTCGCCCCAGCTGCGTGATTGAACGCCGATGACGGTGACATCAAGTAGGTCGGGATGCTTGCGTAATTCCTGCTCGAGGTCGCTGGGGTAAATATTGAAACCGCCGGTAATGATCATATCCTTGCGGCGGTCCATCAGCGTAAGAAATCCGTCTTCATCGAAGCGGCCGACGTCGCCGGTACGGATGAAACGCTTACCTTGCACATCGTACCATTCGGCTTCGGCAGTCTTTGTTGGTTTGTTCAGGTAGCCGGTCATCATGGCGGGTGAATGTCCAACTACCTCGCCGACTGAACCGGACGACAATTCCTGACCGTCTTCGTCTATCACGCGTATGTCATGATTTTCCAATGGCTTGCCGACGGTGTGCAGCTTGTCTGGGAACTGGTGCGCCGCCAACATGCAGGAGCCGCCGCCTTCGGTCATACCGTAGAACTCGATAAGCCCGCCGGGCCAGCGAGCAAGAATGTCGGCTTTCAGTTCGGCATGGAATGGTGCGCTGGTGCTGAATTTCATCTTGAAATGGGACAAGTCGTAGCTGTCGAAATCATCTCTGGCCATCAGTCGCTGATATTGCACTGGTACAAGCATGGTATGGGTCACCTGATGCGCTTGGGCCAGCTTGAGATAGGCTGCGCCATCGAACTTGGCCATGAGCACGACAGTGCCGCCGAGGCCTAGTGTAGGCAGAAAGGAAACCAGCGTGGTATTGGAATACAAAGGTGTGGATATCAGTGTGACGCAATCAGGACCGTAACCGAACACCAGACCGCGTTGGACGTGTGACCAGCGCATGCCGTGTGATTGAACGATACCCTTGGGCTCGCCAGTGGTGCCCGAGGAATAAATGATATTAAAAGCCATGTCTTCAGTGGTCGTGACAGGCTGCGGCTTGCCATTGGCTAGCCAAGCGCTGAAGCCGTGCTCAATGTGGCTATCATCCATGCTCAACAGGCGCACCTGTTCAGCTGCGTTGATCGTTGCCAGGGCGTCTTCAACGGCTTCATCAACAAACACCAGCTTGGCCGCCGAGTCCTGAATCATGGTCATCAGACTTTGAGCAGTGGAAGAGGGTGCAAGTGGTGCGACAACAAGGCCAGCGCGCAAAGCGCCGATATACAGGATTGCATACGGGATAGAGTTGCTGCCACAGATGGCGATACTGTCGCCGGCGACCAAACCATCGCGCTGCAGCGCAGCTGCTACCCGATCCACTTGCAAGTCCAACTCCTTGAAGCTGAGCTGTCGGTCGCCCTGGATGAGCGCGGTATGCTCGCTGCGCTCTATTGCGTGGCATGCAATCAGCTCGGGAAGTACGCTGAAGGGGGTTTCTAGAGTAACAGGCGTCATTGCTGTGGAGCTCATTGCGGGTAGGCCCTGTGCTGGAGGAGTGGGAATAAGCGTGCTGGCTAGTATCGCTTCTTCACCTGCAGTTGGACAGGGACGGAATAACAGATGATCAGTGCCATCAATGATTCGATAGGTCGACCTGCAGCCAGATGTTGAGACTCTGTTGCAGGGATTGCCGAGAAACCGGCTTGCTAATGAAATCCTGCATCCCTGCGTCCATGCATTGCTGTCGATCAGCCTCGAATGCGCTAGCCGTCAGGGCGAGGCAGGGTAAAGGACGCCGCCCTGTTGACTGACATGCGGCCAGATAGCGGCGGAACACAGTAAGACCGTCGATATCCGGCAAATGCAGATCCATCAAAATGACGGAGAACTGTTGATCGTCACCGTTCAGCAGTTCCAGTGCTTTCTTGCCGTTGTCTACAGTCACTACTGTGTGCCGCAAAGTACGTAACATACCTTCTATGACCATCTGGTTTACCGGATTATCTTCAACCAGTAACAGCGGTCTGGGGCTGTGTAAGCCATGCTGCATTGGAAGATTGATTATCAATGGCGCCTGCTCTGCAGCCGCAGTTGCCAGGGCAATGCTCAGGGTGAAACAGGACCCTTCACCCAGCTCACTGCTGGCGCTCAGCTTGCCGCCCATTTTTTCGGCAAAGGTACGCGCAATGGACAGCCCTAACCCGGTGCCACCAAAGCGTCTGGACGTGCTGCTGTCTGCCTGTCGAAATGCATCAAACATGCCTTCCAGTTCCTGAGGGGCTATGCCTATGCCGGTGTCGAATACTTGGCATTCAAGCGCGAGCGAATTTTGGGTGTGTGCAATCCAGCTGGCACGCACTTCGATGCTGCCCTGCTCGGTAAACTTGAGAGCGTTACCGATGAGATTCACCAGTATCTGGCGAATCCGCGTTGGGTCGCCCATAACGCTTGCAGTAGATGGCTCGCCAGAACACTGAACGATCAACTTGAGACCCTGTTGCGCTGCGGTATGCTCAAAAATGGCAGCAGACTGATGGACCAAAGTAGCCAGATCAAAAGCGATGTTTTCAAGCTCTAGGGCATCATGTTCGATCCGTGAGAAGTCGAGGATATCGTTGATCACGCGTAGCAGGTGATCAGTTGATTCACCAGCAATCTGGACATACTCGGATTGTTCATCGCTCATGCTGGTAGTTTCGAGCAATTGCAGCATGCCAAACACGCCGTTCATGGGTGTGCGCAATTCGTGACTCATCATCGCGAGAAATTCGGACTTGGCGTTGTTGGCGGTTTCTGCCTCTTCGCGCGCTTCGGTCATCTCAGTCATGGCGCGCTGTTGCGCGCGGGTAGATTGCTTGAGTGTGCTGGCCAGCGCATTGATATTGCGCATCAGGCGTCCGATTTCGTGTTGTTCGCTTTCTTCCAGCAGCACGTCATGGCCACCATCCTGCAAGCGTTGTACTGCAGTGCTCATGCGCGCCAGTGGCTCCGATAGGGCCTTGGCCAGGCGCAGGGCCAGAAATATCGCTGCGATCATCACCAGTGCGGCAAGAATCATCGCACGCACAAGGATCTCACGCTGCCGGATGCTGAAAGCCCTTTCGCTTAGACCAACTCGCACCTGGCCTAGATAACGAAATTCATCGCTTAACGCGGGTGCCGTGCTATCCAGCAAAAAAAGGTCATTTTGCAACGGGATCTGCTGACGCATGATCGCCGCGGAAAAATAACGAACCGATTTTTCTTCCGTTGTCTGTGATCTGGAGGGAAGCCCGACGAGGCGATTGCCGTGGTTGTCGAATACATCGACACTGACTACGTGCGGCGCTTCGAGCACGCCACTCATGAGATTCTCCAGAGTGCTCAGGTTGCCACTAATCACGCCATACTCAGCTGTTGGCGCAAGCTGCTCAGCAATCAATTCGCCGGTTTCGACCAGTTGGCGATCGACATCGTCCAGACGCTCGGCGAGGAAATAGACGAATACCACCGTCGCCAGTGTTAATGCGGGAAAGAGGGCAATCCCAATCAGACGATTATGGATACTGCCGTTCTGCCAGAAATTCATCGGATGCCCTCCCTGCGGGCGAGCTCTGCAGCCAGAGCGGAATCATCCGGCGGCGCAAACCCCATCGATCGAGCAACTTGCTGGTTGCTCAGAACGGAAAAGTATCTTGGATAGTCCACTTGTAACATCGAGGCGGGCTGATTGGTCATAAGGCCGACATGCCGAGCTATGTCGTCAGGTGAGCTGAAAGTGGTGCTCAGGCTCCCTGCAGCAATAAACGGAGCGCTTGGGCCGATCAAAATGCGGTTTCGGGTATAGCTGGACAGTAATATGGTCTTCAAGTTATCGGCGTTATAGATAAATGGGTCGTCGACTCCAATCAGTACATCACTGCGGTCGAGCACACTGACCAGAGTCCGCGCGAGATCTTCTGAGTCGACGAGCTCGGCAACCTTAAGTTCGACGTCTGTGGCGACGGCTGCTTCAATCCACTCTGGGATCTGTTGTGCATGAACCTTGCTATGCAGCACGCCGGCTCCGCGCAAGCGAGGAATAAGTAGCTCCGCCAAGCGAAGTTGACGTTCGGGCTTGGGGTTGGCCAGTACTGCGCGGACGTACGGTGGAAGAGCTGCCAGCTCGGCTGAATCCAAGCCGCTACGACTGACATAGGTTGCGATAGTCGGAGTCTGATCAGCTTGATCGAGTCGCCATTCAAGGGCCGCGATGCCCATGGTAATGATCAGGTTCGGGTTGACCTGGGGTAGCTGTCCGTCGGCCAGGCTGTGCAAGAGGATTTTGTCGTCAGCCCGATGACGCTTAAGCTCGCTGGTAAACTCCTTGGTCAGTGGAGTTTCAGCGGGTATTACTACGAGCACTGTATCCGCGACGGTTGGCATGGAGAGCAGGCCCATCCATACGAGCAACAGGCGGCAGTAAAACTTCATTGCCGGTGCTCCGATGCAGGCGGAAGCTCTGTACTCATGGGCGACGTTCCTTGTCTATGGGGTTCATTTCAATTTTATCGATGAACGTGTGAGTTTCAGAAGCTCAGTTCGGCGCTGACGAAGTATTGGCTGCGACTTTCAAACAGATTTTCTTCCCATGTCAGTGGCTCGTCATCTAGACGATATTGCCAGTTGAGTGCCAGATTGAGGCTACTGTTGCCTCCGGTATTGAAATGTTTTGCTACCCGCCCATCGAGGCGTTCAAAGCGATGCTCGTTGAGCATGTCAGCACCGTAATAGATCAGACTGGTTTCGATGCGCGCTGGCCATTGTCGCAACCATGCCGCCGAACCGCTGTTACGCGCCGTCAGGCGCTGATCAAGCCGGTTGGTCGCGGTAAAATCAGTATAGGCATAGGTCAGACGGATCCGGTCTTGGCGGGTCATCTTCCAATCTAGCTGAGTCTCGGCGCCGGTAAACCGGCTAAAGCTCTCGTTATCGGGGACAAAATTAACGATTTGCAGGGGTTGGCTGATCATCTTGTCAATTTCGTCGTAGAAGGCTCGTATATCAACGGATAGAGCTAGGTCTGTAAAATAGCCATTGTAGCCAAGCTCGTGGGAGCGCATCTGTTCCTGCTCGAGGTTTTTTGGACCTTGAGCGAGAGCGTAATACTTATCGCTGCCAGATACCGGGCCGCTGAGATTGTCGGCGGTGTAGGTCCAGTTGGCGTTGTTTTCGTACATGTCGGGCGATCGCACCGCTTCGGAATACACGGCGCGCAAGCTGTGAGTTGGGCGTAGGAAATAATGCGCAGCCAGGCGTGGGGAGAACGAAAAGCCGCTTAGCTTGTCTTCTTCGGCCATAGCTCCGGCATGCAGCAGCCAGCGCTGGTGAGGTCGATACTCGAAGTTGGCAAAGAGCTGACCGATCTGGTTGTCCACGCGGCCATCAAAGAAGGTGTCCGAGCTGACTTCATCGTGGCGCAGGCTGCCACCAAACACGGTGCGTAATGCGTCGTTGAGTTGAACGGTGTTCTGCACTTCGGCTTCATAGCGGCTTTCGCGCATGTTTTCGTTGAGGTCCCAGCAGGCCGGCTGGCCGGTGCGAGCCGCTTTGTGCTCGGCTACAAGGGCGTCGACCAAGGCCAGTTTCTCGGGGGGGAGACCGTCATTGCGGACCAAATAATCGCTGTAGTTAGCCTGGTTTCCCCAGTAATTACTCCGATTGCGCAAGATGTAATTCAGCCGGCGTGGATACACATTACCCAGTTCAGCAAGTTCGCGCAGCAGCGGGGAGAATACGATAGGTGAGTCGCAGGCACGCCAACTGCTCAGGCGCTCCATGTGCTGAGCGTAGGTCTTGACCTCCAGACGATGCGTTGGCGAAAGGTCGTTTTTCCAGTGTATCTGGGCAAAATAGTCACGCGCTGTGGTGTCTGAGTTGGGGTTGTGTGCCTCCATAGCGCTGTCAAAGGCAAAAGATGTATCCCTTGGCCTAGCCATGACGGTGTAGTCGTTGGCCAGCTGATTGCTTCCTTCTTTCGCGCCCAGCTGCCATTGCAGACTCTGGGTGGGACTCAGGGTTGTTTCGCCCAGTAGATTGAAGGCATTCAGGCGTCGACTGTCACGGTAGTCCTCGCCGTCTTCATCAAGTTCAAAGCCGTCATCTTCCTTGGCAAAGAGACTCAGGCGCGCAACGCTGTTGCCTTGCCTGAAGCCATGACTGGCATATAGATCCTTTACCCCACGGTTGCCCCTGGTGACCTTTACTTGTGAGCCCTGTCGCAATTCCGGTGGAGTCGAGATGATGTTGATCACACCCATCAGCGCGTTGGCGCCGTAAGTGGCGGTGTTGGGGCCGCGGAACACTTCGATCCGCTCGATATCTTCTATCGCTAATGGAATATCGGTCCAGTCGACAGTAGCTAGGCCTGGTCGATACACCGATCGCCCGTCGACCAGAACCTGCATGCGCCGCGCTTCAGTAGTATTGGTGCCGTGATAGTTTACGTTGCTGCGGTGGCCAAGCAGGTAGCCGACCATCATCCCCGGCACCAGACGGAGAATCTCCGGAACGTCGCGAGCGCCGCTGGCGCGTATCAGCTCCCGATCAATCACGGTCATGCTTCCCGGAACTTCCGCTGGGGATTGCTTAAGACGCGTTGCGCTCAGTACTGAAGGCAGCTCGACCGGCTGCAAAATGATGTCATCCATGGCAATAGACGGTAGGCTGAAAACCATACCAATCAAGGGGAGAAGCTGTTTTTTAGAGCGAGATGCCATTCTTTTAACACCATGGTTGTCTTGTGCGCCCATATTACCCGGCGGTGAGCCTTTTACCAGTAGCCTCGGTTAGATAATGGTCTTCAATCAACCCTTTGTCTTGATGGACAATTATACTGGCAGCAACTCCAAGCTGAAGGAAATGGAATGACTGACAAAAAAATATCGGTATGCGTACTGGGCGGCGGCAGCTTTGGTACAACACTTGCCGGACTCATGGCTGCTCAGGGTGTGCCGGTCACGCTCTGGCTGCGCGATGAAGAAGTGGCTGCGCAGATCATGGAAGAGCATGAAAACAAGCGTTATATGCCTGGTTTCAGGCTGGATCCGCGATTACAAATCAGTACGGATATAGCGGCATCAGTAGCCGCTGCCGATATGGTATTTCTGGCGATCCCGAGTAGTGCTTTTCGCTCGGTATTGCGCGAAATCGGTCCTGCGTTGGCTGGCAAGGATGTGATCAGCACCACTAAGGGAATCGAACAGCCAGGTTTTCTGATGATGAGCGAAATTGTTGAGCTTGAGGCTCCGCACGCGCGGGTGGCGGTATTGTCGGGGCCCAATCTGGCTAAGGAAATTGCTGCCGGGGCGCTAACTGCCACGGTGGTGGCAAGCGAAGACCAGGGGTTGTGCGCCAGGGCGCAAGATGTTCTTGGTAGCAAGCGTCTGCGCGTCTATGCGAGCCAGGATAAATATGGTGTTGAGCTTGGTGGTGCGCTGAAGAACGTCTACGCGATCATATCCGGTATGGCTGCAGCGATGGGGATGGGTGAAAACACCAAAAGCATGTTGATTACTCGTTCGCTGGCAGAGATGACTCGATTTGCGGTACATATGGGCGCCAGTCCATTGACCTTTCTGGGTCTTTCCGGAGTCGGAGACCTTATAGTTACCTGTATGTCACCGCTTTCACGCAATTACCAGGTAGGCTTCGCTCTCGGGCAGGGCAAGACACTGGACGAGAGCGTTGCGCAGCTCGGGCAGGTAGCTGAAGGCGTCAATACGCTCAAGGTGTTGAAACAGAAATCAGACGAAGAGGGGGTTTATATGCCCCTAGTAGCAGGGCTTCACGCCATACTTTTTGAACAGCAACCGCTTGATGCCGTGATTGGACGGCTGATGAGTGCGGAACAGAAGGACGATGTGGAATTTTCTGCTTTTATGTCCTGCACCCCCCTGGAAAAGGAGTAATTGATGGATGCTTTCAAACGCGCAGTCACCTCTGCCGATTTTTGGCTCAGAGTGATCTATACCCTCTTGCTGGCTCTCGCCTGGCAGGTAACTGAGCTCCTGCTGATAGCCATTACGCTTCTGCAGCTGGGGTTCAGGCTATTTACTGGCGAAGCCAAGCCCCGGCTCATCGGCTTTGGCAACAGCCTGTCCCAGTACGCCTGGCAGATCGGCCGTTATGTCACCTTTGTCAGCGACCAGAAGCCCTGGCCCTTTATGGAATGGCCGGACAGCCTTGCGCAGTGGCAGCCTGTCGCTCCAACGACGCAGGAGCCAGAACCCGTAGCCCCCGAGGTCAAATGAAAATCTGGCTTTTGCGGCACGGTCAGGCTGAGGCGATGGCGATCAGTGATCCTCAGCGTGCACTGACCGAGCAGGGGCGGGTCGAGGTTGCAGCCGTTGCTCGATTGCTTGAGGGAAAGCAATTGGACACCATTCTGGCGAGTCCTTATCTGAGGGCTCAGCAAACCGCTGCGATTGTTTCCCAGCACCTAGCCCGGGAAAAGGGCATTGCCACCGCAGCCTGGCTCACGCCCGAAGACGAGCCACGACATGTACTGGATTTTCTTGCCGAGCGTGCTGAGCAAAATCTACTCCTGGTCAGTCACCAGCCTTTGCTTGGCCAATTGATCAGCTTACTGGTTGATGGATATAAGGGGGCGCATCACCCAATGCCCACCGCCGGCCTTGCGTGTATCCAGATGGACTTTCCTGCAGCGGGTATCGGTCAATTATTGTTGCTCACCTGTCCTGCCGAACTCTCCGACTGATTTCAGGTCTGCATACTGGCAGCATTGGCATCATTTTATGTGCCTTTTTCGCCTTGTTCCGACTTTGCTGGCATGGGATAGTGAATCAAGGGTAGCGAATCGCATGCTGTCCGTTCCAATAAAAAAAAGAAAGCAGATCGAGGTGTTGTCATGGAAGAGCAGGGCAAGTCGACCAATGCTACCGCGCTGGCAGCCTTTTATCGGCGCGAGCAGCTACACCCGGACAAGACGTATCTGGTTCAGCCCTTGGCTGGAGGACAGGTGCGTGAATACAGTTGGCGCGAGGTGGGCGACCAGGCGCGCCGCGTTGCTACCTATCTCCTCAGTCTGGGCTTTCCTCCCCACAGTCATATCGCCCTGATTTCTAAAAATTGCGCGCACTGGATCGTGACGGATCTTGCGATCTGGATGGCAGGACATGTATCGGTGCCGCTATATCCCAATCTGACGGCTGACGCTGTCAAGCAGATACTCGATCATTCCGAGGCGCGAGCCGTTTTTGTTGGCAAGCTCGATGAGTGGAACATCATGCGTCCGGGAATCGCGGCCAATCTGCCGCGATTGGGGCTGCCTTTGGCGCCCGAGGACGCCGAGCTGCAGCCGTGGCAGGATATGCTCGACAATAATCAGCCTTTGCAGGGCTCACCGCTACCCGATCCGGAGCAACTGGCGACGATAATCTATACCTCAGGCACCACCGGTATGCCAAAAGGGGTGATGTTAAGCTTTCGGAACATGTTTTTTTCTGCCAACAACTGCCTGCGCCTGTTCAATATCAGCGATGAAGACAGGCTGCTGTCCTATTTGCCCTTATGCCATGTGGCTGAGCGCCAGTTTGTTGAGATTGCCTCGCTGTTGGCCGGCGAAACAATCTATTTTGCCGATACGCTGGAGACTTTTCAGCAGGACATGCAGCGGGCTCGCCCAACTGTGTTTTTTGGTGTGCCGCGTATATGGGTTAAATTCCATATTGGCGTCACCAACAAGATTCCTGCCCGGGTCCTGGATACGTTGCTCAAGATCCCGCTGGTTGGCCGCGTGATGGGTCGTAAGGTGCTCACTGGTCTGGGCCTTGATCAAATTCGCTATGCGGTATGTGGCGCCGCGCCCGTTGCCGATAGCACCATGGCCTGGTATCAAAGCCTGGGTCTGAATATTGCAGAGGTGTATGGCATGACCGAAAATTGTGGCTATTCACACCTGGGCCGCCCGACGCGGTACAAGAAGGGTTGGATCGGCTTGCCTAATCCGGGCGTCGAGTGTCGGCTGTCGGAAGAGGGCGAGCTGCTCGTGCGCAGTAACGGAACCATGATGGGTTATTACAAAGAGCCTGAGAAGACTACCGAGACGATTACCCCTGAGGGCTTCTTGCGCACCGGGGACATCGGCGAAATAGATAACGAAGGTTTCCTGCGTTTAACTGGACGGATCAAGGACATTTTCAAGACATCCAAAGGCAAGTATGTGGCTCCTGCGCCCATTGAGAATCTATTGTCGGCGCATAATCGAGTAGAGCAAGTCTGCGTCGTAGGCAATAACCTGCCACAGCCTCTGGCACTGCTTCAACTCTCCGACGCTGGCGTACATGAGGCGCAGGACAATCGCCAGCAACTCAAGCAAGGACTGGCGGCGTTGTTAGAAGAGGTCAATTCAAGTCTCGCACGTCATGAGCAATTGAGCTGTCTGGTGGTCGTAAAGGATGTCTGGGCAGTCGAGAATGGTTTTACAACGCCGACGCTCAAGATCAAACGTAATGTCGTCGAGGCAACTTATCAGGATCAATTCGAGGATTGGTCTGTGAGTGGCAAACAGGTTGTCTGGCAGGAGGATCAATAGTAATTGAACGCGCTATCGAAACAGGTATCAGGCAACCTTAGAGTAATAGAGGAGAGCAGTGGTGGCTATCTGGAAACAGAAAATTGATTTCGATGTTCTGCACGGTGGGGAGAATATCAACACCTTGCTGGATATTCGTTTCGAAGACTCAGGCGACGACTGGATCACCGCCAGCATGCCTGTCGATCGGCGTACCCATCAGCCCTACGGGATACTCCACGGCGGCGCTTCGGTGGTACTGGCAGAGACACTCGGCAGCACTGCTTCCTATCTGTGTATCGACAAGGAGCAGTTTTATTGTGTTGGCTTGGAGGTTAATGCTAACCATCTCAAGGCCGTTCGCAATGGCAGGGTTACAGCGACTGCTCGTCCTATTCATCTCGGCCGGACAACCCATGTATGGGATATTCGCCTGCATAACGAGGCTGGCGAGATGACGTGTATTTGCCGCCTTACCATGGCCGTGGTTCCCCTCAAATAGCCCATAAGCAGTTGAGCAGTAGCTCAGAATTATATGTGGCTATTCATGGTGCTCTCGTTGCTTGTCCCGGCCGGTCAGACACCTTAGATTGGCGCTCCCTGCGGCGTAGGTGTTGTTAGTATCATTGCCGTAGTCCTTCACCCGATCGCCAGACAGGACAGTCATTTATGCTTGCAAGCAGCCACGAAGTACGTTTTTCCCTGCCATCGCTAGAAGTAGCCGCCAAGGTATGGGGCGATCCCGATGGTTTGCCGGTAATCGGGTTGCACGGCTGGCTGGATAATGCAGCCACATTTGATCGACTTGCTCCGCATCTGTCGGGTATTTATCTGGTGGCACTGGATCTGCCCGGCCATGGTCTCTCCGGACACATGCCTGCGGCCGGTTATAGTCTTTGGCAACAGGCAGCGACGGTTTTACAGGTGGCAGAGAGCCTTGGCTGGAAGCGTTTTGCCCTGCTCGGCCATTCAATGGGCGCGATAATCAGCGGTATTCTGGCTGGGAGTCTGCCTGACCGGATCATGGGTGCATGCCTGATAGACGGTCTGCTGCCTTTTACTTCCAAGGCCGAAGAGGCGCCTAAACAGATGGCGCGTTTTTTTGATGCCAGTCTCGCGCTCGTCGATAAGCGCAAACCTGTATATGACACTGTTGAAAAGGCTATTCAAGCGCGTGCACAGGGAGGCAGTACGGCACTCAGCCACGCGGCTGCTTCGCTATTGGTAGAGCGCGGGTTGATGCCCGAGCACGGGGGCTGGACCTGGCGTACGGATCCGCAATTGATGTTACCCTCACCCATGCGTCTGACCAGCGAGCATGCCGTTGCCTTTGTCGAGGCCATAACCTCGCCTGTGTGTCTGGTGCTGGCCAACCAGGGTGTAATGCATGAACATCCACAAGTGGTTGAGCGTATTGATCGCTTTAGTCACATTACTCGGCATGACCTGGATGGCGGTCACCATTTGCATTTGGAAGAGCAGGCCGAGGAAGTCGCAACGATTTTTGACAGTTTTTTCGCCAATCTGGCGTGATTTTCGATGCTCCCTATGCGGGCGTCGCGATACGCTGGACCGAATTATATGTTCTGGAGTATCGATGTCATTCAAAGCGTTTTTTCTGCCCGTTAACTTGGGTACAGGGTTGTTGCTGCTGACTCAGCTTGCCGTGGCCGCAACGGTCCCTGAGCAGGTATTGATCGGCCCGTTTCCCGGCTCGGCAACGGTTCCCGAGCCGCTAATGATCGCCCCTTTTCCTGGCGCCCGCATTAGTGATTCCGAGCTGATAGCGAACACCGATCACGGGGTGGTTATTGGTTCTGTGCGCAAGGTAAACAATCGCATGCGGGCTGAGAAAGAAGTGCGTAGGAGAGGCAAGTTGGTAAGAGCTACCTTTGAGATCCCCGGTGGTCATTCGCAGATTGAAGCCTTTAATCACGCCATGGACCAACTGCTGAATAGGCCTCATAGCATGTTGTTTTTCTGCGAAGGCAGAGCGTGCGGACCCAGCAGTTTATGGGCTAACGAAGTGCTTGATAACGCGAGGTTGAATGGGCCAGACGACAATCAGATCTATCTTGCTCTGAGTATCGATGAGGATCCCCGGCAACTGGTAAGTGTCTACGCAATTACCGGTGGTAACCGTAGGGTGTATCTGCATATCGATCAGTTTACGCCAGAGGAACCGATACTGGAGCCGTTGTACCCCACGCCATCGACCTTGCTCAAGTTGCTGCATACGAACGGCAAATTAGTGCTGCCAGGTCTCGAGCTGGAAGCAGCAGAGCTGTCTACAGACGTTCCGTTAAATGAGGGCTCCGAAGTCTGGTTGAACCTCGTCAACAGAATGCTTCGTTCGGATACACGGGTGCGTATCTCTATAAGTGGTCATCAGGCCCCGACAGTCATGCAGCGTCTGGTTGATCTCGGTATTCGTCCAGCCCGGCTGGAAATAGATCAGCCGCTGCCGGATATCGGCGTGAAAATTGAGAAGCTCTGAGCCGAGATTAAGGGGGCTAGGGCCTCGTTGGTTGCATAAGCAGCTGATCGGGTAATGCCTTAATTGCCACCCAGTCAAATAGCTGACTACGGTATCGACCTTCGTTGTACAACATTGCTTGATCAGAGTAATGGGGGTCCAGTGGATAACCTGATTGACCCATGGGGCTTATGCTCAGTGTGCCATTGAGGTCTGCGAGGTCAATCAGGCGCCGGGTAGAAGGACCTGCCTTGATGTGATACATCGGGCCCCCACTTTCGAAAGTCATGCTGTTGAGGCTTTCTCGTCCACCATCAACCGGGGTTGGGTCGCTATCAAGAAAACCTGCGAAGGGGAATCGGTCGCTCAGTGGATGCTTGTGTTGCAGTACAGCGAGCTTATCCCAGGTCCAGTTCTGGGTCTCGATTCCGAGATCGTCGGAGAGGCTTTCTATTGTGGCTATCCAGGCCTGCTCTATTGCAGCTTGCCGACCATCCATAACGGGTTGCTGCCGGTTATCCCACCAGGCTGAGGCGGGCTTCCAGTACAGGCTGAAGAGACTTTTTTCGGCCATGAGGGTGTTCCGAAACACTTCAAAGTTTTCCTCAAGCTCATCAGCAAATAATGCTTCAAGCAAATAATCCTGCCAGCGCTGAAACAAGGCTGCGCCAACTGAGTCACGACCAAAACTGCCGTCCCACTCAGCCAAGATAGTAGCCGCTCTTGCGGCAGGTGCACGCAGATCGACGCTCAGCAACTGATCGTCGAACAGCGGTAGCGCATCGTTCAGCATGGCTAGCGCCTGAGGTCTAACGCTGTCCAGCTGCATGGTTTTGAACTGTGATAAATCAAAGGTGTTGTCGTTATCGAGTAATTCCCCAAGTCGGGCGAATCGCTCAGTGGGAGCATAGTAGCCTGGAAGGCGACGCCTTGGATTACTCTCGGCATAGGGATTGTTGGCGCTGAAAATATGGCCCTGCGCCGGATTGATCACCCGGGGATTAGACGCAAATGGCTGATAACCCCTGAATGCGTCATCAGCGATGCTGCCGTTGAGGAGACTGAATCCATTATTGCTTTTGGGCCAACGCTTGATCAGCCCGATGGCCCACATGGCGATGTTGTCCTGGGTGTCGGCGTAGATCAGGTTAAGACCAGGCGAAGTATGGTTTGAGGCTGCCTGTTCAAACTCCTGCATGTTTTGCGCACGGGAAAGGCCGTATAACGCTTTAGCTGAATCATTGGCCGGATCAAGAAAAGTCCAGAAGAGACTCACCGGTGGCGATGGGTCTGTTGGTGGCTTGCTGACTTGAGGCACTGGATCATTAATAATAGGTCCGTGTTGGGAGCTGCGCAGCCGTAACAGACGATCCTCCCGTCCACGGATCTTGATGACCTCCTCGTGAATCGTCAGGTCCTGCCAGCCCTCACTTGCGACCCATACCTGTTCTGCGTTATCGGGATTGACACGTTCGCGGTAAAAATCGATCTCGTCGTTCATCAGCATGGTCAGACCCCATGCATGAGTGCGCGTCTGGCCCAGCAAGGGGAAGGGAATTCCACCCAAAAAATGACCGTATACCTCATGCTCAGGAGTGCGGATATGGGCTTCGAACCAGACTGCCGGTGCAGCGAACCCGATATGTGGATCGTTGGCCAGCATGGGAGCTTTGCTATGACTGCGGCTGCTGTTGACGACCCAGGCATTGCTGCCTAGAAACCGGCCTGCAGGAAGACTGCTTTCAACTCTGGATATCTGGCTCAATAATGTGCTTGCCCATACGGTACTTGCTTCTTCGACGGAGGCCTTTTGGGGCGTGCTCCGCGGAGGAAGATTATCCGGCCAGCCTGGTACTAGGTCCTGGGCATGGCGCTGGCCCAGTTTACCGCGGACCTGATCGGTCAAGGCATCGGTTTTAAATGCCTCGGCAAAGGAATAAGCCATATAACCCATCACATGTGCAATGTCTTCTTCCGTGAAATAATCCGGGCGGGTAAACAACATGCTGTATTCTAACGGCCGCCCCCCTTGATCGATATAATGATTGATGCCCTCTTGATAGGCATGAATCAGTTTTACATGAGGTTCATCAGCCTGCGTATGCAGGTATTGGGCATAACGGCGGGCAAACTGACTGATACCCAGAGAGCGGAAGAACTGGTCGGTCTCAAGCGATTCTATGCCGAATATCTCTGACAGTCTGCCGGCGCCGATCCGGCGTAACATATCCATCTGGAACAGACGTTCCTGGGCGTGTATGAAACCGAGAGCCCGGTACGCGTCTAGATCGTTCTGAGCGTCGATATGAGGCACCCCCCAGGCGTCATAGTAGACGGATACGGATTTGCTAAGCCCCGGCATGTTGAGTTCGCCGCTTCGCTTGGGCTGCGCACCATAGAGTGCCCAACCTGCAAAAGTGCTGATTGCCACTAAAATAAGCAAAACGAGCAGAACCCATTTTAACCAGAGGATTACGCGGGGAGTAAGCACGGAGTACCTTATGCGCCGGAAGACATCTGGGCATCATGCTCAGACAGGCTTTCGTCGTCAATCGACATCGATATGCAACAGGAAAACCAATGACGCAAAGAGTAGCACTTGTACTGGGTAGCGGTGGGGCGCGCGGCTATGCTCATATTGGCGTGATTGAGGAGATCGAGCGTCGCGGCTATGTCATTGACTGCATCGCCGGCTGTTCGATGGGCGCCGTGGTGGGCGGAATGCATGCGGCGGGTAAGCTGCAGGAGTACCGCGAGTGGGTATCAGGCCTTGATTACCTAGATGTACTGCGATTGCTGGACATCGGTTTTGGCAACATGGGGGCGATTCGCGGTGAACGGGTGTTTGGGCGCATCCGTGAGATCCTGGGTGAACAGCGCATAGAGGATTTGCCCATCGCGTTTACCGCGGTAGCAACGGACCTTACCAATCAGCAGGAAGTATGGTTCCAACAAGGCTGCCTGCATCAAGCTATGCGCGCCTCTGCAGCGATCCCTAGTCTTTTTTCGCCGGTCCGCCACGGCAGTCGGGTATTGGTCGACGGCGGTTTGCTTAACCCGTTACCGATCGTTCCGGTAGTGTCTTCCCACTGTGATCTGATCATTGCGGTCAATCTCAACAGTACGCGAAATAACGGCTACACCCTGCCAGTGATTGAACGTCCCGCGCCGATGCGTCAGCAATGGGATCAATGGATGGAAACGCTGAGCATGCGTAATTGGCGCATGCTCAGCGAAGGGGTGAGCGATACCAGCATGGATGATCTGGATTTTTTCACCGAGCCCGAAGCGGAAGTGGTGGTTGACGAGCGAGAGCAGCGAGGGCCGGCACCAGCATCAGCCCAGCAGACTAGGACGGCTATACCGCTGGTGTCGGAGGTTCCGGCCGGACCCGCTAGTTTGTTGGAGTTGATAAACATGTCTTTTGAGGCAATGCAAGCTTCGTTGACCCAATACAAGATTGCCGGTTATCCACCTGATATCGTGATCGACGTCCCAAAGCGCCTGTGCCGATTCTTTGATTTCCAGCGGGCACCGGAACTTATTGAGCTCGGTCGTATCGTCGCTAGCGACACGCTCGACCGCTATGAGCAAGGTAAACCCTGAGCTTCAGCAACGTGCTAAAATCGGCGGCATTGTGGCCAATGCTGGAGAGCAGAATGAACGAGAATGTGCGCTTGACTGAATACAGTCATGGGGCTGGATGCGGCTGCAAGATTTCGCCCAAGGTACTAGACGAAATCCTCGCTGTTGGAGAAGCCGGCCCCGCTTTCCCTCAGCTGTGGGTGGGTAATGACAGCCGTGACGATGCAGCAGTTTTCGGGCTCGATAATGAGCAGGGGATTGTCAGCACGACCGACTTCTTTATGCCGATTGTCGATGATGCCTTCGACTTCGGGCGTATTGCCGCTACCAATGCGATCAGTGATATTTACGCAATGGGCGGCTCGCCACTCATGGCTATCGCGATTCTGGGTTGGCCCATTAATCTGTTGCCCGCGCATATTGCAGGTCAGGTCATCGCGGGCGCGCGTTCAGTGTGCACTGAGGCTGGCATGCCGCTGGCCGGTGGTCACTCGATCGACGCGCCTGAACCGATTTTCGGGCTAGCCGTTACCGGCCACGTGTTGCGTAGCCGACTTAAGCGCAATGATCAGGCCCGGCCGGGAGCGCGACTGTACCTGACCAAGCCGCTGGGTATCGGTATTCTGACCACGGCCGAAAAACAGAAGAAATTGCGTGCTGAAGATGCCGGGGTTGCTCGGGATATTATGTGCCAGCTCAATAGTGTTGGTGTGCGTTTTGCCGCGTTGCCTGGGGTGCAGGCGATGACTGATGTGACAGGCTTCGGCCTGCTGGGCCATCTGGCTGAGATGGCCGAAGGCTCGGGGGTCAAGGCGCGCATTGAAGAGAGCCGCGTGCCTCGCTTATCGAGTGTCGCTTATTACTTGGAGCAGGGCTGCGTGCCAGGAGGATCGGCTCGCAACTTCGACAGTTACGGACACAAGATCGGCGCCATGCCGGAGGCGTGGCGTGACTTGCTGTGTGATCCGCAAACCAGTGGCGGCTTACTCGTTGCAGTGGACCCGTCGGGAGAGTCAGAGTTTCTGGCCATTGCGCGCGAGTGTGGCTTCGAACTGGAGCCAATCGGTGAATGCGTCGAGGTCGACGGCGGTCCTTGGGTTGAGGTCCTCTGATGCGCGCCAATACTGACGACTTTCGTCGTCTCTTTCTGCAGTCCGTTCCCATGATGGACGTGCGCGCTCCAGTGGAGTTCAGCAAAGGCGCCTTTCCTGGGGTAGTCAATCAACCCCTTATGATCGATACCGAGCGACAGCAGGTCGGCACCTGCTACAAGCATTCAGGTCAGGATGCAGCGATCGCCCTGGGTCATAAATTGGTTCATGGGGAGATCAAGGAGCAACGCATTGCCGCCTGGAGCGCGTTCGCCGCGGCCAATCCCGAGGGGTACCTGTATTGCTTTAGAGGTGGCCTGCGCTCACAACTGGTGCAGCAGTGGCTGGCTGAAGCAGGTATCGAGTATCCGCGTGTGGTGGGCGGTTACAAGGCCATGCGACGCTTTCTGATCGACAGTCTTGAGAAAGCTGTACACGATCTACCTCTCAATATAGTTGCTGGGCTGACTGGTACTGGCAAGACTGAAGTAATAGCGGCGCTGGGTAATAGCCTTGATCTGGAAGGCCACGCGCATCACAGGGGATCCAGTTTCGGACGTCATGCCACACCTCAGCCCAATCAGGTTGATTTCGAAAATGCCTTGGCAATCGAAGCCCTGGACGCCACCGAAAAGGGCTTTGCGGATCTGGTGCTTGAGGATGAAGGGCGCATGGTCGGAAGCTGCACGGTACCCCTGGAACTTTTTCGGCTCATGCAACAAGCACCGTTGATCTGGCTGGAAGACAGCTTTGTAAATCGCGTCACTCGAATATTGGGCGATTATGTGGTGGACATGCATGCTGAATTTAGTGCTCTGCACCCCGAGAACCCAGAGACTGCTTTTGACCTGTTTGCCGAGCATCTGACCGGTGGTTTGCTGCGCATCCGCAAGCGCCTTGGGGGCGAAAAGCAGCAAGCGTTGTTGGCTTGTATGGAGTATGCATTGGCTGAGCAGCGGCGTTCTGGTGATGTTGATGCTCACCGGGACTGGATTGCCGGCTTGCTGACCGACTATTACGATCCCATGTATGCCTACCAGCGCAGTGGCAAGGACGAGCGTGTGGTATTCAGTGGAGAACAGCAGGCTGTAGTGGAATACCTTGAGGAGCGCAGTCGTCGTTGATTCTGACCTTTCAACTGATACTATCACTGGCAAGTTAAATGGATAAAACGGTCTGGAGTGAAGGCGATATGAGTATGACGTTCAGCGGCAAGGTCGCATTGGTTACCGGTGGTTCAGCAGGCATTGGTCAGGCGACCGCCGAAGCGTTCGCTGCTCAAGGCGCTCGCGTGGTAGTCTCGGATATCGATGAGAAAGGCGGTCGCGCGGTTGTAGAAGGCATCAAGGCAGCTGGTGGAGATGCTGTATTCGTCCCGTGTAATGTGGTCGTTGCTGACGAGGTGAAGGCGCTGATGGAGGCTGTCATCAGTCACTACGGGCGTTTGGATTGCGCCTTCAATAATGCGGGTATCGAGATCGAGCAGGACAAGTTGGCTGATGGCAGCGAAGACGTCTTCGACAACATCATGAACGTGAACGTCAAAGGTGTCTGGCAGTGCATGAAACACGAGATTCCGTTGATGCTGGCCAATGGCGGCGGGGCGATCGTCAACACTGCCTCGGTTGCGGGCTTGGGTGCAGCGCCGAAAATGAGTATTTATAGCGCGAGCAAGCATGCGGTATTGGGCCTGACGCGCTCTGCAGCCGTGGAATATGGCAAGAAGGGCATTCGGGTCAATGCGGTGTGCCCTGCCGTCATTGATACCGAGATGTTCCGCCGCGCCGCCGCGCTCGATCCACGCAAAGCCGAGTTTGCCGCTGCTATGCATCCCGTGGGTCGGATTGGTAAGGCGGAAGAAATAGCCGCAGCAGTCCTTTATCTTTGCTCGGAAGGTGCTGGTTTTACTACCGGGATTGCGCTTCCGGTAGACGGCGGATCTACCTGCATCTGAAGTAGCAGGCTCGAGGGTCTACTCGTCCCGGCCCTCGAGCATTGTGCGCTTGAGCAACACGTATACCGACCCAGTGCCGCCGTGACGCGGGATGCAGGAGGTGAATCCGAGCACCTTGGTATGCTGCCGCAACCAGGTGTTTACATGGCTTTTCAAGATTGGATTGCGACCGTCTTTGCGTTGTGCCTTGCCATGGGTTACCCGCACACAGCGTATTTCTATTGTGTTGGCCTCGGCAAGAAATTCCCACAATAGCTCACGCGCCTTGTCCACTGTCATGCCGTGGAGGTCGATCGAGCCCTCGAATGGTATCTGTCCGCTCTTTAGTTTGCGTAACTGGCTTTCCTGTACGCCGTTGGCTGTCCAGGCGAGTTCTTCCTCGGGCATTACATCAATAACAAACTGGTCTGACAATCCGTCGACGCGCAACCGATTGTCGGGCCGAACGGCGAGCTGTCGGGCGGCCTTTATGCGCGCGCTATCGGCCCGGGGCTTACCCGTATCAGCCTGGTCTACGGTGATCTGTCGGGCACCTTTAATTGCTTGGCGGAACAGGTCGAAGTCGTCTGGATTTGTTGGTTCGTTGCTCATCGGGGATCGATCACATCATAAAAATAGAAGTGTATCAGTAGTTTCGGGCTGCTTGGAGGGTAGAATGACGGTCTTATAGCTTACCGAGAACAGCAGCCATGCATGAACTTATCGCGTTGACGACAATAAGGGATTTTATACGTTGGGGCGTCAGCCGCTTTCATCAGGAGGGTCTGTTCTTCGGTCACGGTACGGATAATGCCTGGGATGAGTCGCGGTTGCTGGTAATGCACGGACTTTATCTGCCATGGGAAACCCCTGACGCATATCTTGATTGCCGCGTCACTGAAAGCGAACGCAGCCTGATCGTTGTATTGCTTCAGCGACGTATCGAACAGCGCATACCCGCTGCCTACCTCACGGGTCACGCACGGTTTGCCGGCTACGATTTCCTGATTGACGAGCGTGTACTGGTGCCGCGCTCGCCGATAGCGCAGTTAATTGCCAATAAGTTTGAACCCTGGCTGGAGAGTGATCCGTCGCGAATTCTGGATTTGTGTACCGGCAGTGGTTGTATCGGTATCGCCTGTGCGCATACTTTTGGCGAGGCTGAAGTCGTGTTGGCCGATTTGTCTGCTGATGCTCTGGCAGTTGCCGAGAGCAATATAGAGGCCCACGGCCTTCAGGACCGCGTTGAAGCACGCTGGTCAGACGGGTTTGAAGGTATGCCAGGTGAGCGCTTCGATCTTATCGTCAGTAATCCGCCTTATGTGGATGCCGAAGATATGGCCGATTTGCCGGAGGAGTACCTGCATGAACCTGAGATGGGATTAACCGCCGGCTTTGACGGGCTGGACCTGGTTCGTCGGATGCTGGCTGAGGCGGCCGACCATCTGACTGAAAATGGCGTACTGGTCGTTGAGGTGGGTAACAGCATGGTTCACGTCATGGCACAGTGGCCCGAAGTGGATTTTGAGTGGGTGAGATTAAGCGAGGGAGGACAGGGTGTGTTTGTCCTCAGTGCAGCGCAGTGCCGGCAGTATCAGCCACTGTTCTGCGCCAGCCTGGGCGGGCGCTCAGCTTAAGACTATCCATAGCAACATCAACGCCTGAAATACGGCGAACACAATCAGACAGCCGATGGCAAAACGCTGACCCGTATCGTTACTCCGATATTGGTCGATTGTTCTTTGCAGCTGAGCCATTTGCGCGGATTGTTTGTTGTTCAGCAACTCCTGTTCGCGCAATTGCTTGAGCAGGGAGCTTACGTGCAGCACCCCGACACGCTCGGTATTCCATTGGCTGATCAGGTCGTCCACGCGTCCTGCCCTGGCATGTCCGGCTGCGGCGGCGTCTTCGGGCAGGCTTAACTCAAATCCGGCACGGCTGAGCATTTTGTCGCGGATGTGTCGGCCTTCGTCGTTCACCGCTTCGTCCGCTTGTAGCACAATGGGGGTGACCGCATAGTCGCTATAGTGGCGCTGACACCACTCGATCAGTTGAGCCAGCAAAAAACCACCGATGCCCCGTTGTGCCGGTTGTATTCGAAGTGTATTCACGGGTGCAAAGCGCACACGCCTGTTTCGGTGGTCGATCAGCACATCAAGGTGATTAGAACCTTCTGCAAGCGTTTCTTCTTCCAACTGCACGTGCAAGCGATAGATTTCCAGGTGGCCAGCCCTGTCCTGATAAACCGTGACCTTGGCGAGGCGCTCGGGCTGCGCGATCAGCCTGCCCTTATAGATTGCTTTCAGCTGAATCCAGTACAGATCGGTGGCACGTATTCGTGCAAGTGGGTCGCGCGCTGGTTTTGTCGGCAAGCCAGAAGCAACGGGTTCAATTTTTTGCGTGGGTTGAAATTCACTCATCGGGGTTGGTGGCCGCCTGTGCTGACTGGGTCATATGAGTTTATCGACCGCATGGGTACTTTCTGCAGCGGCGTTTACTTTCTTTAGCCTAACCAGCCTGAGAATGCCTGCCAGATGAGTCGAAGGGCAAGCAATGTCAGCAGTAGATTGAACACTCGAGTAAAACGCAGATCCGAGCGACGCTCAAGCAAGCGCAAACCTACCCATGTACCCAGCGTTCCAGCTGTTATCATCAATAAAATGAGTCCGATCCACTCGCTGAATATGAAGCCGGCAGCGCCATATACCAGTGCTTTTGGTGCGTGCTGCAGGGTCATCGCTGCCGCAAAGGTGGCCACTGTAGGGAGTCGCTGTCCATGCTGTTGCTGTTTCACGAATGCGGCAACGAGTGGGCCTGTAGCACCCACAAAAAGGCTGATGAAGCTGGTAAGTATTGCAGCGAGCAGGGTTCCTGCTCGACCCGTCGCGACGGCAGGGATCGCTGGCCCCCAGCACAACAGCAGGATGAATCCCGCGATGCAAAGCTGTATTAGCGGCAGGGGCAACTCGATCAGAAACAGGCTTGCCAGCCAGGCACCTAGAATGACTCCGGGCGCGAACCAGGCAATGGTCTCAAGGTTGACGTGGCGCAGAGTCATGAGTGTCCGGTTTGCATTGGAGCCCAGTTGAACCATGCCGTGAACTGGAATGATGGCTGCCGGTGGTAACATCACGGCCAGCAGACCAAGTAACATCACGCCGCCGCCAATTCCCAGTGCCGCAGTGATGGCTGAGGTGCAGGCGGCTGCAACGACTAACGTAATGACTATCAGAGTGGACATGTCCGTAGGCAGCAGGGCGGCGTTCAATAGCTGCATAGGGGCGCTCAACAATAAAGAAAAACATAGCCTAGCCGGCTGAGCCCGGACTGTCACCTGCAATGCCTGGGCGGTATACTGCAGGCCTTCGATCATTTTACTTCAGGTTGCGCGTATGTCCGGGAATACCATTGGTACTTTATTTACCGTCACCACGGCCGGCGAAAGCCATGGCCCGGCGCTGGTCGCCATTGTTGACGGCTGCCCACCCGGGCTGGAACTCGACGTTGCTGACCTGCAGCGTGATCTTGATCGGCGTAAACCGGGTACCAGCAGGCATACCACCCAACGCCAGGAACCCGACGAGGTGGAGATACTCACCGGCGTGTTCGAAGGGCGTACGACCGGTTGTCCGATCGGTTTGCTGATTCGTAATACCGACCAGAAGTCCAAGGATTACTCGGCGATCAAGGATGTGTTTCGACCTGCCCATGCCGACTATACTTATCATCATAAATACGGCGAACGTGATTATCGGGGCGGCGGCCGTTCTTCGGCCCGTGAAACTGCCATGCGCGTTGCGGCAGGTGCGATCGCTCGTAAGTATCTGGCCAGTCAGGGCATTACCGTACGTGGCTATATGAGCCAGCTCGGACCGATCGAGATACCCTTTAAAAGTTGGGACTCGGTACATGACAATGCCTTCTTCAGCGCAGATCCGGACAAGGTGCCTGAACTCGAGGCTTATATGGACCAGCTGCGCCGGGACCAGAACTCGGTTGGTGCGCGAGTTACCGTGGTGGCCGAAGGTGTCCCCCCTGGTCTGGGCGAACCGGTATTCGACCGTCTGGACGCTGAGCTGGCTTACGCAATGATGAGCATAAACGCGGTGAAGGGTGTGGAAATAGGCGCTGGTTTTGCTTCCGTGTCGCAGCTGGGTACGGAACACCGCGATGAGATGACCCCCGAAGGTTTTCTCACTAATAACGCTGGGGGCGTGCTTGGCGGAATCTCATCCGGCCAGCCGATAGTCGTCCATCTGGCATTGAAACCCACCTCCAGTATTACCACCCCCGGCCGATCGATCGATATTGCAGGCAATGCTGTCGATGTTATCACCAAAGGTCGCCATGACCCCTGTGTGGGTATTCGGGCGACCCCCATCGCTGAGGCGATGATGGCTATTGTGCTGTTGGACCATCTGTTACGCCATCGCGGTCAGAATGCGGATGTGCGGGTGAGCACGCCGGTGCTTGGCCAGCTCTGAGCCGTGTACTGCCGTCTGCAGCGTTTCACGTGACGCCGGTACTGCCGTACTGGCGGCTGTCAGGGTTTTATTTCGCCTATTTTGCCTTGCTGGGTGGTGTGGCGCCGTTTCTTGCGCTGTATTTTGATCACCTGGGTTTCAGCGCGGCGCGCATCGGCGAACTGATCGCGATACCCATGTTGATGCGCTGTGTAGCGCCGAACCTGTGGGGCTGGCTGGGCGATGTCAGCGGTCGGAGGCTTGCTATCGTTCGTGTTGGTGCGCTATTTACCGCAATCGCCTTCACGGGCATTTTCTATCGTCAAGACTACCTCTGGCTGGCGTTGATAATGGCCTCGCACAGTTTTTTCTGGCATGCCGTATTACCCCAGTTCGAGGCTATTACGCTCAGTCACCTGGGGCCCCAATCGGCCCGTTACAGTATGGTCAGGCTCTGGGGCTCGGTCGGTTTTATTGCCACAGTGGTGGGACTGGGCCTGTTACTTGAGGTGTTCAGTCTGGACATCTATCCGGCGGTGATGCTGGCGATCATGCTGGCGATTTTCTGCAGTAGTCTGATTGTACCGCGCCCCCCTATTGCTGCAGCTCGGCCGAAGGGTGAGCCAGTCGAGCGTTTTTTCATGCTGTTGCGCAAACCGGGCGTGCTGGCTTTTTTCATTTGCGTGGGACTGATGCAATTCTCCCACGGTCCTTATTACACCTTCCTGACATTGCATTTGGAAGCGCTGGGTTACAGTCGAGGACTGATTGGTCTGCTCTGGGCACTGGGCGTTGTCGCCGAGATACTTCTTTTTCTGGTCATGACGCGGGTCCTTGGACGCTTCACCCTTAAGCAGGTGCTGATGGCCAGCCTGCTTCTTGCGTCCCTGCGTTGGGTGTTGCTTGGCACTCTGGCGGAACATCTATGGGTCCTATTGCTTGTTCAGGCATTGCACGCGGCTACTTTTGGTAGCTTCCATGTGGCCGCGATTCACTTTATTCAGCGCCATTTCAGTGAGCGCCTGCAGGGCCAGGGTCAAGCGCTTTACGCCTCATTATCCGGCGTTGGTGGTGCACTCGGTGCCCTGTATTCAGGCTATAGCTGGACCACGCTGGGCGCACACTGGACCTTTGCGATAGCGGCTTTGGCGGCGTTGATCGCCGCAATGGGTTTATATCGGGCTTTGCCTTCAGATCGCTGAAGAGGTGTGTCATTTAGCCATAGGCTGTATGGCTTCCATGCGGCACTCTATACTGGCAAAGCATCCATTTGACTGCGGACAGTATGCAATGACAATTCTTGCGGTTTACCAGGACGATCAACTACAGGTGCCCGGCAAGGTGCTGACTCATATGGAAGATATTGTGCCTAATCTGGATGCTGCCGGGGTATCGCTACACATAACCGAGCCGAGCTGGTTCAAGGGGGCTACGGTTTCTACTACACAAGCCTTGGACATCTCTGGCGAACTGCTGACGACAATCGGTGTCGAACAATCGATGGAGTTTGCCGAAGTTCTTGAGCTGGAGGGTCCCCCCGGCTATGAGGCGGGTCCTGAAGGGGGAGGGCAGAGTGAACAGACACTGGCTGGCGACAGTTTATGGCTGTTCATTGAGGGCGTTGCGACGATGTGTATTCATCATGGCGCCACACTCCTGGTACTGGGCTGTCGATGTGGAGACCTGCTGAGGCTGCCGGAAGGCGTCGCTCATTGGGTAGTGCCGGTGACAGGGCGGAAGTGCCTCATTGTGCGGAGTGCGCGCGACGCAGGCGCCTTGATTAGCCGTCCTACAGGTAATGATATTGCACGTAGATACCCAGTACTTGAGCTTTGATCCATTAGTGGGTTTGTAGCATCACATTATTCCAACAAGGAGTTGTATATGGACGTAAATTTTGGCGGTGGTATTCTTGGCCTGATTATTCTCATTCTGGATATCTGGGCGATTATCAATATTGTGCAAAGCGGCGCTGGTAATGGTGCAAAGGTTCTATGGGTATTGCTGGTTCTTCTGTTGCCGGTAGTCGGTTTGATCATATGGTTCTTTGCCGGTCCCCGGGGCAGGGCTGCCTGACGTGGCTGAGCAGCACACTCCTGTAGCGCTGGTTACTGGCGCTGCACGGGGTATTGGCAAGGGAGTTGCCGCTAGTCTGCTTGGTGCCGGCTGGTCGGTAGCGATCACCGATATAGATGAATCAGCGGGCCAGGCTGCTGCCGAAGAGCTGGCCTGGCTGTGTGCTGCAGGGGGGCGGGTAGAGTTCATTCCGATGGATGTGGCTGACGAGCTCAGTGTCGCGGCATGTCTGGAGCGGGTGGAGGAGGACTTCGGTCGCCTCGACGGGTTGGTCAATAATGCAGGTATTGCCGATCCGGATAGTGGTCCAGTAGAGCAGCTCAGCCTTGAGGCCTGGAACCATTGGCTGAGCACTAATCTTACTGGCCCTTTTCTGGTTTCCAAGCATTTCATCGGACTGCTTCGCGAATCTGGAGGTGCCATTGTCAACATGGCCTCTACGCGCGCGCTGCAATCTGAAGCCAACACCGAAGCCTACGCTTCCAGCAAGGGTGGTCTATTGGCGTTGACCCATGCGCTGGCGATGAGTCTTGGGTCTTCGGTACGGGTAAACGCGGTCAGCCCCGGTTGGATAGATACCCGCAGCCGTCAGCAACAGGCCAGTGATCCTCTTCGCCCTGTCGATCATCTGCAACATCCGGTCGGTCGTATCGGGCAACCCGAAGATATTGGCTCGCTGGTGGCGTTCCTGCTCAGTCCAGCAGCCGCCTTCATTACCGGACAAAATGTCGTAGCTGATGGCGGGATGACGCGCAAGATGACTTACGTCGAATAGTCAGATGGCACTGCTGCTGCTCTGGCGGCGCTATACGCGCCAGAGCAGGTTTGCTGAAAACGTTTATTTTTCTACGAATGCGCGTTCGATTACATAGTGTCCAAGGTCGCCATGACGCGCTTCCTTGAACCCGCGGCTATCAAGAACATGGCAGAAATCCTTGAGCATACTCGGGCTGCCGCAAAGCATGAAGCGATCCTGCTCGACATCGAATGCCGGCAGGCCGATGTCTTCGAATAATTTACCGCTTTCCATCAGGTCGGTCAGTCTGCCTTGGTTGCGAAAAGGCTCTCGAGTGACTGTGGGATAATAGATAAGCTTCTCGCGGATGGCTTCACCAAGATACTCATGGTTGGGCAGTTCGTCGGTGATCAGATCCTGATAGGCGAGTTCACGCACGTGACGGCAACCGTGCGTGAGAATGACCTTGTCATACTGTTCGTAGGTTTCTGGATCCTGGATGATGCTCATAAAAGGCGCAAGGCCAGTACCGGTGCTCAGCAAGTAAAGATTGCGGCCTGGCAGCAGGTGATCGAGCACCAGTGTTCCTGTCGGTTTGCGACTGATGATGATCTGATCGCCTTCATTGATGTTCTGCAGACGTGAGGTCAGTGGGCCATCGGCAACCTTGATGCTGAAAAATTCCAGGGTGTCTTCGTAATTGGGGCTGGCGATACTGTAGGCGCGCATCAAGGGACGGCCTTCGACTTCCAGGCCTATCATGATGAAGTGACCGTTCTTGAAGCGAAATCCTGGATCTCGGGTTGTTCGGAAGCTGAACAGATTATCTGTCCAGTGATGAACACTTAGTACGCGTTCGGTATTGAAGCCTGCCATTGCAATTCCTCGGTCAGCTGATTTGCAACTAGTGTAACGGCGCACTAATCTATCGGTTAAACGGTTTATTTAGTTATACGTAATCGGAAAAATCGATAATGAAATACAGTCTTAGACAATTGGAGGTTTTCCTGGCCACCGCCTTCCACGAGAACCTGACGCGCGCAGCGGAAAGCCTGACGATGTCTCAATCAGCGGCCAGTAGCGCGCTGCGTGATCTGGAGAGCCAGTTCGGTATCCAGTTGTTCGACCGAATAGGCAAGCGTTTGCAGCTTAACGAGTTGGGTCAGACCATCCGCCCGCGCGCCCAAGCCTTGATGGAGCAAGCAGAAAACCTCGAGCTGGCGTTGGGAAGCCGTCTCAGCAGTGGCAACCTGAAAGTGGGCGCTACCCTGAGTATCGGCAACTACCTTGCGGTGGAAACCATGGCGCGTTACATGCAGGAACAGCCAGGAGCAAGAGTCAAACTTGAGGTTGCCAATACAGCAACCATCGTCCAGAAGGTATTGAGCTTTGAGTTGGACATTGGACTGATAGAAGGCGAAGCCCATCATCCTGAACTGGATATGCTGCGGTGGCGAGAAGATGAGCTGGTCGTTTTCTGCGCGCCGGATCATCCTTGGGCGGGGCGTCCCTGGTTAACCGATGAAGAGCTGCTTGCCGCCCAGTGGATCATTCGCGAACCCGGTTCGGGGACTCGCCAACACTTTGAGTGGGCGATGCACGGCTTGCTTCCACAGTTGCAAATAATGCTGGAGTTGCAGCATACGGAAGCAATCAAGCGTGCGGTAGAGGCGGGTCTTGGGGTTGGATGCCTGTCGGCAATCACCTTAGTTGAAGCCTTCGAGCGCGGTAGTCTGGTGCCTTTGCCTGTGCCACAGCGAGATTTTAGACGACAATTTTACTTTGCCTTACACCGTAACAAGCTGCGCAGTGCAGGAATAGAGAAGTGGTTGCGTCTATGTCGCGAGCAGGCCGGGAGTTATTGATGTGAATTACAACGTCGAGGCACGCCCCATCTAAGGCGTGCCTGGGCATTGGTCTTACTGTTGGGACAAATCCAGCTCGCCATCTTTCAACGCAATTTTGTTGCCCGGATCGGAAGACATCCGAACGCGACCGGGTTTCTCGCCGATACGGTAGTCAACGTTGTAGCCTACGATCTTGTTGCTGCTATCATAAACGGTCTCACAACGGGTTTCGGTAGTGGTATAGGTGTCGTTGGCTTGCATCCGCTCCTGGGTTTTGTTGCCGGCGTAACCGCCTGCAGCTGCCCCTGCAACAGTGGCAATTTTCTTGCCGCTGCCACCGCCTACCTGATTGCCCAATACGCCACCTACCAACGCACCCGCTACAGTGCCAAGTATCTTGTTTTGATCTTGTACGGGTCGTTGCCGTGTTACCGCTACATCCTGACAGACCTCTCTGGGCGTTTTGATAGTTTCCGTAATCGCGTCCACGTTGGTAACATCTGCGTGGGTTGGGGTTTTATTGGCTAGCGCGCTGTAACCGGCAAAAGCGCCGCCCGCTGTTGCTACGATTGCGCCGAGGACGACGCCGGTCAGCATTGACTTGTTCATTTCTAAACTCCAGTACGTTGAGAACGGGCTAGCCCGAGCTAGCTGCCATTCTGACATCATATGCAAGGTTTAGTTCACTTAGTATTTAGCTGCCACCATAGGAAAAGTGGGCTATACGCTTGCTGAGTGTTTGCGAAGGATGCCGACGAACTGTTCCGCTGGAACGGGGGCACTAAACAGGTAGCCCTGATAAGTATTGCAGGACAGTTGCTGCAAAAACGCGAGTTGCTCGGAAGTCTCGACGCCCTCGGCAATCAGGTCCAGCCCCAGATTGCCGGCCATTGCAATAATTGCCTTGACGATTGCTCCGTCGTTGATGTCCTGAGTGCAGTCGCGAATAAAAGACTGATCTATCTTGAGTACGTCTAGCGGGAGTTGTTTCAGATAGCTCAGGGATGAGTGACCGGTGCCAAAATCGTCAATAGCGAAGCATACACCCAGCTGCCTTAGCTCCTGCATTTTAGCTACGGTGTCATTGATATTCTGAATGACAATATTTTCAGTGATTTCCAGCTTCAAGCAGTTTGCTGGCACGGCCTGATCAGCAATAACCTGGCGTACCTGACTGACAAAGTTGGGTTGGCGAAATTGTCGGGGACTGATATTGACGCTTATACAGAACTGCTCAGGGTCTGCCAGCTTTTCCCGGATCAGCGTCGCGGCAAAGGCACAGGCTTCGTTAAGTACCCATTGCCCTACCGCCAGAATCATTCCGCTTTCTTCGAGCACATGGATAAAGTTGGCAGGGCTGATCATACCTCGTTCAGGCTGCTCCCAGCGGATGAGCGCTTCGGCACCAATGATGCGATTCTGACCCGAGTCGATCTGTGGTTGGTAGAAGAGTCTGAACTGGCCAAGATCAAGCGCTTTGCGAAGTTCGGTCTCGATTGAAAGGCGCTCGCTAGCGGCTTTTTGCATGGCCTGCTCAAAAAAAGCAATGCCGTTACGTCCGCTCGCCTTGACTTTGTAGAGAGCTATGTCGGCTCTTTTAAGCAGGTCTTCAGGGTTGTCGCCGTGTTCCGGCAACATGGCAATGCCAATGCTGCAGCTGAGCTGCAGGCTATGGCCCTCGACATTCATGGGAGCTGCAATGTTCATTAAAAGCGTTTCAGCGAGCCGCTGAACGGAGCTGAGTGTATCCTCGTAGCTGCCTTCTAGGCCACTGAGCAGAACCACAAATTCATCGCCACCCAATCGGGCAACAGTATCCTCTTTGCGCACTAGGGCAAGTATACGGCGGGTGACTTCCTGCAGGACCGAGTCACCACAAGAGTGTCCGAGGGAGTCATTAATGTGTTTGAAATGATCCAGGTCGAAAAACAGCAGAGCGCCCTTTAAGTTGTGTCGCGATAAGAGCGCAAGCGTCTGGTTAAGCTTGTCCCTGAGTAATGCGCGGTTGGGCAGGTCGGTCAACGCGTCATGGTAGGCAAGGTGCTTGACTTGAGCTTCCATCACTTTCTGGTTGGTCATGTCGCGTGCAGTGAGCACCATGCACTCAATACCGTTTATCAGCAGTGGTTCTATTGAGACAGACACCATCAATGTGCGTCCATCTTTAGCAATAACGCACATTTCTTGTTGTTGCACTCTACCTTTACGCTCAAGTTCCTCGATCAGCTTCGCTCGTTCGTGGTAATGGGCCCAAATATTGAGCTCGCGGGCGGTCATGCCGATGGCTTCGGCGGGTGTATAACCCGTTAGTCGAGTGAAGCTCTCATTCACCTCAAGGTGTTGGCCGGTTGCTTTCTCGGTGATGCTTATCGAGTCCGGACTGGCTCGGAACGCCCCTGAGAATTTTTCTTCTGATGCACGCAGCGCTGCTTCCGCCTTTTTTTGGGCTGTTATGTCCTTGAAAGTAGAGAACACGCATTCCTGTCGATCGATAATGACAAAACTGCTGGACACTTCGTAGGTGGCAAGCTCTTTGTCGCGAGTGAGAAAATCAATTTCCGATCCTGAGAGACGACGGTCACGCTTTAGCTGCGCAAGGAGGAGGTCTCGTAATGATGGATCGCTCCAAAAGCCTTTTTCCAGAGTGGTTTTGCCAATAATCTCTTCAGATTTGAAGCCGAAAAAGCGGGTAAAGCTGTAATTGATTTCGATAATGATGTGGGACTCTGCATTGACCAGAATGTAGGGGTCAGGTGCGTATTGAAAAATCGCAGCGAATTTGGCTTCACTCTTGATCAGGGCCTGTTCGCTCCGGCGACGATCCGTGACATCTATCAGGGTACCTGCCAGCCTGGTAATTTTTCCATTGGGTCCGCGATATAGCTTTGCTGTGACTTCCAGCCAGCGCTCAGGGTGCCCATCTGATTTTAGACGATAGGTAAACCGATAACGGGGGAGCTGCTTGCGGCACATGGACAAAAAGCTTTTGCGCAACTGCCGTTGATCTTTGGGTTGTATGTCGCGCAAAAAGAAATCAATTGGGCCGCTCCAAGCTTGGGGCTGATGCGAGTGGAGAAACGCCGCACGGGGGCAGCAATGTAATACCTTGGTGTCGACATTCCAGTCCCAGGTACCCATCTGCGCAGCATCTAGCGCCAGGTTTAGACGCTCCCTGTTCTCCCGTAGATCGCTGTAGATTTTGCCAGGCCTGGCCAGCTGATCCAGGTCTGCATCCTGCGCGGTGGATAGCCGGCAGGGGACGCCGTCAACAAGGATGCTTCGCATCGACACTCGACAAATTTTCAAACGCCCATCGCTGCATAATAATATGGCTTCGAATTGCACGATATCCCCATGCAGTTCAAATGACTCGAGCAGTTGTTGGCGTTGTTCAGAACTGACCCACAAGGGTATTTCAGACGATAGTTGGTTTTTAATGGCGGATAATGGCCACCCGAACATATCACTGAAGGCGACGTTGGCATCCAGTACGCGGCCAGTGCTGGCTTCGGTCAACATGCCGGCCAAGGGCATGCCGTGGAACAACGTGTTAAACGCACTAGCGGTGCCAGAGCCAGCATCAAGCGCGTCATTGCTCGCAGGAGAGCTGGGTGGTTGTAACATCGACCTTGTCCCGACTGAGCGCGGCGGACAATGCCGCAGTATTGAAACATGTCTTTACACGATAGTCTGTGCCGGGGAAAGCAGCAAGCCACTACCCTTGGCATTGTCTTTCAACAGTCTAATAAAGGCATGACCGGCGTTGGAGAGCGTTCTTCCGCTGTGCCAGATGACTCCCAGTTGACGCTCTAGGCTGGCGTCATGCAGTGTCAGTGCTTTCACCTGCCAGTCGACCATAGTTCTCGGCAGCACACTCCAGGCCAGTCCAATGGATACCATCATCTTGATCGTCTCCATGTAGTTGGTACTCATGCTGATATGAGGCTGCAATCCTGCCTGGCTGAAAAGCTGGCTGACTATTCCTCGAGTGAAGGTGTTGGCCCCTGGAAACACTGCCGGATACTCGCACAAGCGTGACAGCGTCAGAGGGCTGGAATGGGCCAGGGGATGATCGGGGGCGACGACAAAATCAAGGGGATCATTCCATATACGCTCGGCAATGATGGGTGCCTCGAATGCGGGAGCCAATGTAATGACCGCCAGTTCGATATCCCCATGCAGGACTTTTTCGTAGGCTATTTCAGAATCCAGAAATTGAATATCCAGTGCGACGTCTGGATAAGTTTGGGTAAATTCGCGCAGTATCGGCGGCAGGCGATGCAGTCCGATATGGTGACTTGTGGCCATACTCACTCGCCCTTGTACTTCTTGTGACAGGTTGCTGAGTGCCCGCCGTGTGTCCGCAAGTGCGTGCGTGATCTGCAGCGCACGAGGTTGCAATGCCAGTCCTGCTTCAGTGAGACCGACATGTCGACCTATGCGGTCAAACAGGCGACAGTTCAACTGTTGTTCCAGACTGGCGATGCGCTTGCTGATTGCCGGCTGAGTGAGATGAAGCAATTCTGCGGCACGGGAGAACGAGGCAGTTTCGGCAACTGCAAGAAAAGCAGTAAGGTTGGCAGTATCCATTCGTATTCCATGTGGTAATGCATTGCATGAATATTATGAATTTGTTTTATCGGATGCCAGCTTTTATTATCTACTACAAGTTAACAAGGCGCCCGTGCCTGAGGTCCCTAGAGAGATCAGTCGCCGGTGTTCAGCCTGTATCAGGGAGTTCAGCATGTCTGCTCAAACGCTTTACGACAAGCTTTGGAATAACCATTTGGTCAAGCAGCGTGATGATGGCTCTGCGCTGCTATACATTGATCGTCACCTGCTCCACGAAGTCACCTCTCCGCAGGCCTTTGAAGGGCTTCGCCTGGCGGGGCGCAAACCCTGGCGTATCGATGCCAACCTGGCGACGCCGGATCATAATGTACCGACCACCAATCGGGCAGCTGGCGTCTCGGGTATCGATGACCTGGTCTCCAAGCTGCAGGTCACGACGCTGGATGACAACTGCGATAGCTTCGGGATTATGGAATTTCGTATGACCGATCGTCGCCAGGGCATCGTCCATGTCGTGGGCCCGGAACAGGGCGCAACCCTGCCAGGCATGACTATTGTGTGTGGTGATTCGCATACGGCAACCCATGGCGCTTTTGCTTCACTTGCCCATGGTATTGGCACTTCGGAAGTTGAGCATGTTCTCGCAACCCAGTGCCTGGTTGCTCAGAAAATGAAAAACATGCTGATCAGCGTCGAGGGACAACTGGGCTTTGGTGTGACTGCCAAGGATATTGTACTGGCGGTGATCGGCAAGATTGGTACGGCCGGCGGTAATGGGCACGCAATCGAGTTTGCCGGGTCCGCGATCCGCGATCTTTCAATGGAAGGGCGCATGACCATCTGTAATATGGCTATCGAGGCGGGTGCCCGTGTTGGCTTGGTAGGCTGTGACGAGAAGACTATTGCCTATGTGAAGGATCGTCCCTATTCACCCCGTGGCGAAGATTGGGGCAATGCAGTGACGGTGTGGCAGGATCTGGTGTCCGATGCCGCTGCCCATTTCGATACGATGGTTGAGCTCGACGCCACCAGCATCAAGCCTCAGGTGTCCTGGGGCACATCACCGGAAATGGTTGTAGCGGTGGATGCGTGTGTACCTGATCCGTCTCTGGAAGAAGATGCAGTCAAGCGCAGTGGCTATCAGCGGGCGCTGGTTTACATGGGGCTGGAAGCAAATCAGCCGATCACGTCGATCAAATTGGATCGTATTTTCATAGGCTCATGCACCAACTCGCGAATTGAAGATTTGCGCGCGGCCGCAGCGGTGGCCAAGGGCCGCAAAGTAGCCCCTTCGATTAAGCAGGCCATGGTCGTGCCCGGATCGGGGCTGGTCAAGGAGCAGGCGGAGCTGGAAGGTCTGGATACTATTTTCAAGGCCGCGGGCTTTGAGTGGCGTGATCCGGGATGCTCCATGTGTCTGGCGATGAATCCAGATAGGTTGCAGGCTGGCGAGCATTGCGCGTCCACCTCCAACCGCAACTTCGAAGGGCGCCAGGGTAATGGAGGGCGTACGCATCTGGTTAGTCCGGCCATGGCGGCTGCCGCTGCCATTGCAGGCCATTTTGTTGATGTGCGCGACATGCTTCAGGAGGCGACAGCATGAAACCCTTTATTCAGTACACCGGTTTGGTTGCACCACTTGATCGGGCCAATGTGGATACCGATCTGATCATCCCCAAGCAGTTTCTCAAGTCGATCAAGCGAACCGGTTTCGGCCAGAATTTATTTGATGAGCTGCGCTATCTCGATGAGGGTCTTCCCGGGCAGGATGCTTCGCAGCGTCCGCTGAATCCAGATTTTGTACTCAATCAACCTCGTTACCAGGGCGCCAGTGTGCTGCTGGCGCGCAAGAACTTTGGCTGTGGTTCAAGCCGCGAGCATGCTCCCTGGGCACTCGAGGAGTACGGCTTTCGTACCATTCTTGCTTCCAGTTACGCTGATATTTTTTATAACAACAGTTTTAAGAATGGACTGTTACCCATTGTTTTAGATGAAAAAGATATTGATGAATTGTTTGTGCAGGCAGAAGCTACCCAGGGCTATGAGTTGACTGTCGATCTTGCTGCTCAAAAAGTCATTCGGCCTGACGGCAAGCACTACGCATTCGAAGTAGACGAGTTCCGTAAACATTGCTTGCTTAACGGTCTGGATGATATTGGCTTGACGCTCGAAAATGCCGAGGCGATTCGTGAGTTCGAGACCGGTCACAAGCAGAGAAACCCGTGGCTTTTTGGCGCGATCAAATAATACCCAGATACCAGGGAATTACCATGAGCATGAACATCCTTATACTTCCCGGCGACGGCATTGGTCCGGAGATCATGGCCGAAGCGGTCAAGGTCCTTGAGTTGGCTAGTGATAAGTACGGACTGGACGCCCAGCTGAGTTTCGACGATCTCGGCGGTGCCGCCTACGAGCGTTACGGTTCACCCTTGGCTGACGAAACGCTGGCGCGGGCGCGTGAAGTCGATGCTATTTTACTTGGAGCGGTGGGCGGCCCTCAGTGGGACGCCATAGATCCTGCGTTGCGTCCCGAGCGCGGATTACTGAAAATCCGCTCGGCGTTGGGATTGTTCGGTAATTTGCGGCCCGCCATTCTGTATCCCCAATTGGCAGAGGCCTCGACACTCAAGCCTGAAGTGGTATCCGGCCTGGATATTCTGATTGTGCGAGAACTGACTGGGGGTATCTATTTCGGTCAGCCCCGAGAACGACAGGTGCTCGACAATGGTGAGCGCTTTGCTTTTGATACCTTGCCTTATACTGAGACTGAAGTGCGGCGTATCGCCCGGGTCGGTTTCGATATGGCACGTATTCGTGGCAAAAAGCTGTGTTCAGTGGATAAGGCAAACGTGCTCGCTTCCAGCCAACTTTGGCGTGAGGTGGTCAACGAGGTTGGGGTTGATTACCCCGATGTTGAACTGACGCACATGTATGTCGATAACTGTGCGATGCAACTGGTGCGGGCACCCAAGCAGTTCGACGTGATTGTGACCGATAATCTTTTTGGTGACATTCTTTCGGATCAGGCCTCCATGCTGACCGGCTCCATTGGCATGTTGCCTTCGGCTTCACTGGACGCCAATAACAAGGGTATGTACGAGCCCTGTCATGGCAGCGCTCCGGATATTGCCGGGCGCGGTATTGCCAATCCGTTGGCAACCATACTCTCGGTTTCGATGATGTTGCGCTACAGCTTTAACCGAACCGAGGCGGCTGACGCCATCGAGCAGGCGGTCAGTCAGGTACTCGACCAGGGTCTGCGTACCGGAGATATAATGTCTCCGGGCTGCAATTTGGTGGGTACATCAGGAATGGGTGACGCCGTGGCCGCGGCCCTGAAAAACCTGTAAACTGTTCGGCTTTGTGTTGCGCGCGGCCTAGCCGGCGCAGCTGTCTTCGAATTTTTACCCCCTGGGGGTTGATGCCATGAAACAGGTAGGTCTGGTTGGCTGGCGCGGTATGGTTGGTTCCGTACTGATGCAGCGCATGCTTGAAGAGAAGGATTTTGCCAATATTGATCCGGTGTTCTTTACCACCTCCAATGTAGGTGGCAAGGGGCCGGATATTGGCAAGGACATTCCACCGTTAAAAGATGCCTTTGACCTCGAGTCTTTGAAGCCGCTGGACGTGATCATTACCTGTCAAGGCGGCGATTACACCCAGGCGGTCTATTCAAAGCTGCGGGCTGAGGGTTGGAACGGCTATTGGATTGATGCTGCCTCCACACTGCGCATGGAAGATGAAGCGTTGATTGTGCTTGACCCGGTTAACCGCCGTGGCATCGACCAGGCTGTGCGCGATGGCGTGAAGACTTATGTAGGTGGCAATTGCACAGTCAGTCTGATGTTGATGGGCTTGGGTGGGCTGTTCGAAAGCGGTCTAGTCGAATGGATGAGTGCAATGACCTATCAGGCGGCCAGCGGCGCCGGGGCGCAGAGTATGCGCGAGTTAATTGGTCAGATGGGTGCGATCAATCAATCGGTAGCAGCGCAGATGGCCGATCCGGCCAGTGCGATTCTCGAGCTTGACCGCATGGTAGCCGAAAACCTGCGCAGCGATACCTTTCCAGTAGAGCATTTCGGTGTGCCCTTGGCAGGCAGCTTGATACCCTGGATCGACAAGCAACTGCCTAATGGTCAGAGTCGAGAAGAATGGAAAGCGCAGGCTGAGACCAACAAGATTATTGGTCGAAGCGGGCGTCCGATTCCAGTCGATGGCATCTGTGTGCGTATCGGTGCGATGCGTTGTCACAGTCAGGCACTGACCATCAAACTGAACAAGGATGTGCCCCTGGCGGATATCGAGGCGATCCTGGATGCGCACAATCCCTGGTCCAAGGTGGTGCCCAATACCAAGGAAGATACGCTGCGTGATTTGACGCCCACCTCCGTCACTGGCACCTTGTCGGTTCCGGTAGGTCGTCTGCGCAAGCTGAATATGGGCTCGCAGTATTTATCCGCATTCACGGTGGGTGATCAGTTGTTGTGGGGTGCTGCGGAGCCGTTGCGCCGCATGTTGCGGATATTGCAGGAAGACTGATTGTTGGTCCGGTAAAAGAGAAGGGCATCCTGCTACAGGCAGGGTGCCCTTTGTTTTTTTCAAGTCGAGGAATAGTGATGAGCAGCTCCTGTGATGTAGCAATAATAGGTGTAACGGGCATGATCGGCGATATTCTTGTCGATGTGTTGGACGAGCATGATTTTTCTATTGCGAAGCTATTTCTGGTAGACGAAGAAACCGTAGCTGGCGGCCGGTTGATGTACAAAGGGCAGAGCCAGCGTGTAGAACCCCTCGAACGTTTTGATTTTTCTCTGGTAAAAGTGGCCGTTTTTCTAGGTGCTGAAAGCATGGCTGAAGCCTGGATTCCACCCGCCTTGGCTGCAGGCTGCACGATCATCGACGCTAGCGGTTCTTCGCGCAGCAACGCTCAGGCACCGATGGTTGTAGCCGATGCAAATCCGCACGTGTTGAGCGGGTTTGCCACACCGGGCGTTATCGCGTGTCCCGACAGTCAGGTTGTACAGGCGGTGCTTGCTCTTCAACCGATAGTACGCGAATCCGGTGTGCAATCGGTCGCTGTCGCTACCTACCAGTCGATGTCGACTCTTGACCAGGATGCGGTAGAAGGACTTGCGTTGCAGACCGGACGCTTGCTCAATGGTCAGCCTGCTGAAGCGGGCGCTTTGGCCAAACAGGCTGCGTTCAATCTGATACCGCGCACTGGCGAGCTCGATGAACAGGGCTTTACCCGCGATGAAGCCCGTTTTGGCGAGGACGTGCGACGCATACTCGAGTTGCCAGGTGTATCCATTGCGGCTACCTGTGTGGTGGTACCGGTTTTTTACGGTACCGCCGCGGTTATCCAGTTGCGGACCCGCGAAGCACTTCCGGTCAAACGATTGGCTACGCTCTTGCGCAAGGCGCCTGGTGTTAAGTTACTGGACAAGGCCGCCGCCGACGGATTTCCGACGCCAATAACTGAAGCCACCGGAAGCGATGCGGTTTGGATAGGTCGTTTACGTCAGGATCCGATCGATCCTCTTGTGCTTAATATGTGGATTGTGTCGGATAATCTGCGAAAAGGTGTGGTACTTAACAGTCTTGAGACCCTCAGGTTGTTGATAAAAGACTATTTGTAATCGATACTTGCTGTGCAATTCGTATTAAGCGGTTTGGGTTCCCCTGTCAAAAGGGTTTAGTGCTGACGAGTTATCAGATTGCTGCGTGCCGAGTTAGGGGAGCAGGGCAGGGCGGAACGCCAGTAAGGTATCTGTTGACGCGAGAGAAAAACGATAAAAGCAAAGGAACTTCGCTATGGTTCGCAAACTGGTTTTGGCTGTTGCCGCAGCAAGCGCTCTGATGTCATCAAACGTAGTCTTCGCACTAGGAATGGGTGACATCAATTTACGCTCGTCGCTCAATCAGCCACTCGATGCAGAAATCGAGTTGCTCCAGATCCGTGATCTTTCCAGTCAGGAAATTCTTCCGGCGCTGGCTACCCCGGATGAGTTTGGCCGTGCAGGAATAGAACGCGTGTTCTTCCTGAACGACCTTACCTTTACACCGGTTGTCAGGTCCGACGGCAAATCCGTTATACGGGTTACATCGAGCCGGCCTGTGCGTGAACCCTTTCTGAACTTCCTCGTTGAAGTACGCTGGCCTTCAGGTCGGGTGCTTCGCGAGTTTACTTTGCTGCTCGATCCGCCTCTCTATGAGCCAGGCCCAGTGGTAGCTGCAGCGCCAGTTAGTCAGCCCGCTCGTCAACAACCCGTTCAGTCAGTACAGCCAACCAGGCCCACTCAGGTTCAACCAGCCCGGCAGCCATCTGCTCAGTCTGCCCGGAGTGCTGCGCCTGCCGATCCTCTATATCAAGAGCCGGTTGCACAGGCCACTGGTACTATTCGGATCAGCCAGTCTGATACGTTGTGGGAAATAGCACTGCGCCATCGCCCGCAGGGCGCGTCGGTTCATCAAACGATGTTGGCAATCCAGGATCTCAACCCGAATGCATTTATAGATAACAATATCAATCGCCTGCGCGCCGGCGAGAATCTTACTTTACCCGATGCCTCACAGTCTTCCGCTCGCAGCCAGAGTGATGCAGTCAGTCAGGTCGCAGAGCAGAATGCTCGATGGCAACAGCGTCGTCAGCCAGCAGAACCCGCTGAGCGGCAACTGGATGCCAGGCAGCGAGACACCGCTGCTGCGGCCCCACAAAAGGCAAGTAATGACGATGAATTACGCCTTGTGGGCAGTGGAGAAGATCAGGTAGATGGTGGTGCGGACGCTGGGAATCGCAGCGGCGAAGGCAAGCTGCGCGATGCTCTGGATACCACCAAGGAAGAACTTGACTCGGTTAAACGGGAAAAAGCTGAAGCGGAACGCCGCCTGACCGATATGCAATCGCAGATGGATACTCTACAACGTCTATTAGCATTGAAAGATGAACAGCTTGCTGCCATGCAGCAGTCTATGAGTGATATTGAAGCGTTGCCGACTGACCAGCTAGCTGATGCTGCGGTAGCCACCCTGGAACAATCAGCGTCTGCGGCAGACGTCACGCAAGACCCACTGGCATCGACCGAAAACCAGACCGAATTGTCTGAGAGCGATCCGAACACTACACTAGATGCGGCCCAGTCTCAGGAGATTGAAGTGGTGGCCGACGAGCTGCCAGTTGTGACCGAAGAGCTGGCAGTGACAGAGTCCGAGCAGGTTGCTGACGAATCTTCTCCTGCGGTAGTTGCTGTTGAACCGCCTGCAGCCGAGCAGGACACGCTCGGTATGTTGCAGCGCATGATGCAGAATCAGAGCTTCCTTATTGCCGGTGGCGGTGTGGTTCTGTTGCTGCTATTGCTTCTACTGATGGCTGTTGCTCGACGTAATGCGCGTCGTGAGTCGGACATGGCGGATAATTTCATAGCACGGGCAGCTGAAAGCAATGAGACGAGTACGCAGGACACTGACGAGTTCAATGTTGCAATCGCCGATCATCAGGAAGACCGCAAGCAGGATCTTGATATTGCCCAGGATCCGATTTTAGAGGCAGATGCCTTAATCGCATACGGCAAGCTTGGGCAGGCAGCAGAAGTATTGAGTTCTGCTATCGATAATGAGCCTGAACGCACGGACCTTCGACTGAAACTGATGGAAGTCCATGGCATGCTTGATGACGTTGAGGGTTACACCGAGCAGGAAGTAGCGTTGCGCTCGAATGGCACTGTTGATCATCAAATTGATTTGTTGAATGTCCGTTTTCCGGTGATGGCCGCTGCATTCGCTAGTGCTGCGGTAACAGCAGACGACTACCCGGAGCTGGATGACGATTTCTTAAAGGAGCGTCGGTACGAGCCGGCTGAAGAAGCTGGGCAGGCCGAAAAGCCTATTGAGGAATATGATTTTAGTGGCTTTGATGTCGATTCTGAGCCAGTCGCTCGGCAGGAGCCGGTGGCCGAGGAAAGCTTGGAAGACTTCGATCTCGATTTTGATCTGGATGAAAGTTTAGCCGACAGCCTTGCACAGTCGGGCATCGAAACTGCTGCGCCAGCAGCAAAAGATGATGATTTTGAGTTCGATTTTGATCTTGAGGAACCACCGGCCAAGCCTACGGTGCCGGCACAGCCGGTCGAGAATGAATTCAGTCTGGACGAAGATTTTGATCTTTCCCTGACCGGTGATTTCGATAGCCTAAAAGGGGATCAACCCGCACCCAAAGAAACGGCCGAAACGGAATTGGAGCCAATCGAAGTCGAGCAAACGGTCGAGTTGTCGGACAATGATCTTAAAGGATTCGAGGCTGAGCTGGATGCCGCTTCTGCGGAGACTGAAGCGCACGCCGAGGCTGATGAGATCGAACAAGTGGAATCCGAGCCCGCGACAGTCCAGAAATCTGAGCTCGACAGTGAAGATGATGACGAGTTTGATTTCCTCTCAGGTACAGATGAGTCTGCTACAAAACTTGATCTTGCCCGCGCTTACATTGATATGGGAGATCAGGAAGGAGCACGAGACATTCTGAGTGAAGTTATCGAGGAAGGTAACGAACAACAGCAGCAGGAAGCTCGCGAGATGATGGGGCAACTTGACTAAACAATGAGTCGTTCAACCAGTATAGCGGCCGCCCTAGGGGCGGCCGCTGTTGTTTCCAGGGTGGCGGCCTGCGTGGAATATCGCGGTACGGCTTATCGCGGTTGGCAACGTCAGCAAGCTGGCGTGCGCAGTGTTCAGGAAGAGGTGGAAAAGGCGCTGAGTCGTGTCGCCAACCACCCGGTCAGTCTGTTTTGTGCCGGTCGTACCGATGCAGGTGTTCATGCCTCGTGCCAGATCATTCATTGGGATACCGACGCCGTTCGTGAACCACTGAACTGGTTTCATGGCGCCAATGCGAACCTGCCTGCGGATATCAGTTTGTGCTGGGCTCAAAGCGTGCCCGCCGATTTTCATGCGCGTTTTTCCGCGATGGCTCGGCGATATCGGTATGTTATCTACAATGATCCGGTTCGCCCTGCGCATCTTGCTCATGAGGTGACGTGGAATTATCGTCCGCTGGATATTGAACGCATGCAGCTGGCAGCAGAGGCCTTGGTTGGTGAGCATGATTTCACGTCCTACCGTGCCCTGGCCTGTCAGGCCAAGTCGGCAATAAAAAAAGTCCATCACCTGCGATTACAACGTTTTGGTCGGTTCATCGTGCTGGACATCCGAGCCAATGCTTTTCTGCACCACATGGTACGCAATATTGCCGGGGTGCTTATGCAGATCGGTTGTGGCGAAAGGCCGATCGAATGGGCAGGAGAGGTGTTGGCTTCAAAAGATCGGGCCCGTGGTGGGCTGACTGCACCGTCTTACGGTTTGTATCTGGTCGATGTAACCTATCCCGAGCGCTTTATTTTACCAAAGCGTTATATGGGGCCGCACTTTCTGTCGGCGCTTAACGACCCCGACTGACGCTCCAGACCTGATCTGCTACTATCGTTTTTTACCCCATTAAAGGTGCAGGCCGATTTATGGTGCGAGTCAAGATTTGTGGGATAACCCGACCGGAGGACGCTATTGCAGCTGCTTACGCAGGAGCGGATGCCATTGGTTTGGTGTTTTATTCGCCCAGTCCTAGGGCTGTTGATATCGATACTGCGTTGAGCATTGTCGGGGCTTTACCTCCTTTCGTGACTACCGTTGGCCTGTTTGTCGATGCGGCGCCGGAGGCCGTATGGGCGGTATTAGCGGCTGTGCCGCTTGATCTGCTGCAGTTTCATGGAGACGAGCCGGATGAGTATTGCCAGCAGTTTCTACGTCCCTATGTGAAAGCACTACGCGTGCAGAGTGGAGACGATCTGAACGCGCTGGCGGCTAAATGGCCTGGGGCCTGCGGCATTTTGCTGGACAGTTTCAAGCAGGGCGTGCCCGGAGGGACCGGCGAGGTTTTCGACTGGTCGCTGATCCCGACTGACAGGCATTGGAATCTGATCCTGGCCGGCGGGCTGGATGCTGGCAATGTCGCGGAGGCCGTTCGCCGCTGCCAGCCTTGGGCGGTCGATGTCAGCGGGGGCGTTGAACAGACCAAAGGCATCAAGGATGTCTCCAGAATTACTCGTTTTATGCGTGAGGTGCAGCGTGACTGAATCAACTAAACTGGACTACGCAGCAGTGCCGGATCTACGAGGTCATTTTGGTCCATATGGGGGGCGGTTTGTATCCGAAACCCTGATTGATGCCTTGGAAGAACTTGAAAGTCTGTATGAACGTCTCTCCGGCGATCCGGACTTTCAGGCTGAGTTTGACTATGACCTTGCTCACTATGTCGGTCGTCCATCGCCGCTTTATCTAGCTGAAAGGCTGGCAGCGCGCGCCGGCGGGGCACAGATCTATCTCAAGCGCGAGGATTTGAACCACACCGGCGCGCATAAGGTGAATAATACGATCGGTCAGGCTTTGTTGGCCAAGCATATGGGCAAGCCGCGGGTTATTGCGGAAACAGGTGCTGGTCAACATGGTGTGGCGACTGCAACGGTAGCAGCCGGCTGGGATTGAAATGCCTGGTCTATATGGGTGCCGATGACGTCAAGCGTCAGTCACTGAATGTTTATCGCATGAAACTGCTTGGCGCCGAGGTGATTCCTGTGACATCGGGATCCAGAACGCTGAAGGATGCAATGAACGAAGCGATGCGTGACTGGGTCACCAATATTGACGATACATTTTACATTATAGGCACCGTTGCGGGTCCGCATCCCTATCCAAAGCTGGTGCGTGATTTTCAGTGTGTGATTGGTCGTGAGGCCAAAGCTCAATGCCTGGCGCAATTCGGCAGACTGCCGGACGCACTGGTTGCTTGTGTCGGTGGAGGCTCCAATGCCATTGGTCTGTTCCATCCGTTCCTCGAAGACGAAGGTGTAGCGATGTACGGCATGGAAGCGGCGGGTCTGGGACTTGATAGCGGCCAACACGCAGCGCCTTTGGCGGCCGGTCGGCCTGGTGTGTTACACGGTAACAGAACCTATCTGATGGAAGACGAGGGTGGGCAGATTATCGAGACCCATTCAGTCTCTGCCGGCCTGGACTATCCCGGCGTTGGTCCTGAGCATAGCTGGCTCAAGGATATCGGTCGTGTTAACTACGTCAGCGCTACCGATGAAGAGGCGTTGAAAGCCTTTCGTGACCTGACTCGCATCGAGGGCATCATGCCTGCGCTGGAGTCAGCGCATGCTGTCGCCTATGCTATGAAGTTAGCTGTAACCATGCGTACAGATCAGACAATCGTAATCAATCTTTCTGGTCGTGGCGACAAGGATATTCATACGGTAGCCGACATAGACGGCATCAGTATCTAGTAAAAGAGCATGTAATGAGTCGAATACAGCAATGTTTTGAACAGCTGGACAGCGCCGGCCGAAAAGCGCTCATTCCCTACGTTACCGCCGGGGATCCAGAGCCGGGTATGACCGTCCCATTGATGCATGATCTGGTCGAGGCGGGTGCCGACATAATTGAATTAGGTGTGCCGTTCTCTGACCCTATGGCCGATGGGCCCATTATTCAGCTGGCGATGGAGCGCGCGCTTGTCCATCATCTGCGGCTGGCTGATGTACTGGACATGGTGAGCGTATTCCGCCAGACCAATAAAGTGACACCTGTCGTTCTCATGGGATACCTCAATCCGGTAGAGCGCATGGGCTATAACGTTTTTGCTGACGCGGCAAAAACTGCAGGAGTTGATGGTGTGCTCACAGTGGACCTGCCCCCGGAGGAGGCTGATGATATAGTCGACCTGTTTCAGGCCCGGGGTTTGGATACAATTTATTTGTTGTCGCCGACTACGACGCTGGCTCGTGCTGCGAAAATCTGCAAGCGCGCCAGCGGTTATGTCTATTACGTTTCACTCAAGGGTGTGACTGGATCCGGTGCGCTGGACGTCAATGCAGTGGCAAACAAGCTTGAAGGCCTGCGTACCATTACCACGCTACCAATTGGCGTCGGTTTCGGTATCCGCGATGGTGCTACTGCTGCAGCTGTTGCTTCGATTGCCGATGGCGTCGTGGTAGGCTCGGTGCTGGTTAGTCAGATTGCTGCTCATGCCCAGCAACCCGAACAGGCGCGTCAGGCGGTCTGTAACGTGATTCGCGAGATGCGCTCAGCGATGGATGTATGAGCAGGCACAAATTGATTGGTTAAGTAGACAACGAAAAAGGATTGGTAATGAGTAACTGGCTGGTGGACAAACTGATTCCCTCTATTGTGCGTTCCGAAGCACAAAAAAGCAGTGTGCCTGAGGGGCTCTGGCGCAAATGCCCATCCTGTGACGCAGTGCTTTATCGTCCGGAATTGGAAAAGAATCTGGATGTGTGTCCGAAGTGCTCGCATCATTTGCGGATCAATGCGCGCCGGCGCCTGGATATTTTCCTCGATAGCGACGGGCGTAGTGAAATTGCTACCGAACTGGAGCCAGTTGATCGCTTGAAGTTCCGTGATAGCAAGAAGTACAAGGACAGACTGACTGCTGCCCAGAAAGATACCGGTGAGAAAGACGCCTTGGTGGTGATGCAGGGGATGCTCAAGGGCAATCCGGTAGTCGCCAGTGCATTCGAGTTCAATTTTATGGGTGGCTCGATGGGCAGCGTTGTCGGTGCGCGATTTGTCCGCGGTGCTGAAATCGCCCTTCGAGACCGAATCCCCTATATTTGTTTTTCCGCTTCGGGCGGTGCCCGGATGCAGGAAGCGTTGTTTTCGTTGATGCAGATGGCCAAGACCAGCGCTGCGCTGGCTAAGATGAAGGAGGAGGGCATTCCATTCATCTCCGTCATGACGGATCCGGTTTATGGCGGTGTTTCCGCTAGCTTGGCCATGCTTGGCGACCTCAATGTCGCGGAGCCCAATGCGCTGATCGGCTTTGCTGGTCCTCGCGTTATCGAACAGACGGTTCGCGAGAAGCTTCCGCCTGGCTTTCAGCGCAGCGAGTTTCTGCTGTCCCACGGCGCCTTGGATATGATTGTGCCCCGCGGAGAATTGCGTGATCGGCTGGCCAGTATTCTCACGATTCTCACCAATCAGCCGCCGCCGGTTTCTCAGGTCGAATTGGATGAGACCGAAGTCGGTCAGGCGTGATGCCAGCTGCTGACCTGGCTGGCTGGCTGGCTCGTCTGGAAAAGCTACATCCCACTGATATAGAGATGGGGCTGGATCGGGTCGCCGAAGTGGCGCGTCGTCTAGGTATCTGCCAGCCCACGGCCAAGGTGTTCACCGTCACTGGTACTAATGGTAAAGGCTCGACCTGTGCAGCTCTGGACAGCCTGCTCCGTCAGGCCGGGCTGAAAACCGGTTTGTATACCTCGCCTCACCTGATGGCGTACAACGAGCGTGTGAGTATCGACGGCCAGTTAGCAACTGATCGTCAGTTGTGTGAAGCTTTTGTCGAGATCGATCTCGCACGCGCGGAAATTTCGCTTACCTACTTTGAGTTTGGCACGCTTGCAGCAATGTTGTTGTTCAAGCGGGCAGGGATGGATGCCTGGGTGTTGGAGGTAGGCCTAGGCGGGCGTCTAGATGCTGTCAATATCATTGATCCTGACGTGGCGGTGGTGACCAGCATCGACCTGGATCATCAGGAGTACCTGGGCGATACACGCGATGCGGTGGGCTTTGAAAAAGCAGGTATATTGCGCCAGGGTAAGTCGCTGATCTGTAGCGAGACCGATTTGCCGCCGAGCTTTACTGCAGCTATTACTCGTCTGAAAGTACCCATGCACCAGCGCGGAAGTAGCTATGGATGGGAGGCGACGCCAGTAGGGTGGGTGCTCTGGGGTATTGATAGTAAAGACCTTTCACGTCGAATAGAGGGTCTGGCTCCGGCCCAGCTCCCGCGGGATAATCTGGCCAGTGCGGTGCAGGCATTCTGGGCGGCAGGGCTGGATCTTACAGACGCGTTAATTGCCAAGGCGCTGAGTGATGCCCACGTGGTGGGCCGGCTGGAAAAGCGGACTATCAGTTGGCATGGCCAGCCTCGCCGGTTATTGCTTGACGTTGGCCATAACCCCCATGCTGCAGCTTTTCTTCGGGACCAGTTGCGCACTAGAAAGCTGAACCGCCATGCCGTGTTTGGACTGCTTGCGGACAAGGATCTTGCCGGCGTTGTAAAGCCGCTTTTAGGTATGTTTGACAGTTGGGCTATAGCGCCGCTACCCAGCTCTCGAGCCCGCCCTAATATCGAATTGGTAACTCATTTAACGGCATCCGGCGAGCGAGTAGAGGCGTACGGCTCAATAGCCGCAGCGCTGGAACAGACATTGGAAAATACCCCGACCAGTACGGAAATCGTTATTTTCGGATCGTTTTTTTGTGTTTCAGCCGCCATACTTTGGCTCGATCAAAAAACATGGGAAGTGAGCAATGGATGACAAGTTGAAGCAGCGCATAATTGGTGCGCTTGTGCTGGTTGTAGCAGCAGTCGTGTTTCTGCCTATGCTCCTTTCCGGTCAGGACGAAACGGTGAAAGTTGAGATCGAAGTGCCGGAAGCTCCGGTTTTGGATCAGACCGAGATCGAAGCTGCAGCACCGATAGAGCTGCCAGCACCCGAACCCGTAGCCGAGATCCCTGCCCCCGAGACGCTGCCTGAGGCCCCCGCAGTGTCCAAGCCCGCTGAAACTCCAATGGTTCCCGCTCCTCCCGCGGTCGAAAAAAAGCCAGTGCAGATGCAGAATGGAAATTGGGTCGTCCAGTTGGGTAGTTTTTCTAGCGCTGCCAATGCTGAGGCGTTGCGCGACACGCTGGTTGGACAGGGTTATAACGCCTATTCGCTGTTCGCCAAGGTCGATGGCAGCGACATTACCCGGGTATTTGTCGGTCCTCTGCTTGATCGTGCTGAAACTAACAAGTTGCGCGACGAGCTGGCCAGCCGACATGGCATGAAGGGTCTGGTTACCGCCTATGATGCAGGTACGCAAAGGAGATAGCTGTTCCGGACCGGACCGGTGCTCTGATAGAATACTGTCCTGTTCATTTTCGGGTGCTGCACAGTGACGCTAGGCTGGATCGATTGGGCCATTATTGCCATTATTGCCGTATCGGCACTGATCAGTCTGGCCAGAGGTTTCGTCAAGGAAGCATTGTCTTTACTGACATGGGTTGTTGCTGGGCTGGTTGCCTGGTTGTTTGGGGGTGCGTTGGCGGGTCATCTCTCTTCCTTCATAGAGACCCCTTCGATAAGGGTCATCGTTGCTTGCAGTATTCTTTTCATTCTGACCCTGTTACTGGGCGGTCTTATCAATTATCTGATCGGTCAGCTGGTTCGGGTAACAGGGCTGAGCGGTACGGATCGTTTTCTCGGCATGATCTTTGGCGCTGCACGAGGTGCATTGTTGATTGTCGTCGCGGTGGGTCTGCTCAGTCTTGCCCCCGTCGAGGGCGATGTGTGGTGGCGGCAGTCTGAGCTGATCCCTCATTTTCTCCTGGTGGCTGACTGGTCCAAGAATATGATTCTTGGGTTTTTTGGCCGCTGATTTATTGCGCTTATCCGTGGTGAGCGTCGTACGCATACGAGGTATTTAGGCATGTGTGGCATTGTTGGCATTGTGGGCAAGTCGAACGTCAATCAGGCGCTCTATGACGCTCTGACTGTCCTGCAGCATCGTGGCCAGGACGCCGCCGGCATCGTAACCTGTGATCGGGGCCGGCTTCATTTGCGCAAGGACAATGGTCTGGTTCGTGATGTTTTCCATCAGCGGCACATGCAGCGGCTGCTAGGGAACATGGGAATCGGACATGTGCGCTACCCAACGGCGGGCTCTTCCAGCTCAGCAGAAGCTCAGCCGTTTTACGTGAACTCACCCTACGGCATCACGCTGACGCACAACGGCAATCTGACCAACGTCGAGCAGTTGTCCCATGAGATATATGAGTCCGATCTTCGCCATGTGAATACCAATTCCGATTCGGAAGTCCTGCTCAATGTGTTCGCGCACGAGTTGGCCCGTGGAGGAAAATTACAGCCTGGTAAGGAGGACATATTTAACGCGGTCAGTGCGGTTCATGCGCGATGCACCGGAGGATACGCAGCGATCGCAATGATCACCGGCTACGGTGTAGTGGGCTTCCGCGACCCTCATGCCATTCGCCCAATCGTATTTGGCAAACGTGAAACCGAGCTTGGCGTCGAGTACATGATTGCCTCTGAGAGCGTATCGCTGGACGTGTTGGGCTTCGATCTGATCAGGGATCTGGAACCTGGCGAGGCGGTGTACATCACAGAAAAGGGTGAACTGCATACCTCTCAATGTGCCGAGAATCCGAGCTATTCCCCTTGCATTTTCGAGCATGTCTATCTTGCACGGCCTGACTCGATGATCGATAACGTGCTGGTTTACAAGGCACGATTGCGCATGGGGGAAAAGCTGGCAGAGAAAATTCTCCGAGAAAAGCCGGATCATGGTATCGACGTTGTGATTCCCATTCCTGATACCAGCCGAACGTCTGCACTTGAGCTTGCCAATCACCTGGGCGTCAAGTTTCGTGAAGGGTTCGTCAAGAACCGTTACATCGGGCGGACGTTCATCATGCCCGGTCAGGCTGCACGCAAGAAATCAGTGCGCCAGAAACTGAATGCAATCGAATTGGAATTCCGTGGTAAGAACGTATTGCTGGTCGACGATTCTATTGTTCGCGGTACGACCTGCAAGCAGATTATCCAGATGGCACGCGAAGCTGGTGCTGCCAAGGTGTACTTCTGCTCGGCTGCGCCTGCAGTGCGTTATCCAAACGTTTATGGTATCGATATGCCTACTGCGCATGAACTTATCGCGCACGGCCGTACCACCGATGAAGTCGCCGAACTGATTGGAGCCGATTGGCTGATATACCAGGACCTGGCGGATCTGATTGATGCGGTGAGCGAAGGTAATCCTAAGCTGACTCGGTTCGACTGCTCGGTATTTGACGGGGACTATGTCACAGGCGATGTCAACGAAGCTTACCTGGGTAAGATCGAACAGGCGCGAAACGATGCGGCGATGAGCACGGGTGATATGGGTAGTGCCGGTATCGAATTACACAATAATTGATCTTACAAGAACTGAACGAACAAGTGAGCCCGAAATGACTGAAGAATGGGAACCCGGTCGTCTTGACAGTGATCTGGAAGGTGCCGGTTTCGATACGCTCGCCGTCCGTGCGGGTCAGCGTCGAAGCCCCGAGGCCGAGCATGGCGAAGCCCTGTTTTTGACCTCCAGCTATGTCTTTCGCAGCGCAGCCGACGCTGCCGCCTGCTTTGCCGGAGAGGCAAAGGGGAATGTGTATTCGCGCTATATGAATCCGACTGTACGCACCTTCGAAGAGCGCATGGCCGCCCTTGAAGGCGCTGAACAAGCAGTAGCGACTGCGTCTGGCATGGCAGCGATCATGGCAATGGTGATGAGTCTCTGCTCGGCTGGCGATCATGTGCTGATATCGCGCAGTGTCTTCGGCGCGACGATCAGTCTGTTCGATAAGTACTTCAAACGCTTTGGTCTCGAATATGACTATGTTGAGCTGACAGACCTCAACGCCTGGAGCGCGGCTTGCAAGCCCAATACCCGTCTGTTTTTTGTTGAATCCCCCTCCAATCCACTTGCGCAAGTAGTGGATATTGGCGGGCTTTCCATGGTCGCAAAGAAGCATGGCGCTTTGCTTGCCGTGGATAACTGCTTCTGTACGCCGGCGCTGCAGAAGCCTATTGAGCTGGGCGCGGACCTTATTATTCATTCGGCAACCAAATACATAGATGGTCAGGGCCGCTGTTTGGGCGGCCTGGTCGCCGGCCGACGGGAACATATGCAGGAGGTGGTAGGTTTTCTGCGCACAGCCGGTCCTACCTTGAGCCCGTTTAACGCCTGGGTTTTCCTCAAGGGGCTGGAGACGCTGCGTCTGCGTATGCAGGCCCACTGCATAAGCGCCCAAGCCCTTGCAGAGTGGCTAGAATCGCAGCCGGAAGTCGAGCACGTGTACTACGCGGGACTGCCAAGCCATCCCCAGCATGAGCTCGCCAAGGCGCAGCAGAAGGCGTTTGGCGCAGTTGTGAGTTTCGAGGTGCGGGGGGGTCGCGCTGCGGCCTGGCGTTTTATTGATGCGACCCGGCTGATGTCTATTACCGCAAACCTGGGTGATAGCAAAACGACAATTACGCACCCGGCGACAACGACGCATGGACGTCTGAGCGCCGAAACTCGAGCCGTCGCTGGTATCAAGGATAATCTCATCCGTTTGGCTATTGGGCTGGAGGAGATCGATGATCTGCGAGCAGATCTCCAGCGTGGTTTATCAGCGCTCTGAAATTTTTTTGCGAAACACTCCACACTAATAAACAAAACGTATATGCATTGAGTTGATCTTGTCTTAAGTTGATTGGGCCGCAGGGAAGCGGGCCAGGCCTGCCAAGTAGTACCCGGCAGTGCGGCGCCACAATCACAAGGAGAGTATCAATGAAAAAAATCATTCTGGCGTTATGCCTTTCTTTCTCGACTTTGCTAGCCCTGCCCGTCATGGCGCAATCAGCAGGCACACCCATGGTGAGTGTAAACGTCAACGAGGCAAGCGCGGCTGAGATGGCTGAAGTGCTACAGGGTGTGGGTGAAGCAAAGGCCCAGGCTATCGTCGATTATCGCGACGAGAATGGCGCCTTCAGTTCTGCAGATGACCTGGCACAGGTCAAGGGCATTGGGCCCGCTACAGTCCAGAATAATCAGGCCCGTATTGCTCTGGAGTAATCCGTACCGACCGGGTTCGCCGCAGATGACGGCGGACTCAGGTCTTCAAAAGACTCAGAAAGTCGCTGAGTTTTTTCGCTGAGCAACATCTGCTCGGCTGCTTTCTTTGTTTCGTCCCGAATCTGCACGATGCTTTGTATGATGACTTCTGCGGCCTGCCTCCTCTCTTTGTTCGACTGACGCCTGAATTATAATGGCTACTGTTTGACGCCGGTGAATTTTACTGTTTTGTACCGCTTCAGATGCGCTGCGCCCGATCGATCGATTGATCGGTTATACTGCGCGCCTGAAAAAGGAATATGTGTAAATGACTCTTTCTCCCGAACCCTTGATGATCGACCAGGATACTGAGCTGGCCCTCTGGTGCATGCAATGGCTGGAACGACCCTATGTCGCGGTGGATACTGAGTTCGAACGAACGGAGACCTTTTTTCCGATCGCCGGCTTGATCCAGATATGTGATGGGGAGCGGGCGTTTCTGATTGATCCACTGGCGATCACCGACTGGTCACCGCTGGTTGAGGTGTTGCGCAGCTCTAATGTCGTCAAGGTTCTGCACTCCTGTAGTGAGGATATTGAAGTTTTCTTCAAGTTGTGTGGCGCCGCACCAGCGCCATTGTTTGACACCCAGTTGGCTGCTGCGTATCTGGATATGGGTTTCTCCATGGGATACTCACGTTTGGTAAAGGTTTTGCTGGATATTGATCTGTCAAAGGAAGAGACGCGCTCTAATTGGTTGCAGCGACCGCTAAGCGCAGCGCAGGTATCCTATGCGGCTGCTGACGCTGTTTATCTTGCCGAGATTTATCAGGTCATCGTCCCACGAATCGAAGCAGCAGGGCTGAGCTCGTGGTTGTTTGAAGATACCGCCGATCAGGTAGCCGCAGCCCAGCGTGTTCAGGAGCCGGACACTGCGTACATCAACATTAAACAAGCGTGGCGTCTCAAACCTGGCGAGTTGGCGGTTCTCAAGATATTGACAAGTTGGCGCGAGCGGGAAGCCCGTGAGCGCGATCAGGCGCGTAACCGGATGTTGCGTGAGCGCACGCTGTGTCCCTTGGCTCAGCGTCAGCCGGATAATCTCCAGGCGTTGTCACGGATTGAAGACATGCACCCGCGCACTGTGCGGCATCATGGCAACGAGATACTGGAGTTGATTCGTCAAGGCCAGCAGGTTCCTTCCAGTGAATGGCCTGAGCGGTTGCCTGAACCTCTCCCGGTAGATGCCAATCATTTGCTCAAGGCATTACGCAAGGTAGGTCAGCGACAGGCCGAGCGACTTGGCATCGCCCCAGAGATTGTGCTGCGCAAGAAGAGTATCGAAGCATTGGTGCGCACAGGTTATCCGGGCGGTCCTTACTCATTGCCCGCCGAATTGACTGGCTGGCGACGGGAGTTGATGGGTGAAGAGTTGTTAGTCATTGCAAATGCCAAGGGCGCCAATATATGAAAGTGATGTGTTCTATCTATCGCAGCAAACGTAAGCAGGGCATGTACCTGTATGTGCCGCGCAAACAAGATCTGGCCGAACTACCCGAATCGCTGATGCAACTGTTCGGTAAACCGGAGCTGGCCATGGATTTGGTATTGAGCGCTGACCGCAAGCTGGCACGCGAAGACATTCATACTGTCCTGGCAAATCTGGCGTCCCAGTCATACCACCTGCAGATGCCCCCGAAAGAGGAAGACTATCTGGTACATCTACCTGATGAGTTGATGTATCGCAACGACCCTCTCTGAGGCAGGCGTGATAGAAGCTATTTGTCAGGGTACGATTTGCGGGGGCTGGTACGTAATGGATTGAGCAAATAACTCAAGCCATTATGATCGATCTCTTGCATAAGCTGCAGTAGTCGACCAACTTCACCTGCTGGAAAGCCCTCGCGTGCAAACCAGTTCAGGTAGTGGCCTGGTATGTCAGCCAATATCCTTCCCTTGTATTTGCCGAATGGCATTTCCCGGGTAACCAGCAATTGTAAGTCTTGTGGTGTCATTATTTCTGCCCCGTTACAAGATCAAAGTTTCTTCGTGCTCGCCCGGCAAGCCAGCGGTTCCAAACTCGGGTAAGCTGAGCTTCCAAACATAGCAAAGAGGAGCCAGCATGATAGTAAAAGCGTTGCGAACAGGTCTGGGCAATCTGATTATTTTTCTCGACTTCATCACCCGCCCACGAAAAATGAAACGTCCGGCAGAGCGGCAGGCAGCCGTTGAGGAAGCTGCGGCGGGCCTGGCTCTTTACCAGTTCCGAGCATGCCCATTTTGCGTCAGGACTCGTCGTACTCTGCACAAATTGAACGTTCCGGTAGAGTTGAAAGACGCCAAAAACAACGTGCAAGATCGTCAGGCCTTGCTTGAACAGGGCGGCAAGATAAAAGTACCTTGTCTGCGGATCGAGGATGCCGGAAAAGTGACTTGGCTGTATGAGTCAAAGGTTATCGGCGCTTACTTGGAAGACCGCTTTTCAGCAGCCTGAATGGGGCTGTAATGTTTCTACGAGCTAACGTCAAACGCCCCTATAAATACAGCCGCTGGTGCAGGTTTCCCGAATAGTTATTTGGCAGAGCTCTGGTAAAAGAGGCTCGAGTTCCTGCCAGATCCATTTCGCCAGGACTTCACTGGTCGGATTTTCCAGCCCGGGGATGTCATTGAGATAATGGTGATCGAGACGATCGTAAATGGGCTTGAAAATCGCCTTGAGTTCACTGAAGTCCCTGATCCAGCCAGTGCGCGCGTCAGGCTCACCCTTGATGTGGATAGCCACTTGAAAGGAATGTCCATGCAGGCGTCCGCATTTGTGCCCATCCGGTACATGGGGTAAGCGATGTGCAGACTCGAACGTGAACTCCTTGAATATTTCCACTCTTGCTACCTTCCTGCGCTTGGCGAAAGGTGCCGATTCTACCCTATTAACGACGCTGGTGTTGGTGCATTGGCATCACCATTCACGCTGCATGTTGCGGGTAGATATCTGCTCGTTCAATGTCCAGTAGTCGTATAAAACGCCCAGCAGGAAAAGCCCTCCGGTGAAGAAGTAGAGGATGGCGGTGATCCATTTACCCATGTAAAGGCGGTGTAGGCCAAATATTCCTAGAAATGTCAGCAACACCCATGTCAGATTGAAATTGACCGGACCGCTGCGAAATCGACGGTCGGCACTTCGATCCATCGACGGTATCAAAAATAGATCGACGATCCAGCCAATCAGGAAGAATCCGAGGGTAAAGAACCAGAGGGTGCCGGTAATCGGTTTGCCATAATAAAAGCGGTGGGCGCCCATGAATCCAAAAATCCATAAAAGATAACCGATTGCCTTGCTATGCGTGTCTGAATAGGCCATTGGGCCAACCTCTGATCAAGTTGTGGACTGTGCGATACTGTAAAGAAGATAGACCTTAAATGTTTTGCGGGGCATCTGCATGGCGACTGTGGAAAATGTGAACTGGACCAAGAAAGCCCAGAGTCGGGTAGCGCGTCTGGGAAGTCAAACCGTACGTGTGGGTGTGACGGGTCTGAGCGGTGCGGGCAAGACAACGTTCATTACCAGTGTGATCAACCAGCTTGAGAATCATCATCGGGGCTTGCTGGCCAGGCGCATCCCATTTAATCGGCTCATATCGGTGCGCTGGCAACGGGTAAGCGTCGCCCAGCCATTTTCCTATCTCGAAGCGCTTGATGCGCTCTCGTCGGTTCCCGCGCGGTGGCCTTCATCTACAACCGATCTCGCTCGAGTAGTGATTGATCTGCAATTTCGTCCCGAGGGCCTGCTGAGAAAGATACAAGGGGTTCGGGAGGTTCGCATTGAGCTGCTTGATTATCCGGGGGAGTGGTTACTTGACCTGCCTTTGTTGGGACTTGATTACGGCCAATGGTGTGCGCAGATGGCAGCTCTGGTCGATAGTGAACCCCGCCGTTCCATTGCCGCAGATCTGCGTTTAAGGCTGGCTGCCATTGATCCGGCCGCACCTTGTGATCCGGTCGAGTTGCGCCAGCTGACGGCCGAATGGACCGCTTTTATACTGCGGTGCCGGACCGATGCAGAGCTTTCGCGCAATCAGCCAGGACGCTTCATGTTGCCCGGTAGTGGGATTGCCGCTGATATGCTGTTGTTCGTGCCGTTATTATCCGCCAACCAGCACAGCGATGGACCTGCAGGAAGCTGGTGGTCGCAATGCGAGCAGCGCTTCAACTATTACCGCGACTTCGTGGTTAAAGGCTTTTATGACGAGCATTTCAGTCGGCTTGACCGACAGATTCTGCTTGTTGATATGCTCGCTCCGATGCAGGCGGGTCAGGCAGCCTTGAAGGATCTCAAGCAGGCTCTGGAGGATGTGATGGGCAGCTTCCGCTATGGACGCAATTCACTGCTGCAGCGCCTCTTCAGTCCTCGTATCAGTCGCATGGCTATTTGCGCCACCAAGGTCGATCAGGTCGCGCCTGGCGAGCAACGGTCACTGCAGCAGTGTCTTGAGGATCTGGTCACTGACAGCCTGTCCGAAGTGCGCCATGGTGGCGTGCAGGTGCAGGGCTTTCCAGTGTCTGCAGTCCGGGCTGCCGATCAACAGGGGGAGACCATGGTCGGGGGGCTGGTGGGACAGACTGCTTTTGTCCGCTATCAACCGGTCTCTGTCCCTCGGCACCTGCCGTTGGATCTCAAGCTTGTGGGTCCGAAGCTGCTGCATCTTCGGCCTCCGGCAAATCTGCATCGCAATGAGCCATTCCCGCATTTTCGGATGGATGATCTGGTGGGCTGGATTTTGGAAGGCAAGCTGCTATGAGTACTGATCGCACATCCCTGAAGGACGGTCCGCGTATTCTCGAGAGCTGGGAGCCAGAGTCCCAGAGCGGTTATGCGGACGCCATAGTGGTCGAAGAAGTTGAGCAACCTATCCGTAAATCAGAGGTTGTAACACCCATGCCAGCCGGCTTGGCCAATGCGCCGGCATTGAGTCTCTGGCCTCGTCGCATGGGTTATTTGTTGTTAACGGTGGCATTGGGTGGCGCAGCACTGGAGTGGGGGCAATGGTCCATTGCTGCCTGGGCATGGAGCCCGCTCGCGGGCGTCATGACCGGTGGATTGGGCTTGTTGATGGCAGGGACTGGTCTACTCAGTTGGCGCGCATTGCGCAATCAGCGTCTGCGGCTCACGGCGTTGGAGCAGCTACGCCGGGAAATGCGCGCCGCCTTGCGTAACCCGGGCGAGCGTCTGGCTCTGGATTGGCTGAAAAGGTTGCAGCAACTTCATGCGGATACACCGCTAGCTGAACGGATGGACAGTGCCTGTGCCGGTCTGGATCAGTCCTACACCGCAGAGGAAGTCAGCCGCCGACTCAATGTCCAATTCTATCAGCCTTTGGACGTGCTTGCCCGCCGGCTGATCCGCAATGAAGCCGTGGGTACGGGCATGCTGGTAGCGACGAGTCCCTGGGTATCCGTCGATCTGATGCTGGTAATCTGGCGCAATATTCGAATGATGCAGCGAGTCGCCACCTGCTATGGTTTGCCCATCGGTCAGCTTGGACGTTGGCGTTTGGCGCGTCATGTATTGCGTAACATCGCTTTGGCGGGTGGTAGTGAGATGGCCATTGGCGCTCTGAGCGACAGCTTTCTGTCCGGTTTGATGGAAAAGCTCGCTGCGCGGGTAGGGCAGGGGATAGGTATTAGTCTCTATAGTTCGCGCCTGGGTCATTTTACTCTGGACCTTTGCCGTGCTGTGCCGCTGCCTGACAAGAGCGGGCTGGCGGAAGACAACCGCGGTATTATTCAAAGGATCAAGGATCGGTTGGGACGCGCATCGGATGACAGTTTATAAATCACGCCGGCGGTGGTTGTTCGAGCGCTGGCTGAAACAACGCAGTGCTGATCTTGCTAGTCGTTGGCAGGCAGTGAAAGTGCAGCTATTGCCTGCAGATTGGCAGGCTCGCTGCGTACGCTTACAGAATGTGCCTGAGGGTAATGTTGGCAAATGGCAGCCACGAGCGGGCTCCAGCAGTGCCGAGCTCTCTTTGTTGATTGCTTCAGTGCCTTTCCCTCAGCGTCAGTGGCTGGCTAGCTTGCTGGATTCACCCGCCGCTGGTGCGTTTGCTCTGGTCGAGTCCGTCGAGCGATTGCAGCTTGATTGGCTCAGTCATCTCGATCCGGTGCATAGCCACCGTGAGTATGCCCGGCAACTTGCCGTTCTTGCGGTTCAGCTGGATTTGTCTGTCGCCGCGGAGGCCGCTTATCTGGAAAACGAGCAACGCATTTTTGCGGCTGTTGACGAACTGTTGTTCGCTTCTCTGCCCTTGCGTCTGCGTGCCGGACTGCTCAATCGATATGCCACGGGCGCGGGTCATTACATAGCCTGGTGGCAACAACGCTTGATGGCGCGAGCAGGCGTGCAAGGTTATGAACTTGAGGGGCTTGGCCCTGATGATTGGCCAGAAATGCCGGCAGGCTGGCTGGCACTTGGTTGGTTGTGCGGTTTACGCATGTTTGCGGCAGACGATATCGAGGAAGCGTTGTCAACGGTTTCGCCATAGCTGTGTATTCGTTCCAGCTATGTGCCGCTGGCATGCTTTTCCGGATGCTCGGCATGTCCTAAGATGGCGCCTTCGCTGAACACAGGATCGAATAAATGACATTTGCAGAACTCCTCTCCGCGCTGGCTGAGTCGTCCAAACAAGAGGTCACCATTCCTTCTGGTTGGGCACAGGGACGCGCTTCGTACGGCGGGCTGGTTGCGGCTTTGGTCTATCAGGGTATGCGCGCCAAAGTAATGGAGGATCGCCCCGTACGCTCACTTGCCATCACTTTTGTTGGGCCGGTTGCACCTGGTGAACCCATGCAGGTCGAAGCGCAGGTTTTGCGTGAAGGCAAAGCGGTAACGCAAATGCTCGGGATGGCGCGACAAAATGGACAGGTCATGTGCATTGTGCAAGGCAGTTTTGGGGCGTCCCGCGAATCGGTAGTCTCGCTTGCTAGCGAGCCCGCACCCCAGGTCAAAGCCGCTGAAGACTGCATGGAGATGCCTTATGTAGAAGGACTAAATCCTGTTTTTTTGCAGCATTTTGCAGTGCGTTGGGCGTTGGGAGATCTCCCTTTCAGCAACAGCAAAAAACGTGAGATGGGTGGATGGATGCGCTTTCGTGAAGATGAGGGCAGTATTCACGAGGGACATATACTTGGCTTGGTAGATGTTTGGCCTCCGGCTGTGTTGCCGCATCTGAAGCACCGCGCGCCTGCTAGCTCGCTAACCTGGACAATTGAGTTTGTGCAGCCGCAGCCGGCATTAGGTAATACTGATTGGCTGCTCTACCGTGCCAATATCGATCATGCGCGTGACGGTTATGGCCACGCGTCAGCTATGGTCTGGCGAGAGGACGGCACTCTGGTTGCGATAAGCAGACAGACAGTCACCGTATTTGGCTAGATAAAGCGTCCTTGCCAAGTCTTAGACAGGGCTGGCGGTCAACATGCAGTTAAAAACGCTTGCTTAGAGACTCGAACGCGAGATGCAATGGCGTTTTCTTCAGACTCCAGGCCGTGATCAATAACCCATTGTTATACTCAGGGACGCACGGCGATTAACGTAGCGCGCATTGGCGCCGGGTATCCCTCTATGGTTAATTGTGAGTTCGATGGGTCGAGAAAATCCGTCAACGACTGAAATTGCATCCATTCGGTGCTGCGTTGCTCTTCTATTGACGTTCTGTTGATGTCCACGCACCGGATATCCCTGAAACCGCTGCGACGCAGCAGGCGCTCCAGCATGGCCACTGAAGGCAAGAACCAAACATTACGCATCTGCGCATAACGATCTTCTGGGAGCAGACAGGCGTTTACGTCACCCTCTACGACCAGTGTCTCCAGGACCAGTTCGCCGCCTGGGCGCAAGCAGGCCTTGAGCTGCAGCAAATGATCGACTGGAGATCGCCGGTGATAAAGCACGCCCATGGAGAAAACGGTATCGAAGCCGCCAGTGGGCTCAGGTAATTCTTCCAGTGTGAACGGCAGCTGCCACACCGGAGAGTCGGGGATATACTTTTTGATCGCTGCGAACTGATTATAAAACAATAGATTAGGATCAATGCCTACCACCGTTTGCGCACCTTCGCCCCACATACGCCACATGTGGTAGCCATTACCGCAACCCACGTCGAGCACCGTTCGACCTGTCAGATCAATATGTGAGCAGATCCTTTGCCATTTCCAGTCAGAGCGCCACTCGCAATCGATCGTTATTCCGAATACCTCGAACGGACCTTTGCGCCAGGGCTGCAGGTCTAGCAGAGCCTGCTCGAACAGCGCGTGTTTACTGGGGTCAATGTCTGCCGATAGACCTACACGTACAGCCGTTGCTGTATCGATTGACGAAGGCTGAGCTTTTGGCAGGCGTTCAACGGCCTTTTGCCAGCGTTGTAAATCGCCATGATTGACTCCGTCAAGGCGCTTGGTCAACGCTGAAGGCAGATCATCAAGCCAGTGTGCCAGGGGTGTCGCGGCCAGGTGTTGGTAAAGCGGTGAGTAATCGATCACTTGTACGCCATCATTGAGCAGAAATTGAGTGACTGGAACCAGATATGACTGTGATCAAAGCCTGCGCTGGTGAGACGGTCGCGATGGGTCTCGAGGGTGTCGGGCAACATGACTTTTTCAATGGCGCTGCGCTTTTGCGCAATTTCAAGTTCACTGTACCCATTTGCCCGTTTGAATACGTGATGCATGGCTTCCATCGTTAACTGGGTATGCGTGTCGGCAAAAGCGAGTTTCTCCGAGAGGATAAGCAAGCCGCCGGGTAATAGTGCATCATAGATTCTTTTCAGCAGTGCTAGCCGAAGCGCTGGAGCAACGAATTGCAAGGTAAAATTCAGCACTACGACAGAGCAAGACTGCAGAGCTAGTTGGGTTATATCTGCCTGTATAACGTCGGCGGGAGTCAGTTCCTCAACCATCGAATTCTGTGCCTGCAGATATTCCTCGCAGCGCTCGATCATGGGCGCAGAGTTGTCGATCGCGAGAATTTGACACCCCGATGCCCGAACATGCCGGCGCATAGACTGGGTCGCGGCGCCAAGTGAGCAGCCGAGATCGTATATAACACTGTCGGGCTTTGCATATTGGCCCGCAATCAGCCCGATCGTTTCGATTATGGTTGGATAACCCGGCACTGAACGCTTTATCATGTCAGGAAACACCCGAACCACTTCATGGTCGAACGCAAAGTCACTGATTCGCGCCAGGGGCGCTGCAAAAAGGGTGTCTGAATCGGTCATTGCCTGTTTCCAACCTATCTTAAATAAAGGCATATTACCGTAACTTGCAGTGCTTGACAGGATGTCACCCCTGCTGCTTCACTGGTTTAGATGCTGGCATCTGGCCATTTCGCATTGGCTGATGTGTATCCTCACAGCGTGGGTCGTGTCATAGGAATGTCATTCAATATTTTATGCGTTCAAAGTGTATTATTCTTTGACTGTTTACGCGGATTTTTTGTTCGTTTAGCTTTCGATGGATGGCATACTGCCGATTATTGGGTGGCAACACACAAGTTATTGACGCTCTCCCCATATGGAATGCGATGGATAGCGCAAGTGGATGAGTCGGCGCTACTTACACAGGACAAGAGGAAAGGGTATGGCAGTCAGACGCGAAGTGATTGTGGGAGTAGCCTCTCTGGCCGCTCTCTACGTAGGTGTAAGTAACGCGTTAGGACTTGGGGAAGTGCGGCTTGACTCTTCGCTTAATCAGCCTCTGAGTGCCATGATTCAACTTCAGGATGCGTCAGGGCTTGCTACTTCAGACATCATAGTTTCCTTGGCCCAGCCGGACGCATTTGAGAAGGCCGGTATCGACCGCCCGTTTTTTCTCACTGATTTGCGTTTTATTCCGATGTTTGAAAATGATCGCCTGTTCATTCGCGTCGAGTCCACCCTTCCTGTTCGCGAGCCCTATTTGAACTTTCTTGTAGAGCTACGCCGCCCGGGCGGTCGCATTTTGCGTGAATACACGGTGCTGCTGGATCCGCCGCTGTATGAACCGCAGCGCGCCATTTTCGCCGCTCCGGCGGTAGCGCTGATTCAGCCACTCGCAAGTAGGACCGATGCTGCACCTTCAATACCCCGACAAGCAGACCAGAGAGCAGGAGTCGCATCAAACTCAAGCAGGACACAACTTCAGTCTTTACCTGATTTGCAGCCCCAGGAAGGTGCCGAAAAATACACTACCCAAGCTGGCGATAACCTTTGGGATATCGCGGTCAAACAGCGTCCTGATCGCTCTGTGAACATTCGCATGAGCATGTCTGCTATTCATGCCCTAAACCCGGATGCCTTTATTGACGGTGATATTGACCGTCTGCGCCTTGGCCACACCCTGACACTGCCGACTCGCGCGCAACTTGTATCGGCCGGCGCGCCTCCGGAACTTCTCGCTGGCGCTTCTGAGCAGCAGGAGCCGATGGCTGATGTGGCAACCAGTCCTGTAGTGACAGAAAAGCGCGCGGAGGACCTGACTCAGCAGTCACCTGTTGTTGGAACAGGCACTGACACTGTTAGTGAGCCCCTGCCTGACGGTATAGAGGTCGAAGGCACTGGAGCCTCGCTTGGCCAGACTGAGGCGGGTGAAGCCAGTCCTGATAGCGTGGAATCGCGGCTGCGTATTGAAGAGACAACCCTGGACGCAGCCGATGCAGATTCTGCTGCCTTACTTGGGCGACTGAACGCACTCGAGGGTCAATTCAATGTCCTGCTCAGCGAGCTCGATGCACGCGATGCACAGATTGCAAGTCTGCAGGCCGAACTGGAATTAATGCACCAGGCCAAAGAGGCTGGCTCGGCCCTGGATGTCGATCTCGCTGGTACTATTGGCGCCGGTTCGATAGGTGGCGGCGATGCGGATGCAGATTTGTCCTCAGCCGCAGGCAGCGACGATCCCGCGGACGGTTTCATCGCTGCGAATGTGCTTCCCGGGGAGCTGCCTGAGTCAGCGAAAAGTTCTTTTTCCTGGTTGAGCTGGCTGACGATCCCGCTGGTTTTGATTGCCTTCCTATTGGGTCTCCTTATTTCGCGTCGTCGCACTCGAAATAATGATGATGAGGATCAGCAATTCGAAGCCGAACTTGAGCAGGAGTCTCACGTTGAGGGGGGCTCCTCCAATACCACTACTGTCCCAGTTATGGTCGCCAGACCGGTCGCTCAAACTGCATCCAAACCCGCAGTCGATTTGCTCGATGGTGTAGAACTTTATATTACCTATGGTCGTTTCGCCGAGGCGCGCACCATGCTCGATAAGGCGATTGATGAGAAGCCGGAGCGTCTGGACCTTCGTTACAAACAGCTGCACGTACTAGCCGAACTGGGTGAAGGTTTTGATTTTTCGGAGCAAGCAGAAGAGCTTCGTGAACTGGGCGGTGATATGGATCGTGTGGACCAGATCAAGGCCCGATACCCATTGATATTCAATGACAATGGCGACATGGCTGCCCAAACGCATCGCTCCGAGCCGCTGCTTGGTGGGGACGAAGACACTATAGAATTCACCTCTGGCTTCGAAGATGATCATGACGAATCCAACACCAGTCAGTTGAATCTGAATGATTTTACGTTGGACCCTGATTGGGATCTGATCGATGGTTTGAGCCCTGAGCCCATCCGCAAGACGGGTGGCAAGGATTCAGTGGCCAATGTCGAGAAAAAGATTACGGAAGCTGAGTTCGCAAGTGGATTGCACCAGTTTCCGCACGTAGAAGAGCTAGACGAGGATCATGACGAGCATTTTTCATCGTCTGACTCCCGTGATCAGAAAAAAAAGTAATCAGTGGTAGGGTGAGTTGAAAGAAAAGCCCCGATGGGAAACCATCGGGGCTTTTGCTTTATACCTCAGTCAAAAAGCACCCGAGCGACGTCGCGAAAATGGCTGGCAAAATAGATGTGCATGCCTTCCTTCAGGTAGTCGGGTAGCTCTTCATATTCCCCCTCGTTCTCCTTAGGCAATATCAACTCATGAATGGACTGCCGCCGGGCTGCTATAACTTTTTCGCGGATCCCGCCGACAGGGAGTACCTGGCCAGTCAGGGTCATTTTTCCGGTCATGGCCAACCCCTTTCGCGGTGCCGTGTTGCGCGCTAGAGAGAGTAACGCACTGGCCAGAGTGATTCCCGCACTTGGCCCGTCTTTGGGGGTTGCACCTTCAGGCACATGTAGGTGGATGAAGGATGTGTCGAAGAACTCCGGATCTGCCCGGTAGCTTTTGAGGTTGGCGCAAATGTAGCTGTAAGCAATTTCAGCTGACTCGCGCATCACTTCACCAAGTTTGCCGGTTAACTTGTAACCCCGACTGAGGCTATGCACGCGGGTTACCTCAACAGGCAAGGTCACACCACCCAATGATGTCCAGGCCAGACCAGTCATGATGCCGACACCTTGCAGGGTTTTTTCCTTGCGAAAAGGCGCCGACCCCAACAGGTCGGTGAGGTCCGTTGGTTTGATGCTGATTTTCTGACTTCGATCGTCAAGCAATCGCATGACGGATTTGCGTATAACTTTCGCCAGTTGCTTGTCCAGGTTTCGTACCCCGGCTTCACGTGCATAACCGTCTATCAAAGTACGCAAGGCCTTGTCAGTAATACGCAACTGGCCTTTAAGCACGCCAGCGCGTTCGAGCTGCCGAGGCCATAGGTGATGTTTGGCAATAGCCAGCTTCTCCTCGCTGATGTAACCGGACAGGCGGATAACATCCATTCGATCCAATAGTGGGCCGGGTATGCTGTCCAATACGTTTGCGGTACACACGAAAAGTGTCTTGGATAAATCCAGACGCAGGTCGAGATAATGATCGAGAAACTGATTATTCTGTTCTGGATCGAGCGTTTCGAGCAGCGCTGAGGCCGGGTCACCCTGGTGGCTACTGCCAAGCTTGTCAATTTCATCCAGCATGATGACCGGGTTCATCACTCCGACTTCCTTGAGCGCCTGGACGAGCTTACCTGGCATAGCGCCGATATAGGTCCGGCGATGCCCCTTTATCTCTGCTTCATCGCGCATACCGCCCAAACTGAATCGGTAGAAAGGCCGTCCCAGACTTTCCGCTATCGAGTGACCTATACTGGTCTTGCCAACGCCGGGGGGGCCCACGAGTAATACGATGGATCCCGACACCGAACCCTTGAACGCACCCAGACCGATGAATTCCAGGATGCGTTCCTTTACGTCTTGTAGGCCGTCGTGGTCGCGGTCGAGAATTTTCCGTGCATGGGCTATATCCAGATTGTCATTATGGGTTATACCCCACGGGATTGAAGTTACCCAGTCCAGGTAGTTGCGGGTTACCGCGTATTCTGGGGAGCCTGTTTCCAGTACCGACAATTTATTCAGTTCTTCTTCGATTTTTGTGCTGGTGGCTTCTCGCAGGATCTTGTTTTTCAGCCGTTCACGAAAATACTCGATATCAGCTGTTCGGTCGTCCTTGGACAGACCTAGCTCCTTTTGAATGACTTTGAGCTGCTCCTTAAGGAAAAACCTGCGCTGACTACCACTGATGGTGCGATTGACCTCGGCGCTGATTTCACCTTGTAATCGCGCGACGTCAATTTCTTTTTTCAGCAATACCAGCACCTTTTCCATGCGGCGCAGCACGGGCACCGTATCGAGAATGTCTTGGAGCTCACTTCCCTTGACCGATGTCAGGGTCGCGGCGAAGTCTGATAGCGGTGACGGTTGATTGGGACTGAAGCGATTCAGATAGTTTTTCAATTCTTCGCTGTAGAGCGGATTGAGCGGTAACAGCTCCTTGATTGCATTGATCAAAGCCATCGCGTAGGCGCGAACTTCGTCCCGCTCATCATGTGGGGACTTGGGATATTCAACTTCCACTCGATAGGGCGGCTTGCGGCTCAGCCATTGGGTGATGCGCACCCGCGTAAGCCCTTGGGCGATGAACTGTATCTTGCCGTTTTCCTTGATTGCATGCTGGATTTTTACTGCGCAGCCGATTTCGGGGAAACGCTCGAAATCGATTTCGCCGTTGGCTGCAAGTGGCCCATCAACAAAAAATAGAGAAAGTGCATGGTGAGGAGTACTGGACACGAGGTCTATGGTTTCACCCCAAGGCGCCTCGTCCATAACCACTGGCATGACTTGCGCCGGGAAAAAGGGCCGGTTGCTGATTGGCAGCAAATACAACTTATCGGGTAGGCCCTGCTCGGGTAAAGCCAGACCTGTGCCGGAATTCGAGCTTTCAGGTTCTTCGCGCTCGATATAGTCGAGTTGCCCGCTGTCGTTATCGGTCATGAGCTCTCTCTGTTCGCTTTTCGCGCGGCAAGCCGCTGGTAGATAGCAGATGGAGTCGATAACTATATATTTCAAGAGCCTCCACGTGGGTTGTGGCTGTATCGGTCAGAGCCTACTATGGGTGTCCATGCGTAATGGCTAATTTGCATGATTCACACGCGTATTCTCGATCTTCCACTGCACTGTGCGACCCACTCTCACTCCCAGCATCAGCTGATTGTAGGGCTCGATGGCTGTGCGGATTTTGAAGTCATGGGGCAGGGCGGCGCCGTCAGCCGTCTGCATGCCTGCCTGGTACCCGGCCACGAATCTCACGCCTTCTCCGGGCGGGGCACCAATCATATGTTGATTCTCGATCTTGCCGTAGACACAGCGACCAATATTGAGGAGACGCCTAATGATGACTTGTCCCGGCTGTTTGACAAGCCACGCTTTGTGCGTCTGGACCAGGGTTTGCAGGGTCTGCTGGATTTTGCTGCTCACCAACTTGCCGTGCCTGGGGGCAGTCAGGGTCCGATAAGCAGGCATCTCGGGGGCGTCTTGTTACATACCCTGCACGATCGTCTTTTCTCACGACCGCCAGCGATTCAGACTACCCACGCGCTTGATTTGTCGCGGATCGATAACTTTATTCGCGATCGACTCGATCAGCCAGTGAGTGTCGCTGAAATGGCCGCACAAGTTCACATCAGTCCCAGCCACTTTTACGCACTGTTCAAACAGCGGGCAGGACAGTCTCCTCATCAGTATCTGCTTGCAGCGCGCGTAGGCGAGGCGGTCAGACTGATCTGCAATAGCGCCATGCCTTTATCAGAGGTGGCCAGCCGCTGCGGATTCTCTAGTCAGAGTGCCTTGAGCCATGCGGTCCGCCAGCGTTGCGGTGAAACACCGCGTAGGCTCCGCATGGACGCGAGGTAGCGTCGTCAGGTAGCCTCCGGGCCGGATTATCTCGTTCATTTCGGAGTTTTACGCAAAAAAACCGCAGGTTTTTGCAAGATTTGCCATCTACTGCCTTCTACAGTTGTTCGATGACGTGCGTCTTTGTCTTGCCTACAGGACATATCCACGAAAAAAACAATCAAACTCGTCCGAATGCCAACCATGGTCTAGGGTTAGAGTTGAAAGGATTTCTTATCCGTACCCGATACTCACACTGTGAGACGTCAGGCGAAGAAGGAGCAGAAGTAGATGTTCAAAGCCAGTGAGGCCCCGCGGGGCGGTTTTCGCGATAGCAGTCTCCAAGATTTTTTTAACGTCGTCAGCGAATATTATTCGGTAGACGAAGCTGCTTATCTGTCTGAGCTCGAAGTACTCGCCGAGCCGGAAGATATGGCAGCCCTCTCGCAGCAGGCAACCAAGCTGATCCAGGATGTGCGCAAGCGCGATAATGCGAGCGACAGTATCGACGCCCTCCTTCAGCAATACAGTCTCGACACTCAGGAAGGCATCATGTTGATGTGCCTGGCCGAGGCGTTACTGCGGGTGCCGGATGCTGATACCGCCGATGCGCTGATCCGTGACAAGCTCAATGCCGCCCAGTGGGACAAGCATGTGGGTCAGAGCGAAAGCGCACTGGTGAATGCGGCTGCCTGGGGTTTGGTAATGACCGGCAAGGTAGTCAACCTTGACAAGCGCCAAGATGGAACTCCAGGCACGGTGCTTGGTCGACTAGTTAAGCGCAGCGGTGAGCCAGTCATCCGCAGCGCTATGCTGCAAGCCATGCGTATCATGGGCAAGCAGTTTGTGCTCGGGCGTAATATCAAGGAAGCCTTGAAGAACGCTAAAGAGCAGCGTGACAACGGGTATACCTATTCTTTCGACATGCTTGGCGAGGCCGCACTAACCCGTGCAGATGCGGCTAAATACCTGGAGGACTATAGCGAGGCAATCGCGGCTCTGGCCAGCGACAAGTATCAGGGAAAAAGCCCGAAACCGACCATCTCGATCAAGCTCTCTGCTCTTCATCCGCATTATGAAAGCGCTCGTGAACAGCAGGTGCTGGAAGAGTTAAGCGAAACCGTCCTTGGACTTATCCGTCAGGCCCGCGCCGGTGGTGTCGGTATCACCATCGATGCCGAAGAAGCCGATCGGCTGGAGCTGTCTCTGAAGCTGTTCCAGCGTATTTACAATCACTCGGATAGTCGTGGCTGGGGCGACTTTGGCATTGTTGTTCAGGCCTACAGTAAGCGTGCTTTGCCAGTACTATGCTGGTTGACATTGCTGGCTAAAGAGCAAGGCGACCTGATTCCGGTGCGACTGGTCAAAGGCGCATATTGGGACACCGAGATTAAGCTTTCTCAGCAGGCTGGTCTCGAGGGCTACCCGGTCTTTACCCGAAAAGAGGGCACAGACGTCTCCTATCTGGCATGCGCGCGTTATCTGCTCAGTACCCAGACCGAAGGTCTGATCTATTCCCAGTTCGCCACGCACAACGCGCACACCGTTACCTGTATTCTTTCCATGGCAGGTGACCGCTCGTTTGAATTCCAGCGCCTGCATGGCATGGGTGACGCCCTCTATGACACAGTGCTGGAGCAGAACAGGTGTGCTGTCCGTATCTACGCACCTGTCGGTGCGCACAAGGATTTGCTGCCGTATCTGGTACGGCGCCTGTTGGAAAACGGTGCAAACTCCTCTTTTGTGCATAAGCTGGTGGACAAAAAAGTACCGATCGAATCACTCATCGAGCACCCGCTAACCAGTCTGCGTCGTCACGCGTCCAAGGCCAACGACCTGATTCCGATGCCTGTTGATATTTACGGCAGCGGTCGCCGAAATTCGCGGGGCATCAACCTGAATATTATGTCGCACTGGTTACCGCTCAAGGCTGAGTTGGACAAGCACATGAGCGCACGCTGGAGCGGTGCACCGCTGGTCAACGGCAAGAGGTTGACCGGTGAGGTCAGGTCTGTGATGTGCCCCTACGAGCTATCCCATCAGGTCGGTGAAATAGTCTGGGCAACCGCGGAGCAGACGCATGAAGCGATAGACAGCCTGGCAAACGCCTTCCCAGCGTGGAATGCAACGCCGGTCGAGGAGCGGGCGGCGATACTGGAACGCACTGCAGACCTGCTTGAAAAGCATATGCCCGAATTGATGGCAATCTGTACCCGCGAAGCTGGCAAGAGTCTTCAGGATGGTATTGATGAGGTGCGCGAAGCGGTCGACTTCTGCCGTTATTATGCAGTGCAGGCGCGTCAGCGCTTTGCGTTGATCACCTTGCCGGGGCCGACCGGAGAAAGTAATGAGCTTTACCTGCAGGGGCGTGGTGTATTCGCCTGCATCAGTCCCTGGAACTTCCCTTTGGCCATCTTTCTTGGACAGGTATCAGCCGCTTTGGTTACAGGTAACACCGTAGTGGCCAAGCCAGCGGAACAGACGAGTCTCCTTGCAGTACGTTGTGTCGAGTTGATGCATGAAGCCGGCTTGCCAGGTAACGTATTGGCGCTGTTGCCGGGTGACGGCAAGCAGGTAGGCAGTGTGGTGACCTCTGACACCCGTATTACCGGTGTGGCTTTCACCGGTTCGACCCAGACTGCTCACGTGATCAATCGTGCACTGGCGGCCCGCGATTGCGCTATTGCGCCCATGGTTGCAGAAACCGGCGGCCAGAACGCCATGCTGGTTGATTCCACAGCGTTGCCTGAACAGGTGATCAATGATGTGGTGCATTCAGCCTTTACCAGTGCCGGGCAGCGTTGCTCTGCGCTGCGCGTGCTGTTTATCCAGGAAGACATCGCACCGCGGGTGATGGAGTTGCTCAAGGGCGCCATGGCTGAATTGCACGTCGGGAATCCGTTTGAACGGTCTACCGATGTCGGACCAGTGATCGATGAAGATGCGCGTAATAACTTGAACAAGCATATTGAAACCATGAAGTCCCAAGACCGGTTGATTGGTGAAACGCCATTGCCGTCGGGCCTCAATGGACATTTTGTCACGCCGACCGCGTTCCGTCTGGATAGCATTAGCCAGCTCGACAAGGAACATTTCGGGCCGATTCTACACGTGATCACTTGGCGCAATAATACGCTCGATAAAATGATTGATGACATAAATGCGACCGGTTTCGGTTTGACACTAGGCATACACAGCCGCAATGAAGATACCGCACTGCACATTGATCGTCGTGTGCGCATCGGTAATGTGTATATCAACCGCAATCAGATCGGCGCCGTGGTTGGCGTGCAACCCTTTGGTGGAATGGGTCTGTCCGGTACTGGCCCAAAGGCTGGAGGACCGCACTATCTACTGCGATTTGTCACTGAACGTACGCGCACCATCAACACCACTGCGGTAGGCGGAAATGCCAGTCTGCTGTCGTTGGGCAATGGTGAGCCATGAGCAGGAAGGTGCCAGTATAAAACTGGCGTCGTCGAGCAGAGGGAATTGATCAGTACTTCCCCATACCAATAACAGGACAAGGACTGTCCAACTATAAAGAGAGAAGACGAACATGACTGGTAACATTGGCATTGTGAGTGCGACCTTTGCGGTCTATATCGCGGTGATGCTAGCCCTCGGCTATGTCGCCTACAAACGAACCACTAATCTGTCCGACTACATTCTTGGCGGACGCTCAATCGGGCCGGGTACCGCTGCGCTGTCAGCAGGTGCCTCCGACATGAGTGGCTGGTTGCTTCTGGGGCTTCCCGGTTACGCGCTGGCTGCAGGCTATGAAGCGACCTGGATTGCAGGGGGGCTTCTTGCGGGTACCTATCTGAACTGGTTGATCGTCGCCAGGCGGTTACGGGTCTACTCCCACGCGGTTAACGATTCGTTGACTCTGCCTGCTTACTTCGAGTTTCGCTTCGAGGACAAGAGCCGTGCTTTACGGGTGATATCGGCTATCTTTATTTTGTTGTTCTTCCTGTTTTACACCAGCTCAGGTCTGGTGGCGGCGGGCAAATTGTTTGAAAGCACCTTCGGACTCGACTATCAGACAGCCGTTGTTGTTGGCACGGTGATAATCGTCTCGTACACCTTTTTTGGTGGTTTCCTGGCAGTATCATGGACCGACGTGATTCAGGGGCTGCTGATGGCCGCCGCACTGGTGATCGTGCCGATCATTGCTTTGAACTCTATAGGGGGTTGGGGCAACGCTCATGCGGCAATGGAAGCAAGTAATCCCGAGCTGCTGACATTCTTCAACGATGTCGAGGGTAATCCGCTTGGCTTTGTGGCGATCATATCGCTGGTTGGCTGGGGTCTTGGCTATTTTGGTCAGCCGCACATTCTTGCCCGTTTCAAAGCGATCGGTGACGATGCTGCTCTGCCTACTGCCAGGCGCATCGCTGTGCTTTGGACATCGATATGTCTGGTCGCTGCACTGATGGTCGGCTGGGTTGGTATTGGCTACCTTGGCGAAGGCGGTATTGCCGATGCCGAGACCGTATTTCTGGTATTGATCCAGGCAATGATGCATCCGATTGTGGCGGGTATTCTCCTCGCGGCGGTGCTGGCGGCGATTATGTCCACAGCCGATTCGCAGTTGCTGGTATCGTCGTCTGCCTTGGCAGAAGATTTCTACAAGGCGCTGTTCCGTCGTGATGCTACTCAGTCAGAGCTGGTTTGGGTCGGTCGGTTTGCCGTGGTTGGCATAGCGATTTTAGCATTGGTCTTTGCGTTCAATCCTGAAAGCACTGTACTGAGTCTGGTTTCCTACGCTTGGGCAGGTTTCGGTGCGGCCTTTGGTCCAGCAGTGATTCTGTCGTTGTTCTGGAAGCGAATGAACCGAAACGGCGCACTAGCTGGCATCATTGTTGGTGGCGTGACGGTTGTGGTCTACAAACAGATCGATACTATTGGTTTGTACGAGATTATTCCCGGCTTCATTCTCGCGACTATCGCGATCGTGGTTGCCACGCTTCTCAGCCCTCCACCGTCAGCTACTATCGAAGCGACTTTTGACGAAGTAGCCAACAGCTACTGAGGATGATTAATCGGGCGGCACTGACTGCCCGGCACCTTCATTTATAGATGGGAAAGTTCGGCTGCCAGTCCTGGCAGTCGGACACTCTGCAATAGAGTTTCCCATTACCGACCTTGCAATCATTTTATGCCTGTTTTCTAATATGGACTGACGCGTCAGTCCAGAAGTGAAGCATGTCACATGATCCTATAGATATAGAAGCCAAACGGGTACGCATGCCCGCAGCGCATCGCTGTGAGCAAATTCTGTCTGCAGCGGTCCAGATATTCGCCGAGCAAGGATTTCGTTGCACGGAAGTTCAGCAGATTGCCGATCTTGCAGGCGTAGGCAAAGGTACCGTGTATCGTTTTTACCCTACCAAGGACGCCCTTTTTCAAGCCGCAGTTGAAGACGTTATGCAGCGACTGACTGCTCAGGTAGATCACGCGGTGTTTGCTGTCGATGATCCGCTTGAGTATCTACGAGTGGGCTTCAAGGCTTATATGGCTTTTTTTCAAGCTCACCCCGAAGCTATTGAACTGTTTGTGCACGAGTCCGCGGAATTCAGGCGTATAAGCAAGCCGCGTTATTTCGCCTATTCGGACATGCGACGCCAAGCTTGGATTGATGTGTACCAGCAGCTGATAGATAGCGGCCGTAGTCGTGTTAGCGATCCACAAGCGATTCTCGATGCTATAGGCAATCTTGCCTACGGCAGTGTGCTGGTCAATCGGATTTCCGGCCGCAACGAGTCTCTTGACGAGGTGGCCGATCAACTTCTGGATATTATTTTGCATGGATTGCTAAGCACTCCGGACACAGCAGGCTAATCAGTCACACAATGGACGCTATGCGGCCTACCACTTTTCACTTTATTCGAGCGATATCGATCTATGCTAAGTTCCACCTCGGTACCTGTGCCGTCCTCATCTGGATCTCTGGTTCGTCTCCTTGCCATGTTCGGGATCGTTGGTCTGCTTTCCGCCTGTGGGAGCGAGTCTGCCGATCAGCCGCAACAGCGGCCTGCCGCATTGGTCACCGTAGAGGAAATCAAGCGCTCCGACGTAGAGCTGGTGCGCGAATATCCTGCTCGGGTACGTGGTGCCCGCGAGGTGGAGGTGCGCGCGCGGGTTCCAGGTGTTTTGCAGAAGCGCGTCTACCGCGAGGGCGCTCAGGTAGCGGAGAGTGATTTGCTGTTCATCATTCACCCTGAGCCACTTCGGATCGTCGAAGAGCAGACGAAGGCTTTTCGTGCCAACGCGCTGGCCGAGCTGCGTCAGGCTGAACGGGAGTGGGATCGAGCCCAGCAGTTATTTGATCGCGGTGCGATCAGCGCTAGCGAGAGAGATCGTCTCAATTCCCAACTGGATTTCGCACGTGCGGGTCTTGCCGAAGCTGATGCCCGACTGGATGAAGCAAGACTGAACTTGTCCTATACCCAGGTGCGCGCGCCTATGGCCGGAAGCACCAGTCTGGAAGTCTTGCCTGAAGGTAGTGTCCTGACAGTTGGTGCGCTGTTGACCACTATTACTCGACAGGACATCGTTCATGTCTTGTTTGCGCTACCGGAAAAGGATGCTGCCATACAGCGGGCCTCGCAGCTGGAAGATGATGGTCTCAGCGCCACCGTGCACTTGGAGCTCGCAGATGACTCTGAATACGCCCTGCCGGGTAACATTGATTTCACTTCTAGCAATATCGATAGTGCCACCGGCACCATTACGCTGCGCGCCGTATTTGATAATCCGGACAGGCAACTCATTCCTGGTCAGTTCGTACGGGTACGCATTGTTCTGCGCCGCATAGAAGACGAGATTTTGGTGCCCGCCCAGGGAGTCGGCGCTGATGCTCAGGGGCCGCAAATTTATGTGGTCAAGGACGACCTTACGGTAGAAAAACGATCGATCGTTCTGGGCGCGATCATCAATGACCGTCAAATAATCATCGAGGGTCTGCAGCCCGGAGAGCGCGTGGTCGTGAATGGCCAGGTAGGCTTGAGGCCGGGAATGGAGGTCAAGGTGACTAATGATGATGCAAACCCGTCCGATGCCTTGACGTCTGAAGGGGAGTAGGTCGTATGTTGCAGTTCTTCATTGATCGACCTATTTTCTCAACTGTACTTTCTATCCTGATCCTGATTGCCGGGGGCGCATCCCTTGCCCAGTTACCGGTGGAGCAGTATCCCGAGGTAGTGCCACCGCAGATCGTTGTTCAGGCCAATTATCCCGGAGCCAGTGCTAGTGTGATCGCCGAAACGGTATCCGCGCCACTCGAGCAGGCGATCAACGGCGTCGATAACATGCTCTATATGGAGTCCTACAGTGCGGATTCCGGTGCAATGCAGTTGACGGTACACTTCCAGATTGGAACCGATCCGGACCAGGCCACGATCGATATCAATAACCGCGTCCAGCGGGCAACGGCACGTCTTCCCCAGGAAGTTCGTAACCTCGGCGTGCAGGTTCAGGCGCGCTCCACATCAATCCTCCAGGTGATCACCTTGTCCTCCGAACAGGAGCAGCTAGGTACCCTGGAAATTAGCAATTACGCGTTGTTGAATGTGCTTGATGAACTGGTACGCCTGCCCGGGGTGGGTAACGCTGCGCTGTTTGGTGCTCAGGATTATTCCATGCGTATCTGGTTGCGCCCTGACAAGCTGGCTGAGTTCAACCTCACGCCCAGTGATGTAGCGGCTGCGTTACGCGAGCAGAACGCCCAGTTTGCAGCGGGACGCATAGGCGCCGAACCCTCGCCGCCGGGTCAAACCTTCACTTACAGCGTCAGTACACCGGGCCGGTTGGTTACCACCGATGATTTCGAACAGATCATATTGCGCAGTGATGTCGAAGGGCGCACCTTGCGCCTGGGAGATGTTGCCCGGGCGGAACTGGGGGCGCAGAGCTATGATTTCAGCGCTACGTTTAATGCCAAGAATGCAGTGCCGATCGGTATCTATCTGCAACCAGGAGCGAATGCGCTGGAAACCGCAGAAAATGTGCGTCAGGCCATGGACAGGATCTCCGCTGATTTCCCCGGAGACCTACGCTTTGATATTCCCTATGACACGACCATCTTTATCGAGGTATCGATCCGCGAAGTGATCATCACCCTGATTCAGGCGCTGGGTCTGGTTCTGTTGGTCACGTTTCTATTTCTGCAGCATTTAAAGGCTACCCTCATTCCGTTGGTGGCCATTCCGGTGTCTTTGATCGGCACTTTCGCCGGCATGCAGGTGTTTGGCTTTTCGGTCAATCTGCTTACGCTTTTTGGTTTGATTCTGGCGATCGGCGTGGTGGTTGATAATGCGATCATCGTTATGGAGAACGCTGAACGGCTGATCAAGGAGGAGGGGCTTTCGAGCTACGAGGCTGCTAGTAAAACGATGAAGCAGGTGTCTGGTGCAGTCGTTGGTTCTACGCTCGTACTGGTCGCGGTATTCGCCCCGGTAGCTTTTCTTGGTGGCCTTAGCGGTGAGCTTTACCGTCAGTTTGCGGTAACCATCGCAGTATCCGTTGCGCTATCTGGCGTGGTTGCCCTGACGTTGACGCCAGCGATGTGCGCAATATTGCTCGATCGAGCGCAGACGGAGCCATCGACTGCTTTTGCATGGTTCAATAACGGTTTTGATCGACTAACCGATGGTTTCGCGGCAGTGGTGGGCTGGATGCTGGTGCATGCAAAGATCACCTTGGTGTTGTTTGCTTTGCTAATCGGTTCTATCGTATTTTTGATTGACCGAATGTCCACCGGGTTGGTGCCACAGGAGGACCAGGGGTTTTTATTGGCGGTCTATCAATTGCCACCCGTGTCTGCGTTGGGCCGCACCGAAGCCGTGCGTGAAGTGGTCAGCAAAAAAATAGTCGCGATGGATGAGACCAAGGGGGTAACCAGTTTTGCCGGGTTCGATATTCTGAATCGAGGGTTGCGCACTAATACCGGGGTTGCTTTTGTTACGCTGATTGACTGGGATGAGCGTCCTGGCGAGGAGCACAGTGCCCAGGCGGTAGCCAATCGGATTGCCGGGTTGGGCGCTCAGTTGCAGGAGGCCAACGTATTTGCCTTTGTACCCCCGCCGATCATGGGGCTGTCACTGACCGGCGGGGTAGAAGGTTATCTCCAGGTTCTGGGTGAGAGCGATCCGCTGAAGCTCAAGGCTGAAGCTGACCGGTTTGTTGCGGCCGCAAGTCAGCGGCCTGAACTAACTAACGTCCGTGCAGCCGTCGACGTCGGTGTGCCACGCTATGACGCCACGGTCGACTGGGACAAGGCTAAATCCATGGGTATAGCCATTGATGATATTTTTGTCACGATGCGTAGTACCTTCGGGGCCCTTTACGTCAATGACTTCACGCTCGAGGGGCGTAACTGGCAGGTCAATATTCAGGCTGAAGCACCCTTTCGCAGCGATCCAGAGGATCTGGGTAAGATCTTTGTACGCGCTGGGAGTGGCGAGCTGGTACCACTGGATTCGGTTGTGAATCTGGAGCGGATCCAGGGTATCGACAGCGTGAGTCGGTTTAATTTGTATGCGGCTACCAAGGTAAGCGCTGATCCTGCGCCTGGATACAATACGGCTGACGCCTTGGCCGCCATGCAGGAAGTTGCCGCCGAGGCGTTGGGTCCCCAGGCACAGTTGGGTTGGGTAGGCGAGGCGTACCAACTGTTGGATTCGGCGTCCTCTGGTGCGATTGCCTTCGCGTTGGGCATCCTTATGGTCTTCCTGATCCTGGCAGCTCAGTATGAGCGTTGGAGTTTGCCCCTGGCTGTGGCGACAGCCATTCCATTTGGCGTCTTTGGCGCGGTAGTTACCTCAATGTTGCGCGGCTTTCCCAATGACATCTATTTCCAGGTCGGGCTGCTGGTATTGATCGGTCTGGCCGCAAAGAACGCTATCCTGATTGTTGAGTTTGCCGCGCAGAATCGCAAGCAGGGTATGTCACCCTTTGATTCGGCGCTGACCGCTGCACGCCAGCGTTTCCGCGCCATTATGATGACTGCACTTACGTTCATTATTGGCAGCATGCCGTTAGCTTTTAGTACCGGTGCCGGTGCGGTGAGCCGGCAGGAGATCGGTACGGTCGTAGTGGGTGGCATGCTGGCAGCCAGCACTCTGGCGTTGATCTTCGTGCCGGTATTTTACATGCTGCTGGAACAGCGGGGCTTCAAGCGTCGGGAATGACAGCCAGCAAGAAGCTATATTCCTCGGCCAGTTCGCGCATGGCCTGGTAGCGCCCGCTGGCGCCGCCGTGGCCTGCTCTCATCTGGGTGCGCAGTAGTAGTGGGTGGCTGTCAGTTTTGCTGTGACGTAGTTTTGCAACCCATTTGGCTGCCTCCCAGTACTGGACGCGCATGTCATGGTATCCGGCGGTGACGAACAGCGCTGGGTAGTCCTGTCTTTTAACCTGTTCGTAAGGCGCATAGCTTCTGACCCGTTCGGCAACGAGCGGGTCACGCATATCCCCCCATTCTTCGTATTCCCCCACGGTCAAAGGCAGCTCGGGATTACTCATAGTGTTGAATACATCGACAAATGGCACATCGGCTACTGCAGCGGCAAACAGGCCGGGGCGTTGATTGATCACATTGCCGATCAGCAGCCCCCCGGCGCTTCCGCCGGCGATTACCAGCTGGCGGTTGCTGGTGAACCCTTCGTTGACAAGGTGGTCGGCGCAACCGATAAAATCGCTGAAGGTATTCTCCTTATGCTCCAGTTTTCCCATCTGATACCAGGCTTCGCCGAGGTCAGCACCACCGCGCACATGGGCTATTGCGAACTGCCAGCCCCGTTGCAACAGTGAGAGGCGAGCATGGGAGAACCAGGGGTCCATGCTGGCGCCGTAGGAGCCGTAGCCATAGAGATAGAGTGGGGCAGGTCTAGAGGGACGATCGCGCAACCGAACGATACTGAGCGGAACACGAGTACCATCTGCGCTGAGCGCCCATTCCCGAAGCACCTCGTAATCGTTTGCATCAAAGGGTCCTTCAACAGGGACTTGTTTTAGGATGCGTTGCTCGCCGCTGGCAAGATGCAGTGCAATGATTTGTGCGGGCCGGTTCAATGATTCGTAGCGCAATCTGACATATTCACTTTCGTATCTTTCGCCGCTTTGTACGTGCAGGCTGTAAACCGCTTCAGGCATGCTCACGACATAGTTCGGCGCTCTGATTGGTTTGACTTCCAGCGTAATCAGGCCTTGATCACGGTAATGCAGCAGCAAAGCGTCTGCTTGTACGCTGAAATCTTCCAGAGTACGAACCGGATCTGTGGCTACCATCCTGTGCCAGTTACTTTGATAAGGGTGCTCTGGGTCTGCCTTATACAGACAGAAATTTTCACCCTCTGCATTACTGCGAATCAGTAGCCCCTCGGCACCGTGATCTACGTGATATTCATGTCCGTCGGCACGCGGTGCCATCATCTGCCACTGCGCGAAGGGTTTATCGGCTGGCAGTAACTGTATTTCACTGGTGTTCTTGCTTGTGCTGGCGAGCATTAGCCACTGTTCAGAGCTGCTACGATAGGCGTGAAGATAAAATCGCTGATCTGCTTCGTGAAACAGGTGCACTGGTGAGTTCTGCGGATGCAGGCGCCACAAGTCTGCTGGACGTGAGGTCTCGTCCATGGTGATGGCAAACAGGTGGGTGCTATCTGCTGCCCAGATCAGGCTCCCATCTGCCTGATTCAGGTTCAGCTCGGTGGTCTCTCCGGTACTGATATTTTTCAGATACAGCAGATAAACTTCGTCTCCCTGCCGATCCAGGCTGTAAGCCAGCCATAGGTGATCAGGGCTGACTGCGTAATCACCCAGCTGCAGGAAACCCTCTCCTGCCAGAGCGTTCAGGTCCAGCAGTTGTTGCTCGCTCTGGCTGTCGATCTCAAGTCCACCATCTGCCGGGCGAGCACAGCGATAAAAACGTGGATATTCTGCACCGGCTTCTGTTCGCTGGTAATACAGCCAACTATCCCATACCGCGGGAAGGGATAAATCGGTTTCGCGAATTCGGCTACGTATTTCATTGAAGAGTATATCGCGCTGGTCGTTGTGATCACGCAGCCAGGTTTCGGTGATTTGATTTTCACCGTTCAGATAATCGAGTACATCAGGGCTGTCACGCTGCTCAAGCCAGGCATACGGATCAACGGTAATGTCGCGGCGAGCGGTAATTGGCATCTGGATGGGACTCCTGAAAGAAAAAAGTTATTATAGCGTCACATTTTCAGTGACGGTGCCTAGCCCGATGTTCAACGAATCCGAATACGAGATGGTATGGATGGTTTATCTGGCGGCTGCGGCCTGCGGCTGGCTGGTGTGGTGGAAGATTACCAGCTTCATTCCTTGGTGGTTTATTCGTGAGCCGCTTTGGCTAATGATGGCGGTTTTGTTGTTTACACCCGTGCGTGTGGCTCCTATGGAAGCTGCGCAGGCGCCGGCAACCATTATCCTGTTGTTTGATGCGGTCCTCGGCTCAGGCGATGATCAGGTTCGTATGTTGGGCGATATTAGTCTGGTAATGGGGTTGGTATTGGTTGCCTATATTGTTTTTGCGTTGCTCCGAGCAGCGTGGAAACATTGGCGACCGATAGAAACCAAATACGCCCGGGGGCAGCATTGAGTTTAGGCTGCTGAGTGGTTGGCCGGGCGATGAGGTCAAGTAGGCTTCAGTCTTCGCTTTTCTGCTCGTATAGGGTTCTAGCCAATTGCATGATCTGTTCTTGGAACTCGCTGCGCTGAATATCGGTCATGGGACATATACCTATTTGTTCGAATAACCGATATCCGCGTACCGAGAAGAACAGAATGCTGGCTTGGGCCAAACCCAGTGGAGACTCAGCTAGGATGTTAAATAAGCCCTGGACGTCGTCTGAGGTTGTCTGCAGTAATTCCGGATTACTTGATGCTGCCGCTAGAATGGCCGAGTCCAGGTTTTTTTCTTCGTTGGATTCACTCAGATTGCTCAGCAGTAGGGACTTGAGTTCTCTCATAGGCTCGTCGGGCAGCACGCTTTCGTATGCTCTCCAGCGTACTCTGAAGCGTTCCAGGCGGTGCTCGACCATCGCCGCAAGCAGCGCCTCTCGATCCGGGAACATGATTTCCAGGGTTTTCTGATCAATGTTTGTCCGCACGCTCAGACTGGAAAAGGTCAACTGTGACGCGCCCAATTCGCTGACGATGGCTTCTGCTGCTCGGAAGATTGTCAGCCTAAGGCTGTCGTCGATTTTTGCTGACTCGGTGCTTTCCACTGTGGGAACCCCCTCTTAGACGTCCTGGTGGCGGGTTGCGAAAAGGCAACACGGGTAAAAGCCACGCCGGGTGGTCCCCGAACGGCCTTACTGTTAGGGCCATAGGGTACGACTTAAGGCCTTTTCAGGCGAGTTTTTTTTGCTTTACCGCGATGTGAAAAGACTTTGTTGCAGGCAATAAAAAACCCGGCCTAGGCCGGGTTTTCAGTCAGACTTCGGAATTAACCGATAACCTGAATGTTTGCAGCTTGCTTGCCTTTAGGACCAGTAGTGATGTCGAAAGACACCTTCTGGTTCTCGGCGAGGGATTTGAAGCCCTGAACCTTAATTTCTGAGAAGTGGGCGAACAAATCATCACCACCGCCGTCTGGAGTAATGAAGCCAAAGCCTTTAGTGTCATTAAACCACTTAACTGTACCAGTTGCCATTTCGGATAATTCCTATCAAATTGAAAAACTTGAGCATTGCTCAATTAAAGCGCGGGGAATCAAAGATTACGAGAATGACAAACTTACGTACTGAAAAGTGCGCTTGCAGCCTACTACTCTATCTTGAAAACCTACGCGCTCACTCTGCGCTTTATTGCTTACCTTGTCAAGCTGTGCTTGGCAGGTGCCTTACGACGCAAAACGAACGAACCTCAGTATACGACAGATTGAAAAAATAACACCCCCGCAGGTAAATTAATTTGTATCTATGCGGCCGCTGGTCTGAATTGGCAGTTCAGGTTCTGCGGTACGGGAAGACATCTATGACCTGGCCATCCTTGATGCGTGCTTGTAAGCCTTTCCAGTAGTCCGCGTCGAAGATGTCGCCATGCATGCTGGAAAATTGCTTACGGTGTTTGATGTCGGCGAATAGAAATACGGGAAACTCTTCGGGAAAGACGTCGTTGGGTCCGACCGAGTACCAAGGTTCTGACGCCATCTCCTGCTCCGGGTATATGGCTTCGGGGATGTGCCTGAAGTTGACCTCGGTCAGATAACTTATCTCGTCGTAGTCGTAGAACACCACTCTGCCATGACGCGTGACGCCGAAGTTCTTCAGTAACATGTCTCCGGGGAATATGTTGGCGGCCGCCAGCTCCTTGATTGCTTTGCCGTAGTCCAATAGGGCTTCATGCGTCTGCGTTTCGCTGGCGTGTTCAAGATAGATATTCAGTGGTGTCATGCGTCGCTCAGTCCAGCAATGTCGCACCAGAATGATCTCGCCTTCATCTATGATAGTTGAGGCAGCTACTTCGAGTAGCTCGGCCAGGCAGTCGGGTTCGAACCGGTCGCGGCGAAAGCGGAAGTCCGCAAACTCCTGAGTGTCTGCCAGGCGCCCGACCCGATCATGTCGTTTGACCAGGCGATAGCGGTCGATAACAGTCGCCCGATCTATATTCTTGGAAGGCGCAAACTTGTCCTTCATTATCTTGAATACCGTATTGAAGCCGGGCAGGGTGAACACGCTCATCACCATACCGCGCACCCCCGGCGCCATCATGAAACGATCATCGCTCGTGGCCAAGTGAGAAATCAGAGAGCGATAGAATTCTGACTTGCCCTGTTTATAAAAACCGAGCGCCGTATACAGTTCAGCGATATGTTTGCCTGGCAGCAGTTTTTTGAGAAAGCTCACCAGTTCTGCGGGTACGACCGCCTTGACCATGAAGTACGAACGGGTAAAAGAAAATATGATCGATACCTGAGACTCGTCGGTGATGAGGGTGTCGACACAGATACCTTCGGTTTCCCGATGAATGAGGGGTAGCACAAAAGGCCATTGTTCGTTCTGGCTCAGTACGCGACCTACCAGATAGGCACCTTTGTTACGGTAGAACACTGATTGGACCAACTCGATAGTCAAACCTCGATCGATTTGTGCCCATTCAGGCAATCCCTTTTGCAGGTGCTCAACGATCATTTTGCAATCGCCGTCGAAATTCACCCAGGGTGTATTGAATCGATGCTCGTCAAGAACCTGTCTTATCAGCGCGTCCAGGGATCCGTCGGAGATGAATCCGCGTGTCAGTGGGGTGCGCGAAGGGGGCCGGGTCGGCGGACGCGTCGTATGCACGAACATGGTTTCATCACTGATCTGATCGTGGTGATGCAGGCTGGTGAATACCGAATTGAACCAGGTCTCGGCCAGCTCGTCGTCAAAGCGCTGTGAGATGAGTTCTATATAGGCCATGCGAATGTCCGGCCAACGTGTAACATCCAATATGTTACTGGCCGTCTGGTTGTGTTCCAGCGCAGCTGAGGTGGCGGTAACACATTCCTCGTATAAATTGATGCGTGCGGTGGATGCCTCCTGAATCTCGGTCCAGCGCGCGTCTTCAAAACGGCGACGTGCGCCATCTGTTATCTCCCGGAAACCGTGCCGGTAGCTGTCGAATCCGTCAAGAATATGTTGAGCGAGAGTAGTGGGATTTAAAGGCATGGTGTGATCAAACCTGAATAAGGAGTTGTAGGCAGGATAGCCAGTCTGCGACCTCAGTGAAAGAGTCAGCTGTGAGCTAACCTGACTGCCAAAATAGTAGTCAACGATAAGGGCCTGTGGATGAAAAAGAAACTTGGGTTTACCTACGGTGTTATGGCGAGCGTTATCATTGCGCTGGTGATCCTTCATCTATCACTCGCTTCCCTGGTGCGGCATCTGTTGAACGAAAATATGGCGCAGATGGGCAATTACACTGGGCATGTCGAGCGTGTTGAGCTTTCCTGGTGGCGAGGCGCCTACGTGCTGCACAATCTTAATATCGAGAAAGCCGAAGGCAATATTCAAGCCCCCTTGCTCAAGGCGCCACTGATCGATATCGCCGTTAGCTGGAAGGCGTTATGGGAGCAACGGGCTTTAGTTGCGGTCGTCAGCTTCACGGAGCCAGAGGTGACTTTCGTGGATGCGCCAAGCGAACAAGGAAAACAAATCGGTAATGGCGTCGATTGGCGGGAAACGCTGCAGGAGCAGGTACCAATCACCCTGAACGAATTACGGATGATCGATGGCGTAGTGGCGTTTCGTAATTTCACCACCGAGCCACAAGTCAACCTGTATGCCAATGACGTCAATCTGAGCTTTCATAACCTCGGTACCGCAGAAGACCTCGAGGGTAATCGCGACGCCAACATGAGGGGCACAGCTCAATTTCTAGGGCATGCTCCGATGGAAGTAGAAGCTGCTTTTGACCCACTGGTGCGCATGCAGAATATTGATTTCAGACTGCGTGTATCCAATGCTGAACTAACCCGGCTCAACGATTTTACCTCGGCCTATGGCAACTTTGATTTTCAGGCGGGCACCGGTGAGCTAGTGATCGAGGCCTCAGTAACGGACGGCAAAATCGAGGGATACGTAAAGCCGCTGTTGCGTAATGTTGAAATATTCAACTTCAAGCAAGATATACAGAGTCAAGACAAGGGGATATTGCGTGGTATGTGGGAGGCTCTGGTAGGGGGAGGCGGCGCTATTCTGAAAAATCAGCGCAAGGACCAGTTGGCGACGCGTGTAACTCTAAGCGGTACTTTGAACGAGACCGAAATAAGCCCTTTGCAGGCTTTGTTCGGTATTTTGCGCAATGGATTTATCGAAGCCTTCAGCTCCGACTTCGATAGCGGGCCAGTTAAAGAGCGCTGATTATGATAAGTATTACTAGGTGGATCATTCAGTGACTGAATACTACGCCCCGGTTCACAGTGCGCCCGCGCTCACGTTATAGTCGTAGGTTAACTTTATTGGTGTTGCACGCCCCAGGCGGCACCATACCCTGAATTACCTTGAGGACAGCCGGAATGAAATTCGAAGGTACCCCTTCCTACGTAGCCACAGATGATCTGAAACTGGCAGTCAACGCCGCCATCACGCTGGAACGGCCCCTGCTGGTCAAGGGTGAACCGGGCACAGGCAAGACCATGCTCGCCGAACAATTGGCCGAGTCGATGGGAATAAAGCTGATTACCTGGCACATAAAATCGACCACTAAGGCCCATCAGGGATTGTACGAATACGACGCGGTAAGCCGTCTGCGTGATTCGCAGCTAGGTGTTGAAAAGGTGCACGACGTCGCCAACTACATCAAAAAGGGTAAGCTCTGGGAAGCGTTCGAGTCCGAAGAGCGTTCAATTCTGCTGATCGACGAAATCGACAAGGCAGATATCGAGTTTCCCAACGACCTGTTGCAGGAACTCGACAAGATGGAGTTCTACGTTTACGAGACCAATCAGACGATCAAGGCCAAGCAACGGCCCATCATCATCATTACCTCGAACAACGAAAAGGAACTGCCGGACGCTTTCCTGCGCCGCTGCTTCTTCCACTACATCGCCTTCCCTGACCGCACGACCATGCAGCGGATTGTCGATGTGCATTTTCCCGAGATCCGCAAGGCACTCCTGTCTGAGGCAATGGACATCTTTTTTGACGTGCGCAAGGTGCCAGGACTGAAGAAAAAGCCATCTACTTCCGAGTTGGTTGACTGGCTCAAACTGTTACTTGCCGATCAGATCCCGGAAGCAGTTTTACGTGACCGTGATCCGACCAAAGCCATTCCACCGCTCTATGGCGCTTTGGTCAAGAACGAGCAGGATGTGCATTTGCTCGAACGGTTGGCATTCATGACCCGTCGCCAGAACCGCTGAGACGTCAGATTCGCTAACAAGGGGGAAGCCCATGCTTCTGGGTCTGTTCAATGAAATGCGAGCGGCGAAGGTGCCGGTATCGGTGCGTGAGCTGCTCGATCTGATACGAGCGCTCAAGCACCATGTTGTGTTCGCCAATATGGACGAATTCTACTACCTTGCGCGCACGATAATGGTCAAGGATGAACGCCATTTCGACAAGTTTGATCGTGCATTCGGGGCCTATTTCAATGGCTTGCAAAATCTCGATCAACTGCTTGAAACCTTGATTCCGGAGGATTGGCTGCGCAAGGAATTCGAGCGCATGCTGACTGATGAAGAGCGCGAAAAAATCAAGTCGTTGGGCGGCCTGGATAAGCTGATAGAGGAGTTCAAGAAGCGCCTTGAAGAGCAGAAGGAGCGCCATGAAGGTGGTAATAAATGGATAGGTACAGGCGGTACCAGCCCATTTGGTTCGGGTGGCTTTAATCCAGAAGGTATTCGAGTTGGCGATGCCGGGAAACGGCAGGGCAAGGCGGCCAAGGTGTGGGATCAGCGCGAATACAAAAACCTGGACGATCAGGTTGAGCTGGGTACCCGCAATATAAAGGTAGCTTTGCGTCGACTGCGTAAATTTGCCCGCCAAGGGTCGCCTGACGAGCTGGATATTGATGGCACCATCGACCACACGGCGCGCGATGCAGGTCTGCTGAATATTCAGATGCGTCCGGAAAAACGTAACGCGGTCAAACTGTTGTTGTTGTTTGATATCGGCGGCTCGATGGATGCGCACATCAAGGTGTGCGAAGAGCTCTTCTCGGCATGCCGTACCGAGTTCAAGCATCTTGAGTACTACTACTTCCATAACTGTCCGTATGAGTCAGTCTGGAAAAACAACCTACGCCGCACGGGTGAGCGCACTTCTACGATGGATCTATTGCACAAGTACGGACCGGACTACAAGATTATCTTTGTTGGTGACGCCGCTATGGCCCCCTACGAGATAACTCAGCCGGGAGGCAGTGTGGAGCATTGGAATGAGGAGGCCGGACACGTCTGGATCCAGCGCTTCATGGAGAAGTACAAGAAGACAATCTGGATAAACCCCTACCCCAAGGATGCCTGGGATTACACTACCTCGACACGTATCGTGCGTGATTTGATCGAGGACCGGATGTATCCGTTGACACTGGAAGGCTTGGAAGAGGGAATGCGCTTTCTCAGCAAATAATCAGATCGCCCCGGGATGACAAATAGGCCAAAGCAGAGCCTCATCCCGGTTGGATCTGACGCATTCTAGCCGATAGTCACATTTGGCAGTGTGGGACGCGCCATCGTTGTTTTTTCGGTTGGCGCCATCACCGTTGCGACACCCTCTACTACCTGTTTGTTGTCCTGATTGAAGACCCGAGTAGTAATCTTCACCCGGTTTTTCGGTAGCTTTTCGATCACCTCCAGCTCTACCCGAATCTCATCGCCCAGTCTCACTGGACGAAGAAAGCTTATTTCCTGACCGATATAGATGGTCCCAGGACCGGGTAGTTCGCAAGCGATAGCGGCTGAAATCAGGGCTCCGGTAAACATGCCATGGGCAATCCGGCCCTTGAACGGCGTAGCAGCGGCAAAGTCCTCGTCCAGATGCACCGGATTAACGTCGCCCGATACTTCTGCAAATAAAATCAGGTCCCGTTCGCTGACCAGGTGACTGACTGACGCGATGTCGCCGAGGTTGAGTTCTTCATAGGTGCGATTTTCAAGCTGTAACATCAGAAGGCTCCGAGTGTGCACAGGTGGTGTCAGGGGCCAGGCCGTTGAGCCAGGCGAGTAAATCGCCAACCACCTGCTCGCGGTTGGTTTCGTTGAAGAGTTCGTGCCGGGCGCCATCATATAATTGCACATTCACCGCTGTCAGTCCTGCGTCGTTGAGCCGCTGCTTCAGTTTGGGCAGGCCATTTCCAGCACTCACCGGATCGGCACTGCCGCCGATTATACGAATCGGCAAAGGACCTGGTATGCGTGCCAGTTGTTCGGGATCTGCGATCTGTACCAGCCCGCTGAACAGATCAAGCCAGAGGCGGGCTGTACACTCAAAGCCACACAGCGGATCATCCACATAAGCATCGACATGCGCAGGATCCCTGCTGAGCCAGTCGAATTCGGTGCGGTTGGGCTGAAATGATCGATTGAACTGACCGAAGCTCAGTTTACCCAGGGTGAGAGCGGGACTAGCCCATCCGCGCAAACGGCCTTCAATATGCGCAGCGGTAATGCCGATACGGCTCAACAGGGCAGGGTGGGCGTTACTGCCACTGAGGACGACTCCTGTCAGCCCCTCTGAACTGGCAAGCAAGTGGCTCTGCACAATATAGGAGCCCATGCTGTGCCCCAGCAAAAACACTGGCGCATGGTCCGTCAGTTCGCATAGGTGCGCACGCAACGCACCAATATCCGATGTGACTTTCCGCCATCCGTCGAGGTCAGCAAAGTGCCCCGCCTGGTCAGTGATACTCTTACCATGACCGCGCTGGTCAAGGGCGGCGACCGCATAACCTTCACGGTTAAGCTGATCGGCAAGCCAGGCGTAACGGCCCGCATGTTCAGCCATTCCGTGACTAATTAGAATCCAGCCACGAATGTGCGCGGCGTCCGGCAACCACTGGTAGAAGAAGAGTTTTTGTTGATCTGCGGCAACCAGCCAGCCGGTTTGAAAGGGCATTCTTGTTGTTCTCCCTATGCCTATACCAAATGAAACGCGGTAGCGTTTTGTGTTTTCGTTCAATGCTGGTAATTTTGAGAGTTACGCACAGACGTGAGCCAGCTGACAAGTCTGTTTGTCGGTCGGAATAATGACACAGGGATGAACGTGATTTTCATCCCATAAGACCAACACGGGGAAAGAGGACAACAATAATGGAAGCATCGTTCTGGAATGACAAACGCCCGCCCGGCGTGCCCAACGATATCGATCCTGCGCAATACAGTTCTATCATTGATGTGTTTGAACGCTCATGCAAACAATTTGCCGATCGTCCTGCCTTCACCAATATGAATACCACTATTACCTACGGTGACCTGGACAGGCTGTCTGGAGACTTTGCCGCTTACCTGCAAACCCAGACCGATTTGCAGCCAGGTGACCGTATCGCTATCCAGATGCCCAACGTGCTGCAATTTCCGGTCGCTGTCTTCGGTGCGATGCGCGCCGGGCTGGTCGTGGTCAATACCAATCCACTGTATACCGCTCGGGAAATGCGCCATCAGTTCAAGGATTCTGGCGCCAAAGCCCTAGTGTTCTTGAACATGTTCGGTCATCTGGTTGAAGAGGTAGCACCGGATACCGAGATCAAGTATCTATTTGAAGCCCGCATGGGTGACATGTTGCCGGCAGCCAAGGGCTGGCTGGTAAATACCGTAATCAAGAACGTGAAAAAGATGGTGCCCTCGTTTAATCTGCCGCAGGCAGTGTCATTCAAGGCAGCATTAAAGGCTGGCAAGGGTAAGAAGCCGACGCCCGTTCAGAAGACCCATGACGATGTGGCCGTACTGCAGTACACCGGCGGGACTACCGGTCCTTCAAAGGGTGCGATGCTGACTCATGGGAATATCGTAAGCAACATGCTGCAGGTTTACGCCAACTTGCAACAGCTTGATGATGCGGGTAACAAAATCATGGGTGAGGGTAGCGAGATCATCATCTGCCCGTTGCCGCTTTATCATATCTTCGCATTTACAGCCAATTGCATGTGCATGATGCTGGCCGGATATCACAACGTGCTGATCACCAATCCGCGTGATATCGGTGGTTTCGTCAAGGAGCTGAAGCAGTGGAAGTTCTCCTCAATGATGGGCTTGAACACCTTGTTTGTCGCACTGATGGAGCACCCGGAATTCGAAGAAATCGACTTCTCCCATCTAAAGGGCACGACCTCAGGTGGTACCGCTTTGGTCAAGGCCACAGCTGAGCGCTGGGAAAAGAAAACAAATAGCCGTATCGGCGAAGGCTATGGTCTCACTGAATGTTCGCCGGTGGTGTGCTCCAGCCCCGGTGGCGGGTTGGCACGGCTGGGTACTGTCGGTCTGCCTGTGGCGAGTACTGCCTTGAAGGTGGTGGATGAGGACGGTAATGAACTGCCGATTGGTGAGCGCGGTGAGCTCTGCGTCAAGGGTCCCCAAGTCATGAAGGGCTACTGGCAGCGCGACGACGCCACCAAGGAAAGTTTCGATGCCGAAGGTTGGTTGAAAACCGGTGACGTTGCGGTAATAGATGCCGATGGCTATGTGGCCATTGTCGATCGAATCAAGGATCTGATCATCGTTTCAGGCTTCAACGTCTACCCGAACGAAATTGAAGATGTGGTTGCGGCCCATCCCAAAGTAGCCAACGCGGCTGCCATCGGTGTGCCGGACGAAAAATCCGGTGAAGCGGTCAAGCTGTTTGTAGTTCCCAGCTCCCCGGACCTGACTATTGATGAACTGAAAGCCTATTGCCGCGCTAACTTTACGGGTTACAAGGTGCCCAGACACTACGAAATCCGTGAGTCGCTACCGATGACCCCGGTTGGCAAGATCCTGCGGCGGGAGCTGCGCGACGTCTGATTTGCTCGCGGCAATACCGCAACAAAGGTGTATTTGCAGCAGGATCCAGGCCGCCGGAATTTTCTGGTGGCCTGTTCGTTGCGGGCCCCTTCTTTTTATCTCCCGTTTGCTACTCTTCCCGCCGCGGACGGCCCGCCTGAGCTGGTCTGTACCGGTAAAAACTGCTAGTCTTTGACGACTTTTCGACCAGAAAAGCTTTTGTAGTCACCAATACAATAACGGCGACCATAGCCCCTCCGGGCCGGTACGCACTTACGAATACGCTCAGGAGCAGGCATCCATGCTTGAGAATTTCTGGAAAGACAAATATCCCGTGGGCATTCCCTCAGAGATAAATCCGGATCAGTACAGCAATATTCTAGAAGTTCTCAAACACGCCTGTGAACGCTTTACCGACAAGCCCGCGTTCAGCAACCTGGGCAAGACCATTACCTACGGTGAGTTGTATAGCCTATCGGGTCAGTTCGCTGCCTATCTGCAAAAGAACAGCGGACTGGAAGCGGGCGATCGTATCGCCATTCAGATGCCTAACGTACTGCAATACCCCATCGCGGTATTTGGTGCAATGCGTGCTGGGTATGTCGTTGTTAATACCAATCCGCTGTACACGCCCCGTGAAATGGAACACCAATTCAATGATTCCGGTGCCAAGCTGCTGATCTGCCTGGCCAATATGGCGCATCTGGCAGAGCAGGTCATACCGCGCACCGGCGTCAAGCAGGTCATCATTACGGAAGTGGCGGATATGTTGCCTCCGCTCAAGCGCCTGCTGGTCAACAGCGTGGTCAAGTATGTCAAGAAGATGGTGCCTTCCTACAACATCCCCGGCGCAGTGACGTTCAACGACGCACTTGCCAAGGGTAAAGGTCAGACATTCAAGGAAGCGTCCCCCGCGGCGCAGGATATCGCTGTACTGCAATACACAGGTGGTACCACAGGTGTAGCCAAGGGCGCGATGCTCACACATCAAAACATCGTCGCCAACATGCTCCAGGCCAAGGCCATGATGGGCTCCACGATTAAGGACGGTCAGGAGACGATCATATGTCCTTTGCCTCTATACCATATCTATGCGTTCACTTTTCACTGCATGGCAATGATGATCAGTGGTAACCACAACATTCTGATTACCAATCCGCGTGACATTCCAGCATTCGTCAAAGAACTGTCCAAGGTTCCTTTTTCGGGCTTCGTCGGACTCAACACGCTGTTCGTCGCCCTGTGCAACGATGAGGCTTTTCGCAATCTGGATTTCAGTCATTTCAAGCTGACCCTCTCTGGAGGTATGGCATTGCAGCAGGCCACAGCCGAACGCTGGAAGAAAATTACGGGTTGTGAAGTGTGTGAAGGCTTCGGTATGACGGAAACCAGCCCGCTGGCGACGGTCAACCCAATCGACAATATTCAGCTGGGTACTATTGGTATTCCGGTGCCATCAACGCTATGCAAGATAATCGATGATAATGGTCAAGAAATGGCTCTGGGTGAGCGCGGTGAGCTTTGCGTAAAAGGGCCTCAGGTGATGAAGGGCTATTGGCAGCGCCAGGAAGCTACCGACGAAGTGCTGGACGCCGACGGCTGGTTGAAAACCGGTGATATCGCCGTTATTCAGGAAGACGGCTACCTGCGTATCGTCGATCGCAAGAAGGATATGATTCTCGTATCCGGTTTCAACGTGTACCCCAATGAATTGGAAGATGTAATGGCTGCTATTCCGGGTGTAGCGCAATGCGCCGCCATTGGAGTCCCGGATGAAAAGTCCGGTGAAGCGATCAAGGTTTTCCTGGTCAAAGCGCCGGGTGCAGAGCTTAGCGAAGATCAGGTAAAAGCGCAGATGCGTGACAGCCTGACGGGCTACAAGGTGCCCAAATACGTTGAGTTCCGTGAGTCGTTGCCGACGACCAACGTAGGCAAGATTCTGCGTCGTGAACTGCGCGATGAGGAGCTCAAGAAGGCTGCCAATCAGTAAATTGCATCATCGCTGCGGTCATGACTGCAGCAAAAGGGCCCCGCCAGAGCCATGCCCTGGCGGGGTTTTTTTTCAGCACTAGTTAACCCCTCACATTATCCGGCAGGTACAGGCTCACACGATGACCGAACTTTCCGCGCTGGCAGCCGACATGGATCAGGCCATGGCTGCCGATAGCCATCGACTACAGAGGCAGTTGCAGCAATTAGGCAAACAGCCTGACCCGCAGCGTCAAGCCCGCTGGGTTGAGCAGTTCAAACGCTCTTGTGTACGTGTTCAGGCGCGTCGAGAGAGTATTCCCGCAATGCGTTTTGATGACCAACTGCCGATCGCCGAACGTCGGGAGCAGATACGCGAGGCCATCGAGGCGCATCAAGTGGTCATCGTGGCAGGCGAAACCGGCTCGGGTAAGACAACCCAGATCCCCAAGATTTGCCTCGAACTGGGTCGTGGTACCCGTGGGCTGATTGGTCATACTCAGCCACGACGACTGGCGGCGCGCAGTGTCGCCAGCCGGGTAGCGGATGAAATTGGTACGCCCTTGGGCGAGCTGGTCGGGTTTCAGGTGCGCTTTACTGATCAGAGTTCCGATACCACGCTGGTCAAGCTAATGACCGATGGCATCCTGCTGGCCGAAACCCAGAATGATCGTTTTCTGCAGCGTTATGACACGCTGATTATCGACGAGGCCCATGAGCGCAGCCTGAATATCGATTTTCTGCTCGGTTATCTCAAAACCATTCTGCCTCGGCGTCCGGACCTGAAGGTGATCATCACCTCGGCTACCATCGATCTGGAGCGGTTTTCCGCGCATTTTGATAATGCTCCGGTGATCGAGGTGTCCGGTCGGGCCTACCCAGTGGAGGTCTGGTACCGCCCGCTGAGCGCGGAGATGGATGAAGAGGGCAACCAAGTTGAGGAGGACTTAAGCATTGATCAGGGAGTCGTCGCGGCGCTGCATGAACTGGAGCGACACGAGCGTGCCAATGGTCAGTCCCCCGGCGATGCACTGGTGTTTCTCCCAGGTGAGCGCGAGATTCGTGATATGGCTGACTTCCTGCGCAAAGCCAACTTGCGGCATACCGAAATTTTGCCCTTATATGCCCGGTTGTCCGTTGCCGAACAGCAGAAAATATTTGCAACTCATGCTGGGCGGCGGGTGATTCTGGCGACCAACGTTGCCGAAACGTCGCTTACTGTACCGGGTATCGTTTATGTGATCGACCCGGGTGAGGCGCGTATCAGCCGCTACAGTCCGCGCTCGAAAGTGCAGCGACTGCCGGTGGAAGCGGTATCCCAGGCTAGCGCCAACCAGCGCAAGGGCCGGTGTGGTCGAGTTGCACCCGGTATCTGCGTACGGTTGTATGCCGAAGACGATTTCAACGCCCGTCCTGCCTTTACCGATCCGGAAATCTTGCGTACCAATCTGGCCGCAGTCATCCTGCAGATGCTGCATTTGCAACTTGGACGCATAGAGGACTTTCCGTTTATTGAGCCGCCTGAAGGTCGCGCGATAAGCGACGGCTTTACCTTGTTGCAAGAACTTGGCGCGGTAGATCGTGATGGCACCATTACCGATAACGGCCGGCAACTGGCTCGCTTGCCGGTGGATCCGCGCATTGGCCGGATGCTGCTGGAAGCAAGCCGCACCGGCAGCCTGGAAGAAATGTTGATTATTGCCAGCGGGCTGACTGTACAGGATCCTCGTGAGCGGCCGCTTGAGCGTCAGCAAGCAGCCGATCAGGCGCATCTGCAATGGCGTGAAGAAAGCTCGGACTTTGCATCGTTTATCAATCTTTGGCGTGGTTTCGAAGACCAGCGTCAGGCTTTGACGCAGGGCCAGTTGCGCAGTTGGTGTCGTCGAAACTTTCTCAATTTTTTGCGTCTGCGTGAGTGGAGGGAGACTCACCGACAGCTGGTGCTGACCTGTCGTGATCTGAAGTTCGAGCGCAACAACCAGCCGGCCTCCGATGAGGCTGTCCACAAGGCGTTGCTATCCGGGCTGCTAAGCCAGTTGGGCAACAAAACCGAGGAGGGCGATTATCTGGGTGCGCGGCAGCGTCGATTCATGTTGCACCCCTCGTCAGCGTTGGCAAAGAAAAGGCCGCCTTGGGTCATGGTGGCTGAACTCACTGAAACTCGACGTCTATATGGACGCCTGGTAGCGAAGATCGATCCGTTGTGGGTTGAACCGCTGGCGGGTCACCTAGTCAAGACTAGTTACAGTGAACCGCATTGGGAAAAGAAACGTGGGCAGGTCGTCGCCTATGAACAGATCACTTTGTACGGGCTGATCATCGTGCCGCGCCGCAAGGTGCACTACGGGCCGATTGATCCGGTAGCCTCGCGGGAAATATTCCTTCGCCAGGCGTTGGTACTCGGTGAGTGGCACGGTCGGGCCGCCTTCAATAAAGCTAACCAGCAATTGCTTGCCGAACTTGATGAGTTGGAAGCCAAGGCCCGACGGCGCGACATTCTGGTCGACGATGAAACCCTGTATGCCTATTTTGACCGCCACGTGCCGGCGCAAATCTATCAGCTAGCCAGCTTCGAGCGTTGGGTGAAAACCCAGCAGCGTGAACAGCCCCAGTTGCTGCACATGACTCGCGAGGAGTTACTCCAGCGTGAGGCGGGCGAGGTCACTGCAGAACAGTACCCCGATGCATGGCGCTGGCAGCAGGTAGCTTTGCCGTTGACCTATCATTTTGAGCCCGGACACGTTCGAGATGGTGTCACCATGCGCATACCAGCGCCGCTATTGCGGCAGATTCCGGCCGAGCGGCTGGATTGGCTGGTCCCCGGCCTCTTGTTCGATAAGTGTGTAGCCCTGGTCCGTGGGCTACCAAAATCCCTGCGGCGCAACTTCGTACCGGTTCCGGATTTTGTCCGTGCTGCACTCGAGCGCATGCCATTCGCCCAGGGCAATCTGACCCAGACTCTGGGTCGTGAATTGACCCAAATGACGGGTACTCGTATCGATGATATGGCCTGGGCTGATGTTGAACTTGAGCCCCATCTTCTGACTAATATCGAAGTGGTTGATGCCGAGGGTATAGTCATTGCCGAAGGTCGCGATCATAGTTCACTGTGCAGTCGTCTTGCCGGCCGGGCGCAGGACGAGCAGATGCCTACGCCACAATCCCTGCCGACAGAGCAGATGAGTCCTGCTGGTACTTATGCGCTCCCCGAGTCCCACGTACGCAATCAGGCAGGAATAGAGGTCACCTTCTGGCCCGCCTGGGTCGAGGAGGGAGATCAGGTGCACGAACAGCTTTTCGATACGGATAATCAGGCGCAGCAGGCTCATCGACGGGGCGTGCAACGATTGTTGCTCCGCGAATTGAACGAACAGGCCCGATTTCTACGACAGAAATGTTCGGCCATAAAGGATGCGGCGATCTATTATCGCGAACTGGGGAATCAGCAACAGCTGACCGACGATGTGCTATTGGCGTCGATTGATCGGGTATTCCTGCCGGATGACCAACCTCTCCCGCGCACACCGCAGGCTTTGGCCGCACTCATGGACCAAGGAAAGGGCGAGTGGGTCGCCGCGACCGAGAAGCTAGCGGTCGAAACCCTGGCGGTGCTTAAGGGCTGGCATGCGTTGCAAAAACGCTTCAAGGGTAAGATCGATCTGGCTCAGGCGTTGGCGTTCAACGATATAAGAGCGCAACTGGCCAAGCTTTTTTTCAAAGGGTTTATCAGGGAAGTGCCAGCTGAATGGTTGGCCCAGTATCCGCGTTATCTGCAAGCGGTCGAGCAACGACTCGACAAGCTGCCAGGGCAAGTGCAGCGCGACCGGGTGTGGACTGAAGAGTTACAGGAGCTCGTGGCTCGCTACCAGGCGCGTGAACTCAAGCATCGGCAGGAAGGGCGCCGAGACGAGACACTGCTTACCTGGCGTTGGCTCTTGGAGGAGTATCGCGTGTCGCTATTTGCCCAGCAGCTAGGCACACGCATGCCGGTATCCGCCAAGCGCCTGTCCAAAATGTGGCAAGAGATTTCTGCCTGATTGTCCTGCAGGCGGCTGCAAAGGTGACCAATGAAGTGAACTGAGCGTCAGTTTCCATTATGCTGCGTCTTTGATCCATTTTCAGCGAGCGGCCTGAATATCAGGTCGGGGTATTACCCGTCGCGCGGTAATGCGTTACCCAAAACATTAGAGAGGACCGATCGTGCAGAAAGTCGTGATCAGTGGAACAGGTTTGTACACACCCGCTCACAGCATCAGCAATGAAGAGCTGGTCGAGAGTTTCAACGCCTATGTTGGTAAATTCAACCAGGACAATGCCGAGGCTATCGGCGCGGGCCAGATGGTGGCGCTGACACCATCAAGTACCGAGTTCATCGAGAAGGCGTCTGGCATCAAAAGCCGTTATGTCATGAACAAAAGCGGCATTGTCGACATCAATCGAATGAAGCCCGATATTCCTGAGCGCAGCAATGAGGAGTGGTCGATTCTTTGTGAAATGGCCATCAAAGCCGGGACTCAGGCGCTCGAAAGGGCAGGCCGGACAGCCGCTGATATCGACGGTGTGATCGTCGCCTGTTCCAACCTGCAACGCGCCTATCCCGCCGTGGCGGTTGAAGTTCAGGAAGCGCTGGGTATCGAAGGTTTTGGCTACGATATGAACGTGGCCTGTTCCTCGGCGACTTTTGGTATTCAGGCCGCCGCCAATTCGGTGCAACTGGGCCAGGCCCGCGCTGTATTGATGGTCAATCCGGAAATCTGTACCGGACATATGAATTTCTGTGATCGCGACAGCCATTTCATCTTCGGTGATGCCTGTACCGCCGTTGTTATCGAGCGCGCTGAGGATGCCGTATCCGAGCATCAGTACGACATCATTGGTACCAAGTTGCTGACCAAGTATTCTAATAATATCCGTAACAACTTCGGTTTTCTCAACCGCGCGGATGATAGCGGCGTGGGCGCCCCCGACAAGCTATTTGTTCAGCAGGGCCGCAAGGTCTTCAAGGATGTGTGTCCGATGGTGGCACAGCTGATTGGCGAGCATCTGGAAGAGTTTTCGCTGCCAGTGGGGGACATCAAGCGTTTCTGGTTGCATCAGGCCAATCTGAATATGAACATGCTGATCGCTCGCAAGCTTCTGGGCCGTGATCCCGAGGCGCACGAGGCGCCTGTTGTGCTCGACGAGTACGCCAACACCAGTTCAGCCGGATCGATCATCGCGTTTCACAAATACCAGGACGATCTGCCCAGCGGCAGCCTGGGTGTTATCTGTTCCTTCGGCGCTGGCTACTCAATCGGCAGTGTGATTGTGCGTAAACACTGAACGTCGCTGTGCCTGGCAATGTCATCAGAGTGTCATCGCGATGCCATGTTTTTGCCATGAGAAAGGTGCATGATCAGATTGTGATGTAGGACAGACGTTGGCTACGTGGCCTGTCAGATCTGAGTACTGCTCCTTCAACCCCGTCAGTCCTGGCGGGGTTTTTTTTGTTAAGACCTTTTCGCCGTCATCTGCAGTACAGCTCACTTTCGCAAAAGTTCCCGCGTACTCAAACCTTCATCTGCTTGTAACCGTTTTGTCATCTGGGGTTTCCATAATCTCCTCAGTCGAAACAACGACGGCACGTCACTTTGAGCTGGCGTTAAAAATACTAGGAGAGTACTGATGATGAAGAAGAAGCTGCTTGCGATTGTTGTTGGGGCCGCTGCTGCCATGCCGGTCATGGCCATGGCTGAAGTGACCGTCTATGGCCGGGCCCATGTGTCCGTCGATCAACTGGACGATGGTGCTGATTATTCCGAGACCAATCTGTCCAGCAATTCTTCCCGCCTGGGCTTTAAGGGCGATCATGAAATCAACTCGAACTTAAAAGCGTTCTTTCAGATTGAGCAGGAAGTTCTCTTTGGTACCGACAACGATAGCAATCTTAACACTCGTGACACTTTTGTTGGTTTGGGAGGCAACTTCGGTGCAGTACAAATCGGCCGTTTCGACAGCCCGTTCAAAGTTGCCCGCGGTCCGGCTAACCTGTTCGGTGACCAGGTCGGCGATATGCGCAACTTGACCCGTGTCAGCAATAGCCGCTTTGACGAGCGCTATGACAACACCATTCAGTACACCACCCCGATCTTCAGCGGCTTCACCGGTAATTTGGGTTACTCAGTACATGCTGGCAGTGACGCTAGTGATGAACATGAAAGTGATTCCGTCAGCGTGTCATTGACTTACCTCGGCGGCCCGTTTGAAGCAGCCATCGCCTTTGAGAAGGCCGATGAAGAGACGCGCACATCGGCCTCCGTACCAGTTGGCGCACGGGATGGTGTACGTATTGCTGCCTCTTATAAAGTGATCGATCCTCTTAAGTTGGTAGGTTTTTACCAGTCTGTCACGCATGACAGCGACAACCTGACCCAAGCGCAGAACGATGCACTCACTGCGGATGTTTATGGTCTTGGCGCTGAATTGAAAGTGGCTTCAAACACTGCTCTCAAAGGCATGTGGCTGACTCGCGACGTTGATGTTGACAACCGCGATAGCGACATGCTGGTTGTTGGGGTAGAGCACAAGCTGGACAAGGCCGTCCGCGTCTATGCTAACTACGCAATTGTCGATAACGATGACAATATCGCTCTTACTCCTTGGGCCCAAGGTCGCTCAGCAGCTCCTAGCGGCGCCGCTGGTGAAGAGGCTTCAGGCTTGTCAGTAGGTTTGCGCTACGATTTCTGATCAGGAGTCCAGCGTTGTAAAATAAAAAGGTTGTGCCGCAAGGCACAACCTTTTTTGTCATCTTGCTGACATATTTCCATCTTATTATCGTTTCCACGTGCTTCGTCGTTGAACGGCAGAAAGCCGCGCAATTTATGCAATCTATAAGTTAATCAAGGAGTTGTAATGCGAATTCTGTTTGTATTCGTTGTTTCCTGCCTGCTGGCCGCTTGTGCACAGCAAGGGCCAGTCAAACTGTATTCGGGTGCCGAGCAGCCATCGGGGCAGGTCGTCCTGGTAGAGATTCCATACACTCTAGAAGTGCTGAATATCAATGGGCAGCCAGTACCGGAAGCCAACCGTATGACCGGTAATCAGGATCGCAAACTTGAACTGCAACCGGGCAAGTATCGAATCAATGCCTATTACGAAAACGTCTACGACATTAATGGCGGACTAAGCAGCGAAATAGTGCGCACACGCAGTGCCACTTACACTATCGATGGCAAAGCCGGTGAAGTATGGCGGCTGGAGTTCGACGCGCCAAAGAACCTGATAGAGGCAGAAGCCATGCAAGAAGACTTCGCCGGTTGGTCGTTGAACAAGCTGACAGGTGAGCGCTATGCCACTGAGCCAGGCCCGGCGTATGTATCATTGGTTGGTCAGTTGATGGGTGGCGGCAGCGCACCCACCTACGATAATGAAGTCAAACCCCTGGGCGCCACTGCGCCAGCTCCTGTATCCGCGCCCGTTGTAATGACAGCTCCCGCGCATGCCAGTGCAGCAAAAACACTGCCACACAGCGACGCTACCCTGACTACCTTGCAGCAACTGTGGATGCTTCTCGGTCCCGAGAGCCGTGAAGCGTTTCTGGAGTGGGCGCAGCAGTAAGCTCTTGAGTAAAGCAGTGTTCCAGCCCGGCTTCTAGCCGGGCTTTTTTGTTACGCATCGGATAAGCGCCACGCTGCGGTTTGATAGCGCTCTGTGGCATGCTGTTGCGATGAAAATATGCCAACTATCACGTATCCGCGATGTAAACGCCGAGCAATGGGATGCACTGCTGGGGTCCGACTATCCTTTTATGCGGCACGGCTTTCTCGACGCGCTCGAACACAGTGGGTCAGTCTGCGTGGAGCGCGGCTGGGAGCCCGCTCATCTGGTCGTGCTGGATGCTGACGATCATCTTCAGGCTGCGTTACCTTTGTACCGCAAGATGCATTCCTATGGTGAATATGTCTTTGATTTTCAGTGGGCCGAAGCCTGGGAGCGCAGCGGTCGCCACTATTATCCCAAATACCTTGCTGCAGTCCCTTTCTCCCCTGTTCAGGGTCCACGTCTGCTTGCCCGTTGCGAGCAGGGTCGAAAACTGATTCTTGAGTATCTTGATCAAGAGCTGGAACGCACAGGCATATCCGGGATGCATCTGCTGTTCAATACAGGATTGGAAGATGCCAGTTTACAAACGGCTGGCTGGGTAAAGCGATTGGGATGTCAGTTTCACTGGTTCAATCGGAGCTATCAGCACTTTGACGACTTCCTGGCGGCCTGCAACTCACGTAAACGCAAGAACTTCCGCAAGGAACGACTGTCTGTTGCGGATCAGGGCATCAGCTTTCACTGGCTGGCTGGTGAGGAGTTGAATGCAACTGTATGGGACGCCTTTTATCCGTTTTACGCTGCTACCTACCTCAAGCGTGGCCAGCATCCCTACCTTACGCCCGCCTTTTTCCATATGTTGGGCGAAGTAATGCCGGAAGCAATCAGGTTGGTGTTCGCGCGGCACGACGGCCACGATGTGGCGGGTGCATTTTTTCTTGCTGATGGGACGTCGCTCTACGGACGTTATTGGGGATGCCTGGAGGAGTACGATCGGCTGCATTTCGAGACCTGTTTCTATCAGGGTATGGAGCGATGCATTGCCGAGGGACTTGAGCGATTCGACGCTGGGGCTCAGGGCGAGCACAAGCTGATCCGTGGTTTTGAACCGGTGATAACACAGTCCTGGCATAAGCTCCAAGAGCCGTTACATGATGCCGTAGCCGATTTTCTGGTCCGCGAGCAGGAAGGGGTGAGGGCTTATCAACTGGAAGCAAAAGATAATTTGCCGTATCGCCAGACTGAGTGAGTTAACATGAAGCCGTTCATCGGGCAGGAGCTCGATGTTTCCAGAAGCTTGACGCTCCCCAAGAACGTATAGCAATGAATGAGCGCCGAGGTGATCCCGGCGCTTCGCGGCGTTACTCTTGCGCTGCTTGCACCCGCTCAACGCTTTGGATGACAACCGGATTGGTCGGTACGTTCTGATGTCCGCCAGTATTGCCTGTTGGAATCTTTGCAATGGTTTCGACTACATGCTGGCCTTCGATAACCTCAGCAAATACCGCATAGCCAAAGTCCCGGCCGCCATTATTGAGAAACTCGTTATTACCCAGGTTGATGAAGAACTGGCTAGTAGCGCTGTCAACTACCTGCGTGCGAGCCATTGCCACGGTGTAACGGTCGTTGCGCAAGCCATTATCAGCTTCGTTCTTGATCGGCTTACCGACGGCACGCTGGTCCATGTCCGGAGTGAAACCGCCGCCCTGGATCATGAAACCAGGAATCACACGGTGAAAGATCAATCCGTCGTAATGCCCGGCATCAGCGTAGCGAAGGAAGTTTTCCACACTGATGGGCGCTGCTTGTGCGTTGAGCTCCAGGGTAATGTCACCAAGGCTGGTTTTAACCAGGACCTGGGTGTTCTCTGCCAGAGCGGGTGCAGCCGCGAGCAGCATCGCGCAAGTAACGATAAAACGTTTGAGCATATTCAGTCTCCGTGAAAAAAGAGTGTGGATGATTCAGCCGGCATTTCCGGCAAGTGCAGCAGAACCCGACTGTGCCAGAAAGTCCAGCAACAGGGCATTGAATTTATCAGCCTGGTCAATGGGTGTGCCATGGCGTGAGTCTTCGATAACTTCCAATCGGGCATCACCTAGCCGACTGACGTATTCGCGCTTTTTTTCGACTGGCGTATAGTCCTTGTCTGCACTGATTACCAATACCGGGCAGATGATGCGATCCAGTTTATCGGTAACGCCCCAGCCGACCAGTGCTCGCAGAGACGCCAGATAAGCGCGCCGATCATTCTCCAACCAGCGGCTCTCAAACGTCTCGCGTATATCCTGTTGTTCGGACTTGGGGAACAAGGTTTTGGCTAAACCCTTGGCGATTGCGCTCAATGGCAAGACGTGAGCAAAGAACAGGCGCTGGGCGACCAGCAAGTATTCCCGGGGGTGGCGAGGTATCAGTTCCGGGCCACTGTTGACAATGGTCAGGCTGGCGGGCACGTCAGGTCGGTCGGTTGCTAGCTGAAAAGCAATCATGCCGCCCATGGATATACCGACAATGTGCGGCTTGCCTAGCTGCATGAAGGCGATGAATGCCAGGCAATCTTCGGCAAACGTCTTGACGCTGTATCCACCCTTCGGCTTTTCGCTTTTACCGTGACCTCGCATATCCAGACAGAGTACCCGGTAGCCGGGCAGAAGCGCTGGTAGTTGGTACTCCCAGTCACGCTCACTCGATCCCAGTCCATGAATCAGCAGAACGGGCTCGCCTTCACCCTGGTCGGTATAGTGCAGGTTGCAGCCGTTCAGTTGCAGATAGGCCATGAGTCCTTTCCTTGATGATAAATCGGATTATTGTGAAGGTAGTGAGAATGCCCTGCCAGCGTTGCTTTGTCATCGTCCGTATTAATTGTGGTGTTGTGCAAGCGTCAAGTCGAACTTTAAGTTCAGGTGGAGTCCAAAAGATAACCGGTTCCCGGGTATTCCGTTAGGAGATCTACTATGAAACAGTTACTTATCGTTGGTTTATTGGCAACGTCGATGCCACTGCTGGCGCAGCTCAGCTTCCCTGTGTATGTCGAGCTGGAGGCCCAGGGCTTGGATCTGATCAGCACCAGTACCGGCAATGTAGGTAATGTCGCCACGGTCACATTGACTAATCAGGAGTCCCGCGAGATTGGTTGTGTGGCGACTTTCGTCAACGGTCCTGAAAAGCCTGCCCCCCTTAGAGTGAGGCTGGCTGCAGGAGAAAAAACCGTACTCACCCAAGCCTTTCAGCGGGATATCATTCAGGTTCGGGCCTCTATTGAATGTAACGCCAACTGATCCTTCAATATCAGTCAGCCATCGAATGCTTTATTAGAAGATCGGCAAGTATCTGGGTAGCGGGACCCAAGGGTTTTTCCTTGTTGGCGTAAAGGTAGAGATAGTGTGACCGTCGGGCACCTTGTTGCAGTAATAGGGGTGCCAATCTTCCTTGATCCAACTCGGTAATGATCTCGTGCTCGGGCAGCCAGGCAAAGCCCAAACCATTCGCCACCAGAGTTGTAGCAGTGCCCAGGCTGGCAACTGTCCAGCGCTGTTCGGCGCCCAACCAGCCGGAGTCGATGGGATGGTGGCCTGAATCTCGGATAACGACCTGTAATTGGGTTTGCAGGTCTTCATGGTTCACCTCGCGGCTCATCTGGTGCAAGGGATGGTCTGGATGTGCGACCGCTACGAAGTCGACTGCATTGATCTGGTGGGGTAGATACCCAGCAATGCTCATACCTGAAATGGCTAGATCGGCTGAACCGCTCAACAAGCAGTCCTCAACCCCGGAGAGGACCTCCTCGCGCAACTGAACTCGGCTGCCTTGGCTCAGGGGCATAAAGGCCTTTAATGCGCTTGCCAGTCTATATGTTGGATAAGCCGCATCTACCACGAGACGAACTTCCGGTTCCCAGCCCTGATCCATGTTGAAAGCCAATCGTTCAAGCTGACCGGCCTGGTCGAGCAGATTGCGGGAGCGGCGCAGCAATACCTCCCCGGCCTTAGTCAATATTGCCTTGCGGCCGATGATTTCCAGTAGAGGCACGCCCAGTTGTTCCTGCATGCGGGCGATGGTGTAACTCACCGATGACTGGGAACGGTGCAACACATCTGCAGCCTGTGCAAAACCGCCGTGGTCGACTACAGCCTGCAGCGTTCGCCATTGTTCGAGAGTAACGCGTGGAGCTTTCATGCCTTGACTCTGATCTTCTCTTGGGAGCGGTTATTATCTGCTGCGCCAGTGCTGATTGCGAGCAGCTCTGGTCAAGGTGTCGTTGGAGATGCCGGCCACCATAAAGTCACCGATATTCACCCGGGGTAAGTCCTGTCCATTTCTTGAATGCGCGATGAAACGCCGAAGGCTCGGAAAAGCCCAACAGCGCAGCCAGATCCTGAATCGGCATGTTGTGCCGGGAGAGGTGGTATATAGCGATGTCTCGCCGTAGATGATCTTTCAGCTCCTGATAAGAGGTGCCTTCCTCGCGTAAATGACGGCGCAAGGTCGGCGGGCTCATGTTCAGTTGTTTGGCTACTGACTCCATATCAGGTATCTCGACACCCACATTGGGCCCGATCAATTGCCTGATCCGGCCTGATAGGCTATTGCCGAAATCCCGTCGTGAGAGCAGATCCGATGGCGACTGTTCGAGGAAGCGTTTGAGTGTGCGAGCGTCCTGAATCAGGGGCATCTGAAGATACTGTTGCGGAATTGCCACTGCTGTTTTGGTCTGGTCGAACTGAAGTCTGCAACCAAAAATCAACTGGTATTCCTGATGATGAGCCGGCGCTGTATAGGCGAATACTGCGCATTCGAGAGGAATACGCCTGCCAATGAGCCAGCTCGCCAACCGATGCCAGATGACTACTAGGGATTCAGTCAGGAAATGGTCAGGGTCATCAATCATGCTGGTATCAATTTCCAGCCAGACAAGGTCACCTTCCTCGCTCATGCTGATACCGGGCGTATCGGCGAACAGTCCGTAGAACAGCATGCCACGCTGCAATGCGCGCTCCAGCGTTGAACAGTGAATCGCCGTGTGGCACATCATGGCGAAGGTGCCGGGCCGGCTGCGCACAGATCCGAAACCCATCAGCTCATCTTCCAGGGTTTCCCAGAGTTGCTTGATCAGGTTGGTGTATTGCGCGGCATCCACGCGCATGCGAGGCTGGCTAAGCAGCTCGGCATTGATGCCAGCCGCACAGAGCAACGCGTTACTGTCGTACCCATGACGCTCCGCGCCACGCAATGCAGCACGTACGAAATGAATGGCAACTGAGCGGTTACTCATGTGTGGCGACAATCTCCAGGAAGCAGCGGTCGAGTTAGCCACAGCACCGAGTAACCCGCAATGGGTCCCGTGCGGGCAAAATGGTCAATTGCGGTGAGCGCTGGTGTCATTGAGCGCAAATCGGTCGGGGGCTAGTCTGATAGAACAACAATCAGGAGTCTCGCCATGCAGCGCATACACTTCGAAACCGAACATCGCATGTTCCGCGAATCATTTCGTACCTTCCTGCAGAAAGAAGTCGTCCCGCATCAGGAGGACTGGGAAGAAGCTGGCATAGTGGATCGAGCAGTGTGGGAAAAAGCCGGAGCAATGGGCTTCCTGCTGCCCTGGGCCGATGAAAAGTACGGCGGCTCGGGGCTCACCGATTTTCGTTACGAGCAGATCATGAGTGAGGAGCTGGCCTACATCAACGAGCCTGGCTTCATGTTGTCACTGCACTCGGCTCTATGTGGGCCTTATATTACCGAATACGGCAATGACGAACAGAAGCAGCGTTTCCTGCCAGCCATCATCCGGGGCGAATGCATTCTGGCCGTCGCCATGACCGAGCCCGGCGCCGGATCCGATCTGGCGGGCATGCGCACCACAGCGGTGGAGCGGGGCGACCACTACGTCCTCAATGGCTCCAAGACCTATATCTCCAATGGCTTGCTCAGCGATCTGGTGATTGTCGCTGCCAAGACCGATCCAGCCAACAAGCATGCGATGGGTCTTTTTCTGGTCGAACGCGGTATGCCGGGGTTTGAGCGTGGTCGTAAACTGAAGAAAATGGGTATGCATAGTCAGGATACGGCAGAGCTGTTCTTCAACGACGTCAAGGTGCCCAAAGCCAATCTGCTGGGCGACGGCAAGGCAGGTTTTATCTACCTGATGCAGATGCTTGCTCAAGAGCGCCTGACAAACGCCTGTGGGGCCGTTGCTGGCGCTGAAGCCGCCTTCCGCGCCACGTTGGAGTACGTGACCGAGCGTAAAGCTTTCGGCAAACCCATTGCGGAATTTCAGAATACCCGCTTCAAACTCGCCGAGTTACGTACCCAGATCGATGTCGCTCAATGCTTTGTTGATCGCTGCGTGATGGATCATAACGAGAAGGAGCTCACTGCTGAAATCGCCGCAGAAGCCAAGCTGTTTACCACCGAATTGCTGGGTCGCGCAGTGGATGAAGGCGTGCAGCTGCACGGCGGGGCGGGTTATATGTGGGAATACCCCATTTGCCGCATGTATGCCAACGCAAGAATCCAGCGTATTTTTGCTGGCACCTCGGAAATCATGAAAGAAATTATCAGTCGCGGGCTGAAGCTTTGAGTTGATGGTCTAAAGCGCAGACCATAATGGTTTCCCGCCTCCACGAGAATGGCAAGGGGTGGCTGCGAAAGTGGCAGACGACGAAGAACTTTCAATGCGTTTGCTCTTTTAAGGGGGGTAACCACACCCCCGGGATGCTGCTTTCCATCAGTATATCCAAGGCGATGGACAGTTTTGGCACCAACAGCTCATCCAATCCGCTTTATCAATCTTTTAAGAGTATTCGCTTTATCAAGAGCCAATAAGTGTCGCTGGCAACAGACTTGATCATAATGATTCTCACCTTCGTTGGCGCCATTTGATGATCAAACACATAGGTAAACGCCGCATTCAATTCGCCAGTCTTCACGCCCTCAAAAAAACGTCCAGAAAATTCCTCACTGCGCGTGCAAGGAGCAACATCATCAAAAAAATTTCGACCAACTACTTCTTCAGCCTTCCGTCCGGTTAATTCAGATTCGGCCTGGTTGTACCTTAGGATCGTACCTTGCGAGTCCAGCTCTACAGCCCCGTAGACAAGCTCATTCACTTCTTCATCGCTGATATTAGCCATCGTATTGCGCAAGTCATCAGGTTCAAATCGTACTCTTTTCATTTTCTAAACCCCTGTAAATTGTATGTTATTCTGAAATTAAAATAGCTGAGGACACAAAAGTCAGAAACACTTCAGTTCACCCAAGAGGGCCTAACGACAATTGTTCCGGGGCGCTACACGGCTTTGGCAATCCGTTTAATACTCTTGTTTGGGGCTCGGTCTTTGGTCAGCTGAGGTCATCAGCCTGAACCCAGTCCAGCATTCAGTCAGTGCCGTACCGACCTACCAGGCGCTCAGGTATTCAGCCAGCCAGAAGTCAACTGCCTTCGATAAGACGCGCTAAAAGTGGGTGTTTATAATGAACTTGTCGAGGTCAATAAGAATTAAGTCGCTATATTGGCATTCGCCACGCTTGCTTACGACTGTCTTTTAGCGAGTATTTATTTCGTGGTGTTGTGGGGTGTCAAAATCCTAAACCAAAGGACTATCGGCAAAAAAAAGACCTACCATTTCGGGTAAGTCTTTTTTAATGGTGCCGGCATCAAGGGTCTCGCTCGGAACCCAAAAATCACAAATATGCGCTCTATCGGCTGAGAAAGCGCGTTCAGATGCCGAGCTATTTAAAAAAAATTTATCAAAATCAGTATCTTGAACGCGATATTTGCAAAGTCATCAGCGCCTGACTCAGTTGTCGCTCATCAATACCGCGGCCATGGAGTTTGCTACATGATCAATATTGCCGGTGTTTAACGCAGCCACGCAGATGCGACCACTGCCTACGGCATAAATCGCAAACTCCTCAGCCAGTCTCGAAACTTGAGCCTGAGTCAGGCCGGAGTAGGAAAACATGCCGCGCTGGCGCTCAATAAACGTCATGTCACGGGTTACACCGGCCGCAGCCAGTTTTTCGACCAGGCTGTGCCGCATGATTCGAATGCGATCACGCATTTCAGCCAGCTCTTCCTCCCACATCGCATATAATTCAACAGTGTTCAGTACCGCAGATACTACTTTGGCGCCGTGGGTAGGTGGGTTTGAGTAGTTGGTGCGGATAACACGCTTGAGCTGGGACATTGTGCTGAGCATTTCATCGTGACTTTCGGTCACCAGGGTCAAGGCTCCAACTCGCTCGCCATAAAGCGAGAATGATTTGGAAAACGAACTGGAGATGAGTAACGGCAGCCCAGATTCAGCAAACAAACGCAAAGCGACAGCATCATCCTGCAAATTGTCACCAAAGCCCTGGTAAGCGATATCGATAAAAGGCACATGATTGCAGCGCTGAATGACGTCGATTACTCGCGTCCAGTCAGCAAGACTGAGATCAGCACCGGTCGGGTTGTGGCAGCAGGCGTGTAAAAGTACGACACTGCCATCGGGTAAGCTTTCAATGCCTTGCAGCATGCCTTCCAGATTGACGCCATGTGTTTTGGGATCGTAGTAGGGATAGGTCACTACCTCGAAACCGGCAGCTTCAAACAATGAGCGGTGGTTTTCCCAGCTTGGATCGCTGATGGCAATCAGTCGCTTGTTGAGCAAGCGATACAGAAAGTCTGCGCCCAGTTTCAGGGCGCCGGTACCGCCGATGGACTGGGCTGTGACCAAGCGTCCGGAGTCCAGCAAACTAGACTCTGGGCCGAATAGTAATGTCTGAACAGCTTCATCGTAAGAGGCAAGGCCTTCCATCGGCAGGTAGGGACGCGGGCTTCGCTCGGCGACGCGAGCTTCTTCGGCTGAACGTACGGCGCGCAACAACGGTACCTTGCCGTTTTCGTCGTAATAGACCCCGACACCCAGGTTGACCTTGTTAGCCCGGTTATCGGCATTGAAAGCTTCGTTCAGGCCGAGGATCGGATCGCGTGGAGCCATTTCAACAGGTGAAAACAAAGTCATGGTATAGACAAACCCGAGGCAGGTGAGTGGGGAGTTCAAGTAATCATTATAAACAGACACGTGCCAAGGTGCGAGTGCAGCAACGAGCGCAGCAACGAGCGCAGCATGGTGAAACGCTTTGCCCGACCAGCGACCACTGAAGGCTGGGCACTGCGGTGCTATGATAGATGTCGTTTTTTTATAGTCGGAACCCAGAATAGATGACCCAGTTCAAGCTCCAGACCCGTTTTCAGCCCGCCGGTGACCAGCCGACCGCCATTGCGCAACTGGTAGAAGGGCTGGAAGCGGGACTCTCGCATCAAACCCTGCTCGGGGTGACTGGTTCAGGAAAGACCTTCACCATCGCCAATGTCATTCAGCAGGTGCAGCGCCCTGCCATCATCATGGCGCCGAACAAGACCTTGGCGGCTCAGTTATACGGCGAGTTTCGCGATTTCTTTCCGAACAACTCGGTGGAGTATTTCGTTTCCTATTACGACTATTACCAGCCAGAAGCCTATGTGCCGTCCTCTGACACCTTCATTGAAAAAGATGCATCAGTAAACGACCACATCGAACAGATGCGGTTGTCAGCAACTAAGGCCCTACTGGAGCGCCCCGACGCCATAATTGTTGCGACCGTGTCGGCTATTTACGGACTGGGGGATCCTGCCTCCTATTTGCGTATGGTTCTCCATGTGGATCGCGGTGACCACCTGGAGCAACGTGCGCTCCTGCGGCGTCTGGCCGAGTTGCAGTACACCCGCAATGACATGGAGTTGGCACGGGCAAACTACCGCGTTCGTGGTGATGTCATCGACATCTTCCCAGCCGAGTCGGACCTTGAAGCGATTCGTATTGAACTCTTTGACGACATTGTCGAGACGATCAGCTATTTCGATCCACTAACAGGTGAGGTTTTACGCAAGGTTCCGCGCGTAACTATATATCCTAAATCACATTATGTGACACCAAGAGAGAAGTTGCTCGAGGCGGTAGAGCATATCAAGATCGAGCTGGCGGAGCGTCTGGAAGTGTTGAAAAGCCAGAACAAACTGGTTGAAGCCCAGCGACTGGAGCAGCGTACTCGCTTTGATATGGAAATGATCATGGAGCTGGGCTACTGCAATGGAATCGAGAACTATTCCCGCTATTTGTCCGGGCGAAATCATGGCGAAGCTCCGCCGACCCTATTCGATTACTTGCCCAAGGACGCCTTGCTGATTATCGACGAATCCCATGTTTCGGTGCCCCAGGTGGGTGCCATGTATAAGGGTGACCGTTCGCGCAAGGAAACCTTGGTTGAGTATGGATTCCGCCTACCTTCGGCGTTGGATAACCGGCCAATGCGTTTTGACGAGTGGGAGGCTATTTCTCCCCAGGCCATCTTTGTTTCAGCCACGCCCGGCCCATACGAAGCCGAACACGCCGGTAGAACAGTAGAGCAGGTGGTGCGTCCGACAGGTCTGGTCGACCCCGAGATCGAGGTCAGACCCGCTACCAGTCAGGTCGATGATCTGATGTCCGAAATTGCTCTGCGTACCGCCAAGGAAGAGCGGGTGCTTGTGACCACACTGACCAAGCGCATGGCCGAAGATCTGAGTGATTACCTGTCAGACCATGGCATTCGCGTGCGTTACCTGCACTCCGATATAGATACAGTTGAGCGAGTGGAGATCATCAGGGACCTGCGTATCGGTGTGTTTGATGTTCTTGTTGGCATTAACTTGCTGCGAGAAGGTCTTGATATGCCTGAGGTTTCCCTTGTTGCTATTCTGGATGCGGACAAGGAGGGTTTCCTGCGCTCTGAGCGCTCCCTCATTCAGACTATCGGCCGTGCAGCGCGTAATCTCAACGGTAAGGCCATTCTCTATGCCGATCGCATGACGGGTTCGATGGAGCGAGCAATCGGGGAAACCGAGCGCCGCCGAGAGAGGCAGGTCGCCTTTAATCTGGAGCACAACATCACACCTGTCGGTATTACCAAAAGCGTGCAGGATATTCTTGAAGGCGCTGTGGTGCCTGGCAGTAACAGCCGAAACAATAAGCGCAAACGCCTCAAAGCCGCCGAGGAAGCTGCAGAATACAGCGCTAACCAACTGCGCTCACCCTCAGAAATCAGCAAGCGAATCCGTCAAATGGAAGAAAAGATGTACCACCATTCCAGAGATCTGGAATTCGAAGCTGCTGCTGGCGTACGCGACGAAATTCAGCAGCTCAGAGCGATGTTGTTGAAAGTATAAGGCGGCAGGGTGATGACTGCGCGCACTAACCAGCAAGTTCAAAATGGGCTTTTGAATTCGTGAGAATGGCGTGAATGGTTTTAGGTTACTTGCAGATATTCAGTCACTTACCGCTTGACAAGATTTAAATTGCTGCGTAGAGTTCGCGGCCATTGCAGGCACATAGCTCAGTTGGTTAGAGCACCACCTTGACATGGTGGGGGTCGTTGGTTCGAATCCAATTGTGCCTACCAAATACAAGACCCGGCCCCTGTGGCCGGGTTTTTTATTACAGCGTCCATCGGGACGCCTGTGCAGTAGCCCATCAGGGCCGCCGGCGTTTGATGGCTGGTTTAATCTGCAGCATCAGGTATTTCGGAAGGACTTATTCATCATGTGGCCTTACGTAGGGGTCACCACTGAGAAAGAGCGGCACATGCCCACAATTACTCTCCCCGACGGCAGTCAAAAATCATTCGATAATCCAGTCAGCGTGCTCGATGTTGCGCTATCCATCGGTGCTGGCCTGGCCAAAGCTACGTTAGCTGGCAAGGTCAACGGCAAGCAGGTAGACGCCTGCGATATCATCGATACCGACGCGACCCTGCAGATCATCACGCCGAAGGACGAAGAGGGGCTGGAGATCATCCGCCACTCCTGTGCTCATTTGATCGGCCACGCCGTCAAGCAGCTCTATCCCAGTGCCAAAATGGTTATTGGTCCAGTCATCGACGATGGCTTTTATTACGATATAGCCTATGAACGCTCCTTCACACCGGAAGATATGGTCGCGATTGAAGCGCGTATGCGCGAGCTGATTGCCACCGATTACGATGTGATCAAGAAGGTTACCCCTCGCGCGGACGTCGTTGACGTGTTCAGTGCGCGTGAGGAGGATTACAAGCTACGTCTGGTTGAAGATATGCCAGACGAACAGACCATGGGTTTGTATTATCACGAAGAATACGTCGACATGTGCCGCGGTCCGCACGTGCCCAACACGCGGTTTCTCAAGGCTTTCCAGCTGACTCGGATCTCTGGCGCCTACTGGCGGGGCGATGCGAAGAATGAGCAGTTGCAGCGCATCTACGGCACCGCATGGGCCGACAAGAAGCAGCTGGCTGCGTATATTTTGCGCATGGAAGAAGCCGAGAAGCGAGATCACCGCAAAATCGGCAAGCGTCTGGGCCTGTTCCATACCCAGGAAGAAGCGCCGGGCATGGTGTTCTGGCACCCGGATGGCTGGACTATCTATCAGGTGCTTGAGCAGTATATGCGCCAGATTCAGCGCACCAGTGGCTACAAAGAGATCAAGACGCCGCAGGTCGTAGATCGCGTGCTGTGGGAGCGTTCCGGGCACTGGGAGCATTACTCTCACGCCATGTTCACCACCGAATCAGAAAGCCGCGACTACGCTATCAAGCCGATGAATTGCCCGTGTCATGTGCAGGTGTTCAACCAGGGCTTGAAAAGCTACCGCGAGCTCCCGTTACGCCTGGCTGAGTTCGGTTCCTGCCACCGCAACGAGCCATCAGGTTCGCTGCACGGGCTGATGCGCGTGCGTGGCTTTACCCAGGACGATGCGCACATTTTCTGTACCGACGAGCAAGTTGAGGCGGAAGCCTCCGACTTTATCGCGCTGACGTTGCAGGTATACAAGGACTTTGGCTTCGATGATGTAGAGCTCAAGCTGTCTACCCGTCCTGAAAGCCGTGTCGGCGACGACGCGCTCTGGGATCAGGCCGAGAAGGGCCTGGAGTCAGCCTTGAACAAAGCCGGTCTGGAGTGGGATCTGCAGCCAGGCGAGGGCGCCTTCTACGGGCCGAAGATCGAGTTCTCCCTGCGCGACTGTATTGGTCGAGTATGGCAGTGTGGTACCCTACAGTTGGATTTCATGCTACCAGGCCGTTTGGGCGCCCAATATGTAGCCGAAGACGGTTCGCGCAAGACACCTGTCATGCTGCACCGTGCCATTCTCGGTTCGTTTGAACGGTTCATTGGCATATTAATCGAACATTATGCTGGCGATTTTCCTGCTTGGCTGGCGCCAACTCAGGCCGCTATTCTCAATATCACCGATAATCAGGCTGTTTTTTGCTCAGAAGTGGAGAAAAGCCTCAATGAAATGGGCTATCGGGCATATGCGGACTTGAGAAACGAGAAAATTGGCTTTAAGATTCGCGAGCATACTTTGCACAAGACACCCTACCTCCTCGTAATTGGAGACAGGGAAGTCGAATCGCACACTGTGGCCGTGCGCACACGGGAGGGTAAAGATCTGGGTTCCATGACTGTTACCGAGTTCTCCGAATACCTCGCCCGTGACGTTGCACAACGAGGCCGCCAGAATTCGGAGCTATAAAGATTAAACGCGAGATGAGACAAGACAAAAGAGCCGCACAACGCCCGCCGATCAATGAAAACATCACGGCGAGCGAAGTCCGCCTGATCGGTGCCGAAGGTGAACAAATCGGTATCGTGTCCATTCAGGAAGCCATGGCCGCCGCAGAGGAGGCCAAGATGGACCTGGTTGAAATCTCCCCTGATGCAGAGCCGCCGGTTTGCCGAGTCATGGACTACGGCAAGCATATCTTCGAGAAGAAGAAACAGCAGGCCGTCGCGCGCAAGAATCAGAAACAGATTCAGATTAAAGAAATAAAGTTTCGACCAGGGACGGAAGACGGGGACTATAAGGTGAAGTTACGCAACCTTATACGCTTCTTGAGTGATGGGGATAAAGCCAAGGTTTCATTACGATTCCGCGGCCGCGAAATGGCCCACCAGGAGCTGGGGATGGAGTTGTTGAAGCGGGTCGAACAAGACCTGTTGGAATACGGCACCGTCGAACAGCACCCGAAAATGGAAGGTCGTCAGCTGATGATGGTCATCGCACCCAAGAAGAAAAAGTAACCTCCAGGGCATCGCCAGGCCTTGCGGTTATCTATTAACGCAATTTGCGGAGTAATTGAACATGGCTAAAGTAAAGATGAAGACCAAAAGAGGTGCTGCAAAGCGCTTCAAGGCGACCGGTAACGGTCTTAAGCACAAGCATGCTTTCAAGAGCCACATCCTGACCAAGATGAGCACTAAGCGTAAGCGTCAACTTCGGGGTACTTCCGAGTTGCACCCTGCTGATGTGCAAAAAGTCGAGCGCATGTTGCGTCTCCGTTAAGTCTAGGTTGAGGAAATAAATAATGGCTCGTGTTAAGCGTGGTGTAATGGCGCGTAAGCGTCACAAGAAGATCCTGAAACTCGCCAAAGGCTACTATGGTGCGCGTTCGCGTGTATTCCGTGTTGCCAAGCAGGCAGTCATCAAGGCAGGTCAGTATGCCTATCGTGACCGCAAGCAGCGTAAGCGTCAGTTCCGTGCTCTGTGGATCGCTCGTATCAATGCTGGTGCTCGCATGAACGGCATGTCCTATAGCCGTTTGATCGCTGGTTTGAAAAAGGCGTCCATCGAAATCGACCGCAAGATTCTGGCCGATCTGGCTGTGAATGAAAAAGCGGCGTTTACCTCGATTGTCGAGAAAGCAAAGGCTAGTCTGGCTTAAGCCCTCGTTACGACAATCACTGGAGCTCAGCTCCGGTTGGCAACGTCATTAATAGGGGAAGAGCCTCATCGCTCTTCCCCTATTTTTGTTTCTGGAGTTTGTAAATGGAAAATCTTGACGCCCTGGTCGGCCAAGCCCTGAAGGCTATCGAGCAGGCCGATGATGTCAGTACGCTGGAACAGATCCGCGTGCAATACCTTGGCAAGAAGGGCGAATTGACCCAGGTAATGAAGACCCTGGGCAATATCCCGAATGAAGAGCGCCCCAAAGTGGGTGCCATGGTCAACGAAGCTAAAGAACAGGTCTCGAGCGAGCTTAATACCCGCAAGAGCACCATGGAAGCAGCTGCACTTGATCAAAAAATCGCTGCCGAGCGGGTCGACGTTACCCTGCCGGGCCGCGGCCAGGTCAGCGGTGGATTACATCCAGTCACCCGCACGCTGGAACGCATCGAACAGATTTTTGCCCACGTCGGTTACACCGTCGAGGAAGGTCCCGAGGTCGAGGACGATTACCACAACTTCGAAGCACTCAACATCCCTGGCCACCACCCGGCCCGGGCAATGCATGACACCTTCTATTTCAATGCCAATACCTTGCTGCGTACCCATACCTCTCCGGTTCAGGTACGTACCATGGAAACCACGCAGCCACCGATCCGGATCATCTGTCCGGGCCGTGTCTATCGCTGCGACTCCGATCAGACCCACTCGCCGATGTTCCATCAGGTCGAAGGCCTGCTGATAGACGAGGGCATAAGCTTTGCTGATCTGAAAGGCACCATCGAGCAGTTTTTGCGAGAATTTTTCGAGGCGGATCTGGAAGTGCGCTTCCGTCCCTCGTTCTTCCCGTTCACCGAACCGTCGGCCGAGGTGGATATCCGCCGCACCGTAATCAAAAACGGTGAAGAAAAGGCCGACTGGCTTGAAGTGCTGGGCTGCGGCATGGTGCATCCGGATGTGCTACGCATGTCCGGCATCGACCCGGAAAAATATCAAGGGTTTGCATTTGGCATGGGCGTAGAGCGCCTGACAATGCTGCGTTACGGAGTGGGCGATCTGCGCATCTTCTTTGATAACGATCTGCGTTTCCTCGAGCAGTTTCGCTAAGCGACGCACCCGCCAACCCCTTTGAAAGCAGGTATCAACAATGAAATTCAGTGAACAGTGGCTGCGCACTTGGGTTAATCCGCCGGTCTCTCGCGACGAGCTGGTTGTTCGCTTGTCCATGACCGGGCTTGAAGTCGATAGCGTGACGCCAGCTGCGGGCGCCTTCAGTGGTGTTGTGGTTGGTGAGATCATCAGCGCCGAACAGCACCCCGATGCGGACAAGTTGCGGGTATGTCAGGTCAGCAGCGGTGGTGAGCTGCACCAGGTCGTTTGCGGCGCGCCCAATGCGCGTGCCGGTATCAAGGTGCCTTTTGCTACCGTTGGCGCGGTACTCGGTGAAGATTTCAAGATCAAGCAAGCCAAGCTGCGTGGTGTCGATTCCCAGGGCATGTTGTGCTCAGCCGCCGAGCTCAAACTTTCCGATGACCATGACGGATTGTACGAACTGCCCGCAGACGCACCCGTCGGCCAGAGCCTACGTGAATATCTGGGTCTGGATGACGCTATTATTGAGGTCGACCTGACGCCCAATCGTGGCGATTGCTTGTCAATTGCGGGTCTCGCCCGCGAAGTGGCAGCCAACTATGCTGAACAGGTCTGCCGCCCAGCTGTTCCTGCTGTACCTGCAGTCAATGACGACCAGCGACCGATCGAACTGCTCGCTACCCAGGCGTGTTCGCGCTACCTGGGCCGTGTCATTCGTAATGTCGACCTGTCCCGCCCGACGCCCCTTTGGATGGTGGAGCGGTTGCGTCGCAGCGATATCCGCAGCATCGACGCGGTAGTCGATATTACCAACTACGTCATGCTCGAGCTGGGGCAGCCGCTGCACGCGTTCGATCTTGCCGAGATACGCGGCGGCATTCGCGTACGCATGGCCGAGGAGGGCGAAAAAATCGTTCTGCTCGACGGCCAGGAAATCACCTTGCGCGGCGATACCCTGGTCATTGCTGATCACGAACGTCCTCTGGCCATGGCTGGCATCATGGGTGGCGAGCATAGTAGCGTCAGCGAGAAAACGACCGACCTGTTTCTGGAAAGCGCCTTCTTCGACACCATCGCGATCGCGGGTAAAGCCCGAGGTTATGGTTTGCACACCGACTCTTCGCACCGCTATGAACGCGGCGTAGATTGGCAGCTTCAGCGTGAGGCAGCCGAGCGCGCTACGGCGTTGATTGTAGAGATCGTGGGTGGCGAGCCGGGGCCAATCGTTGAAGCTGTCGCGCAGGATCAATTACCGACTCTCAAGCAGATCATCCTGCGTGACAGTCGTATCAGCCAGATGCTGGGTATGCAGATGAGCGCATCCGACGTTACGGGCTACCTCACGGGTCTAGGGCTGGAGGTCAATGCAGACAGCGCTGGACAATGGCATGTGAATGTACCCAGTCATCGCTTCGATATCAGTATTGAAGTCGATCTGATTGAAGAACTGGCCCGCTTGTATGGTTACAACCGTCTTCCTGTCAGCGCGCCCACGGTGGCGCTCAATCTCGCGGCCAAGCCTGAAACACTCGGAGAGCTTCCGGTATTGCGGCGCTTGCTGGTTGCGCGGGGTTACTACGAAGCGATTACTTACAGCTTTGTCGAGCCTGGTCTGAATAAATTATTTGATCCACAGATTGAGCCTCTGGCCCTCGCTAACCCGATTTCAAGTGACATGGCCGTTATGCGCACGTCACTTTGGCCTGGGCTGAGTAAAGCCGTGCAGTACAACCAGAACCGCCAGCAGGGCCGGGTGCGTTTGTTTGAAAGCGGTCAGCGCTTTGTGCCGCAGGCTGATGGCCAGCTGCTTCAGGAGCCGATGCTGTCAGGTATTGTAAGTGGCAGTCGCCTACCGGAAGGCTGGGCCAACAGCAACGACAAGCTCGACTTCCATGACGTCAAGGGTGATGTCGAAGCATTGTTGGGGCAGGGCGGGGCTGGCGATCAATACCGCTTTGAACCGGCCGAGCATCCCGCATTGCATCCGGGCCAGACTGCCCGTATCACCCGCGATGGCGAGACAGTCGGTTGGCTGGGTGCGCTGCATCCAAAGCTGGCCGGCGAGCTGGACCTGCAAGGGGCGGTATTTGTGTTCGAACTGGCATTAGCCAAGATTACCAATGGCCGGCTACCGCGCTTCAGCGAACTCTCTCGCTTCCCCGAGGTGCGCCGTGATATCGCCCTGGTCGTCGACAAGCCAATCGTTGCTGCCGATCTCTTGAGCGATATTCGTGACAATGCCGGCGCCGCACTCAAGAACCTAAGGTTGTTTGACGTCTATGAGGGTAAAGGTGTTGATCCGCATAGAAAAAGTCTTGCAATCGGCTTGACGTTACAGCATTCGTCACGCACTCTTACCGATGATGAGGTGAACGCTGTCATGGACAAGGTGTTATCGTCTTTGGAGCTAAGGTTTAATGCCACACTAAGGAAGTAACCCATGGGGGCTCTGACAAAAGCAGAAATGGCAGAACATCTCTACGAGGAGCTTGGCTTCAACAAGCGTGAAGCCAAGGAACTGGTAGAACTGTTTTTCGAAGAGATTCGGAACGCCCTGGAAAGCAACGAGCAGGTCAAACTGTCCGGATTCGGCAACTTTGACCTGCGCGATAAGCGCCAGCGGCCCGGTCGTAACCCCAAGACCGGCGAAGAAATCCCTATTACCGCCCGGCGTGTGGTCACCTTTCGCCCCGGACAGAAACTCAAGGCACGAGTAGAAGCATATGCTGGAACCCAGCCATAACGACGAATTACCAGTTATTCCAGGCAAGCGTTACTTCACCATTGGCGAAGTGAGCGAGCTGTGTGCGGTCAAGCCACACGTATTGCGTTATTGGGAGCAGGAATTCCCCCAGTTGTCGCCAGTCAAGCGTCGTGGCAATCGCCGGTATTACCAGCGCCAGGACGTGCTGATGATCCGTCAGATCCGTGCACTGCTCTACGACCAGGGCTTCACCATCGGCGGCGCCCGTCAGCGTCTGTCAGGTGACGAAGCCAAGGAAGATGTTACCCATTACAAGCAATTGATCCGCCAGACCATCACTGAACTGGAAGAAGTGCTACAGGTTCTGCGCACCCATTGATTCACTCGCATAATGAAAAAAAACTTTCTCGTATCAGATAGTTAATGTATTATGCGACCCGCTTCGACAGACAAAGTCGATGCACAGTCGGGGCGTAGCGCAGCCTGGTAGCGCACTTGCATGGGGTGCAAGGGGTCGAGTGTTCGAATCACTCCGTCCCGACCAATATTCAGTGATTCAGCCCAATGTTTACGCATTGGGCTTTTTCATTTCTGAGAGTCGTCGTGCGTTCCCCTACAAATTGACTTAGTCGCATTTTGTCATTTGACCGACCATTCTCCCTGTTAAAATCATCCAAAGAGGAATTTTCATGGCTACCAACCGTTCGCGTCGTTTGCGCAAAAAACTCTGTGTGGATGAGTTTCAGGAACTGGGATTCGAGCTGAATCTGGATTTGAAGGATGACCTCAGTGTTGAAGAGATTGATAGCTTCCTCGATCAGTTCATCCTGCAGGCTCTGGAAGCCAATGGCCTTGCCTATGTTGGCGGTGACGATTTCGGCTTGGTCTGTCTGGCCGAACGTGGCTCAGTGAGTGAAAAGCAGCGTGTAGCGGTTGAGAGCTGGCTGAAAACCCGTAGTGAGCTGAGCAAAGTAGAAGTCAGCCCGTTAGTGGATGCCTGGTATTCAGATAAGCCGATTACTGCCACGGCTTGAGGTGGTAATCGCCGATATTCAGCAGAAAGGCCGATCAGATGATCGGCCTTTTTTGTGTGCGTACCACATCGAAAGATCTGGTCATCGGTCACTCAATGCAGGATCGTCGGGTTCTGTGCTCTCAGCTCTTCCATCAGTGCTGCCACTTGCGCAGGTGCCTGATGAGCTCCTAGGTAGCTGACCAATGCCAAGCGTACCTGGCGATTTGCGGGATCAGCCTTCAAATGTCTTTTAAGCAGTCGTAGCGCTCTATCCTTCTCCCCGCTGTCATGTAGAGCGACCGCCAGAACGTGGGTGACAAGCTCGGAATGGAAGTGGCAAGACAGATGGGAAAGGGATTTGATGTAAACTCTCCTGCCTGAACTTTTCCGAATGAGCCCACGGAGCCCTGCATGACCTACATCGAAGAATCCCTGTCATCCGGTGAGAAAATCGAAGCGCTTTTCCCGCTGCACTGGTTTGCCCGCATGCCTATGTTCATCTGGCTTGTGCTGGCGATCCCCACCATCGGTATTACGCTGATTCTGGCCCTGTATGAGTACCTCAAGCTCAAGCACCTGGAGCAGGGCGTCACCAACAAACGCGTGATTCTCAAGCGTGGCATCATCAGCCGCAGAACCGAAGAGATGAAGCTGCAGTCGATCGAAACGGTGGAGATCGACCAGGGCATCGGCGGGCGCATGTTTGGTTATGGTACCGTTAAGATTACGGGCCGCGGTATCAGCGATGTGATCTTCAAGGGGATTGACGACCCCATGTCGGTCAAGCGCCAGATTGAGAGTGTGAGTAATCCGGTCGGCTGACAGCACTCAAGTACATGAGTGGATGCAGTGCTGATGTCAGGAAGCAAGCTCAAGCGCAAGAACGCAATCAAGGTGTCCGCGCTCTTCAAGACCCTGCCTGAACTCCTGCTGCGCATGGTCGTCGTGCATGAGCTCAGGTACCTGCGTGAGAAGGACCACAACAAGGCCTTCTACCCGCTATGCCGGCATATGGAGCCGGATTACCATCAGTTGGAACTGGATCTGCGGTTGTTCTTGACCCTCTACCTACTAGAGGGTTTTTACTGTGCGACACTGTCCATCAGAGCCATAAAGGAAATCTGCGCGTGTCGAATCACAGCCACAGCCACTCCCACTCCCATGGCAGCTGTAAAACACTATTGTTTGCGCTGCTGTTTACTACCGGCTTTGCGGTGGTGGAGGTATTCGGCGGCATCATGGCCAATTCGCTGGCACTGCTGTCCGATGCGGGGCACATGTTCACCGACTCGCTTTCGCTGGCTGTCGGCGCGTTTTCCGCCTGGCTCGCCACCAAACCCGCCTCACGCCGTCACTCCTTTGGTCTTAAGCGTGCTGAAGTCCTGGGCGCGCTGTTAAACGTCATCTTCATGTTTCTGGTGATCGTTTACATCGGGTATGAAGCGATGGAGCGTATGCGTGACACGCAGGTTTGACGACCTTACAAGGCCTTGCTGAGCAGAAGACCAAAGAGGCTAGTTCTCTCAGTGATGAGGATGTGGCAGCTAGGGCTAGACGCACAGGGCGTATTAAGGTGGGGTTGAGGTCTGCTACGGTCCAGCAGCACCAGCGCTCCCCCTACGTGGTAGAGCATGCCAAACGACGTGCAAAAGGTCTTTGCGAGCTTTGCAAACTGCCGGCCCCCTTTGCCGATAAATCAGATCGCCCCTACCTAGAAACGCATCATATTGTTTGGCTTGCCTGGGGAGGGGCAGACACAGTCGAAAACACAGTAGCTTTGTGCCCCAACTGTCACAAACGTATGCATGTTTTAGAGAGCATTGATGATGTGCTAGCTCTGCAGAAAGTCGTAGCTAAATGACATGATTCGATCAGAAGCGGACATTCACTAGTGCACTGAAGCGTAATAGTTTGTTTTAAATTAGTGATCCGATATTGCATCTGACTTCTTATAAATATCCAGTGTTTCGATAGCATCTCGATCCAATAGGTCATCGACGTATTTTGCGAATTCTGCATGGAAGAAACCTCTTCTTTGTTTCCAATAGCGCTTCATACCGGGAAGATCTTTTACCGCCACTATTGCTGTAGTTACAGCTTCACGAAATTCCGGATCTAAAGTCCCTTCCTTCGAAAGAAGATAACTATTTTGCATACCCAATATGGCTGTGTGCATAGACATCAGGAACTGAAATTCGTCGTGTGCAGGTAGTGGTTCCAAACTTGTCATTGCGTTAAACCAAACATCGCTAGCCTGCCTGTTACTTCCCATTTCGAGATACCACAATTGCATGGTCGTAGTTGCATCACTTGCAGCTGCGGATTTTACAGCTGACACACTATTATTAATTTGGACGCCGACGAAAATTAGAGAAGTAACAATCGCAATTGCACTTATAATCTCGGCGATGAGTGAATAGTCTTTTAATTTCATAGTAATCTCACGCTACAGCCAAATATTGGCATGATTTTAATAATATAACACTTCAAACACAGGCTCCATAGCGTCTTATGCATTGACTTGTTATAAACCTACAAAACTTCTGCAGTCAGTCTTCGTTGCCCACGACCATTTGGCCATGCTTCGCAACAAGTTGAACAATTCGTGCACGGCCTGGGTTTTCCCATGAGTCTTCTCGATCGAAATCTTTATACATGTGTGAGGCTATCTCGCACATGGTCATGGAAAGGATCCCATCACTGCCTTCGCCAAATATTCACCAGTTTTTAGTATTTACAGGAATATGAACCAGGGCGGTCTCAAGGTCCAAGTGCAACACATGAGATAGAGTGTTGCCATGAAAACCTATACGCATTTGTCCACTGACGAACGCATCGCCCTGATGCTGATGCGGCATCAAGGATTAAGCCTTCGTTCA